>JBGCFC010000005.1:0-210359 GCA_045106715.1 Sandaracinaceae bacterium
CGGCATCGAGCGCTGAAGCTGGACGAGCCGCGTTGAGCGGAGAGTGAGCGCGCAGTGAGCGGCGCGCGCGCTCAGCGACGCGAACGGGGCCAGCCCCCGGAGACAGAGCGGCACGCGGCCTGCAGTAGGCTGGGTCACGGCCGGGCGACCACGTTCTTCGCGATGCGCCTCCATGAGGAGGCGCTCGTGCGAAGCGGCCCGCCGGACTCACCCTCGATGGAGACCTCGATGACCCGACGCACCTTGACCCTTCCCGTGGCCTTCCTTCTTGCCGCCGGATGCGGCTTCGGATCCAGTGATGAAGAGCCCGCCCCCGCCCCCACGCCGCCCCCGCCGCCGACGTTGACGCTCGGCGCGCCCACGCAGATCGCCGTCGAAGCGGTGGCCGACGGTGTTGCCGCCGAGACGGCAGCCCCTCCCATTCGGTTCACCGTGCCCCAGGCCGGGCGGTATCAGTGCACCGCGCACGCACAGAACGGCGCTGCTGCCCTGGACGCCCAGATGCGCATCGTCTCCAACGGACAGGAGCTCGCCCGAGACAGCGACTCGGGCGAGGGATACGACGCGCGCATCACCACCGAGCTCGCACCCGGTACCTACGACATCCACGTGTCGGAGTGGCGGCGCCGGGCGGGGATCATCAGCGTCACCTGCATCCTCGCTCCGTCCGCCCCGCCCGCGCCGGCGGCCATCGCGCTCGGCGTCCCGGTCACCTTCGCGGTCGTCGCTGGCCAGGGCCCCGGAAGCCAGCCCGAGCTCGCCCTGACCATCACCACGCCCGGCAACGTGCAGTGCGACGCCCATGCGCAAGACGGAAACACCGCTCGAGACGCGCAGCTCGCCTTGGTGCAGAACGGCGTGGTGCTCCAGCAGGACTCCGACTCCGGCGAGGGGACCGACGCCCGCCTCACCCGGACCCTGGCCCCCGGTCTCTATCACGTGCGCGCCTGGGAGTGGATGCACCGCGCCGCCAGCCTCACCGTGCGCTGCGCCCCGGCCTCCGCCCCCGCTCCGACCGTGGCCGCCGGCACGCCGCTCACGCTGGGCGCCCCCGCCGCCGTCGCCGTCCCCGCAGGTGAAGGGCCTGCCGGACAGGTCGCGCTCCCGCTGACGATCACCGCGCCCGGCCGCTACCAGTGCGACGCGCACTCCGGCGAACACGACGCGCAGATGGCCATCGACCAGAACGGCGTCGAGCTGCAGCAGGACTCCGACTCCGGTGAGGGGCGCGACAGCCGCATCGTCCGTGACCTCACTCCGGGCACCTACCAGGTGCGCGTCTGGGAGTGGCTGCACCGCGCCACGACCGTGACCGTGCGCTGCGCTCCCGCCGCCTGACCGGAGCTCTCGACGGAGCGGGGCGCCCATGGAATGCCCCGCCCATGAAGCAGCTTTCGATCGACGAACACACCGTGGGCTTTCGCGACGTTGGCGCGGGGCCCGCGGTGCTTTTGCTTCATTCGGGCGGACTCGGGTCCCGTCAGTGGGCGCGTCTCATGGGCCAGCTCGGGCGCGACTATCGGCTCATCGCGCCGGACTTCCTGGGGACCGGAAGCAGCTCCGGGGTGCCGCGCGACGCGCCGTTTCACTTCAACCAGGACGTCGTCCTCGTTCGCCGCCTCCTCGACGCGCTCGACGTGCCGGAGGTCCACGTCGTCGGCCACTCGTACGGTGGACTCGTCGGCCTGACCCTCGCCCGCGAGACGCCCGCCCGCGTCCTCTCGATGGCGCTCTTCGAGCCCGTCGCGTTTGGCGTGCTCTACAGCGCGGGCGAAGCCGTGGCCATCCGCAACCTCGAGGGAGAGAACGACGACGGCCGCTTCTTCGACGACGCGGTCGGAGGAGACGAGCCTTGGCTCGAGCGCTTCATCGACTGGTGGCAGGGGCCGGGCCGTTGGGCCTCGCTCGAGCCGGCCTCACGGGAGGCGTTCCTGACGGTGGGCCGCAAGGTCTACCAAGAGGTCCGCTCGCTGACCGCCGACCGCACCCCACACGAGGCCTATGCCGGGCTCACCGTGCCTACGCTGCTGATGACGGCGAGTGAGTCCCCGCTGGCGGCGCAGCGGCTCGTGACCGTGTTGGCCGAGACCATGCCGGCCGCGTCGCTGCGTGTCTTCGAAGACGCCGGACACATGGCGCCGCTCACGCACGGCCGCGCAGTGAACGAGGCGATCGTCACGCACCTCTCGGAGGCCGTCGGCGCAGAGTAGATGTCCTCGGGCGGAAGTCGCGATGCGCCTCGCCGGCGGGACCGGGCCCCCTGCGGCGCGTCGCTCCTCGCCGATGCACCGCTGCAGAGGGCTTTCGGAAGGAGCGCGGAGCGCGATGCGGTGCGATTTCGATGGTGCCGACGACGAGCGACCCTGCGAAAGCGCGCCGTATCCCGCCCGCCGAGGCGCCGAAATTGGTTTTGAGGAAGATGCCGCCTCTCGGCGCGTAGGCTCCATCGCGGGCCCTCGTGCGCTCGCGGGGGAGATGGCGATGAAGGCAGCGTGGATCGGGGTGCTCGCGGCAGGTCTAGTTCTCGTGGGTTGCGGCGAGTCGCATGACAACGACGGGGGGCTCCCGCAGGACGGGGACCTCCCGTGGGCGGACGCGACTCCTGGTCTGGACAGCGGTCCGGCACCGGACGGCGGCCCGCGGCCGGACGCTGGCCCCACGCCCGACAGCGGCCCGCGGCCGGACTCCGGGCCCACGCCCGACGGAGGCCCCGCGGACGGCGGGCCCTCCGATGCGGGCCCACCGGACGCCGGTCCCCCGGAGCCGTGCGACACCCCCGGTGCCCTCGAGACCGTGTCGTGCGGCAACTGCGGGATGGTGGAGCGGTTCTGCGCAGCGGGAGGGACGTGGAGCTACGGCGTCTGCTCCGACGAGGGCGTCTGCGAGCCGGGTACGCTCACCGACTTGGCGTGCGGCAACTGCGGCAGCGAAGCCGCGCGCTGCACCGCCGCGTGCGAATGGGAAGTGACCTCCGAATGCACCGGCGAAGGTGAATGCGCTCCGGGCACGCGAAGCCGCTCCAGCGATGGGTGCGGAAGCGGAGAAACCCGTGACGTCCTCTGCGGCGACACCTGCGTCTACGCCCCCGATGGCGTGTGTGAAGCCGACGGGTGCAGCACCCCGGGGGCGCTCGAGACGGTGTCCTGCGGGGATCGCTGCGGGAGCCAAGAGCGCTTCTGCGCGTCGAGCGGCATCTGGGAGTACGCCGTCTGCGGCGACGAGGGTGTCTGCGCGGCCGGAGGCACGGAGACCGTCGACTGCGGGATGTGTGGGACACGTGTGCGGCGATGCGTCACCGGATGCACCTGGGACGACAGCGCAGCCTGCATGGGTGAAGGCATCTGCGAGCCGGGGAGCGTGCAGCGCGACGCGACGGGATGCCCCGCTGGCGAGGCGCGACTGCTCACGTGTACCGACGCATGCACGTTCAGCGCGGGCGCCTGCGAGGAGATCAGCGGCATCGACGTCATGCTGCTGTTCGACATGACCGGGTCCCAGGCGGGCCGTCTCGAAACCAACCTCACCTCCATCGAGGACAACCTCGTGGCCCCCCTGCTCGCTCTGGGAGACGTGTCCATCGGCGTGGCCGCGTATGCCGACTTCCCCGAGGGCGCGTTCGGTGGCTTCAGCGACGAGCCCTTCCACGGCGTCAGCGAGCCCGTCTCCACCGCCAGCGAGGTCGAGGTCGCGCTCGCAGCCCTGCCCTCGTTCAGCGGCGGAGACGGTCCGGAGAGCGGGGTCGAGGCACTCAGCGTGCTGGCCGGCGGGACCCCTCCGGATTCGGCGACACCGCTGACGTGCAGCTCCGGTCGGTCGGACGGGGGCTGCTGGGCCTCCGGCGTCACGCGCATCGTGATCGTCTACACCGACGCGCTCAACCACAACGGGCCGTCGACCACCAGCAGCGGGCTGTTCGATCCGTACCCGATGGGCATGGGCGCTGCCGAGTGGCCCGACGTCCAGGCCGCGCTGACCTCGGATGGAACCTTCGTCCTCTTCCTTTTGGAGGGCTCCGCCGCGGCAGAGCAGGTGGACCAGATGCTGATGGACCTCGGGCAGCCGGGGAGCGATCGCTTCAACGCCAGCGGGGACTTCGAAGGGGCGCTGGGCGCGATCGTCGCGCGCGTGTCTGCCCTCCGCGGGATGTGACCCCGTCTAAGGACGGTGCGTGAGGGGTCGCAGGCGGTGGACCTGCATGTCCTCCTCACGACACGCTAGAGTGCCCCCGATGTCCTCGACCAAGGCCGCTTCCGTCGCGCTCACCGCGCTCATGCTCGTCCACTGCGCGCCCACTTCAGCGGGCGAGGAAGAGACGCTCGGCATCGAGTGCTCGGGCAAGTGCGACGGCATCGGCAGCAACATTCGCAGCGTCTACCGTGCAGCCGGCGATGTGGATCTCGGCGACCTGTTGTCGGTGACGTCAGGGCTCGCCTCCGATGGTCTCAACGACGCACTCGCGTTCGACAACGCGGCCGTCGAGGTCGAGGCGCCCGAACTGTACGCGGTGGATCCGGGGCCGGACGAGCTGACGCTCAACGACCTGACCGTGCTCACCTCGGGGCTGACGGAGCGCTACGGCGACCGTGAGCTGACGACAGTCGTGAACCGGGCGCGGCGGGACCATCTCGAGAGCAGCGGCGACATCGTGTTCGCCGAGGCCGCGTTCTCGGTGCGAGCGGGCGTCGACCCGAACTGGCGCTTCGACGCGGGTGGACTGGGAGAAGGAGACGCGGCCGCGACGGTCGGGTTCACGGCCAACGCCACCCTCGAGAGCCGGGTCATCGCGGCGTTCGACCGTGAGCTCGAGGCGACGACCGGCTCGATTCTCAGTGCCGCGCAAGAGACGCGCGGGTTTGTGCTGCCGCGGGACGTCCAGGACCTTCGGGCGATGAAGCCGGGCGAGAGCTTCGCCCTGTCCGGCAGTGGCGCGGTGGGCATCAACGTCGGCGCCGGAGTCCCGCTCCTGGTGGCGCAGCCCGCGTCGGCCATCACCTATCAGCTCGTGCTCTCGGCCGCGCTCCGCACGCGCATCGAGGGACAGCTCGACGTCCAGCTCGTTCGGCTCCCCGGCGGCGAAGTGGTGGTCGACGTCGGCACCTCAGAAGCGCGCTCCCGCCTGGCGCGGCTCGCGCTCTCGGATGGATGGGGCGTCTCGGGCCTCACGGACGTGAACCTCAACCTCGCCGGCTTCGACGTCGACCTCGGGCGCGCCGTCGACCGCGCGCTCCAGTCCCAGCTCAACGACAAGCTCAGCCTCATCGAAGCCAGCGTCGAGCGCAGCGGGCGCCGCTCTCGCGTGAGCGTGGCGCGCTTCCGTTTCGACCTCGACGCGATGGGTCCCGACGCCGAACAGGCGCTCACCCAAGCGCTCCGCGGCGACGTCCGACTGGCGCAGGCGCTCGCCGGCCAAAGCGAGCCGGGCGTCGTGTCCGAGCTCGATCTGCTGCGCTCCGGGGTCTCGGCCACGAGCAGCGCCGGCGTCGAGATCCTCGGCATGCGCTTCTTCCGCCGCGAGGTGGAGGAGTCGGGCACGACCATTGTGCAGACCCCCGGCGGCGCACGCTCCTTGATGTTCGAATCGCTGCACCGGGACCGAGGCTGGTTCTTCAGCAGCCACGGGTTCACGCGCGTGGGGTTGGCGGGGCTCGTGTTCGACCCGTCGAACCCGGGACGCGCCGAAGGCGAGGCGAACCTCTTCGTGGAGATCGTCGAGGGCGACGAGTTCATGGAGCGGGACCGGATGCTGGACCACATCGACGCCATGATTGTCGCCCTGGCCGGCCCCGACGCGCTGGCCGCCATCGAGGGACCGGGTAACGCGCTCGAGCGCTACGTCGAGACCCAGTGTTCGCCGTCCAGCGGGCCGGGTGCCGACTGCCGCGAAGACGTGCTGGCCGACCCGCAGGTCGTGTCGCTCCGCGCCGAAGGGGTCGCTGCGCTCGAGGCGGCCTCGTCCGGCCTCGACGCCGACCAGCGCGCGATGCTGATGGCCGCCGGCGCGCTGCGCATGACCGCGCAGGCGACCGTCGAGCCCGCCGCCTCGCTCGTCGGACCGAACGCGTCCGTCGTCATGGGATACCGGCTCGATGACCGCAGCCTCGGCAACATCCTGCTCGAGCACTCAGGCGGCGACCTCGAGGAGGCCGTCTACCGCTACCTCGAGGCCATCGAGGTCGACCGAGGCGACACCGCCGATCGCATCGCGCAGGAGCGCAACGAAGCCCGCCGAACCGACCTCTCTGCCCTCGGCATCCGCTTCGAAGCCGCCGCCGAGCGGTACGAGTCCCTGCTCGCGGTCGAGAGCTCCCGCATCGACGGGCTCGGCACCATCGGCGCCAACGCCATCGAGATCCTCGTGCCCGTCGATCGCGACCGCGGCGTGCAGTACGAAGAGGCAACCGCGCAGTCCATCGCGCGGGCGCGCGTCCGGGTGCTGACCGGTCTGTTCGACGGACTCCGCGAAGACTCCCGGCGCATCGGCCGACACCCCGAAGCCGTCGCAGCGTACGGGCTCCTGTCGCTCGTCGACGAGGACGCGCGCGACGTACGCCTCAACATCGACATGGACCTCGATGACCGCTTCGCGCAGGACTACGACCACTACCGCGCGGCCGGGTATGGACCCCTCGACGTGTACGCGCGGGGCGCGGGCGTCGACACCATCGACGGCGGCCTCTTCTCACTCGACGCGCTGCTCACGGTCGACTGAACCTCCCACACGCTCCCTGGGAAGAGTTCTGCTCGTTCGTTGGAGCGGGTTCGGCTTCGTTGGACTCGCTGGGTCAGGCTGGGCGCATGCTGGACCTTGGCGAATTCGACACCCTCCCCGACGGCGAGCCCACCCTGCGCAAGGCAGAAGGGCAACGCTTCGTCTGCGTGCGCGAGGGCAACGCGCTCCACGTGCTCGATGACCGCTGCCCACACGAGGGCTACCCGCTCAGCGGGGGCGCCGTGCGCGACGGGGTGCTCACGTGCTGCTGGCACAACTGGAAGTTCGAGCTGTCGAGTGGGGCCTGCACGTTCGGCGGGGAGGCGGTCCGGCGCTACCCGGCGGAGGTGTCGGGTGGCCGCATCTGCGTGCACAAGCAGCCGCTGGACCCGGTGAAGGAGCGGACGCGCATCGCGGGTAGCCTCGCCGCGAAACTCCGAGACGGGAGCTTCGGCAGCGTCATGCGAGAAGGGCTCCGACTCGAGTCGTTCGGCGGCGAGCCGTTGGCGGCGATCGCCGAGGACGCCGCGGGGCGCGCGCCGTACGGCTTCGAGCATGGTCTGGCCGCGCTCGCGGACGTCGCCCGCTGGACCGCGGAGGGGCAGGTGGACCCGGCGCCGGCCTTGGCGGCGATCTCTGTGCTGGTGGGAGAGCCGCTGCTGCACGCGCCGCCACGGCCGCGCGCCGAGGCGAGATCAGGAGGCGCGGCCGGTCTTCGACACGCACTCGAAGCAGAACAGCGGGCCGAAGCGGAGGGCATCGCACGCAGGATCGCGCGGGATGGATCGATCGTGGACGCGGTGCGCAACGGACTTGCGCCCTGGCTCTCGCGCGACCTCACCGACTACGGCCACGGGGTCATCTTCACGCTGAAGGCGCTCGAGCTCACGCGACGGTATCCGAGCGTCGCGGAGGAAGTGTTCGCCGCGCTGGTCGTCACGCTCGGATGGTCGACGTTCGACAGCGCGCTCCCCGGCTGGGGCGCGACCCACCAGGGTATCGCAGAGGCGAGCGCAGGAGGAGAGGCGCCCGTCCCGGCCCGCCCCTACCTCGATGCCGTGCTGGACTCCGAACGGAGCGCGGTCCGTGCGTGCCTGAACGCGCTGGACCGCGGCGCCCACCCCAACACACTGCTTCGCTTGAGTGCGCGCGCCGCGGCGGTTCGTCTCGGGCGCTTCGACGACGCGTGGGAAGGCCGCACGGACGCCCCCGTGACCGCCCTCAGCGTGAGCCATGCACTCACCTTCGCCGAGGCCGCGTTGAGCCTGCCGTGCTCCAGAGCCGACAGAGCCCGCTTCGCCGTCCAATCAGCCGCCTTCGTTGGGAAGCTGCGACAGGCCGACCGGACCACCCCTGGACCACGCGAACTCGGCGCCGGGGACCTCCCCTCGGCGCTCCGCGATCGCGACCTCACCGCCGCGCTGCATGCGAGCAACTCGGTTCCTCTCGGCGCGTTTGCAAGCGCCCTCGCCGAACATGCGCTCCACCGCGCCTACGTTCGACCCATCTTCGCGACGCACGCGGTCAAGACCGCGGAGGCTTGTTTTCGTCTCGAGCGTCTCGACCCGGAAGGGCGCGACGCCTACCGCCGGGCGCTGCTCACCCTCGTCGTGCCACGGCGGCCCGAGCGCTTCTCGCACCGCACCGCCGCGATCGCGGCGCGCTTCGTCGCCGACCCTGCCGACGGTGGAGGGCGTCCGCCGCCCGGGTTGTATTGAGCCGAACGTCAGCGAAAGCGGACCCCGAGGGCCAACGACACCTCGGGGGTGAACCCGTACTCCCTCAGACCGTCCGCCAGCCGGGACTCGAGCGTGCTCGCGGGGTCCCCGTCTCGCTCGCGCATCTCGGCCGGCACGTCCAGCTCGGTGTCGACCGCGAAGGTGTGCGTCCAGCCGAGCGCGACACGCAAGGTCCACATCTCGTCGAGGAGCGCACGCCAGCCCACCCGCCCGCTGACGGCGTGCAGGCGGACGGTGAGCGGCACCGAGTCCATGCCCGGAGTAAAACGCACGCTGGTGTTGAGCGCCGCCGCTACGCTGTTCGGGCGCATGCCGGTTTCTGCCGCGAGCAGCGTGTACCCGAGCGCCAGCTCGAGCCCATCGAACGCCGTCCATCCCACCGCGGCGCGCACCGTCCAGGCGCCGTTGGCGACCACATCGTCGACGACCGGACGAAGACGCGGCCGGTAGACCTCCGCGTCCCCGAGCGCCGACGCCACGCCCTCGAGATAGGGCGACGGCATGTGACCCGCCGACGCGCGCACGAAGAAGCCCTCGGGCGCGGTCGCCTGCGCCTCGAGCTCCCACCCGAGGGGCAGGCTCGACGCGACCGAGAGGTCGAACGCCCAGCTCGTGGAGGGGGCACTCGGCAGACGAGGGTCCCCGAGCGATCGGCCGAGGTCCCGTCCGCGCGCGTCGTGAGTTGCGCCCGGAGCAGTCAACTGCGCCTCGGCCACGGTGGGCAGCAGGAGCAGGCAATGTGCCGCGATGAGCCAAAACCAACGCACGCCCTGCGTACCGCACGGCCCGTGCCAGAGAGACTCGTGCGCATTGCGCATGTCTTCGCTTGAGGGCGCGCGTCAGGCTGGCGCGTCTGCGCCGAACTGAACCCCGGCGAGCTTCCGCGGATGCAACACCACATAGAGTCGGTGGACCTGCCCGTCTCGCACGTCCGCCGACAACAGCGCGCGTGGGGCGTAGCGTGAGCTTCGCTGGTACGTGATCCAGATCGTGGGCATGCCGTTGTGATCCCCTGCGCCGAAGCCGCTGGGCGCGCCGCCCGCTTGCTGGATGTTGCGGTAGAGCCGCGCGATGGCCTCGGGACCGCGGACGGGCACCACCGCGGCGATGTACTCGCCACCGCCGTCGTTCATGCTCACCGAGTCGGTCGCGAGCAGCCCCATCGCTGTCTTTGTGTCGCCGCTCGAGAGCGCGAACAGGAGCGCCTGCATGAGCTTCGACGTCTCTTCTCGAGCCTCCTTCGTGACCGGACGCACGGGGTCTTCCTTGGCGAGGGCCGCGCGCGCGCGGTGGAGCAGCACGCGCACATTCCCCGGGGAGGTCTCGAGCACGCCGGCGACTTCTGGGCCGCTCATCCCGAACACATCTCGCAGAACCAGCACCGCGCGCTGGCGTTCGTCGAGCACCTCCAGCGCGAGCAGGAACGCCAGCGTCGCGCTCTCGAGCGCGCCGTAGCGGGCCTCGGGGCTGAGGGAGACGTCCTCGGCGAGCACGCTCGTCTCGACGGGCCCCGGCAGCCAGGGACCGAAGTAGCTCTCCCGCCGCCGCTTGCGTAGCGCGTCGATGGAAAGGCGCGTCGCCACGGTGCAGAGCCATGGACGGAGTGGGGCGTCGAGGTCGGACGGGGGCTTCTCGAGCAGCCGCTCGAAGGTCGCCTGCACGAGGTCGTCTGCGTCCGCCGCGCTGCCGGTCATGCGATAGCAGAGACCAAATATCGTGGCGCGGTGGGCGGTGAAAGCGGCGTCAAACATGGGAATCGAGGTCATCGTGCCATCTCCTCGGAGAAGGCACGTACGACCGGGTCGAGACGTTACACGCGCTCGGCTGTAACGGTGCGTTCGCCTTGGACGTGGGTCTCTCGAAGGAGATCGAAATGCGTCACATCGCCGTCGTTGGAGGAGGCCCCGCGGGGCTGTTTGCAGCTCTCACGCTCGCCCAGCAGGGGCACGAGGTCAGCGTGTTCGAGTCGGGTGCGTTCGGGGGTCGCGCGCGCAGCCTCGGCCCGGAGGGCTACCCTCTGAACCTCGGCCCCCACGCGCTCTATCCCGCTTCGAACGCGCTCCTCCGCCGGCAGGGCATCGAGGTCCAGGGAGGCGCGCCGAAGCCCGCCGGCTTCCGCATGGTGCTGGACGGCGAAACCGTACCGCTTCCGTCGGGGGCGATGGGGCTGCTCTCGCATCGCGCGCTGCGCATGTCCGAGAAGCTCGTGCTCGCGCGGTGGTTGGCGCGCATCTCCGAGCGGAGGGCCCGCGGTCTCCATGCGGTGCCGACGTCGGCGTGGCTGAATGACGCAGGCCTGACCGGGTCGGCACGCAAGGTGGCCGAGATGCTGGTTCGGCTCACGTCGTACGTGAACGCGCCCGAGCGATTCAGCGCCGGCGCGGCGATGGGGCAGCTCGCGGCCGGACTGCAAGGCGTGTTGTATGTGCACGGCGGCTGGCAGTCGATCGTCGACGCGATGCTGGGCGCGCTGCGGGAGCGGGGGGTGACGCTGCACGACCAGGTCCGCGTCGCTGCGGTGGGCCCGGAAGGCGTGACGCTCGTCGACGAACGCATCGTGAACGCCGACGCGGTCCTCCTCGCCGTGTCCCCCAAAGTCGCAGCGCGCCTCCTCGGCGCGAGCGCGTCGCCTTGCCTGGTGGAGTATGCGCGCACCGCGGTGGCCGTCCGGGCGGCTTGCTTGGATGTCGCGAGCGCCGCCCTCCCCGGCGTGGCGAGCATCGTTCTAGGCGCGGACGAGCCCACGTATCTGTCCGTCCCTTCGGTGAGCGCACGCGTCGCGCCGGCGGGCAGCTCGGTCGTGCACGTCGCCCGCTACCTCACGCCCGGGGAGCCCGCTCCGAAGGGGATACGGTCCGCGCTCGAGGCGAGCCTCGCCGCTGCCCACCCCGACCTCGCCACCCATGTCGTCCACGCGCGCTACGCGCCGGCGATGACGGTGATGCACGCGCTGCCCGAAGCCGAGGACGGCGGGCTCGCGGCGCGCCCCGACATCGACGACGCCGGACCTTCATGGGCGTGTTTGGCCGGAGACTGGGTGGGACCGGAGGGCATGCTGCTCGACGCGGCGCTTCTCTCGGCGGAGCGCGCCGCCGTGCGGTTGGGTGTGGTTGAGCGCGTCGCCTCGACGATGCAGGCGTAGCAGCCCGTTGATCCACTGCTCCGCGCGCCTCTCACCCGGGAAGCGACCGAGATCCATCACGGTCAGTGCATCAACCGCTTGTTAGAACGTCGTCAGGTGCGCCAGGAGCGCGAGCCGATCGCTCTCCGACAGGTCGTGACCGTAGGTGTGCCCGAGCACCGGGCCGGGGCCCGCGGGACCGTCGGCGTAGTCCTCGGCCAGGCGTTCAGCCGACAGCAGCGACAGCAGCGTTCCGACCGCCCCGTGGTGCAGGTACGGGCCCGCGTCGCGCACCCGGATGAGCGGAGACGGCCGGTAGCCTCCGGTGCCGCGCGCGGCCCCGTTCGCGAGCTCGTCGTCCGTGCGGATCATGCCCGTCTCGATGAGGCGGTCGCCCGCGCCGGCCGCGTTCTCGTGGCAGCTCACACACTCGGCCGCGAAGACCTCGGCGCCCCGGGCGCGGACCTCCGGCGCGCCCACGGGGGCACGGGGGGCGGGGGGCTCCAGCGCGTAGAGATAGACCGCCAACGCGAACACCAGCGCGCGGGGCGGGCGTGTGTGGTGGTGGTTGGCCTGGATGTACTGTGTTTCCTGGCGCGCGAGCAGCGCCATCGGGGAGCGCTGCCGAATCGTCCCCGCTTGGGTCAACAACCGCTCGTTCCGGAGCCCGTACAAGTCGGGGATCGCGATCGGCGTCTCGACGATGTCCTCCAACACGTCCGCGCGACCGGGGCCCCAGCTCTCCCACCGCCGGCGGACGTCGGGGTCGACCTCCTGCCCGTGAGCCTCGAAGTACGCCAGCCGGAGCGCGCCGTAGTCCAGCGTACGGCGTCCCCGCCCCTCGACGACCGTCGACGAGCCCGGTACGCGTGCCGCATGGCACAGCGCGCAGGTGATGCCGACCTTGGCGCGGCCATCGATGTCCCGCAGCACCACGAGCCCAGGCACGCTCCCGTCCTCGGCGCGCTCGACGCCGAGTTCCTCTCCGCGCTCGGGAGAACGAAGGGCGACCTCCCAGAAAGGCTCACTCCGGAGCGGCAGCTCGTAGAACACACTGCGCCCCAGCTGGCGCCAGCCCTCCCACGTCGTCGGCTGCTCACCGTCCCACATGGGCACGAGGCCCTCGAGCGACAGCCCCTCTCCCCGCTGGAACGCCGCCGCGCGCGCACCGCTCATGGGCGCCGTCCGCGGGTTCCACTCGGGCAACGCGTCCCAACCGGCGTTCCCCCGACCGTATGCGCCGAGGCGTGTGCGTGCGTAGAGGTTCTCCTCGTTCAGAAGCGACGCCTCGAGCCCGGCGCGACGCGCCTGCACATCGTCGAGGTAGGCCGGAGCGTGGGCGAGAATCCACGCGTCCGACCACGGCTCGAGTCCTTCGAGCGGGTCGGACGGAGCCACCTCGGGCTCGGACGACTCAGGGTTCTGTGCCGGCGCTGCTTCGGAACACGCCCCGAGCAGCGCGACGCACATCAGGAACGAGGCCGCAGCCGGGAGCCACAACGAAGATGGGCCGAGAACACGCATGTCCCGGCCCATCCTACCCTCTGCGCGTGTGCGCATGGCTCAGGTGACGATCTCGGCCTCACGGCTCGCGGGCGAGAAGTCGAGCGTGCGCGGGACGCCGTCGATGAGCACGTCCATCTCGACGCGGAAGCTCATGCCATGCGTGGACCAAGAGTCCCCGCCGCCGATGGCGGCCCAGTCGGGCGCGGTCGAGTCGTACCGGACCGAGAGCACGTCGCCGGGCGCGATGGTCTGGTCCCACGCCTCGTAGGCGTCGGCGCGGAAGATCTGTGCGGCGTGCGCGTCGAGCGTGTCGGCCAGCGCGCCGGTCTCCATGTCGTAGACACGGATCTCGACGACCTCAAACGGGACCGCGTCACCCTCGACGCCGGCCTCCAGCGAGAGGTTCATCCCCGTCTGCTGGCAGAACCCGCACGGGCCTTCCTCGCCACAGTCCGCCGCGATGAAGCGCCCTTCGTCATCCTCGGCGGGGGGCGCCGACGCAGCCGGAACGCAGTCGTCCCCCAACGTTACGGCCGCGATCGCGGCCTCCACGTCCAACGTCGGCTCCGTGGGCGGATCATGGCTGGAGATGCAAGCCACGAGCAGAGCGGGCGCGATGAGGAAGGAAAAACGGCGGAGCATGGCAGTCATGTCCCGTCTCTGCGCAGGTCGCGTGCCAATGCCAGAACTGGGACTGCGCACCGACGCGACGAGAGATCGTGCCAAGACGCCCCCTCGAGGTGTGCCGCTCCATGCCAGGCGCCCGCTACTCGGCGGCCAGCGGCGCAAACAGCGTGCGCGGAAACCGGTTGAGCCGATAAAGCACGGCACGCTCCGAGCCCCCGCCCTCGCGGGGGCGCACGTCCGGGTTCCAGAACTCCCAGACCCGAGTCCCTTCGCGCGTCACCTCGAGCGCGTGGCCCGCATCCGCCTCGGTGATCAGCACATTGCCGTTGTCGAGCCGTTGGGCCCCGCCACGCAGCATGCTGTAGAGGTCTTCGGCTTCGTAGCGCCAGACGATCTCGTCGGTTCGAGGGTCGACCTCGAGTGCGCGGCTCGCGTTGCGGCGGTTGCCGTTGTCGAAGAGCAGGATGTTCCCGTTGTCGAGCTGGGTGGCGTCGTGCTGTCCCTGCAGCTCACCCCGGCCCCAAGACCAGAGGACCCGCTCGACGGCCGCGTCCACGATCGCAATCCGGCTGGTCGCGCGGAACGAGAGCAGGAGGGACCCGGCCGGCGCGACTCCGTCGAGGTCGTGATCGAGGATGGCAATCGAGTTGGTGTGAAGGACGTCGCCGACGCCCCCGGCGCGAAGCACCTGAGCACGGCCGCCGGACTCGAAGAGCGCCGCGATACGCCCGCGCCGGTAGCTGGACAGGTCGTCCTGGAACAACGGCAGCAGCGGATGCACGGCGCCCCGCTCCCCGTCCGCGGAGAGCTCGACGATGTCGTCGGTGAGCACCGGCGTCGTCGTCCCGTTGAGTTCGATCTGGTCCGGCCGGCGCGTCAGGACCAGCAGGCTTCCGTCGCCGCGCACGGCGAGGTCGTGGTGTGCACGCACGGGGGTGCGCCAGATCAGGCTCGAGTCCCACGCGTGGCGAGCGACGTCCCGGTCCTTCGTGATCGCCAGCACCGAGCCATCCGGCAGCGGCTCGATGTGCATCCACGCGCGCCCGGCGCCGCTCGTCTGCCACGTGTGCACGACCTCGCCTTCGAGGTCGGTGAGGTGCGCGATCGCGCGATCCCGTGAACTGAACAGGTTGAGCCCGCGAGAGGCGCCCTCGTTCTCCGTCACGCCGCGCACGTCCGGGTTGTCCGTTGCTGCGCGGTCCACGTAGCCGATCGCCTCGAGCATGGCGGCCGTCTCCTCGGGGATGGCCTGCGCGCGCTCCAGCTCGGGTTCGGGGTCCGTCTCGACGACGGGGGTCGGCTCGACGGGGGCCAGCTCGTCCACCGGATCCGGCTCTGCTTGCCCACACGCGACGAGCGCGACCGCCAGTGCGATCGCGCTCGTGCACGCGGTTCCGGGGCGGCGCCTCACGCCCCCGGCTTATCACAGTCCGGCGCGGCTACACGCGCTCGATGATCGTCGCGATGCCCATGCCGCCGCCGATGCAGAGTGTGATCAGCGCAGTGGTGAGGTCACGCCGCTCGAGTTCATCGAGCGCCGTCTGAAGCAGCATCGCCCCCGTCGCGCCGAGCGGGTGGCCGAGCGCGATGGCCCCGCCGTTGACGTTGACCTTGTCCGGGTCGATGTCGAGGTCACGGATCGTCTTGAGCGGCACCACGGCGAAGGCTTCGTTGATCTCCCAGAGGTCGATGTCGCTCGCCTTCATCCCCGCCTTGTCGAGCGCGCGCTCGCTGGCGGGGGTGGGCGCGGTCAGCATGATCACCGGCTCGGCCCCTGCCGTCGCCATCGCGCGGATCTTCGCGCGCGGCTTCAGCCCGAACTTGTCGACCCCATCGTCGGAGGCCAACAACACCGCGCACGCTCCATCGACGATGCCGCTCGCGCTTCCCGCCGAATGCACGTGCTCGATCTTGGGGATGTCCGGGTACCGAATCAACGCCAGCTGGTCGATGGTCTCTCCGTTCGGGCCCATCGGCATTGCGCCCATGCGCTCGAACGCCGCCGGGAGCTGGCCGAGCCCCTCGAGCGTCGTGCTCGGGCGCGGGTGCTCGTCGCGGTCGAGCACGGTCTCCCCGCTCGCCGGGTCTTTGACCGCGAACATCGCGCCGTCGAAGCGCTTGTCTTCGATGGCCTCGGCCGCCTTCTTCTGCGACGAGAGCGCAAACGCGTCGAGCTCGTCCCTCGTGAAGCCCCACTTGGTCGCGATGAGGTCCGCGCTGATGCCCTGCGGCACCTGAACCAGGCGCTTTCGGAGCTGATGGTTGTGCCCGTCGATGCTCGCGTCGTCCGAGCCCATCGGCACGCGCGACATGCTCTCGACCCCGCCGCCGACGGTCAGGTCTTGCATGCCGCTCATCACGCCCATGGCCGCGAAGTTCACGCCCTGAAGGCCCGAGCCGCAGAAGCGATTGAGGCTCACGCCGGTGACGTCCTCGGGCCAGCCCGCCGCGAGGATCGAGTTGCGCGCGATGCAGGCGCCCTGCTCCTTGGCCTGGCTGACGGTGCCGAGCACGACGTCATCGACCTTGGCTTTGTCGAACCCGGCGCGCTCCGCGAGGTGGTTGAGCGTCTGGCCCATCAGCTCCTGCGGATGGACCTCCGAGAGCCCGCCACCCGGCTTTTCGCCCTTGGCCTTCTTGCCCTTGCCGCGCGGCGTCCGAGCGGCGTCGACGATGTATGCGTTTGTCATGATCTCTCTCCCTCAGGACGTGTGGCTCACCAACCCATGATCTTGGAGATCATGTACTTCATCACTTCGCTCGTGCCGCCCCCGATGCGGAACAGCCGCTGGTCGCGGAACGCGCGCGCTACCCAGAGCTCCTCGAGGTAACCCATGCCGCCGTGGAACTGGACGGCAGTGTCCATGATCTCGCTCGACACGTCGCCGACGAACAACTTGCACATGGCGATCTTCTTCACGGTCTCGAACGAGATGTCGGACTTCTTCTCGTAGCGCTCGTGGTTGAAGTCGGTGACCGCGTCGTAGCAGAGCGCGCGCGCCGCGTAGGCCTTGGTGTAGAGGTCAGCGAACTTGTGCTTCCAGACCTCCCGTTTGATGAGCGGCTTGCCGAACGCCTCGCGCTCGCGGCCCCAGGCGATGGAGCGCTCGAGCGCGTGGAAGCCGCCGGCAAGCGCGCTGGTCGAGCCGATCAGCCGCTCCGACTGGAAGTTCTGCATCAGGTAGTAGAAGCCCTTGCCCTCCTCGCCGAGCAGGTAGCGGGCGGGCACCTTGCAGTCTTCGAAGAAGAGCTCCGCCGTGTCGGACGAGTGGTTGCCCATCTTCTCCAGCTTGCGGCTGACGCTGAACCCAGGCGTGTCGGTCGGGAAGAGCAGAATCGAGATGCCGCCGTAGCCGGCGTCGGGGTCGGTCTTGACCAGCAGCGTGACGAAGTCCGCGCGTGTGCCGTTGGTGATGTAGGTCTTGCTGCCGTTGACGATGTACTCATCGCCGACCTTCTTCGCCGTCGTGCGGATCCCTGCGACGTCCGAGCCCGCGCCGGGTTCGCTCACCCCGAGCGCGGCGATCTTCTCGCCTGCGAGCGCCGGCTTCAGGAACTCGTCGATCTGCGCCTGCGTGCCCAGCTCCGCGATGCAAGGCGTCGCCATGTCGCTCTGCACGAGCAGCGCCATCGTCACGCCGGCAAGGTCACTGCGCACCAGCTCCTCACTCTTGACGACGCTGTACCAGTAGTCACCGCCGCTTCCGCCCGCGGACTCCGGATAGTGCGCGCCGAGGATGCCCAGGTCCCCCGCCTGCTTGAACACCTCCCTCGGGAAGATGCGGCTCTGCTCCCACTCCTCCGCGTGTGGAGCGAGCTCGTTGAGGGCAAACGCGCGGACCTGCTTGCGGAAGAGCTCGTGCTCCTCGGAGAACGGCGACGGCATGTACGGGGCTCCCTTGCGTCAAAACTGAATGAGTATTCATTAGGCGCGGGAGCCCCAAACCGCAAGCGTGTTCGTTCTTTTGCAAGTCGGCGGTGCTCGCGTTCGGTGGTTCTCGGTCCGCGGCGCTGTTGAGTCAGCCGTCGCTGCCCCCCTGCGTGCCATCGAACTGGGAGGGGGACCTCGAGTCGGCCAGTCCTGCGCAGCTCGCTCGATGGCGAGAACAGGTCATCAGCGCGGCACGCGTCGGGGGACAGCGTCTGGCAGCCGGCCGCATTGTCGAACGACGCCAGCTCCTCGCACACCAACCGCTGCGCGGGCCACGTGTCGGCCTCCTCGGCGACCTGGCCGTCGGCGGACTCCTGGCGGACGACACAGCTTCCGTCACTCGCGGGTTCGATGGCGAGGCGCTGCCGGAAGAAGCTGTCGTCGCCCTCCCCCGTCGCGCGCAGCTCCGCCGGCTCACACCGGGACCAGGCATCGAGCATGCAACGCTGCGCCGCGGTGCGCGGTGGACTGCACGGCCGAGCCCGGAGGCTCTCGTACGCCCCGCAGTCGCGCACCGTCGGCGCCGGGTCGGCCACCGTGCTCTCCGGCGGCCTCGGCGTCGACGTGCATCCGCAAATGAGGAGCGCCAGCAGGGCACGTCGGTGGGTCATGAGTACGACAACGCAGCCAGCGTCCGGGGATTCAACGGGGATGACTGGAAGGCCGGCTGCCGCATCCCGCCGAGGACCTCTCGGAGTGGGCAGACGGACTGAAGTCGCGTGGAGCCGCGGCGGCCGCTCAGACATCGGCGGTCATCGCGTACTTCTTCATGCCGCTTTCGGACGTACTTCCGATTCATCCGCCGAGGTCATCGACCGCCATGCCCACCCGGGGCGAAGCCGGTGACCTTCTTGGCGCCGAGCCGGGTGGAAGCGTCCACACGCGGCCATGGAGGTCGACGCTGGCGTCGGGCCTGACGCCGGCGCGCCCGGTGAGATTGTGGAGGTCAGCGTGGGGGGAGGCCATGCCTGCGCGCTTCGCGCCTCGGGCGAGGTTCTGTGTTGGGGAGACAACCGAACGGGCCAGCTCGGGGACGGGACGGCATCGCGCCGGACGACCCCCGTGCCGACGCTGGGCATCGACGACGCCGTCGAGATCAGCGCAGGCGACCGGCACACGTGCGCCCGTCTGGCCACCGGCGAGGTGAGGTGCTGGGGAGCCAACGTGTTTGGCGAACTCGGCGATGGGACGGATCTCCTGCGCTCGAGCCCGGTGCCGGTGGTGGGACTCGTGGACGCCATCTCGGTCAGCGCCGGCGGCTCTCATACATGCGCCGTGCACGAGGACGGGTCGGTGTCCTGCTGGGGGGCGAACGAACTTGGCGTGCTCGGGGACGGAACCGAGATCTACCGTGCGACGCCGAGTCGAGTCGTGGGCCTCAGCGACGTCCTCCAGGTCAGCGTCGGGGCAGAGACCACCTGTGTGCAGCGCACCGGCGGCGAGGTGCTCTGCTGGGGCAGGAACAACTTCGGCCAGCTGGGCAACGGGACGACCGAGGCAAACACCTCACCGTCCTTTGTCGCGTCACTCTCGGATACGGCCGAAGTCAGCGTAGGACTGAACCACGTGTGCGCCGTCCGAAGTGTGGGCTCGGTGGATTGTTGGGGGCTCAATGGCGACGGCCGCGTGGGGGACGGAACCGACGTCAACCGGAGCCTGCCTGCGTCGGTGCCCGACCTCGTTGCCACCGCTGCATCCGCAGGCGCGAGCCACACGTGTGCCGCCACAGCGACCGGCCTGGTGGCGTGCTGGGGCAGCAACACACAAGGTCAGCTTGGGGACGGGACCCTCGAGGAGCGTCTTTCCCCGACGACCGTCGGCGGCGTCTCCGAGGCCGTGGGGGTCGGCGCCGGCGACCGCTTCTCGTGTGCGCTGCGCGCGGGGAGGTGCTCTGCTGGGGCAGCAACAACCGCGGACAACTCGGCGATGGGACAACGACGCGGCGGCTGACCCCAGGCGTCGTCGCGGACCTCTGAGAGCTCAGCGCTCGGGCGATCCCGCCGGCGATCAGACGTCGGCGGTGATCGCGTACTTTTTCATCAACTTTCGGAAGTACTTCCGATCGATGTCCGCCTCACGCGCGGCGTGGCTGATGTTGCCTCCGTTTTTCTTCAGGAGCGCGCGGATGTAGTCCGCCTCGAAGCTCGCGACCCACTGCTCCTTGGCCTCCTTGAAGCCGCCGAGGTCGTCGACGGCCATGCCCGGCAGCTCGACCGAAGGGTTGGTCGTGTCGGCCCCGAGCGCGCCGCGCAGCCCGCCGCGCGGGAAGCCGATGTGCTCGGGCAAGTCCACGAGCTCGACGCGGTCGCCTTCGGCGAAGCTCACCGCGCGTTCGACGACGTTGTGAAGCTCGCGGACATTGCCCGGCCAACCGTAGCGAAGCAGCCGCTCGACCACCTCGGGGGCGAAGCCGCTGACCTTCTTGCCGCCGAGGCGATCCCGGTTGAAGCGCCCCTGGGAGAGGAAGTGCGAAGCCAGCAGCGCCACGTCGTCGCGCCGGTCGCGCAGCGGCGGAAGCAGGAGACGCACCACGGTGAGGCGATAGAACAGGTCCTCCCGGAAGCGGCCCTCGCGCACCTCTTCCTCGAGGTCACGGTTCGTCGCCGCCACCACGCGCACGTCCACCTTGATGGGCTTGGTCCCGCCGACGCGCTTCACCTCACGCTGCTCGAGCACACGCAGGAGCTTGGGCTGCAGATCGATCTGCAGCTCGCCCAGCTCGTCGAGGAACACGGTCCCGCCGTTGGCCATCTCGAAGATGCCCTGCCGCGTGGCGATGGCGCCCGTGAACGAGCCCTTCTCGTGCCCGAACAGCTCGCTCTCGATCAGGTTCTCCGGCACGGCGCCACAGTCGAACACCATGAACGGCCCGTCGCGGCGGCGAGACTGCTGATGCAGCGTGCGCGCGACGACCTCCTTGCCGGTGCCCGTCTCGCCTTCCACGACGATGGTCGCGTCCGTCGGCGCGATCTTTTCGAGGATCGCGTAGATCTCCCGCATCGAGCGGTCCCGTCCGATGAGGTCCCCGTAGCGGTCGCGGTCCGACGGAACGATGCGGAGCTGCTCGTCGAACGAGTTGAACTTGATGTCCGTCTGCCCACACGTGAGCGTGCAGTTCGGGTGCAGGAAGGCTTCCCGGATGCGCACCCGGTTCACGAATGTGCCGTTGGTCGAGCCGAGGTCCCGGATGATGTACTGGTCGCCCTCGCGGAAGATCTTGCAGTGGTTGCGGCTGACCGTTTCGTCGTCGAGGACGAGATCGTTGTCTTCCATCGCGCCGATGCCGACCACGTCCTGGTCGAAGGTGTAGTCCTTGAGGGTTTCCCCCCGCATCATGCTCAGCTGGCAGCGCCGCAGCGTCAGGGTGGTCGGCCGCCCGTCGATGTAGGTGATTTTGGTCGCGGACGGGGCCGCAAGCGCATCGTCGGTGGTCATCACAGACCGCAATCTATCGTTCCCATTCGAGTGGGGTCAATGGTCTCCAGGCACCTGCCTGCGAGGATCGGGGTCACGCGTCCCCATCGGGTGCGGCGCGTGACTCGGTCTCCCCGGATGTAAGCTGCGTTCGTGGACGCCGGCTCCCTCCTGTTTCTCACCGTCGCGGGCGCGCTCGTCACGCTGGTCGGCGTGCTCAACGGGTGGATTCTGTTCCGCGCGCCGAGGCGGTATCCCGAGTCGCCGAACGAAACGGTGACCATGAACGTCGGGATGCCGACCGGTGAGGTCGTCTCCGCGCTCGAGGGCCTGCGTAGCTTCGAGCCACACGGGCGGATCGAGGAGGGCGACGCGACAACCTTTGTGCAGTCGGCGCCGATGACCGCCGGGATGTCGGGAAGGCGCACGTACGGCCACTGGATGTTCGTTCGGGTCCGTCCGGGTTCCGAAGGCGCAACGGTGGACGTCGCCATCAACAACAAGTGGTGGGAGTCGAGCACCTGGGCGAGAGAGGAGCGAGCGAAGCGGCACGCACGCGTGATCGCGGAGGTCCGCAAGCACCTGGAGTTGGAGTGAGCGCGACGCGGTCGCTCGGTCTCCCCGCATCCTGCGCGCTGGCCATCGTCGTGGGGGCATGTGGCGGAACGGCGGTCACCGAGCCTCGTCCGGCAGAGGCCTTGGCGCGGGTCAGGGTCGTCCTCCCCGTTCCCGCGCGAACCCCTGAGCCAAGCGAGAACGCGTCCGCCCCAAGTAGATGCGCACCCACCGAGCGCGCGGCCGTGCGCGAGCGACTCGCCGACCTACGTGCGGCCTGCGAGCGGTGGCAAGACATCACCATTGAGTGGGACGCGTGTGATGAGGAGTGCGACGACTTCGCTGAGTCCGAGGCGTTCGCAGGGGCCCACTGGTCGGCCGCGAGCGCGGAGCTGGACCAAGCACTCGGCGACGTAGCGGACGAGTGCGAGGCGGTACGCGGGGCGGACGGTTCGGGCGAAGCGGGCGCGTTCGAAGACAGGATCCGGCGGGAGGTCGAGGCGTACGACTCGGCGCGCTGCACGGAGATCCCGTGATGTCCACCTGTCTCGCCGGCCTTCGCTTCCGCACCGAAGTACCCCTCGACGGGGCGCGAAAGCGTCACCCGAAAACCAGGGCGACCGCACGAACGCAAACTCAGTCGGCGGCGGGCTCTTCGGCCTCTTCGGACTCTTCGGCTGCGGGTGCCGGGCGGCTCGGCATGTCGCCGTGGTTGTCACCGTCGGCTTCCAGGTCTTCGCGGGTGGGATCGTCGAGCTCGATGCTGCTGAGCCGCTCGTAGTGCGCTTCGACGTTGGCCTCGCGACGGAGGCGAGCGACGAAGTCTTCCATGCGCTCCTGGCGCTGCGAGCGCCAGAGGCGCAGGCGGATGGTGGGCTCGGCCTGCGTGAGCGTTCGGTGCTCGGCGGGTCGGCGGCCGGTGAGGCGGATGACGCTGAAGTTCTCGCCCACCTCGACGGGACCCGCGACGTCGCCGCTGTCGGTCAACCCAAAGGCGGCCGTCGCCAGCCCCTCGTCGACGCGCGGGTCACGGGTGTTGCGAGCGCGGCCCGACTCGTCGAAGTAGCGGAGGTCGCCGCCGCGGAGGCGCGTCTCGGTGTCGATGGAACGCTCGCGGGCGAGCGTGCGGAAGGTGCGTGTGTCGGCCTCGCGAACCTGCTCGAGGATGCGCTCGGCCTCCTCGCGGGTCTCCACCTGGATGTGGGAGGCGCGCCGCATCTCCTCGGTGCTGAACTCCGCTGGGTGCGACTCGTAGTAGGCGCGCACGTCGTCCAGGGCGACCGTGTCCGGGCGAAGGTTCTCGTCAAACTCGCGCCGGATGAGCTGCTGCACGCTGTTCTGGTTCACGACGCGGCGGATGACCGGGTCCTCGCCCATCTCGGCGCGCTCGGCGGCGCGGGCCAACAGCTCGAAGCGGATCATCGACTGGACGAACTGGTCGAGCTGCGCGCGGTCCCGGTAGCGGGCGCGCATGAACGGGGACTGCTCGTTGATGGCGTCTTCCACGTCACCAAGGCTGAGCGTCACGTCCCCGATCGAGGCCACGACGCGCGCCCGGCGGGCGACCTCTTCAGCCGAGGGCTCCTCAGTCGGCGTGTCGCGCTCCGGGGTCTGGGTGGGATCCGTCGGCGGATCTCCGGGCGTCGGGTCACCGTCCTGTGCGGCGGCGCCGGAGGCGAGGGCCAGAATCAGGGCGACGAGGGACAATCCACGCGTGAGAGCCATGGTGCGGTCATTCCACGGGCGGCTCGCAGGGTCAACACTGGCGGGGTCGAGCCCGGGTCTCCTCCGCCAAGTGCACGCCCAATAGATCGTTGACGAGGCTCGGCCGTCGGACGCCTTCACGCCCGCTCGCGCTGCTCGTGGATCGAGCGCGAACGCGGGTCGAAAGGACTGGCTGGCATGCGGCACACGCTCTCGGGGCTCTTGGCACTTCTTCTCATGGCGATGGCGGCTCCGGCTCCGGCGGCGGCGCAGAGCTGGGTCGGGGGCTCGCCTCTGCATACGCAGGTCCGGGTCGGCGCGGACGGCGAGACGTACGTCGGGGTCTGGATCGAGGCGCCGAACGTCAGCCCCGTGCGGTCGCGGGCGCCGATGGCCGTGTCCTTGGTGGTCGACACTTCGGGCTCGATGGCCGGCGCCAAGATCCGGAACGCGCAGATGGCGGCGGCGAGCCTGGTCGAGAGCCTCGCGCCCGGCGACATCGTCTCGATCTACGCGTTCAGCAACCAGGTCACGCAGATCGCGGCGCCCACCGTGATCGGGCCGGGTACCCGCGCCAGCCTGATGCAGGGCATCCGCCAGCTCTACGCGGGCGGCGGCACGAACCTCTGGGACGGCATGCAGGTCGGCATCGCCCGCATGAACGAGGCGCCGGCGACGCATCCGCTGCGGCGGGTGTTTCTGATCAGCGACGGGCGCGCGAACGTAGGCCCGGCGGACCCGCAGTCGCTCGGGGATCTCGCGGCGCGCGCCACGGAGTTCGGCACGCAGGTCACGGCGATCGGGGTGGGCTACGACTATGACCAGCAGACGCTGTCGGCGATGGCGGTGCGCAGCTCGGGCCGGCTCTACCATCTGGCGGAGCCGCAGCAGATGGCCGCCATCCTCGAAGGAGAGCTCGATCTCTTGTCCCGTTCGGTGGCGGTCAACGCGTACCTCGAGGTGGTGCCGGCGCCCGGGGTCACGATCCTGAGCGGGGAGACCACCGGGACTGTCATCTCCGACGGACGGCTCCGGCTCCCGCTCGGTTCGATGCACGCAGGCCAGCGGCGCGAGGTGCTCTTCCGCGCCCGGATCCCGTCCAGCCAGCTGGGGCAGCACTCTCTCGCGCAAGCGCGGGTCGTGTACCGCACGCCGAGCGAGGGCGAGGAGCGCGTGAGCGAGGCGCCGATCGCTTACGAGGTCGCGCGCTCGAGCGCGCCCCCCGCTCCCCGCGTCGCATCGATGGTGGCCAACCACGAGGCGAGCGTGGCGCAGCTCCGGGCCGCCGAGGCGATGCGTCAGGGTCAACAGCAGCGCGCCGTGCAAGAGCTTCAACGCGCCCGTCAGCAGCTCTCGGCGGCGGCCGCGGTGGCGCCCCCGTCACCTCAGCGACGACAGCTCCGCGAGCGCGCCACGCGCATGCAGGCGGCCCAGGACTCGGCCGCGGGCGCGTCCTCCGCACCGGCCCAGGCGGCCGCCGCCTACGAGTTCGCGGACGAAGCGATCGAAGCGGAAGGGTACTGAAGTTCGGGCAAGAGGGGGGAGGAGCCAAGGGAGATCGGGCCGCGTTCGCCGTAAAGAGGGACAATGGCCGCCATGCACCTCGTCCCCTCGGAAACGACCGCGGCGCTGATCGTAGGTCGTGTGCTGGGCCCCCCGACACTCGCTGATGTTCAGTCTCTGTGTGAGCTGGCGGCCCGGTTCGACGGTCTCGAGCTGGGAACGTTCGCCGTAGACGTCGAGCTCTTCGAGCAGGGGGACCTGCATCTCCTCGCCCGCTACGACTGAGGCGAAATTCTTGGTGGCGCTCCGCGCCACGTCTCTCTCCATTCGCCCCGTCATCCCGACGCGAAACGGGCGACCCCCGAAGGAGACCGCCCGCGCGTGTCGAAGCGTCGAGAATCAGAGCTGGCGGCAGACCAAGCTGCGCGGGCCCTCGAAGCCGTTCTGCTCGGTGATGACGTAGCTCCAGCGCTCACCGGCGGAGATCTCGTAGCTCGTCACGCCGTACTCGCTGCTCTCGACGGTGACCGACGCGATGGAGTCCGCGTCCCAGCTGTTGGCGGCCCACTCCTCGAAGTAGACGGTCGCCTCGTCGCCCGCGGCCATGTCGTTCTCTTCGGCGAACTCCGTGAACGCCAGGAACGTCGCCGCCGGCAAACGGCTCTCGGCGTCGGCGAGCGTCACGCCCTCCTCGGTGCCGCGCATCTCGTCGACTTCGCTGTGCACCATGCTGCTCATGTAGATGCCGCCGCACGTCTCGTCTTCCCAGTCCTCGCTGCCGGCGCAGAAGGTGAGGAAGGTCGGTGACTGGTTGTGCTGGTAGCCCGCGAGCAGCTCGCCCTCGGCGGTAATGATGTAGTCCATCGCGGCCTCGTCGCCGCCGGCGTCGACCTCGACGAAGAAGGCGCCCGACGACAGCTCACTCCAGGCGACGTCGATCTCGAGCTCCTCGTCCTCGGCGAGCCAGCCGAAGGCGTCCTCCCAGCCGGCGATGCCGTCCCAGTAGTTGTAGTACGCCTCGAGGCCCACACGCGCGGCCGTCGGCAGACTGCAGCGGTTGGCGAGCGTGACGAAGGTGCGGTCGGAGCTGACGCGGTCGGCGTTGAGCGCGTAGCTGAGCGCCTCGGTGCACTCTTCGGGCAGGGTCGGGTCGGATGGGATGCTGTCCGCACTGCAGTCGACCTGGCCGGGGCAACCCGCGCCCTCGCAAGTCGGCGTGATGGAGAAGTCGCCTCGGAGCGCTGTCTTGTAGCCCTTGATGAGCACGCGGTACTCGCCCGCGCCGAGCGACTCGGTGATCCGGGATGCGACGGAGTCGCCGCTGTCGTCGTTGCGCTCGATGTAGCGGCCCCAGCGCTCGGCGCCCGGGTCGCGGCGGTACATGTACATGACCGTGTCGAGGTTGGCCGTGCTGATGGCCACGGGGACGTCCACATCCGCGTCGCCCGACAGCGTGAACGTCCACGTGTGGAACAAGCGGTCCTCGGTGAGGCTGGCCGAGCTCGCGAGGCCGAAGTTCAGGTCGCCGTGCTCCGTCGGGTTCCGAAACGAGTCCGCCTTCGCGGCGTCGTAGTTCTCGAACTCGAGGTGGTCCTCGACGCCCTTGGCGTCTTCCATGGCGCAACCCGTGAGGAGGCCGGTGAGGGCGAAGAAACAAGCGAGCGTCGTCGTGAGGCGGTTCATCCCAAATCTCCTGACACACCTCTACGCAAGGTGGGTGCCAGGAGGCGGATCGCTCGACTCAGGACTCGAAGCACGTCTTGCGGCGGCTTTTCACGGACGCTGGCCACCCAACTGGCCGATCGATCCGCCACCAGGGACGGAAGCCGCTTCGCGTTTCAGAACAGGACCGTGATGGGTTCCAGATCGAGCCCGGCCGGAGTGGCGTAGGAGGTGAAGCTCCCCATTCCGTACGCGATGATGCCGAACGGCTCCGCCGCGCTCATCGAGTGCGTGCCGCCCTCCAGCAGCGCCACCCCCACCTCGCTGCCCCCAACCGCCGTGAAGCTCGTCGTCAGCGGCGCGCCGTCCAGCGTGATGCCGAGGCCTGGCGGACGCACGATGAGCAGATGGTTCTGCCCGTTCGTTCCCGCGTTGTAGGAGCTGGGCAGCGCGAAGTCGTAGTCGCTCCGGTACTGCTCTGACGGAACCAACACGGTCATCGCCGGGTCGCCGCGCGCGGACTCGGGCTCGGTGGCGTACTGACCGCGGAGGTACTGCGCGACGAGGATGGCGTTGTCCCCCGTGACCGAGAACGGGCTCGACACCTCGAACTCGAGGACCTCGCCGGGCACGAGCGTGGCGCTGCTCACGCCGCCCTGCGGCGGGTTGACGGTCACCGTCGTGTTGTTGAACGCCGCGAGCACCCGGACGATGTTGGTGCCCATGATCGAGCCGTCGCCCATCGGCGCGGAGACGTAGCTGCGGCCCCAGCTCTGGATGGGCGGCATCTGCACCTCGAGGTGGTCGCACGCCTGCGCGGTGGTGGGGACATAGGCGCACGTGTGGCCGCCGAAGACGGCCACCGGCTGCTCGGCGATGATCCGGGTCCCCGTCAGGTCGTACTCGCGCTCGTCGCAGGTCTCGAACACGTCGCAGCGCTCACCGATGATCGGCAGCGTCGTGCATTCGCGCTCCTCGACGTAGCCGGGGCGACCGGGGCTGCACTCCGGCGGCACGGCCGCGACCACGTGGGCGACCTCCCCCTGCGCGAGCTGGAACGCGACGGTCGCGCCCCGCCGTGTGGCAGGCCAGCGCCCTCCCGCGTCGGCCGCGATCTCACTGCGCGCGGTCATCTGGATGCGCGTCATGCCGGGAGCCACCCCGACGATGGCGAGGTACCCCGGGTAGCGGAGCGCGCTGGTCTCGGTGCGGCGGCTCAGCGGAGAGTAGCTGGTGCCGATGTAGTCGCCGGTGAGCACATGGCTCGGGTAGATGAGGGTGGCGTCATTGGTGAACGAGAAGTCTTCGCCGGCGCTGTACTCGAAGGGATTGAACTGCGAGGCGATCACCGGCAGGTCGCTGGTCAGGCGGTAGGCGCCGTTGGCGGTGACGAAGCTCTGCCAGTCGCCCTGGGGGATGCCGAAGGACTGCCCGTCGACCCAGGGCAGCGAGACCTCGGACAATCCGCCTGGCTCGATGGTTCCCGTGTAGACCTCCGCGCCTGCGCGGGTCACGGTCACAGTCGCCGCAGTCTCGTTCGGGTTGGACACGACGACGCGGAAGTCGAACGCAGCCGGGTTCAGCTCGGCGGTGTTCGCGAGCGGGACGGGCCAGTACTCGCACCCGACGTTCGAGGCGCTCCGCTCCGCTTCCGCGCACGCGTCGCCGCAGAACCCATCACTGCCGCAGGTGCTTCCCCACTCGCTGCAGTCGCGCGCGCTGACCCACACATTGCCGTTGGTGGCGCATCGCTGGGACACCGTGCCCTCGCAGCGGCGTGAGCCTGGCACACACAGCACGCAGCGGAGCTGCGGGTCGCAGGCGTCGTCGCACTGGGTCTCGAAGCTCCGACTGAGCCCGTCGTCCGCGCACTCCCAGTACGTGTTCCCGGTGCAGCCGGTGGACCCCGGGTCGCAGCGGAACGTGACGGGGCCGGTGTCTCCCGCGTCGAAGGAGGTCGAGCCGTCGGTTCCGCCTCCCCCGTCTCGGCCGGTCACGGGACCGCCGCCTGCGGTGCAGCCGAGGATCAACAACGGAAGCGTAATGAGAAGGGCGTTTCGCACAGGCTGACCCTAGCAGCGATGGGGCTGGTGTACGACCCGCCCCCACACGTGTCTGCGGGCGTCAATCTTCGGCGTGGCCGGCCGGCGGCGCCGTTTCCACGGTCTGGGTACCCGCGGGGCGGTCGTCCAACATGTCCCCGGACTCGGGAGCCTCCTCCAGCACCGCATCATCCGGTTCGGCCCTGGAGGCTGGTTCGGCTGTGGGGGATGGTTCGGCTGTGGGCTCGGGGTGGGCAGCGGGCTCGGGGTGGGCAGTGGGCTCCCCGTCCTCGCCCGGGGCGTCCGACTCACGGGAGCGCGCATCGTCGTTCTCGTCCGCGGAGGGCTCGGCTCGCCGATCCGAGGCCGGCGCGGGGCGCATCCGGCGGCTCGCCGGGCGCGGCGTCGGCTCAGCCTGGCCCTCGTCGCGCGCGAGGGTCTCGAATCGCTCCAAGTCCTCAGCTCCGCCCAGGTCCGGCTCGGCTTCGTCGGGCTCGATCTGTTGCTCGGCTGGCGCCGGCGCCTCCTCGGGGGCCCGGCGCGTGTCCGCCCACATCGCACCGAGCGCCCCCGCGCCGGCCAGCGCGAGCGCCCCTCCCAGAGTCATGCCCATCAACTTGAGCCAGGGTGTACCGGCGGCCGGCGGCGCCGCGACCTCGGGCAGGTCCACCTCGGGGATGGCGTTGAGGATCCGCCCGGTCGGGTCTTTGCGGACCAGCGCGCTGGTGCTGAGCGGCTCGACGTTCTCGGCGTCCCAGGGGCGCCCGCGCTCGGCCATCGCGGAGACCTGACGCCGGTCGAGCGTCTCGGCGAAGTGGGAATACACCCACGCGCCCACCGCGTCGCGCCCGCCCACGTCCGGCAACAAGAGCAGGGCGTCCGCGAGCGCCTCGGCCATCTCCAGCGCGCTCTCGTGGCGGTTCGCCGGGTCGCGGCTGAGCGCCATCATGATCGGCCCGTCGAACAGGGCCGAAGGCTGCCGGCCAATGCGGCTCGGTGGGGGGATGTCCGACTTCAGGAGCGACGTGAGTGAGCTCGCCAGGTCCTTCTTGTCGAAGAGCATCTTGCCTGTCAGGGCGTTCCA
This sequence comes from Sandaracinaceae bacterium, assembly GCA_045106715.1. Classification (GTDB taxonomy): domain Bacteria; phylum Myxococcota_A; class Polyangia; order Polyangiales; family Sandaracinaceae. The sequence goes on from JBGCFC010000005.1 coordinate 29,598, forward strand.
GAGGAGAACGCCCATCGAGAACACGTCCGCACGGGCGTCGACATCACGCCCCAGGATGACCTCCGGCGCGATGTATCCCGCCTTGCCTTTGACGATGCCGGGGTTGGTCTTCGTGATGCGCGCGCGGGCCTTGGCGACCCCGAAGTCGGAGATCCGCCCGATGCCGTCCACGCCCACGAGCACGTTCCCGGGGGTGACGTCCCGATGGACCACCTCGAGCGAGCGCCCCATCTCGTCCTTCATCCCGTGCGCGGCATGCAGCCCGTAGAGCGCGTCGATGACCACCGGCACGATGAGCTCGGGCCGGCGGTCCTTGGAGCGCCGCAGAAGCCGGTCTAGCGCCGCGCCTTCGACGTAGTCGCACACGAGGTAGAACAGCGATCCGTCGCGGCCGACCTCCAAGGTCTCGACCACGTTGGGGTGACGCAAGCCCGTTGTGACCTTCGCCTCGTCCATCAGCATGTCGATGTACTCGGCCTGGCCTGCGAGGTGCGGATGGAGGACCTTCACCGCCACGAGGTTGGGGTGGGCCGGGTCGTCCTCACGCCCCCGCGCCAGGTACACCGACGCCATGCCCCCCTTTCCGATCCGCGCGAGCAGCTCGTAGGGGCCACAGAACTTCGGTGTCTCCGAGACATCGTGCGCCGCCGCCACGTCGCCATCCTACCAAGCTCCCGGGCGGTCTGCGTCGGGGGCTTGCCCCACTTGCACGCGACGGTTCAGGGACAGCGCGCCGCGTCGTGCGTGCAGCTGGGGCTCGTGCCAGTGCCGCAGCTGAAGCTGCCGTCGCACGCGACACACTGCGTGCCGGAGCATCCGACCTCACCGACGCACGAGAAGTCACCCGTGCAGAGCACGTCGCAGTCGGTCGCTCCCGGGCAGTCCACCTGGCTGATGCACGAACGCGTGTCGCATTGGATCGCGCACGCGTCCGCCGCGCAGCCCACGTCCAGAATGCAGCTGTCGTCGCCCAGGCACGCGATGTCGCACTCGTCGGCGCTGCAGCGCACCGTCGACTTGCATGTGCGGTTCGCCGCGCAGTCGATGTCACAGCGGGCCCCGGGCGCCGTGCAGCCGACGGCCCCCGCGCAGGCGTCGTCGTCGTCGCACAGGATGTCGCACCCCGAAGGCGCCGTGCACGTGACGGTGCTCTTGCATGCGCGGTCCCCCGTGCACTCGAGCGTGCATCGACCCGCGTCGCACCGAAGCGCCCGACAGGCGTCGTCGCCCTCGCACGACATCGTGCAGGCGTCGGCGCTGTCACACGACAGCGTGCCGAGACACGAGCGGTCCCCATCGCAGTCGAGGTCACAGGTGTCGGCCGTACAGGCAATCGTGTTGAGACACGAGTCTCGCCCGCAGAGCACCTCGCAGTTCGCACCCGCGCAGGCGATGGGGCCGGCGCACTGGTTGGCCCGGCCGCAGTCGATGTCACACGAGGTCGCCTCGGTGCAGGTCACCGAGCCCTGGCAGCCCCCGTCAGCGCAGATCACTTCGCAGGGCAGCCCGCGCGGGCAGACCACGTTCGCCGGGCAGCTGACCGCGTCACAGTCGAAGAGGCACGTGCCGCCGTCGCAGACCCCTGGAGCCGGGCAGGTCGTGGCGTCGCAAACCACGGGCGGCCCCGCGTCCGGCGGGCCGGTGTCCGGCGGCCCCCCGTCGATCGGCCCCCCGTCGATCGGCCCCGCGTCGACCGGCCCCGCCTCGGTCGGCCCCGCGTCGGTCGGCCCCGCGTCGAATCCCGCGTCTTGCGGGCCGGCATCCATCAAGCCAGCGTCCACCCGTCCCCCGTCGGGGAACGTCGCGTCGCGATCGGGTCCGGCGACACCCGTGCGGTCGAGCAGGCAGCCGGACAGCAGGAACGCAACGATCACCAAGCTGACCCGCGCGCGCGTCATCCGGACGAGTCCCGCGCGCGCCAGCGTGCCACGAGGTCCGCCACCGAGGACGGCCCCTCGGGCGCCGGTGGCAGCTCGGCGGGATCGAACTCGGCCAGCAGCGCGGGTGCGCCGCCCTCCCCTGCGCCGACCAACAGGACACGATCCCCGACTTCGACGAGGTAGAGCGCACGTCGCCCGTCGAGCCGGGTGCGCTCGAGCACCTTGATGCGCCCCGTCCCCAGATTCAGACCGCGCTTGGCGCTCCAACGCAGGACCACCCACGCAAGAATGCAGACCGCCGCCAGCGCGAGCAGCGTCTGGAGCAGCGACACCCCGTAGCCTCCGGGGAGGCCGCTCTGAAGCATCACGAGCACGGCACGAGCATCGGGGAAGCCCGCCCCGAGGTCAACGCAGCGTCACGCCGAAGCGAGCAGCGGATTCAGTAGCGCGGGACCTCAGGATCGATGTGCATCGACCATGCATCGATGCCGCCCTGGACGTTGTGCACGTCGCGAAACCCGAGCTTGAGCAGATGGCTGGCCGCCTGCTGGCTGCGGCTGCCGTGGTGGCAGTAGCAGACGATGGTCTGGTCGCGATCCAGATCCTCGAGACGCGCCTTCCAGGTGTCGTCGAAGTGCACCGAGGGCTCGATCTTCGCGGTGGCGCGCTCCTCGATGGTGCGCACGTCCAGCAAGAGGTGGGGCTTGTCGTCGGCCAGCCACCGCTCGAGGTCGTCGACCGTCAGCTGGTTGACCATGCGTGGCGTGTTGGGGTTCTCGACCTTGAAGCCGGCCTGGCCGCCCCGCTCGATGAAGTCGATGACGACGCCGTCCACCCTTCGCGCCGTGCCGCGCGTCATGACCAAGTCGAGCTCACCCATGTCGATCACGACGTCCCCGTCGCGCGGCTGGTCGAGGTCGAGCAGCGGCTCCCAGTCCGAGCCGACCGTGATGCGCACGACGGGCTCGTCGGTGTCGCCCTCGGCCTCCCAGAACTTGATGAACGCCTTCTCGGCGGACTTGGACATGGTGACCGCGGGCAGCGACAGCTCGATGCGCCCGCGTCCGAGCACCCCCTCGAGCTCCCCGCTCTTGGTCATCTCGTGAATGATGTCGGAGCCACCCACGAACTTCGCCTTCACGTAGAGCTGGGGGATCGTCGGCCACTCGCTGAACGACTTCACGCCCTCCCGCAGGACCGGATCGGCGAGCACGTCGACGGTCCGGTAGTCATCGAGGAACTCGTCCAGGATGTCGCAGGCCCGTGCGCTGAAGCCGCACTGCGGCGCGCTCCGGGTGCCCTTCATGAAGAGCACCACTTCGTTGGTGTCCACCAGCTTCTGGATGCGGTCTTCGAGGCTCATGGCCAATAAAGAACCACGCGCGGATCGTCGCCGCAACCGAGGTCACGACAATCCGCGCCTGCCGACGGCGCATTTGTGAGCCGACACGCAAAAACGGATCACGCGTGCGACCAAACCAGCCCCTGATGGGGCCTGGACCGACGATTACTCGGCGGCGTCGACGATCCGTCGCGCCCCAAAGTCGATGGAACGCTCCAGGACCTGAGCCACGTCGAGTTGGTCGACCGACTCTTCCTTCTCGGCGGCCTTGACGCCATCCGAGAGCATCGTCGCGCAGAACGGGCACCCGCTGGCGATCGTGTCGGCCTTCGTGTCCAGGAGCTGGAGCGTGCGCTTGTTGTTCACCCGGGTGTACTTCTCCCCGGCGAACTCGCGCGGTTCCTCCTCTTCCTTCCACATCTGGGCGCCACCCGCTCCGCAGCAGAGGCCACGCTCCTTGTTCCAGTACTCGACCTCGACGAGCTTCACACCCGGAATGGCCGACAGCACCTCACGCGGGTCGTCGTACACCTCGTTGTAGCGGCCGAGGTAGCAGCTGTCGTGGTAGGCGACCGTCGCGTCGACACGCCGCTCCGGGGTGAGCTTGCCGGCGGAGATCAGGCCGTTGAGGAAGCTCGTGTGGTGCACCACGTCGTACTTGCCGCCAAACGCGGGGTACTCGTTGGCGAGCGAGTTGAAGCAGTGCGGGCAAGCGGTGATGACCGTCTTGTTGGGCGCGCCATAGCCGTTGAGCGTCTCGATGTTCTGCTCGGCGAGCATCTGGAAGAGGTACTCGTTGCCAGCCCGGCGAGCCGGATCGCCAGTGCACGTCGCCTCGGAGCCCATGATGGCGAAGTCGACTCCGGCGTGGTGCAGGAGCTTGGCCGTCGCGCGGGCGACCTTCATGGCCTGGTCGTCGTAGTTCGCGGCGCAGCCCACCCAGTAGATGACGTCAGCGTCCGGCTTGTCGGCGACGAGCGGCACCTTGACGGACTCGCCGCCCACCTCCAGGCCGTCGGCCCAGTTGCCCCGGTCCATCGCCGGCAGGTTCCAGGGGTTGCCGTTGACCTCGATGTTCTGGAACGTCTTGGCCAGGTCATGCGGGAACTCGTTCTTCACGAGCATCTCGGCGCGGCGCATCTCGACGATCTTGTCGACGTAGGAGATGTTGACCGGGCACTGCTCTTCGCAGGCGCGGCAGGTCGTGCAGGCCCAGATGACGGCCGGGTCGATCACGTCACCGATCAGGTCGACGTGCTCCGAGACGTGGCGGTAGCCGTCCGGCCACGCGGCCGGCGTCTTGCCGTCGTCTTCGCGCGCGGAGCCGTGCGGCGCTTCGATGCCGCCCGTGCCGAGGAAGTGCGGCTCGAGGTCGTAGAGGTGGTCGCGGAGCGCCAGCGTGAGGTGCTTCGGAGACAGCTTCTTGCCCGTCGTGTACGCCGGGCAGTTGTCGCTGCAGCGGCCACACTCGGTGCACGTGTAGAAGTCGAGGATGTGCTTCCAAGTGAAGTTCTCGATCTTCGCGACGCCGACGGGCTCGTCGTTCATGATCTTGTCTTCGAGGCCCTCGACGTCCGGGAGCTTCCCAGGGTGCTCGAGCGGCTGCGCGAAGATGTTCGGGACGATCGTCAGGATGTGGAAGTGCTTGCCGTAGGGAAGCAGGTTCAAGAACAGCAGCACCCACGTCGCGTGCCACCAGAACCCGACGTGCTCGATGATCGTCACGGTCCCGTCGGACAACCCCGAGAAGCCGATCGCGAGCGCGGAGCCGAAGGGCTCGTGCCAGTGCCAGCTGACTTCCGCGCCCGCCATGCGTGCGTCGCGGACGATGTCACCCCCGACGTAGACGTAGTCGGAGAGCATCATCGTGATGATGATGAAGAGGATGAGCAGCCCCTCCGCGCCCAGCGTCATCCGGTCGGGGCGCTTGACCACGCGGTAGTAGACGAAGACCGAGGCACCCGCGAGAGCGGCGAAGGCGGCCAGCTCCTTCACAAGCGAGTAGAGCTGCCCGACGATGTGATTGGGACCCAGGATCCCCCAAAAATCGAACTCGGGGATGTATCCGCGGATCCACAGCATCACGCTGTTGAGCAGCAAGACCTGAAACGCGAGGAAGACCCCGATGTGCGCGATGCCGGCGACCGCGTAGCGCGGGTTCTTCGGCATCTTCTTTTGGCCGATGACGTAGACCAGCAGGTTCTTGATGCGCTCGAACAGCGCGGCTGGGTGCAGCGGGAACCGCGACGGGCTCGTGCCGATGCGCAGCAACTGCATGCGTCGGGAGGCGGACCAAGCGAACGCGCCCAGGGTGAGCACGAAGACCAGCGTCATTCCAATCGGACTCATGAGACCTCTAGCGCGAACGTTGGGGTCTCCGACCGAAAGAGTCGAAGGGGGCGCCGTTCGCAAGGCGCCAGCCAGGGCTTCGTAGCTAGCCCGCCGAGCCGGGGGTGTCCACCGGCGCGCGAAGGTGCGCGTTCATTCAGAGAACACGCGGGAGCGCGCCCGAGCGTTACGCCCGAGCGCGGTCGATGTAGGGGGGCTGGGCGCTCACCCAGCCCGCTTCTTACTTGGGGAGCTTGGCGTCGAAGAACGCACGCAGCTTGATGAGGTTCTTCTCTTCGCGCGCGAACGAAGGCGCGGAGTAGCTCTTGGCAAACCCGCGCACGTCGGACAGCAGCTCCCCACGCAGGTCGGCATCCGCCAGGATATCGGCGACCGAGCGACCGCGAGCGGCCCCGCGGCGGAGCCCCTTCACGTACGTCTCGAGCCGGTCGTAGTCCCCCTCGAGGAACTCGCGGATCGTGTCGCAGTCGTTGGCGAGCTCGCCCAGCGCGCGAAGGCGATCGGCATCGACCCCGTCTGAGCTTTCGCGCCCGGCCAGATCCGCCGAGACGCGGAGAACAAACGCGTCATCGAGGTATCCGATGTCGTCGATCCCATCGGGGATGAGATCGAGCGACTTGAACAGGTAGTTGAGCCCCCCGGCGACGGACTCGCGCGCCGGCTGGGAAAAGCTGTCGTCCGACAAGACGGACGCGAGGTTCTCCGCGTCTTCGCCAAGACTGCGAAGCCAACCGGGGAACGTGTCGAGATACTTCTGCGCTGCCTCGCTCATGGTCAATCATCTCCTGAAGGTTCGGCAAACTCCGCCCTCCTCGCGACCCCTGGCAAGCCAGAGCGGGGAGATCGAAAGGGTTGCCCCTCGACGCGGCGAGCCAGCCACCAGGAACGGAGTCCCCGGCGGTAGCGAGCCGGCCGGCATCCTACTCGGGGGGGCGCGCACGTTCAACGGCCGATGACGCGAGCGGGGCCGGAGCCGTGACGTTGTTCGGCGGGCTGCTATGGTCGCGCGCATGCAGCACGCACCCGAACGCCGGCGGCGGCCCACCATGAGCGCGCCATTGCTGGCGATGCTGATGGTCCTCGGGGCCCACTCTGCCCATGCGCAGGACGCCACTGCGGACACCCAACCCGCCACCCCGGCGGACACGCCAGCGGAGACGCCCCCCATGACGGAAGCGTCACCGAGCGCCTCGCGTGCGCCGCTGCCCATCATGGTGGTGGTCGTACCGGCCCGCCGCGTGAGCGAGGAGACCACGCAGGCGGTCGCCGCCGCCGTCACCGCGCAGGTCACCCCGATGGCGGGTCGGCGCCCCGTGCATGCGCTCGCCGACGAGGCGATCCTCTCGGCGATGCGCGCGTGCAGCGACGACGCGTGCCTCGGCGCGCAGCTCGCGAGCGCGCAGGCGCAAGCCGGGTTGGTGGTCCGCGTGAGCCGCACCCGGTCCGGTCACGCGGCCAGCCTGGAGATGCGCGACCCGGTCTCCGGCGCGCTCCGCGGGGAACGGATCGAGGGCGAGCTGCCGCGGGACGCCGAGGCGATCGCGGAGGCCATCGCGCCACTCAGCGCGCAGCTCGAAGCGCAGATGCCGAGCCCCCCACCGCCCCCCTCCACGCTGCTCGTCACGGTCAACGTCGACGGCGCGCGCATCCAGCTCGACGGCGAGCCGCTCGGGGAATCTCCTGTGTCCCGCGTCGAGCTCAGCGAAGGCCCGCACACCGTATCGGTCGCGGCCCCCGGCCATGTTCCCGTGCAACGGCGGACGGAGATCGGCGTCGGCGAGCAAGCCCGTCTCGACGTCACGCTCGACGTCCTCGGCGCAGAAGCCGTGGAGGCAAGCAGCGGCACGGTGGGCGAGGGCGCGTGGGCGATGGAGACCGGCGAGCCGGACGACGGCGAGCTCCTCGAGCAATGGTGGTTCTGGACGATCGTCGGAGGCGGCGCGGCGCTGCTGATCGGCGTCGCGATCGGGATCGGCGTCGCGGTCTCGGACCAGGGCCCCAGCATGCTCGACCCACAGGGCATCGAGCTGCCGCCGTTGATGGGAGGCCTGTGATGAGGCGCATGTGCATGATGATCTTCGCCGCGGCATTGGCCCTGATGGCGACGAGCTGCAGCGAAGAGCCGCCCCCCGATGGCTACGAGCTGCGCATGCGGTTCGTCTCGACCGACCCGGCCGTCTTTCAGAACCTGCGGGTGCAGTTCGAGCCCGAGGGGGACCAACGCTTCATGATGGTCGAGCCGATGGACTACGCCGGCGGCGCGATCGACCTGCAGGTCGAGGCCGACGGCGTGCTCGTCATGACGATCGACGGTGCCTACGTGTCGGCGAACTCCACGCCGGACGGTACCGGCGCGTTCCTGTTCCCACTCGAGATCTGGACCGGTGACCTCCAGCCGCGCAGCACTCCCCCGGGTGTGCGCGTGGTGGCGACGCGCGCCGACGAGGCGATCGCGGAGGGCTTCCGGTTCCTCCCCGAGTGGCCACTGCCGCTGGGCGAGGGCATTCAGTTCCCCGTGAACTGCCGAGCCGACGCTGCCAACCGCGGTCTCTGCACCAACTAGCGCGCTTTGGGGGGGACCGCTTCATCGGGGCTCGCGCTCTTCGCGGTCCTGCTCTCGGGCTGCACCGGCCTCCTGGGCGCGGGCGAAGTCACGCGCACGGTCGGCGGCGAGGCGCGCCGGGGCATCTTCGTTTCACCCTACTCCTACGAGCACTTCCTTCGCGGTGAGCTGGCCTACGCCGCCGGGGACTGGGGCCGCGCTGCGGAAGAGTTTCGCGCCGCCCGGGCCGGCCCGGAAGACGATCCCTTCCTGATCGCCCGCTTGGCCGACTGTTTCGACCGATTGGGTCGCGAGGCCCGAGCGCTCGCGCTCTTGGACGAAGGCGCATCGCTGGACCCGGACTCCGAGCTGCTGCACATGGCGCGGGGCCACATTCACGCGCGCCACGAGCGGATGGACGAAGCGACCGCCGCATTCGCGCGGGCCTCGGCGGCGGCGCCGGAGTCCGAGGCCGGGCCGCTCGCGCTCTCCGCCGTGTTGCGTGACGCCCACCCCGGCGAGGCGAATGCCGTACTCGAGCGGTATCTGTCTCGGGTGGGCGACCGGGCATCCTCGGCCGGCGCGGCGCGCGCCCGGCTCCGTCTGTTCATCGAGCGAGGGGACGCGCTCGGCGCCGTCGAGGCCGTGCGGGAGATCCTCCGCGTGGCCCCGACGCGCGCAGCGGAGATCCGAGACGCGGCGCAGACGGCCCTGGACCGAGGGCAGCCTGAGCTGGCCCTCCGGCTCACGCTCGCCTTGCCCCCCCAGGAGGCCCCCACTCTGGAGCTCGAAGCTGCGCTCGCGGCGGGAGAGAACGAGCTCGCCCGCGGACTGCTCGCGGGATGGATGCCGTCAGACGAGGAGGCGCTCGTGCGGGTCGCCGCGGGCACGTTGGCGCTCGGGGACAGCGCGCGCGCGATCGAGCTTGCGCGCGTGGCGCTCTCGTCGAATGGCGGCGCGCGGGCACGGCTGGTCCTCGGTCGGGCACTCCGAGCCCACGGAGACCGGGCCCAAGCCGTCCGCGTGCTCTCTCGGATCGAGCCGGGGAGCCAAGCCTGGCCGGACGCGCCGATCGAGCTCGCACGGACGCTGCAAGACGCGAGCGCGACCGCCCTGGCGGCCGAGGTGCTCGCCGAGGCCCATCGACGACGCCCGTCCCCCGAGCTTCGCCTCGCGTGGGGTCGTGCGCGCGGACGTGCCGGAGACATCGACGGTGCGCTGGCCACCCTCGCCGGGGACGCCGCGCCCTTGCTGGCGGCGCGCGCGCAGATCCTGGAGGCCGCTGGGCGAGAGCCCGACCCCGTGTACCGCGCGCTCCCTGCCGACGCGGTGGATGTGTCCCCACGCGACCGCGTCCGCGCCCAGGCGGAGCAGCGATGGGAGCAGGGACGCACCGACGAGGCACGCGCCTTGCTCGACGCGTGGCTCGAGCGCGCCCCCGAGGACCGCGCCACGCGCGCGCGCCGCGAGCGCATGCAGGACTAGATGGCCGAGGCGGAAGTCGTGATGCGGATCGACGAGCGCGAATGGGTCCAACTGGGGTGCGGCGTGACGAGTCGATGCGGCGCATCGGCGAGGAGCGACGCGCCGCATCGGCCCCGTCCCGCCGGCGAGGCGCGTCGCGACCTCCGCCGAGGACATCTGGCCGCTGTCGCCGGTGGTATTGTGGGTCTCGTGAGGACGTCGCGGGGCTGGATGGTCGTCGGTGCGCTCCTGCTCGCTGCGTGCGACGGGGGCCGGTCCACCGTGCTCGTCGACCTCCAGACCGATCTGCGCGCGGGAATCGACTTCCAGTCCGTCCGGGTCTCGATGTTGGCAGGCCCCGAGGCGAGCGCCGACCCCGTGACGCGGTCGGTGACGAGGGACAACGACTTCCTCGAGGGCGCCCGCGTGGCGGAGTTCCCGAGCCTCGCGCCGGGCGCGTACACGCTCGAGGTGCAGTTGCTCGGAGACGGGCTACGGAACGCACGGCGCGAGGTGACCGTCGAGGTGCGGACGGCAACGTTGGTGGTCGCGGTCATCAGCCGGGCGTGCCTCGGCGTGCGATGCCCCGGTCCCGGCGATGACGACCGCGCCACGGAGTGCGCCTCGGGACGCTGCGTCGCACCGGAGTGCACGCCCGACCGCCCCGAGAACTGCCCCGAGGCGGCGTGCCAAGGCGACTTGGATTGCGGAGGCGGCGGCGGATGTGTGGTGGCGCGGTGCCTCTCGGGCGAGTGCTTCGAAGCCCCCGACGACAGCGCCTGCGCGAGCGACGCCTACTGTGACGGCGAGAGCCAGGCGTGCGTCGTGCTGCCCCCGCTGGACGCCGGCATGGACGGCGACGCGGGGCTGAGCGACGCGGGGCTGAGCGACGCGGGGCCGACGTGCACACCGGCGAGCTGTGCTGACACCGACCCCTGCACGAACGACCTCTGTGTCGGGGACACATGCACGCATCCGCCGCGCTGCACCGGGATGACCTACTGCCTCGCAGGCACCTGCTTCCCGGACCCGAGCATCGACTTCCTCACCACCTCCTCACCGGGCTGCATCGACCTCGGCGTCCCGCACCCCAGCGGGGACGAATACACCTTCCGCCGCATGACGCGCGGCCGACCCAACGCCGCCGTACAGCAGATCAACGAACACGTCAGCTGCGGGCTCCCGCGCGAGAACGCCGAGACCTACACCCTCGACAGCACGGGCAACGAGAGCTTCTCCTTCTACAGCGCCGCCCTGACCGACTGTTTCGCCTCGATCTACGGGCGCTATCGCATCCGCGCCGAAGTCGATGGGCGGGTGTCTCCGTTCGACGAGGTGACGTACTTCAACTCCCGATGCCCGGGGATCGACACCTGCAGCGGTGCGCGCACCTTCTGCTCCCCCTGCCGCGCCTGCACCGGCGCCCAGTACTGCGCGGGCACAGCGGGGTGTGCTCCCTTCCCGACGTTGAACATCGTCACCTCTGAGGGCGCAGGCTGCATCGATCTCGGCGTGTCGCACGGGACGCCTCCGGCGGCCGCGTTCACGATCACGGGTCGGCCCGGGGCGACCTCGACGCAGTACAACGAGCAGGTGAGCTGCGGCACGCCAGAGAGCGCGGCGGAGGTCCGGGTCCTCGATGGGGGCGGGCGCGCCATCGACGCGCTCGAGACGGGCGCACTGACCGACTGCACGGCGTCCATCTACGGACGATGGGAGGTCGAGGTCGAGGTCGACGGCGAGCGCTCGAACACCGTCGACGTCGTGTATTTCAACTCGACCTGCGCTGCCGTGTCGACGTGCGCAGAGGCAGGGTCGAGCTGCGGCGGCGGCACGGGCTGAACGTGGCCGACGAGCCGCGCAGCGTCTCCTACGGCGCAGTCGACGACAGCTACTTCGAGCGACGCGGCCTCAAGCGCTACGCGCGCGTCTGGTCGCTCTGGGCGCTCGGCGTGGGCGCGGTGATCAGCGGCGACTTCTTCGGCTGGAACTTCGGGCTCGCGGCCGGCGGCTTCGGCGGCATGCTCGTGGCGACGGGGATCATCACGGTGATGTATGCGGGGCTCTGCTTCTCGTTGGCGGAGCTCTCCCCCGCACTGCCGCACACGGGCGGGGCCTACTCGTTCGCGCGCACCGCCCTCGGGCCGTGGGGCGCGTTTGTCACCGGGCTCGCGGAGAACATGGAGTTCGTGCTCACGCCGGCGGTGATCGTGGTCGCGATCGGCGGCTATCTCGGCGCCGTGTTCGGCACCCCAGACGCGTGGGCGCCCGCGTGGTGGGTCGCGGCGTACAGCGTGTTCGTCGGGCTGAACGTCTTCGGGGTCGAGGCGAGCTTCAAGTTCACGGTCGTCATCACGTTCGCGGCGCTGGCCATCCTTGCGGTCTTCTTTGTCGGCGCAGTGCCGCACCTGTCGCTCGAGCAGGCGCTCGACGTCCCGGCGCAGGCGGGCAACAGCGCGTGGTTCCCTCACGGCGCCACCGGCGTGCTCGGCGCGCTGCCCTTCGCGATGTGGTTCTACCTCGCGATCGAAGAGCTGCCGCTCGCAGCCGAAGAGGCCCACGACCCGGCGCGCGACATGCCGAAGGGGATCCTCTACGGCCTGCTCACCCTCGTGTTCACGGCGTTCGCCACGCTCATCATGAACACCGCCATCGCACCGGGGGCCGCTGCGATCAGCCAGTCCGAGGAGCCGCTCTTCGATGGCTTCCGCACGATCTTCGGCGACGGCATCGGCGCCAAGGTCCTCGCGCTCGTCGCGGTGACCGGACTCGTCGCCTCGTTCCACACCATCGTGTTCGCATACGGACGGCAGATTTTCTCGCTCTCGCGCGCCGGCTATTTCCCCCGCTGGCTGAGCATCACACACCCGACTCGCAAGACGCCCCATGTCGCGCTCGTCGCGGGCGCGGTGCTCGGCTTTGTCGTCGCTCTCGCCATCCATCTCCTGGGCTCGGACCACCCGGTCGGCGCCGTCCTGCTGAACATGGCCGTCTTCGGCGCGGTCATCTCGTACGTGCTGCAGATGGTCTCGTTCATCGTGCTTCGCGTCCGCCGCCCGAATCTACCGCGGCCCTACCGAAGCCCGCTCGGGGTTCCGGGGGCGCTCATTGCGCTGGGCATCGCGCTCGCCACGCTCGTCACCCTGTTTGTGGTCGACGACGAGTACCGGAACGTCGTCCTGGGCGCCGCGCTCTGGTACGCGGCGGGGCTGCTCTATTTCGCGGTGTACGCTCGACGGCGGCTCGTCTACTCACCCGAAGAGGCGTTCGCCGAGAAGAAGAGTGACCCATGACCCCGGATCTCAACTGGAACGACCTTCGGTTCCTGGAGGCACTGGTCCGACTGCAGAGGCCGCCCGCCGTGGCGCGCGAAATCGGAGTGTCGTCGTCGACGGTCTACCGTCGGATCGACGCGCTCGAGGCGGCGGTGGGCGCGCAGCTCGTCGTCCGCGGCGGGGACGAGCTGGAGCTGACGCGGGCTGGCTGTGCGCTCGTCACGCTGGCCCAGACGATGAAGACCCAGCTGGCGCGGGCGCGCGATCTGGCCAGCGTGCAACAAAGCGAGGTCTCGGGGGTGGTCAGCCTCACCACGGTCGACGGGTTCTTGCCGCTGTTGGTCGAACCGCTCACCCGGCTCACCGACCGGTACCCCAACCTGCGAGTGGAGCTTTCCCTCGGGTACTCGGGCCCGAGCGTTCGCCGCCGCGAGGTCGACATGGCCATCGGCGTCATGGACCGTCCGCCGCCCGGATTGTGGGGTCGTCGTTTGCTCCGCATCGGGTACGGGGTGTTTGGAACCGCGGACGCGATTCGCCGCGACCCATTGCGCTGGGTCGTTACCGGTCCGCCGATTCACAACGAGATGGAGGCGGTCTGGGAGCGCGAGAACGCCGGGTCCGTCGCGATCGCGACCGGCAACCGCACGGCCATGATCCGATTCGTTCGCGAGGGGGTCGGGGTTGCCCTGCTCCCGCGTCCGCAGGCCGGCATGTACGCCGAGCTCGAAGAGCAAGCGGTGCTCAGCGCGGCGGCGACGAAGATCCAGCGTCAGGCGTGGCTGCTCGTGCACCCCGACATGCGCCGGGACGCGCGCGTGCGGGCGTTGAGCGACGCGATCTCAGAGCTGTCGCCGATCGCGGTGTCGGCGGGCGAGTTCACCGCCTCAGAGTGAGAAGCGCGCGCGCTGCCCGGCACGGAGGTCCTCGACGGGAAACGTCCGGTCACCCCAGCGGATGCCGCCTCGACGCAAACACAGCCAGCTCGAGCGAAGCAGCACAAACCCCATGAACGCCATGCCGATGGGCAGACCGGCCAACACCGAGACCCGCCGCCGCATCGCCCCGCTCGACGACACCGCGAACAGAACGGTCGCGACCACAGCGAGGCGGCCGGCCGTCTGCGCGAGCGGGGTGTTCACGAGGAGCGCCAGAGGCAGAGCCGCGCAACCGACGGCCAACGCCGAGACACAGAGCGCGCGTCCCCATCGATAGCGCGCGAACGCGCCGACGGTGTTCTTCTCCAAGCGCCGCACCATCTCGCCGACCGAGCGGTACCAGCCGAGCGAGACCCCCGCGTCGCCCGCCTCAACGAGCAGCGAGCGACCGCCGGCCAGCGCGATGAGCTGCGCCAGGGCGATGTCGTCCGCCGCCGCTTCCATGCGCAGCCAGGGGAAGCCGCGCGTGCGAAGCAGTGTGCTTCGACGGACCAGGTTGAACTTGCCCACCCCTTTGACGGCGGCGTGGGGACGCCGCCCGATCGAGAGCCAGGGCCGGTTGGACGTGACGTAGAAAGCGAGCGCCGTGGTCAGAAACACATCGAGCCAGTAGGGCTTGGGCCCGAGCGTCGGGAGCACCGCGAGGTGGTCCAGCCGGCGTTTGTCGAGGAGCGCAACGGCCCCGGCGAGCGCGCGCTCGGTCAGCTCGAGTTCCGCGTCGACGTACAAGAGCAGCTCGGAGGACGCGGCCTCGGTGCCCTTCGCCAGCGCGTGCACCTTGCCCAGCCATCCGTCGGGCAGGTCATCGACGCGCATCACACGCAGCCGCGGGTCGACGAGATCCCGAAGCGCGGCCCCCGTGCCGTCGCTCGATCGGTCATCGACGACGATCAGCTCCGCAAGGGGGGCGCCGATCGCCAGCAGCGAGCGCGCCGTGTTCACCACCAGGTCGATCTCGTCGTGCACCGCACACACCACCGTGACCTTCGCCGATTTCGGATCCGCGTCGCATGCGGCCAGCCGGGGCATGTGCCGGACGGCAAACGCGACCCGCGCGAGATAGGCCGACCAGCCCAGCGCGCCGATGAGAAGCACCCACGAGACGAGCGTGATCACAGCCCCGCCAACAGGAACGCCGCGATGCCAAACACGCCGACGTTCAGCACCTCGGCGAACCATGGCCGGAGCGCCAACACGCCGACGATGAGCAAGGCGCCGTAGGCGAGCTGCGCGGCTCCAGCGCCCGTCGCTCCGGTGGTGAGGAGCGCCGAGCCCAAGCCGAAGCCCGACACGGCGATCGACGCGCCCGTGGTGAAGTCCGATCGTGTCCGGAGCCCGAGCAGCGACGCAGCCAAAGGGAACAGCAGGAGCGCGGGGCTCAGGCCCCACCGATCGAACGCGACCGCCCAGCGCAACCCCACCCCGACCAGCAACACCGCCGCCGCCGATCGCCCCAAGCCGGTCGACGCGAAGTACGTCACGCGGGCCGCCCCGCGTTGCATCCCGCGGGCCCCGTCCCAGGCGAGTAGAGCCTGGCCGAGCGCCTCGAGGACAAAGAGCCCCGCGAGCCACCCGCATCGTCCGACCAGCCCTGTCGCGAGGGCCAGAAAGACCACCGAGGACACAGCCTGCACCCGATGCGCGCGACGCTTCGCGTCCACTCCGACGCAGCGCTGGTCCGCCCGCGCCTCGAGCTCCCCCCAACAGCTCACGACGCCCGCCTGACACGCAAGCGCAACCCGCCGCGGGGCTGAAGGGACACATGCGACTCCGCCGCGGGAACGCCCTGCTCGGCGAGCCGCAGCTCGAAGCGCGCCACGATGTGGGCGAGCACTGCCGCGACCTCGACGAGCGCAAACGTCTTTCCCACGCAGGCGCGATCGCCTTTGGAGAAGGGAACGTAGCCCGCGTGACGGTGCGCTGGACAGCCTTCGAACCGGTCGGGACGGAAGCGCTCCGGGGCGGCGAAGCTGCCTCCCCGGTGGAGAACCCAGACCGGCACGACGACGTTGGTTCCCGCCGGAATCGCATAGCCCGACAGCGTGTCCGGAGCGAGAGTGCGCCGCGAGGACATGGGAATGGCCGTGTAGAGCCGCATGCTCTCGGCGATGACCGCGAACGTCAGGGGATGGGTCGTCCTGGCACCGAGACTGTCCACGCGGGCACCTTCCCGCCGTGCCTCTTCGCGGACCTGCGCCTGGATCTCAGGATGCGCCGCGAGCATCGTCAGCACCCAACAGAGCGTGCTGGCCGTGGTCTCGTACCCCGCGATCAGCAGCGTCAGCACCTCGTCCCGAAGCACCTCGTCCTCGAGGCCGGCGCCCGTGTCCGGATCCCGGGCGTCGACGAGGCGCTCGAGGATGCTGCCGTCGTCCAAACGCGCGCGGCCGCGCGCCGCGTCGATGAGGCGGTAGACCAACACGTCGAGGTCTCGGCAGTGGGCGTGAAAGCGGCGGTGTGCGCGGGTCGGGACCGCATACGGCAGAGGCAGCAGCTGGAACATGTGGCCGTGCACGACCCGGGCGGTGAAGCGGATGGCCTCGTCGACCCGCTTGGCGTCCGCGTCGCTCAGCTCGCGGCCGAGCAGCGTCTCCGAGGCGATCGCGAAGGTGACCCGCTGCATCGCCTCGGAAACGTCGAGCTCCCGTTCCCCGTCGGCGGTCGCCGTGTCCCAGGCCTCGACGAGATCGTCCGCGCGCGCGAAGAACGTCGGCGCGTAGGCCCGCACCGCGCTCGACCCGAGCGCCTTGGCCACGAGCGGCCGCCGCGCGCGCCAGCTGGGACGATCGTTGTTCGTGACCAGCCCAGTGCCCATCACGGCCTGGAGCGCCTCGGTCTGTGCCCCCTTCTCGTAGCGGCCCCCGCGGTCGACCAGGACGTGATCCACGTCGTTCGGGTCGTACGCGATCACCGTGCTGACCGGCCACGGGTAGCTCACCAGCGGTCCGTAGAGAGCGTGGGTCCGCTCGAGCGCGCCGAGACTGTCCCGGACGAAGTGCAGCATCAACCGCACAAACGCCAACCCGCGGGGCCCCGGAATGTGGCCGAGCGCCGGCGCACCGACGCACCGTAGAAAGACGGCGATGCACCAGTCGCGTAACGTACGAAGCGGCGTCAACGCGGTCCCCATATCCCGACGATGTCGAAGTAGCCCGCGAGCCCAGGCGGCCGTTCGGGCGGCACCGACGGCTCCCGCGATGCGGTCCGGGGATCGAACAGGCGCGGATGACGGTGGTGACTGCGGTGGTGGTAGCCGCCCGTCGTGACGAAGTTGGCGAGGCGGTAGTAGAGCGTGTCGGTCAGATCGACGAGCTCCACCGTCCCGTCCGCGCGATCGCGATGACAGACGAAGTTGATGTGCGCGAGGATCGCGACGTTGCTCATCACGGACGGCACGTAGAAGGTCAGGAAGACCTCAGGCCCGAGCCACACGAACCAGCACGCCGCTCGCAGCAGCAAGAGCACGTGAAACAGCAAGGTCTCCGCATGCCAATGAAGCGCGGTGTGACGCGCGCCGTGGCGGTCCCGAAGATGCGCGCGTGCCGTTCGGGTCGCGTCGCGCAGCGGCGACACCAGGAACGCGAAGAACGACTTGCCACGCGGCGAAACGGGATCGTCGTCCTCGTCGGAGTACGCGTGGTGCAGTGCGTGGATCAGAACGAAGTTGGTGAAGCCGTAGCCCAAGTAGTTGGCGACGCCCTCCCCGACGATGCGGTTGAGCCATACGGCGCCGAAGTTCCCGTGCCCCGCGTTGTGAAGCAGCGAGGCTGCGCGCCAGCCCACCGGAACCGCGACGAGCGGAAGGAGTACGTGCGCGGGACCCAGCTCCATCGACATGAGCGACGCCCCGCGCAGCCACGCCCCGCTCGCGAGCAGCGCGCTCAGCACGACCCACTCGGCCAGGTACACCCGAAGCAGGTAGCCCGGGTCGACGCGGCAGGCGCGGAAGATACGGCTGGGTGACACCGCGGCTCAGCGCTCGACGACGGCGGAGGTGGCTTCGAAGGTGATGCCCACGGACGCGGCCTCACAGACGGTCGGGTCCGCCACGGAGGGGTCCAGGTCCGCCGCTCCTCGAGCGATCGGTCCGACGATGTCGGCGCCGCCTTCGAACGCCAGCTCGGCCGCGGCGGCGATGTCGGTGACGAGCAGCGCGCCGCCGATCATCCCGTTCGAAAGACCTGTCTCGCTGATGTCGAAGCGGACCTCGGCGTCGCGCACGACCACCTCGAGCGGCACGTCGCCGGTGTTGATGCTCAGGGCGAATCGGTCGGCACGAATGCGCAGCCGGCCGTTGAAGACATCTCCGGCGTAGGGCTCCCCGAGCGTGCGCCCGACGGTGAACGTCTGGCCGGCGGCCACGGTGTCACCGGCCTGCATCGGCGCGCCGCCGCCCGCTACGTCGCCCAGCGACAACCGCACCGTCACGGCGTCGTCAAACAGGTAGTCGTCGAGCCCCTCGACCTCCAGAAGAAGGAGCAACTCCCCGAGCTGGATCTGCCTCAACAGCGTCGCGTCGAGGCAGCCATCGGTGGTGCCACCCGGGCACTCCTCCGCCGTGAGCAGCGACTCGACCGCCGGCACGAACCTCTGAAAGGCGTTGTCGACGCCGGTGGCCCCCGGCTCGCTCGTCGAAACGAAGTCCTCGGCTGCACCTCGGCAGTCACCGGAGGTATCCGACTCGACCACGTCCATCCCGTCGAGGTTGAAGCCGGCTGCCTGCGGTCGCGCGCCTGACACGGGGCGGGCCTCGGGTAGCGTGATGCGACTGACGACGTACGCCATCGTGCTCCCGTCGCGGCCGAAGGGCAGCGCTACGGTCCGGGTGGCCTCGTCACGCGAAGGCGTGTCGGTGGTGCATGCAGGGTCCGGCGTCGCGCACACGAAGTCGCGGGCCGGGAATGTATGAGCGGGGTCCGACGCGCACGCCGACGCCGCCGTCAGGCCCACAAGGGCCACGGCAAGACGGTGGATCATCTCGAGTCTCCTCAGCGGGGCGGTCCCGACGCGGGTCGCCTCCAGCGGTCGTCATCCTGAGATCTTGGGGCCCGTTCGCCAGCGTCATTTATGCGATGCGATTTCGCAGGATTGACGGGAGCGCGTGCGCAGCCGCATCGACTTCGCTATAGCCCGGGGCCCCCGACACCGGCGAGGAGACCATGGCCGAGAAGCTCTTGTTGACCCTTCCCGCGGCGCTCGAACGTGCCGCCGAGCGCACTGGATACGGCTTCACCTTCGTGAAGGACGACCTCAGCGAAGAGACCCTCACGTGGGAGTCTCTGCTCGAGCGCGCCAAGGGCATCGCGGTCGCGCTCCGTGAGCAGCACGGGATGAAGAAGGGCGACCACATCGCGCTCATCCTCCCGGAGGCGGGCGACTTCGTGCCGACCTTCCTCGGCGTCATCCAGGGCGGCGGCGTGCCCGTTCCCCTGTACCCGCCCATGGGTGTCGGGCAGCTGGGCGGCTACCTCGACCACTGCAAACACATCGTCAACGCGTCCCGCGCGAAGCTGCTCGTGACCAACCGTCAGATCAAGGCGGTGCTCGGCAAGGTGCACGAGGCGGCCCCGGACCTCTCGAAGATGCTGCAGATGCCCGACCTCGAGGGCGACGCGTCGCTGTTCCGCGACCCTGGCCTGACGCTCGACGACACGGCGTTCATCCAGTTCACCTCGGGCTCGACCAACCGCCCCAAGGGCGTGATCGTCACGCACGGCAACCTGGCGCACAACGCGTGGGCGGTCATGCGCGACGGCCTCAACAGCCACGACGAGGACCGCGGCGTGAGCTGGCTCCCGCTGTTCCACGACATGGGCCTCATCGGGTTCGTGATCTCGCCCATCCACCACAAGGTGCCGGTGAGCTTCATGTCCCCGATGACGTTCCTGAAGCGTCCCGCGACCTGGCTCGAGGTGCTCAGCAAACACCGCGGCACCATTACGTACGGCCCCAACTTCAGCTACGCCATCACCGCCAAACGCGTGCGGGAGCGCGACATGGAGGGCCTCGATCTGAGCTGCGTGCGGGTCGCGGGCTGCGGCGCCGAGCCGATCCAACCGGACACCCTGCGCGCGTTCGCGGACCGGTTCAGCAAGGTTGGCTTCCGTCAGAGTGCGTTCGTCCCGAGCTACGGCATGGCGGAGAACACACTGGCCATCGCCTTCGCGACCGACGTCCCAACGGACCGCGTTGTCGCCGAACGCCTCTGGACCGACGGGGAAGCGGTCGCTGCGCCGGACGACGCGGACCCCGACGACGTCATCGAGATCGTGCACTGCGGCCCCGAGTTCCCTGGCCACGGGATCCGCATCGTGGACGTCGAGACGCGCGCGGTGCTCGAGGAGCGCAAGGTCGGCGAGATCGAGGTCAAGGGGCCGAGCGTGATGGAGGGCTACTACGAGATGCCCGGGGCCACGCGCGAGACGATCGACAAGGACGGCTGGCTCAAGACCGGCGACCTCGGCTACCTCGCGGACGGCAACATCCACATCTGCGGCCGCGCCAAAGACGTCATCATCGTCAATGGCAAAAACTACTATCCGCAGGACCTCGAGTGGGCGGGCAGCGAGGTCGAAGGCGTGCGCTCCGGCAACGTCGTGGCGTTCCCCAGCCATCGCGCGGGGCTCGGACGCGAGGCGGTGATCGTGATCGCGGAGACGAAGCTCAAGGACGAGCGCGAGGCCCTCGGACGGACGGTGAAGACCGCCATCTCCAAGGCCACGGGCCTGACCGCCGACGAAGTCGTGATGGTCGACGCGGGCACCATCCCCAAGACCTCCAGCGGCAAGCTCCAGCGTCGCAAGGCGCGTCAGCTCTACGAGGAGGGCGGGCTCGCCCGGCGCGAAGACGACAGCCGTCTCAAGACCGCCGCCCGTGTCGCCGAGAGCCAGCTGGCGCACCTGAAGCTCAGCATCTTCGGCAAGAGCAAGAAGAAGTAGCTCCCCGGTTCCGAGGTGCCCGCCGGCGGGAAAGTGGGGCCATTTCGGCCTGACTTCTATCCTCGCGCGGGTGCGCGGCGTTTCCTCGAGACTGGCCCTCTTCGCTCTTGTGGGCGCTGCACTGACGCCGGCCTCCGCCCGCGCCGGCAACGGCGACGGGGTCTTGGTCGGCAACGACGCAGCCATCAGCGCGGGGGCCGTCTCCGCGGTGGTCTCCGACGGCTCGAGCACCTGGTACAACCCGGCTGGCCTCGCTTCTGCGGAACGCAGCGCCGTCGACATGAACGGCAGCGCCATCTCGCTCCGCGCCTCCGAGGAAGGCGGCCTGATCCGGGCGACCACCGGAGAGTCCAACGACGGCGGCTACCTCGAGTTCGTCTCCGTGCCGAGCGCCGTCACCTTGGCGCGGCAGCTCGAGCCGGGTCTCACGGTCGCCTTCGGCGTGTTCGCGTCCCGGTTCGGGCAGAACACGACACGCACCTCGCTCAACACCGACACCGGCCCCAACACCGCGCGCTGGACGCTCAGCAGCTCGGAGTTCCGCGCCACCTACCACGCAGGCGGCGCCATCGGGGTGCAGGTCGCCGACCAGCTGCGCTTCGGCATCAGCTTGTTCGGGGTTTACCAGGAGCGGTCCGACAGCTTCCAAACGGCGGGCGCGTTCGATCTCGGCGGCGACACCACGCGATTGAACGCGCGCGGCGGGATCTCCCAGGTGCGCAGCTTTGGAGCCGAGCTCGGCGTCGGCGTGCAGTGGGAGCCGAACCCCGGCGTGTTGATCGCGTTCACCGCACGCAGCCCGGGCCTGGAGCTGCTCACGCAGCTGCGCTCCACCACGACCCAGATCAACGCCGAGGTGAGCGACCTCGATCTCGATCTCGTGGACTTCACCCCCGAGGACGACGAGCGGCTCGCGCCCGGGATCGCCGTCCTGACCGCCGGGCGCTTCAACCTGGCGTTCGCCTATCGGTTCCGACGCGGATGGATCGCCGTCGAGGTCGACGTGCAGCCGCCGCTCGAGCTCGACCCGGTGCTGCGGCGGCGGCTCGTCTGGAACGCACGCGTGGGCGGCCGATACAGGGTCGACGATCAGCTCTCGATCGGAGGCGGCTTCTTCACCGACATCTCCGAGGGGCGCCCCATCCGCGAGCTCGGTGAGACGCAGGTGGACTTCTACGGGCTGACGGCGGGCTTCGAGTTCCGCACACCACACAGCCTCGGGCCCGACGAGGACGTCGACACGATCGTCTTCAGCACCACTGCTGCGCTGCGCTACGCGGTTGGGGTCGGCGAGGTCGGCGGGCTGCTCTTTGACCCGAACCAGGGCACGCGACGCGACACGGTGCCCGTCGGCACCACGATCCACGAGGTGGGGCTGCACCTCGGGTCGGCGCTCTACTTCTGAGCTCGCTCAGGTCGCCGCTTCGCTTGCCTCCTCCGACGCCTGCGAGACTTCTTCGTCCGGCTCGTCGGCCTCTTCGTCCTCGACCGCAGGGTCATCCTCGTCGTCGGCCGCCGCCTCCTCGCCCTCTGCTTCGCTC
The DNA here is from genome assembly GCA_045106715.1 of Sandaracinaceae bacterium. GTDB lineage: Bacteria > Myxococcota_A > Polyangia > Polyangiales > Sandaracinaceae. The sequence continues at coordinate 51,867 of JBGCFC010000005.1, forward strand.
TCTTCCGCGTCGAGTTCCTCGTCCGCGTCCGGGTCGTCGTCTTCCGACGCCACGTCGTCTGAGGCGTGGCCCTCCGCCCGGCGGACCTCGACGATGGCCGGGTCGTCTGCGAAGGGCCCGCTGCGAGGAACCCGCACGAGGATGGTGTCCCCCTCGGCGACGAGTGCGGCCACATCCTGACGGCGCTCGATAAAGCTGATCAGCAGGGTGCGCTCGCCCGCTTCCAGCGTCAGCACGAGGCGCTCTTCCTCAGCGCGCTCCTCGATGATCAGCGCCTCGATCTCCTCGCCGTCGAGGCCGAGCTGCGGGGCGAGTCGCTCGTGGCCGAACCAGCCGGCCGCGCCGCCCCCGAGGAGACCCACGGCCAAGATCGCGATGATCTTCTTCACCTCCAGATCATCGGCAGATCGAGCGGTCGGCTTGAGGCGACGCTTTGCTACGCTCCGCCCGATGGAGGACCCGAGCACCGCGCTGAACGACCGCTGCGTCAAGGCCGCACGCAAGGTCCGGGTGCTCAGCTCGTTGAGCTGGCCTGAGGGCACGGTGCAGGCGTTCCTCGAGGGCTGGAGACGCGGACAGCCCACCTTGCCCGAGGTGCCGCCGTTGGATCGCGACCTCGACGAGACCTGCCAGGCGCTCCGTGCGGTGGCCCGCGACGCCGACCCCGACGACCCGGTGGAGGCCCACATCGCGCGGACCGCACAGAGCTACGCGGTGGCGGGCGAGATGCTGCAACATGCGGGAACGAGCGGCTTCACCGATCGCTCGGTGGCGCTCTACGGCAGCCCTCGCCAGCGGCTGGCCGGCTCGACGCTGACCCACCACGAAGCGGCCGAGGCGCTGCTCGAAAACACGGCGAACCTCGAGGCCGCAGGCGTGCTCAGGCCCCACGACCTCTGCCTGACCGCCGAAAGCGTCAAGACCGAACTCGACGAGGCGTTCGCTGCGTTCTTCGCCGACTCGGCGCCGCGGGTCGTGATCGACGAGGACCTCGCATCCAAGGCCGCGGCCGGCTCGCGGCGCGTGCGCATTCGGGGCGGCACCTGCTTCAGCGAGCAGGACGGCCGCCAGCTGATCGAGCACGAGGGGTTCGTGCACGCCGGGACCGCGTTGAACGGACGGGCGCAGCCGGTCCTCGGGTGCATGGGGCTCAGCGCGCCGCGCACCACCAAGACCCAGGAGGGGCTCGCCACCCTCGCGGAGCTCGTGACGCGCACCACCGACATCATCCGTCTCCGGCGACTCGCCCTTCGCACGGTGGCCATTCATCAGGCGCTCGAGGGCGCCGACTACATCGAGGTGTTCCGGTTCTTCCTCGAGTCCGGGCAGAGCGAAGACGAGAGCGCGCATTCCGCCATGCGGGTGTTCCGCGGCGGCGACGTGCGCGGCGCCGTCTGCTTTACCAAGGACATCGTCTACCTGAGCGGGTTGCTCTCGGTGCACACCTTCTTCCGCAAGGCCATCGCCGACGGGCAGCCCCATCTCATCGCGCGTTTGTTCGCCGGCCGCATGACCTTGGGGGATGTCTTCGCGCTCGGTCCGTCGTTCGAGGACGGCCGTGTGGCACCGGCGCGATTCGTTCCTCCTTGGGCGACCGCGACGCATCAGCTGGCCGCGTATCTCTGCTTCAGCGCGCTCACCAACCGCATCGACCTGAGCAGCCTCGACCTCAACAGCGTGCTGGACGATCCGGGCTGACGGGCGCCGCGCAGCGGCTCGACGTAGACCTGGGCGGTTGTCCGACCGTCCCCGACTGCTGACCGGCCCTTTCGTCATCGCGAGCCTCGCCAACTTCGTGACGGGGCTGGCGCTGCACGCGTACCTGCACATCCCCGGCTTCTTCGCCGAGCTGGAGGCCGACGAAGACGAGATCGGGCTTCTCTTTGGCCTGATGAGCGGAGCCGCCATCGTGATCCGGCCTCTGACCGGGCGTGTGATGGATCGGTCCGGCAGGCGCGTGGTCATCCTCGCCGGCGGCGTCCTGCACCTCGCGGTCTGCGCACTCTGGCTCACCGTGGATCGCCTCGGGCCCTGGTTGCTCGTCGTGCGGGTGCTGCAGGGCTTCGCCGAGGGCGCGCTGTTCAGCTCGCTGTTCACCTACGCGGCCGACATCGTTCCAGCGACGCGGCGCACCGAGGGCATGGGGCTCTTCGGCGTCTCGGGCATGCTTCCCATCTCGCTTGGCGGGCTCATCGGTGACGCCGTCCTGGCGCGGGCGAACTACGCGGCGCTGTTTCAGGTCACGGTGGCGCTCGCGCTCGTCGCACTGCTGATCTCACTCCCCCTGAAAGAGCCGCCCCGCGAGATCAGCAAGGTCGAGCGAGGCGGCTTCCTCAGCGCGCTCACCCAACCGGACCTCGCGCCGATCTGGTTCGTCGGCTCGGCGTTCTCGGTCGCGCTGGCGGGGGTGTTCGCGTTCCTCAAGCGGTACGTCGAGCTCGAGGCGGTTGGCTCGGTGGGCCTCTACTTTTCGACGTACGCGGGCGCCGCCATCCTTCTGCGGGTCTTGTTCGGCTGGGTGCCCGACCGATACGGGCCGAAGCGCGCGCTCTACCCCAGCCTCCTGTTCATCACCGGCTCACTCCTGGCGCTCGCGGTCGCTCCCTCTTCCTTCTGGGTGGGCGTGGCCGGCGCCCTCGGCGGCCTGGGTCACGGGTTCGCGTTCCCCATCCTCAGCGCGCTGGTCGTCGGGCGGGCGAATCCTGCCGACCGCGGCTCGGCCGTTTCGCTCTTCACCGCCGTGTTCGATGCCGGCATCTTGCTCGGCGCTCCCGTGCTGGGTCTCGTCGCGGAGACGAGCGACTACCGCGTCATGTACGCCGTCGGTGCCGTGGTCCCGGTGGTAGGCGGCGCCGTCTTTGCGGTCTGGGACCGGGCGCGCCCCGATCCGCCTCGCCTGGTATCGTGAGCGGGCCATGCCCGCCGAACGCCCGCTGCTGGTCCTCGTCAGCGACATCCACCTGACCGATGACCTGACCGGCGCATCGATCCCCAAGGAGGCGATCTTCGAGCGCTTCTGGACACGCATCGAAGCGGCCCGCGGCCACCGTCCCGCCGTGATGTGTTTTGTCGGCGACGTCTTCGACGTCGTTCGCTCCCCGCGGTGGTTCGATACTCCCCACCGTCCGTATCACCACGTCAACGACGACGTGGTCAGCGTGGTCGAGACCATCGTCGACAAGACGCTTGAGCGTGAGGCGGCGTTCTTCGCGGCCATTCGCAAGCGCGTGGAGGCCGGCGCGCTCGAGGTGCGGTACGTGCTCGGCAACCACGACCGGCTCCTGGGCCACGCCCCGAAGGCCCGCCGCGCAGTGTGGAAGGCGCTCACCGGCGAGGACAAAGACGTCGTCTTCCCCGAGGAGATCTTGTTCCCCGAGCACGGTGTGCTCGCCTATCACGGCAACATCGGCGACGCGATCAACCACGACCCCGAAGGCGGCCCCACCATCGGCGACGCGATCGGTTCGGAGCTCATCACCCGCTTCCCGCGTGAGGTCCGCCGCATCGCCGGGGAGCCGCTGCCGGAGCTCGACGACATCGACGACGTGCGTCCGGTGTACGCCGTCCCCGCCTGGGTTCGGCACCTCGGGGTGGTGCGGCCCGAGCTGCTTCGGCCCGTGCACGAAGGCTGGGTCGAGGTCGTCGGCGGCTTCCTCGACGACGAGTTCGTCCGGCGCTGGATGAAGCGAAAGCAGAAGCGGTTCGGGCTCGACACCGGGAAGAAGCTCCGCCTGCTGTTGGAGCTGTCGACGAAGAAGCTCATCGCCAAGGGCGCCGACAAACGTCTCTCCGAGGCCTACCGCGTGATGCAGCAAGCGTTCGACGGGAAGATGGCGCTCCTGGCCGCCAAGCAAGTCCGCCGGCGGGACGGCGTGCGCTACGTCGTCAACGGGCATTCGCACTACGCGGCGATCCGCCCGATCGGCACCGTGGACGGACGCGCCGCGGTGTACTTCAACACCGGGACCTGGCGCTCGGTGCATCAGATCGGGCACGACCTGAAGGGGCGCCCCGCGTTCTTGCCGTACGACGCGATGAGCTACCTGGTCTTCTTCCCCGACGGGGACGCCCTCGGGCGCGACTACGAGTGGTGGACCGGCGCGATGGTGGCGGCCAGACCGCACGCCTGAACGTCAGCCGCGGCGGGCCCAGAGCATCTTGACGAAGCCGCGGTCGTCCACGACGAGTTCCGGGCTCCACCCCTCGCCCGGGAGCGTCGCGACATCCAGACTGCGCGGGAGCTTGAGCCGCACAGCGCCTCGAAAGCGGCGGAGCGCCTCGGCGACGTCCAGACCCAAGTCGGACAACGCGAGCCGTGAGCGGTCGTAGTCGCGCCCGCCCCAGGGAGGGTCGAGAACCAGGCGGTCGGCGCGCCGTTCAGCGAGCACGTCGAGCACGTCGGCATGCACAAACGCGATGCGGTCCTCGACGCCGTAGATCGCTGCGTTGTGGCGCGCCATGGCGAGGCGGGCTTCGCTGATGTCCACCGCGATGACCTCTTGCACGCCCGGTTGCCGTGCGTGGGCGATCGCCAGGGCGCCCACGCCGCACGTCCCGTCGATCACCACCCCGGTCGCGCCTTCCGCGAGGCGCATCGCGAGCGCTTCAGGCGTGAGCCCCACCCTCCCCTCATCGTCGGTCTCGATCCCCTCGTTCCAGCGTGAGAACAGGCGCCGCTCACGCACGCCGCGGGGCTCGCGATGCGGAGTCCGTCGACCGCGACGAACCGTGGGCGCACAACGCACGGTCAGCGCGCCGCCGCCCACCGCGAGCCCGTCGAGCTCGGCGAGGAGCCAACGCGCGCGCGCGGCACCGACGGAGGCACCGGGCGGCTCCCAGAGGTCGTTCGGCACAAAAGGAGGGCCCTCGACCCACACCCGTACCGGACCGGCCAGAGGTGCCTCGGGCCGAAGGTGGTTTGCGATCAACGCGCCACACGCCGCGTCTCCCCGACGTGCTTCCCGCAGCGCGGCGACCACCCACGCGAGATCGAACGCGGCGTCGCCGGCGTCATCGTCGTCCACCTCGCGGCGGTGCCGATCCCGCTGCCGATCGAGCGCGCGCGGGTCCGACGGCCGAAGCGCCGCGAGGTCGAGCGCGAGCCATCCGTCGGCGCGGCTGCGATCCCAGCGCAATGCCATCGGGCCTTCCGGGCCTTCGCGTATGAACGCCGCCGCGACGCCCCCGAGACTCGGGCCGATCCGGGTGCGGACCGTGACCTCCTGCTGCAGCCATCGGTCGACGTCTCGACGCTTGAGGCCGAGACCGACCAAGGCCTTCGACATCCGAATGTTCGGCTCGAGCTGATGCAGCAAGGCGCGGCGGGACGCGCACGCGGCCAGAGGCGTCCCTGGCGCGGCGGCGAGCGTCTCGGCCGGGGAAAGCGGCGGCGCCCCCCACGCGGGTACGATCAGCGCCCGCTCCGTGTCCGCAACGAGCGTCGGGCGAAGCGGATGCGTGGACGCGAGCCACCCGGCGCGCTCCGCGCGAAGCCGGCCCGATCCGAATCCCAAGGCGATCCCCCCAGGGGCGCTGGCCAGCGCCGACGGCCCGCCCGCGGGCAGCGAGGGCCCGCCCGCCGACCATGGACCGAGCTCAGGGTGCGCTTGCGCGAGCCATGAGGCGAGCACCGTGTTCCGAGCGTCCACCCGGCTGTTCTCACGACTCACTCGTCGTGCTCCGGGACGCCAACCTGGCCGGCCGACATCCGCTCATCGGCGCGCAGCTCGAGCACGGGGGCGCTGCCGCCCTCACAAATGCAGGCCACCCACCAGGTACTTCGGTCCTCCGTTCGGTCCGAGTTGGGACCGATTCGCCCCGCCTCGTAGCCCTCCGCGCGACAGCGGCGTTCGCATCGCTCGGCCCGCTCGTGGTCCGACGCCGCCACGCCGCTGAACAGGAGGCATGAGCCGGAGGCCATCGAGAGGAGCGCGGCGACCGTGAGGAGGCGAGCGCCATTGCCGTGCGTCCCGCCGAGCAGCTCCCGGATCACGCGGAACTGCCGCGACTTCCGGACACCCCCGTTCGAGAACAGCAACCCACCGAACAGCAGCGTTCCCGCGAACGTCACCACAGCGCCGACGAGGAACAGCGGTTGGTCGAACATCCACGGAGCATGGCACGGCAGCCGCGGGACTTGCGCCCGGTGGGCCCAAGCGGCACGTTGCGCCTTCCCGTCACCCCTGCGAGGCCCTCTGTCCTGGACTCTGCCCATCCTGGCCATCCTGGCCGGCTTCGTCGTTCTGGTCTGGGCGGCCGACCGCTTCGTCCTGGGCGCGGCGGGCATCGCGCGCAACCTCGGCGTCAGGCCGCTGGTCATCGGCCTCACGGTGGTGGGCTTCGGGACGTCCGCGCCGGAGCTCCTCGTCTCGGCGATGGCCGCCGGGTCAGGCGCCCAGGACATGTCGATCGGCAACGCGCTGGGCTCGAACATCGCCAACATCTCGATGGTGCTGGGAGCCGCGGCGCTGGTGGCCCCGATGGACGTCAAGGGCACCGTCCTGCGCCGCGAGCTGCCCCTGCTGGTCGGTTGCATGTTGCTCGCCACAGGCCTGATGTGGGACGGCAGCCTCGATCGCGTCGACGGCGCGATCCTCGGGCTCGCGCTGGTCGTCATGATGGGCTGGGTCATCCGTCTTGGGCTGCGCTCCGAGAACCCCGACGTGACGACCGAAGAGCTCCCTGACCCGATCCCCAGCGGGCACGCCGCGCTCTGGGTCGTGGTCGGCATCGCACTGCTGCTCGGCTCGTCCCGCCTGCTCGTCTGGGGGGCGAGCACCGTGGCGCTGAACCTCGGCGTCCCCAACCTCGTGGTGGGGCTCTCGATCGTAGCCATCGGCACGAGCCTGCCCGAGCTGGCCGCGAGCGTGATGGCGGCGCGGCGCGGCGAGCACGAGCTGGCCGTCGGCAACGTGATTGGCTCCAACATGTTCAATACACTGGGCGTGCTCAGCCTCCCGGGCCTGATCCGCCCGGCGCCGGTGTCGGACATGGTGCTGACGCGCGACGTGCCCGCGATGTTTGGCATCACGTTTCTGTTCTTCCTGATGGCCCGCTTCTTCCTCACGCGGAGCGTGATTACCCGCTTCGAAGGCGCCGTGCTGGTGACCTGCTTCGTGGGCTACCAGGTCGCCGTGTACATCACGGCGGGATGACCGCAGGAGCAACGCAGGATGACCACCCCCGGACCGCATGGAGTGCCAACGTCCGGTGCCGCGTTCGAGTCGGCGCTCGCCCAAGCCATGCTTGAGAACCGGCTCGACGACGTCTACCGCAACGCCGTGAAGGCGTTGCTCGACAAACCCAAGGCGCACTGGCCGCCGTGCTGCCTGAGCTACTGCGACCCCTGCAACATGACCCTGCAGAGGGTGGCGACACGGACCCTCAAGCTGCTCCAGACGGTAACGCTGGTTGATTCCGAGGCGTAGGATCGGTATCCGGTATGGACGTGATTCGCGCTTCGACTTCCTTCTCAGCCCCCGGTGGTCTCGTCCTGCCCGTGCTCGTGAGCTTCGCGATGGTCCTGGGCTGCGCTCCCGACGCACCCGTCGCGCACCTGCCCGGCGCGGCCTCCCCCATCGAGGCAAACACGAGACGCGCTGCCGTCGACCCAGGCCCGCACTACTCGCCTTGGGTGGTGACGCTCGAGAGCCGGGACCCTGCGCACGGTGGACCGTTCGACGAGATCTCGTTCAAGGACGTGGGCTTGTCGAGCTTCGCGCCCGAGGAACGACCGGAGACCTTCGAAGCCATCGCACAATCCCTCGCCTCCCAGCTGGGAGGGGACACCGCGCTGCCGCTGCAGAGCGAGGCCACCTACTCGGAGGCCATGAGTCGCCCGGAGAACCATCTCTCGTGCGCGCCCCGCCACGTGTACGTCGACCTCTGGGAGGCCGAAGACCCGGCCCGCTGGGGCTACTCGCTCTGGAGCGGGTGCGGAGAGGACGACCGCTTCGCCTGGGAGGAGCTGAGCCGGACGAGCGACCCCCACGGCGGCGAGGCCATCGCACGGTTGACACGCCACATCGCGGGCTCGCTTCGCGAGGCCATGCAGTCCGGGTGCTTCTCGAGGCGCTGCTGAGCGGCGGTCCCTATTGCCGTGAGATCCGCCACTTGGGTTTCGGCACGGAGCGCCGTACCCTTTCGTGATGCGCGCCCTCCTCCTGGTCTCGGCTCTGACGCTCGGCGTCTCCTTTGCGCCGACGCTGTTTGTGCCGACGGTGGCAGAGGCCCAGGACGACGCGCGGCTGCTCGTCGTGGTGGTCGACCCAGGTCCCGTGTCCTTGAACCAGCGACGCCTTCACCAGGCGATTCGGGCCGCGACCACCCGCACCGTGATCCGGATGACCGACGAGCGCGCCCCCAACGCCGACGGCCGGCTGACCATCGCGTACTCGCGCCCCGACCGATGGGTGTTGCGCTACGAGGCCCACGGACAAGTGGCGTGGACCTCGGATCGCATCCGGTCGAGCAGCACGCTGCGCAATCGCCTCGCCGAGCTGAGCCAGAACGTGGTGGAGCGAGTCGACTCCACGCCCCGAACGGATCGCGACGCCTGGAACAACGACCTGATCCTCGCTCTCCAGAACGAGATCCTCGACCCCTTCGAAGACCTCCCCGAGGCGACCTACCAGCCGGTCACCGTGCTCTGGAGCGAGGTGGTCGATCCGTTCGACGACGGCCCGACGCGCGCCGAGGCGGGACGCGTGTGGAGTGAGGTGCTCGACCCATGGGCGGGCGCGGTGAACCGCTGAAGAGAGGCGTCGCTGCGTTCGAACCGCGGCCTGAACGCGCGGCGCCACTCCGACGCGTGCAGCACGAACGAGCCCGCCGACGAGCGTGCGCACGGTGCGCGGCATGAACACCGAGACGGGCGGTGTCTTGGCCACATCCATGGCGGTCGACCACCCGTCGCGCGTCAGGTGGATCTCGAGGGCGCTCTCCGTTCCGGGACTGGCCATGCTGGGTGTCGCTCCGCTCGGATGGCTCGTCGATCTTCCGATGTCCATCTGGGCGGCGCTCGTAGTGGTCCCAGCCCTGTTTGCCGTGCTTGCGACGGGCCCCGCCCTGGTCGGGGCGCTGGCGTCGACCGCGTCCTACGGCGAAGCCCGAGCGCGAATTCACGGGGGCGTGTTTCACTACGGGCAGCGTGCTCTGGTGCCTCTGGATCAGATCGCCATGGTCTGGCTGCGTGACCGGCGCCGCGTCGAGGTCCGGGCGGTCGACGGGCGGACCTTCCTCATCGCGTTCCAGCGAGCAGAGGAGGCTCAGGAGCTCGCCCGCGCGTTGCAGCAGAGGCGCCACGGGACCCAGGCCTATGTCCTTCCGGTCGACGACTCCAGCCTGCGTTTGATGAAGGACTACGTGAGCCGGACGGTGCCCGCGGTGTTCGCCACCCCGCTCGTGGCGGCGAGCCCCTGGTTGGCGGCGCCAGCGGTGCTGGCGGCGTTTGTGGTGGGGACGCGCGGCGTGCAGAACCACCTCGAGCTCACACTCGGCGCCGATGGCGTCCGGCTCCAGACTCGCTGGCGGCGCAAGAGCCAGTTCGTGCGCTACGCCGACATCGAGTCGATTCAGCAAGAGGAGCGCATGTTCGGGCGGCGCATCATCATCGCGCTCCGAAGCGGGAAGCGCGTGACGCTGCGTGTCTCGAACGGCGGGCGCGCAACGCTGATCGAGGCGTTGCTTCGGGAGGGCGTGCGCATGCACGAGACCGGCATGCAGGCGGGCGCCGTGGTGGCCGCCCTCGAAGCCGGCGGCGACCTGGACGAGTGGCGACGACGCGCCGAGGGCGCGATCACCTCGGGCGCCGACTACCGGGTCGCCGCCATCGAACCGAGCAAACTCGAATGGCTGATGCGCAACCCCGCCGCCACTCCCACCCAGCGCGTGGGTGCGGCGCTCGCGATGCGCGGGGCCGCGGGCGGGCGTCAACAGATTCGCGTGGCGGCCGACGTCAGCACCGACCCCGCCGTCAAAGAGGCTCTCGAGTTGCTCGCGGCGGAAGACGAAGTCGACAGCTCCGCGCTCGACAAAGCGCTGGCCCGCGTGCGCCACGCCTGACGCGGCCACCAGGCTCAGGGGCGGACGCGGAAGACCGCTTCGAAGCTGGATTCGAGCTGCTCCCGCGCCTCGTCTTCCGAGCAGCCCCACAACTCGGCCGCGAAGGAACCCGTGCGGGCCACGTTCGCAGGTTCGTTGTCGACGCCCTTGTCCGGTCCGAGGTAGGGGCAGTCGGTCTCGAGCAGGAGGCGTTCGCGCGGCAGCGTCTCGAGCATGCGCCGAAACGACTCGTTGCGGCGGGCGTTGGCCGGAATGCTGAGCCAGTGACCGTGCTCGGCGATGCGGCGAGCCAGCTTCACCCGGCTCCCGAAACAGTGCCAGACCACCCGCTCGGCACCCATCTCTTGAAGCACCTCGAAGGCGCGCCGCTCCCGCTTGCGGGTGTGGATGATGATCGGCTTGTCTGCGTCCATCGCCACCTTCACGAGCGCGCGAAAGACCTCCTCTTGGCGGTCCCACAGGCTCTCGGGCACCCAATACCCGTCGAGCCCGATCTCCCCGACCGCAAACGCCTCATCGACGTGCTCTTGCACCCAGCGGATCGCGTCCTCCGCCGGAACCGGATCGCAGTCGCGGGGATAGTCGACCCCCAGCGCGTCCATCTCCGCCAAGACGGCATCGACCGGATAGAACCCGAAACACGGGCGCACGATCGCGTGGCGCTGCGCGAGCTGACGCACGGCTTCGTTGTCGGCCGGGTGAAGGCCGTTGCTCAGAATGCTCGTGACCCCCACCGCCTCGGCGCGCGCGATCAGGGCGTCCACGTCGGCGATGAGCCGCGGGTGCGTCAGATGCGCATGAACGTCGAACCACCCCAAGGGTCAGCTCTTGGCGGGTTTGCTGGGCGGTGCGCTGCGACGGCGCGCCCAGGCGATGGTGCCGCCGGCGACCGCGAGGAAGGCCCCCCCAAGCACAACCCATAGCCCATAGCTCGTGGTCCGGAAGAAGAGCATCACCACCGTTACCAGCCCATAGAGGACGATGACGAGCCCGAGCACGGCGCCGATGACGCCCGACCACCGGTTGCCCAGGAACCCCACCGCAGCCAAGGCGGCGCCGAACAGGGGGATCAAGAACAGGACCGCCCAAGGCGTGGCCCCCGTCGCGGTGGTGATGAGCGTGTCCCCACCCACCGCGATCTCGAGACCGGAGACGAAAGCGACGGTGTCCCCGCTCGCCTGGGCGGCTTGCTGCGGGTTGACCGCGTCCAGCCGGATCCAGGGCAAGAAGAAGCCGACGACAAGCATCAGTCCCGCCGCACCCAGCAAGAGCCGGAGCACGAGGTGCGGGGCGTTGGGATCCGCTGCGGCCTTCTTCTTCTTCGTCTTCGCCTTGTCAGCGGACTTCGGTGTCTCCGAATCCGCGGCCAACACGTCATCGAGCTCGTCCGGGGCATCGTCGGCCATCCTGGGAAGCCTAACAGGTTCGGGCCCAACATCCTCCCGCCTGCGCGTCGACATGGCTGGGGTCCGGGGGACTGCTATGGAGCGTGCATGCCGCTTGACCCTGCCTTCGTCGATGAGTGTTTCTACGAGCTCGACGGGCTCATGATCGACGACGTCCTGGAAGTCGACCGCGAGGCGAGCCTCATCCGCGCGAGCATGCCGACGCACGCGGACCTCCCGCTGACGCGATTGCAGAAGGTGCACCCGGTGCGCCACCCACGTCACGTGTCGGGGGGCTTGATGGTGCACATGACCGGCGTCGCCGGCATGGTCCACGCCTACTACGTGCTGGATCTCCGCCACTCGGACGGCTGGGTGGGATACGGAGGCGCCATCCACCGGGCCCGATTCAAGAACCTCGCGAAGCCGGGGCCGCCCATCGAGATCCGGTGCCAAGCGACGCGGCTGCGCCAACGCGAGAAGAGCGTGATGGCGCGCTACGATCTGCTGTTCAGCCAGGAAGGCAAGCCGGTCTACGAGGGAGACCAAACCGCCATGTGGGTCAAGGTGGAAGACGAATGACCCACCGCGCGAGTTTCGAGGTCGCCACCCGTGGGCGCGGCACGGTGGACATCAGCGACGAAGTCTCACGGGTCGTGCGGGCCAGCGGAATCACGGACGGCTTGTGCACCGTCTTCTGCCACCACACGAGCGCATCGCTCATCGTGACCGAGAACGCGGACCCCGACGTGCGACGAGACCTGGACGCCTTCATGGCACGCCTCGTCGAAGACGGAGACCCGCTCTTCGTGCACACCGCCGAGGGACCGGACGACATGGCCTCCCACGTCCGCTCGGTGCTCACCCAGACCTCCCTGGGGATCCCCGTCGCCTCGGGTCGCCCCGACCTCGGGACGTGGCAAGGCATCTACCTCTGGGAGCACCGAACGCACCCTCACCAGCGCCGCATCTCTGTCGTCGTCGTGTGAGCCGGGGCTCGAGTTCGCTCAGCAGCTGTCGTCGTTGAGGCAGGCGAGGACCTCGCCCTGGCAACGCATCATGGCGCAGCCGATGTCCGAACACTCACCGCTGAAGAAGACGCCGGCGAAGCAGCTGATCACGTTGGTGAGGAAGGAGCGCGAGTCGGCGCAGGTCTGCGAGACGCAGCCGAGCGTGCAGTTGACGTCGATGCCCATTCCGCCGCCGAAGTCAACGCAGCCGAGCACGCAGCTGATGCTCTCGCCGCATGGCCGAAGCGAACAAGCGCCGCAGTCAGCCTCGCAGTTGATGCAGTCCTCGAAGCCGCCCTCGGACTCGCAGCGCATGTTGCCGCAGACCGAGCAGACGGCGCAGTCGACGTTGCAGCTCGCGCAAGTCTCGGTCCCGCGGCACACGCCGTCGCCGCAGCTGGGGCAGCGACCGCAGTCATCCTCGCAGGTGAAGCAGGTCTCGGAGAGCTCCGGGTCGCACACGCCGTCACCACACCGGGGGCAGTCCCCGCAGTCGGGCGCACAGGTCAGGCAGTCCTCGCCCGCCTCCGGGCGGCAGAATCCATCGCCGCAGCGGTCGCAGACGCCGCAGTCAGCGGGGCAGCTGCCGCAGCTCTCGGAGTCGCTGCACGTCCCGTCGCCGCAGCGCTCACACAAGCCGCAGTCCACGGGGCAGGTGCTGCAGTCCTCGGCGCCCGCGCACATCCCGTTGCCGCACGTCTCGCAGAGCCCGCAATCCTCGGGGCAGGTGTCACAGCGCTCGGAGGCCTGACACGTCTCGTCGCCGCAGCGCTCGCAGCGACCGCAGTCCGCTGGGCAGCTCGAGCAGTCCTCACCCATCTGACAGGTGCCGTCCCCGCACGTCTCGCAGCGGCCGCAATCGGCCGAGCAGCTGGCGCAGTCCTCGCCCTCGGCGCACTCGCCGTCGCCGCAGCGCACGCACAGACCGCAGTCGGCCGGGCAGCTGAAGCAGGTCTCGCCGTCGCCGCACATTCCGTCACCGCAGGTCTCGCAGACACCGCAGTCGGTCGGACAGCTGTTGCACGTCTCCGTGTCGTCGCAGACCATGTTGGGGCACGTCGGGCAGACCCCGCAGTCTCCCGGGCAGCTCGTGCAGTCCTCCCCATCGGAACACGATCCGTCACCGCAGCCGCCGCACGTACCGCAGTCCAGCGCGCAGCTCGCGCAGTCCTCGGTCATCGCGCACACGCCGTTGCCGCAGACCTCGTCACCGGGACCACTGTCCACCATCCCGCCGTCCATCCCAGGCGGCGTGTCCGTGGGGCCGGTGGTGAGGAAAGAGCGACCGCAGCCGAAGCTGGTCACGAGGGCAAGCGAAACCAAAGCGAGTGTGCGAACGGAGTTCATGTCGACTGGAGGCTAGGCCACGCGCGCCCGCGAAGCCAGTTGATGGCCACGCATTCCGTGAATCCCCCGTGAACCCTGCCGTCTATACCCGGCCGAAACGCATCTCGCCGGGCTGCGCATGCCGGCGACTCGAAGTCGAAGGCAACAGAGAGGCGAGGAGGACGGGAGGTCGAGGAGAGCGAACTCGGAAGGAGACACCCCGGGCGGTCTCTTCAGCGGCTCGGGACCTCATCCATCTCGGCGAGCTTGTTGTACAGCGTGCGGCGGCTGATCCCGAGGATGCGCGCGGCCTTGGTGCGGTTTCCGCTCGCCTTTTCGAGCGCGTCCACGATCGCCTGGTGCTCGGCATCGCGCCGTGTTCCGTCGAGCGTCTCGGGCGGGTCCGGCCGGGCGTCGAAGGACGGGTCCATCTCGCGGAGCACGTCGGCCTCGCCAATGCTCGATCCGTCGGCGAACACGACGAGTCGCTCCACGAAGTTGGCGAGCTGCCGCACATTGCCCGGCCAGTTCATCTGACAGAGGCGCGCGAGAGCGGCGGGCTCGAGGGCAAGACCGGGTCGCCCGTTCTCGGCCGACAACTCCCGACAGAACAGGTTCGCCAGGTCAGGGATGTCGCTGCTCCGTGCGCGGAGCGGAGGCATCTCGATGGGGATCACGTTCAGCCGATAGAAGAGGTCTTCACGAAAGCTGCCGTCCACGAGCATGGCCTCGAGGTCTCGGTGGGTCGCGGCGACGAAGCGGATGTCGGCCGACAGCGACCGCGTGCCGCCGAGGCGTTGGTACTCCTTGTCGTTCAGGAGACGGAGCAGCTTCACCTGCGTGGCCAGCGAGATGTCTCCGATCTCATCGAGGAACAGCGTCCCGCCCGCCGCCAGCTCGACACGGCCCGGCTTCTGGTGCGCTGCCCCGGTGAACGCTCCCTTTTCGTAGCCGAACAGCTCGGACTCCAAGAGGTTGTCCGGCAGAGCCGCGCAGTGCACTGGAATGAACGGCCCGTCCGCACGGGGGCTCGCAGTGTGGATCGCTCGGGCCGCCACCTCCTTGCCGCTGCCGCTCTCTCCGCGGATGAGCACGGTGCTGTTGGCCCGCGCGGCGCGCTCGATGCGGGCGCTCACCTCTTGCATCGCGGCCGAGGCGCCCAATCCCGGGCGGGGCTCCTCCACCGACCGGGCGGGGGTAGGCGCATCCGTCGCGTGCAGGCTCAAGCGCAGCGCCGTGTCGACCTTGTGCAGCACCTCCTCGCGGTCGAAGGGCTTGGTCAGGAAGTCGTGAGCGCCACGCTTCATCGCCTCGACCGCCGTGGCCATCGTGCCGTGCGCGGTCAGCATGATGCTGGGCAGGCCTGGGGCCAGCTGCGCCAACGCATCCAGGAGCGCCATGCCGTCCATCTCCGGCATGCGGAGGTCGGTCACGACCACGTCCACGCGGCCGGAACGCACCCGCTCGAGGGCCTCGTCCGCGCGGGGGACGTGCTCGGCGTGATGACCGGCCTGCGTGAGCATCCCCGCCAGCACCACGCCTACCGCGAGGTCGTCGTCGACGACCAGGATGTGTCCCTTGCGTGTCCCCATGAAGCCACTCTACCGCGTCCATCGGCGTCCATGGCGCGGTCGTCCAGTCGTGAGCTCGGCGAGCGACGTCCACGGACACGACCGAACTCCAACCGAACTCCCCCGACCACGCACGACAACAAACGCGGCCGCGTGAGTCCCTCCGAGGCACACTGACGTTGTGGGAGCCGACCTGTACGTCGTGTTGATCGCGGGGACCGCGTACTTCGCGCTGGCCGGGCTGTGTTTCGTGCGCGCGCGACGCTCCCCGCTGGCGCTGCCGATGGGGCTGCTCTCGGTCGTGTTGTCTCTCTACACGTCCGCCGAGTTTCTGAGCAACCTCGCCCGACACCCGCGGTGGGAATGGGCCGAGGCGGCGAGCGCGGCGATGGCGGCGCCACTTCTGTTTCACCTCATGCTGGCCTTCGTGGGAGCACGCCGCGCGCACCGGGTCGCGCTGCGGGTCGCGTACGTGTACTTCGGCCTCATCGCCCTCTCTTCGCTGGCGCCTCTGTTCGCTCCCCAGTGGAGCAACGTCCCCGGGGGGCAAGCGTGGTCCGCGAGCATGCTTGTCGGGGTGGTTGCGGCGTTCGGCGCTGGGCTGCTCCTGCTGCTGCGTCACCACCAGGAGAGCGGGAGCCCGGAGGAGCGCGCGCGGACGCGGCTGTTTGGCACCGCAGTGGCCGTCGGGGTCGGGGGCCCGAGCACGGATCTGATCGCGCACACGCTGGGCGCGACTCCGCTGCCCTACGCCGCGGCGCTCGCCCTGTTGGCGGCAGCGCTCCTGTTGGCCGCGCTCGCGCTGCACCTCCGGCTGCTGAGAGGAACGCGCACACTCCTGGCCATGAACGCCGCGCTGATCGCGGCCGGCGGGCTCGCGGGCACGTCGCTGGTTGCCGTCTACGCGGGCGACCCGGGCCGCCCCGTCTCGATGGTTCTCTGGGGCTTCGCACTGGTGATCGTCGGGCTGCTCGCTGCCGGTGCAGTACGGCGCGCACGTTCCGTCCAACGTGAGCAAGAGCGGCGCGCGGCGCGTCTGGCGACACTCGGTCGACTGAGCGCACAGATGGCACACGACATCCGCAACCCGCTGGCCGCGGTCCACGGGGCCGCGCAGATCCTCGAAGAAGAGAGGCGGCGCGGAGACGCGGGGCTCGCGCCGCATGAAGCCATGCTGTCCCTCATTCTGGAGCAGACAGAGAGGATCGAGGGGGTCGTGCGCGACTATCGCCGCCTGGGCGCGGCCGAGGCGGAGCGCGCGCCGGTCGATGTCACGGACCTGCTGAGCCGCCTCGCCGCGCGCTCCGAGCTGGCGGCGGGCTCACTGCGCGTTCGGTCCTCGCTCCCCTCCGCGTTCAGGGCCGAGCTCGACGAAGAGCTGATCACGACCGCCCTCGAGAACCTCGTGCGGAATGCGATGGAGGCCGACGCGCAAGCCACCGTGGTGCTCGGCGCCATGCGAGCGGGGTCCGCCCTCGTCTTGCGCGTGGAGGACGACGGTCCCGGCATGGACGCGCGCACCCGAGAGCAGGCCGTCGAGAGCTTCTTCACCACGAAGGCCGAGGGCTCGGGGCTCGGCCTCGCGTTTGCGGCACGCATCGCGGCGGCCCACGGCGGACGACTCGACGTGCGCTCGGCCCTGGGCCGGGGAACGACGGTGTCGATGCGCCTCCCACTCGAGTAGGGCGGGCTCAGATGAGGATGCCCGCCACACACGCGGTCATGAAGGCAGCGAGGGTCCCCGCCAGCATCGCCCGGACGCCCAGCCGCGACAGGTCCGCGCGGCGCTCGGGTGCGATGCCACCGATCCCCCCGATCTGAATCGCGATGGAGCTCAGGTTGGCGAACCCGCAGAGCGCGTACGTCGAGATCACCACCGCGCGGTGCGAGAGCGCGCCCTCCCCCACGCGGCCCGCGAGATGAAGGTAGGCGACGAACTCGTTGAGCACGATCTTCTCGCCCAAGAGCGACGCGACCACGCCGCAGTCGTCGACGGGCACGCCCATCACGAACGCGAGCGGCCACAACACCACCCCCAGCGCGCGCTCGAGCGACCAAGGCGTCCAGCTCGCGTAGTCGGCCTCGAGCAGTGTGTTCGCCTGCCCGATGCAGGACTGCAGAAGCGCGGCCGAGTCCGGGTCTGCGCACGCCTCGGGGACAGCGACGCTGGCGTCGTTCAGCGCGACGAGCGCGGTGTCCCAGACCGACTGGTTGTAGAGCAGCGCGGGGAGCCCGACGACGAAGTTGATCAACGAGACGAGCGCCAGGAACGCGAGCAGCATCGCGCCGACGTTCAGCGCTAGCTTCAGCCCGTCGGCCGCCCCTCCCGCGGCTGCGTCGATCACGTTGGCGTGGGGCTTCTCGACGTTCAGGTCGAGGCTGCCGGCGGTCTTCGGCGTCTCGGTCTCGGGCACGATGACCTTGGCGACCAGCAGCGACGCCGGCGCGCTCATCACCGAAGCCGCGATGAGATGGCCTGCGATGTCCGGGAAGTGCTCTCGCAGCATGCCGACGTACGCCGCGAGCACGCCACCCGCGACCGTCGCGAAGCCGCCGGTCATCACCGCCATCAGCTCGGAACGCGTCATCTCGAGCACAAACGGCTTCACGACAAGCGGCGCTTCCGTCTGGCCCACGAAGATGTTCGCTGCCGCGCTCAGGGTCTCCGCGCCGGACGTCTTGAGCGTGCGCTGCATGACCCACGCGACGCCTTTGACGGCCTTCTGCATCGCGCCGACGTGGTAGAGCACGCTCATCAGCGACGAGAAGAAGATGATGGTCGGCAACACGTTCAGGGCCACCGTGAAGCGGTCGTCCAGGTAGTCGCCGAACAAGAAGCGCGAGCCGTCCTCGGTAAACTCGAGCAGGCGCGCCACCACGTCGTTGAGGAGACTGAACAGCGCCAGCCCAACCGGCGTCTTGAGCACGAACAGCCCGAAGAGCATCTGCAGGCCGAGCCCCCAGCCGACGATGCGCCAGGGGAACTGATCTCGGCGCACGGACAACAGCCAGGCCAGGAAGATCATCACGGCGAGGCCAAACAGCGAGAGCACGCGCTGGTACCACGGCACGTCTTCGGCGCTGGCCCGCAGCGCCCCGAGGTCGACCGGCTCGGGCGAAGAGGGAGCCCCCGCGTCGGAGGACGCCCCCGCGTCCGGCGCTTCGACCCCGCCTGCGTCGCCGTCGGATCCCGACGCCTCCTGGGTCGTGTCTTGGGCCCACACCGAAGCGGGGGTCAGCGGGAGCGCCAGAACCAGGGCCAGCGAGAGTGCTACGGTGCATCGGCGAGGAGGGACGCGCCGCAGGGGGGCCCGGTCCCGCCGGCGAGGCGCGTCACAACGAGTTCCGCCGAAGACATCGAGCGCCCCGCACGCGCGCAAAGCTCCGGACGAGACGAGGGGCAGGATCATCGCGCGCCGACTGTATCAAACGGCTCCGCGAGGGCCGCGCTACTCCGGCGGGTCGCTGCGCAGCCCAAAGAAGAGACCGACGCCCGTAAGCGCCATCACTGGCAGCGAGCACAGGCAGGTGACGGCGCCCAGCATCAGCGAGGCCTCCTCGTCGTTGCCGCGCCCCTCGATCCCCACGTAGAGCAGGAAACAGCACCAGAGCCCCACCAACACCAGGAACGCGCAGCCGCAGCCCCCGGTGACGCGGCCGGCCAGCTTCTTTTGCGATGCGTCCATGGCGCGGAGGCTACCCCACGGCCCGGCCCTCGCCGCGAGTCGCCTGACGAGGGAGATGCTCGTTCCGGATGTCGTACAACTCGACGATGGACGAGTCTCTCGTTCCCTCCCGCTCGCGGCGCCCGATCGAGTGGCCGGGCGCGACCTCCTTGCGCTCGACGGCGCGCCGCTCGGTCCCGACGCGGTCGTGGTCAGCCGAGGCGCTGCCCGCGGGCTCACGAGCGTTCACCGAAGCGACATCCAGGTGCCGCTCCGGCTCACCAAGCTGGGCTGGCAGCGGTTCACGTTTGACTTGCCGGGGGTGGACCCGGCGACGCTCACCCACCTCGATGAGCGCGGCTTGGTCCGGGTGGGCACCGAGGTGCGCCCGGGCATGGTGCTCGTCGGCCAGACCACGCCAACCCGCCCCCGGCTCCAGGACAAGACGGCGGCGGGCCTGAACGCGCTCTTCGGAATCGACCCTGACGAACGCGACTCCTCGCGGCGGTGTGCCCCGACGGAAGCCGGCGTTGTGACCCGCGTCACACTCGTCCGTGCGGAGAAGAAGGGAGAGGCGCGCGCCGAGGTCGAGCTGACGATCGAGCGTCCGCTCGAGGTGGGTGACCTGCTGTTCACCACGGACGGAGAGGCGAGCGCGGCGCCGACTGGGTGCTGCACGAGATGCTCACCGTGAAGTCCGACGATGTGGCGGGCCGATTTGAGCTCTACGTCTCGGTCGTCCGGGGAACGCCCACCTGCGCGGCCACCGTCCCGGAGACGACCCGTGTCCTCGGGCGAGAGCTCGTCGCGCTGGGGTTCGACGTCGACCTGACGCAGGCGAGCCCAAGGATCCGCCTGCTTACGGACACCCGTGTTCGCGAGCGCTCGCACGGGTCGATCGAGTGCCGGAGACGATCGACTACCGGACACTCGAACCGATACCGCACGGAGTCGATGGTTCGGCGCGAGCGCTTCGGACACATCGACCTTCCCGCCCCTGTGCTTCATCCCTGGGGACTCGAGCACATTGGAGCGCAGCTGGGCATCGACCACGCGAGGCTCTCTGGCGTGCTCGACGGCGAGACACGGCTCGACGGACGCGAGGCGACCGACCACCGCGAGACCGGCGTGTTCGCCATCCGGGATGCGCTCTGCGAGGCGACCGGCGCGCCGTCGCCGTTCGTGTTCGAACGATGGCCTGTGTTGCCCCCCGACCTCCGTCCGCTGGTTCCGTTGTCGAGCGGGCGTTTCGCGACCAGCGATCTGAACGACCTCTACCGTCGGCTGCTCAACCGCTCCAATCGCTTTCGGCGTCTGGTCGAGCTCGACGCCCCCGATTCGATCCTCCGCAACGAGCACGCGATGCTGCAACAGGCGCTCGAACACCTGATCGCGAACGGTGAAGGGCGTCCCCAGTGGGGTGGGACGCCCCGCCGCCGGAGTAGGCCCGACACACGGCGCTCCTCGCGGGCCGCACGCAAACCCGCCCGCCAGGAACGGGTCCGCACACCCAAGGTCTCCTCGTCCACTCGGTCCCACGAGCCCACTCGGAGGAACGATGCGTCGACTGGTCCCCCTCTTCGCCGTGACGGCGGCACTTGTCCTGCCCGGCTCCGCGAGCGCGAGCTGCTTCTGCATGATGGGGCCGCCGCCTCCGCCCAACTCGAGCTTGGCCGATCAGGAGACCAAGAACCCGGCGACCTCGGTGTTTCTCTTGCGGGATGGCACACGCACCATCCTCACCATCGAGGCCGCGTACGAAGGACCGAATGGCGAGCTGTCGATGATCGTCCCGCTCCCGCACGCCATCGAGCGCGAGCACGTGCGCACCATCTCGGGCACGCACTTCCGGCGCGTCGACCAGCGCACGGCGCCGCGCGCGACACACAACTTCCCCGGGTGCTCCGACTTTCGCAGGCACCGCCGCACACGCGCCGCCCCCATGGCCGCCGGGCGGGGAGGCTTCGTCGCGCCCGTCATGGGAGACGCGGTCGAGGTGCTCGAGGAGTGGGACGTCGACGAGTACGACGTGACGCTGCTGAGCGCCGGAGAGTCGACCGGCCTGCTTGGGTTTCTTCGCACCCGCGGGCTCGAGCTGCCCCATGGCGCCGAGCCTGTCTTGCGAGCCTACATCGAAACCGACCACCGCTTCGCGCTCATCCAGCTGGACCCCGAAGAGGCGCACGTCGTCGGCGGTCAGCGTGTGCTGTCGCCCATCCAGCTGGAGTACCAGTCGGACGAGCTCCGCGTGCCGGTGCGTCTCGGCACGCTCAACAGCCCGGGTGAACAGGAGCTGCTTCTGTATGTCCTGTCACGCGAGGGGCGCTTCGAGATGGCCAATCGGGAGAACGTGATCGCGCCATCGGGGGCGCGCCTCCGCGACGAGTACGAAGGCGGCTTCGGCGCGTTCTACCAGGGGTTGATGGAGCAGGTGTTCGACGCGCATCCCGGCGCGGCCGTGACGGAGTACGCAGGCCGGCTGGGCGGGGGACGCGTCCGGGTGCGCGACGTCTGGTGGCTCGGCCTGGACCGCTACCGGACCGATCCCAACCCGTACTCCGCCATCTCCTGGCGGGACCTGAGGCAGTGGACGGTCACGCGGATCCGGCACCGCTACGGCACCGACCTCGACGACGACCTGGTCCTGCGCCCGACCACCGAGCTACGGAACCCTGACGCGCGGTGGCCACGTCGCGGGAACAACTTCCAGGTTCGCTTCTCCGTCGAGCACGCGGGCGGGAGCTGCCCTTCCTTCGCGCGGCAGCAGCGCCTCGCTCGGGAGTGGGCGGGGACCTCGGACGCGCTCTGGGCAACCGGTCCGGTCTGGCCCGGGGACGCCCTGCTCGACCCGCTCTTGGGCATCGAGCCCGGCAGCGCGGCGCCACCCCAGGTGGAGATCGTCGAGGTCGAGGAGCAAGAGATCGCGCGCGAGGTCGAGGCGACGCCAGAGCCCGCGCCCGAAGCGAGCCGGGAACCGGCCACAGCCATCGCCTCGAGCGGCTGCCGCATCCGCCCTGCAGGGTCTCTCGGACCGGTCTGGCTTCTCGGCGCGGCGGCGTTGTTCCTCTTCCGGCGACGTCGCTGAAACACGCCTGCACGCCACCCCACAGCACCGCCAAAAGGCACCACGAAACAGGGCCGCGACGCGCGATGGCGTCACGACCCTGGGGGCGAAGCTGCGAGAGTCAGAGGTCAGGCGTAGAGCGCTTCGATCGTGTCTTCGAAGTGCTCGTTGACCTTCGCGCGCTTGACCTTGAGCGTCGGGGTCAGCTCGTCGTCCTCGATGCTGAGCGCGCGGTGGAGCACCTTGATCTTCTTGATCTGCTCCACGCGGGCGAGCTTGGCGTTGACCTCTTCGACCATCGCCCAGATCGAGTCGTGCACCTCGCTGCTCTCGTGCGCGCCGCCGCTGAGTCCCTTCTCTTTCATGAAGGCCGCGACCGCTTCGTCGTCGGGCGAGATGAGCGCCGTGAGGTACTTGCGTCGGTCGCCGATGACGACGGCCTCGTGCACGAGCGGGTGGTTCTTGATGCCCGACTCGATGTTCTTGGGCGTGATGTTCTTGCCGCCCGCCGTGATGATGATGTCCTTCTTACGGCCGGTGATGTGAAGGAAGCCCTCGTCGTCGATGCGCCCGAGGTCCCCGGAGTGCAGCCACATCTCCCCGTCGCGATCGCTGAGCGCTTCGTTCGTGGCCTCGTCGTCTTTGAAGTAGCCCATGAACACGTTGGGCCCGGCGACGAGGATCTCGCCGTCCTCCGCGATCTCCACTTTCACGCCCGGCACGGCTGGACCGACGCTGCCGAACTTCGTGCGGCCCACCAGGTTGAACGACGTCGGCCCTGAGTCCTCCGACTGCCCGTAGACCTCTTGGATCGTGATGTCGAGACTTGCGAAGAACTCGATGATCTCCTTCGAGATGGGCGCGGCGCCGCTCACCATCGTCGTCGCCTCGTCGAGCCCAACCGCGCCGTGGATCTTGGTCAGGACCAGCTTGCGGGCGAGCCCATATTGAAGACCGAGCAGGCCACTTGGCTCATCGCCCTTGTTCTTCAACGCGTTGGCCTGGACGGAGACACCTCGCGCCCACGCGACGAGCTTGGCCTTGATCCCCGTCGCTTCACCCAACTTCTTGTTCATCGCCGCGTAGAACTTCTCCCAGATGCGAGGCACCCCGAAGAACAAGGTGGGTTTGCAGTCCTTGAGGTTGTCCGCGACCTTGTCGATCGACTCCGCGTAGTAGACGGCGCTTCCGACTGTCGCCGGCCCGTGCACGGTGACCATCTGCTCGGCGATATGGGACAGCGGCAGGTAGCTGAGCGAGCGGCCGCCCGCCTCCATCGTCGTGATCTGCGCGAGGATGCGCGCGGTCCACGAGAGGTTGCCGTGGCTGAGCATCACGGCCTTGGGCGGACCGGTCGTCCCGGACGTGTAGATGAGCGTCGCGAGCTGCTCGGGGGAGAGCTTGTCGATGCGCGCGCGGAGCTCGGCGTCCACCGTTTCGACGCCGTCCGCGGTCGGCTCGAGGTCGGTGAGCGGGCTGTCCGTCTCGCGACCGAGCGCCATGAAGGCGTCCCAACCGATGGCGAGGTCGTCCTTGGGCGGCTTGGCGCCCTTCATGAAGATCACCTTCTTGAGGTGCGGCAGCTCGTCCTTCTTCGCCTCGATCTTCGCCCACTGATCGGCGTTCTCGACCAGGATGACCGGCGCCTCCGAGTGGTTGAGGATGTAGGCGACCTTCTCCTTGGAGCAGGTCGTGTAGATGCCCGCCGGCACGCCCCCGATGGCCATGGCGGCGACGTCGGTGATCACCCATTCCGGGCGGTTGAACCCGAGGATGCAGATGCGGTCCCCAAAGGCCACGCCGAGGCGCAACAGCCCGCGGGCGGCCGTCTCGATCTCGCGGCCGTAGTCCCGCCAACTGGTCGCCTCCCAATAGGCGCCCTGCTTGACCAGATACGCAGGGGCATCCCCCCGCGCCTTCGCCTGATCCAGTGCTCGATGAACGATCGTATCCGCCACTCGGGGACCCCCTGGGTTGTTGAACGCGCGATTGTACATGGTGCGGCGCCTTTCGAAAGCCAACCCCGGTGCATCGTCGAGGAGCGACGCGCCGCAGCGGGGCCCGCTCCCGCCGCCGAAGCGCGTTGCGAGTTCCGCAGGGGGCATCTAGACCTCTCCGCCCATGCGTACCCTGCCCGTCTCCCTCGCTGCCGGCGTCTTGCTCTGTGCTTGCAACGCGTCATCCCCTGCGCCCGAGGTCGAGGCCCCTGAGGTCGAAGCTCCCGAGGTCGAAGCCCCGGAGGGACCGCCCGCAGCGGGCCCCATGCCGGACGCTTGGGTCGCGGAGCGCGTTGAAGAAGCAGAAGGGCGGATGGCAACCTCGGAGGCCGGTCGATTGCTGGCGGCGAGCATCGAGGCGCACGGCGGCCTGGCGACGTGGCTTCGCCAGGGCACCGTGCAGTTCGAGTTCGACTATCGGCCGCTGAGCCAGCCGGAGCGGCGGATGCACACGCGGAGCGACGTGGATCTCTGGCGGGCACGCGCGCGCCAGGAAGAGCTGCCGGACGACGAGGACGACGGCGAAGAGGCGACCTTGGGCTGGGACCTCGAGCGCGCGTGGATCACGCCGAGCGCCGACGCGTTCCCGTCGACGGCGCGCTTCTGGGCGACCACCCCGTACTACTTCATCGGGATCCCCTTTGTCCTGGCCGACCCGGGCGCACAGTACGAGCGCCTGCCCGACGCGGACCTCGACGGCGTCGCCCACGCGCTGGTCAAGGTCAGCTACGCGTCGGGCACCGGAGATTCACCGGACGACTACTACGTCATCTACCTCCACCCCGAGACGCACCGGGTCGCGGCGATCCGCTACATCGTCGCGTTCCCGGGCTTCTTCGCGCCGGGCGAGCACAGCCCGGAGAAGCTCATGCGCTACGGCGAGCTGGCGGAGGTCGACGGACTCTGGCTGGCGCACCGCTTCGACACGTTCCGCTGGAGCGAGGACGCGGGCGTTGGCGAGCGGGTCACGGAGATCGTCGCCGGATCGTACCGGTTCGGGCAGACCTTCGAGGCCGCGCACTTCGCCCCCGTCGACGGCGCGGTGGTCTCGACCGAGATCGAGACCCGGGAGTAGGTCAAGAGCAGCTGGTGCTGGGGGAGCCGGCTTGGCAGCAGGCGGCGGCGGTGAAGTCACACACGCAGGTGTTGCAGTTCATCGGGCTGGTGTTGAAGTTCACCCAGACCCCCCCGCGACAGACCTGGCTGACGGTCGTGCCGAGACGGTCACTCGTGACACAGCGCCACTGCTCGGTGGGCACGCCGCTGCAGCTGTCGCCGCCGCTCACGTCGGGCGCGGTGCCCATGTGACCGAACTGGCAATCGGCGCAGCTCGAACACATCTCCCCGGACTCGCACGTGCCGTTGCCGCACATGGGCCCCGTCGGGCAGCCGACCCAGTCGGTGAACGCGCCCCAGCTGCAGCTGCTTCCGCACGTGCGGGAGCGCGTCTCGCTTCCCGAACCGCTGCTGCAGGACCGGGACTCCGTGTCGACCATGCCTTCGGTGCAGTCGCCGCCCCCGCCCACGCACTCGAAGCCGCCCCAGCTGCAGTCGGTCCGGCACGTCCGCCGCTGGAGGCCGCCGCACCCGCAGGCTGGGCCGTCCTCCGACATCCCAGGGGTGCAGGTCCCTGCTTCCATGCAGGGTCCGTCGTCGAGCCAGGCTCCGTCCACGCACGCCTGGCGCTGGGTGCCGCACGTCCCACAGTCGAGCAGGCGCGCGGGTGAGCCAGGAGTGCAGTCGCAGCTGCTCGGCGCGGTGCAGGCCTCCCAAACGCCGTCGGTGCAGCGCTCGACCCCATCGCCGCAGGTGCCCGTGCAGGCGCGCTGCGCGGTGCTCCCGACGCTCATGTCGTTGTCATCGCAGTCGGTGGTGGCGGGCACACCGTCGTTGTCGGCGTCTTCGGTGTCGGACACGCACACCGCAAAGCGGCAGCTCTGTCCCGAAGGGCAAGGCGGCGTGCATCCGCTGCTCATGCCGGCGTCGATGCGCCTGCCGCCGTCGTCGTCACGGGGGTCGACTCCGTCGTCTCCCGAGGCGCAGCCCGAGCAGGCCAGCGCGGACGAGACCGCGAGGAGCGAGAAGGTTCGCCAAAACACGACTTCAGCTTCGCACGCCGCCCGCGCGGCGCCAAGGCAGGACCCCCGGCCATTTGCCATCCCGGGACGGCGCGCGCAGGATCCCCGCTCCGGGAGAAGTGGCCGAGTGGTCGAAGGCGGCGGTTTTGAAAACCGCTGAGCTCTTACGGGCTCCGGGGGTTCGAATCCCTCCTTCTCCGTATCGATGCGTCGTCGCATCGCCGATCGTCGCGCTCAAGTCGTCCGGAGCGCTGCGCCGTTTCGGCGTCGTTCCCGCCTCGCGCGCGAGCCGCAGTCGTCCTAACGTCCCCGCATGGCGGACGGGATCACCACCGACGAGTCGCGATGGCCGATCGTCGTGCATCGCACCGTGGGGATCCCCTCGGACGCGGCTGTCGATGCCTTCATCCAGCGCGCCGACGCCATCATGGCCCGGGGGGAGCCGCACGTGGTCGTGTTCGACAGCCTGCAGGCCGGGCGGGCGACCAAGCACATGCGAAAGAAGAACCTGGATTGGCTGCGCGCCAACCAGGATCAGCTGAACGAGCTCTGCGCGGGGCTGGCGTTGGTCATCCGCTCACCCACGCTGCGCTTCGTCATGAGCACCGCGATGCTGGTCTGGCCGCAACCGCTCGAGCACACCGTGGTCAGCACCCTCGGGGAGGCACTCGACTGGGCAGACGATCAGCTCGTCAGGTTCATTCAGCCGCGATGACGGCGACGCCACCGGCGCCACACAAAGAGCAGCGGCACGAGCCACAGCAAGCCCCCGTGGCCGCGGGGCGAACTCACCGTGCAGCTCGCGCAACCCGCCTGGGTCGCGGGCGGACTCCGTGGCGGCTCCACCTCGTCGTCCGGGCCGATCTCGACAGGAACGACCCCAGCGCCGAGCGCCACCAGGTCTGCTTCGGCGTCCTCGATGCGGCGGGTGCGCGAGCATAGCCCCGTTTGCCAGCCGTCCGGGTGTCGGTCGGCGTAGATGAGCCAGCTGGTCTCAGGCTCAAACGCGACCCCGCACGCCGCGGAGTTGGACGCCGTGAACACGACGGCCTCTTCCGACTCGATGCCCTTCCACTGCTGGACGACCTCGAGCGTCACGCGAAAGCCGCTCGGCACCGCCTCGACCGATCGCACGCGCCCCTCGAAGACGGCACCATGCTCGCGCAGCGCCAGCTCAGCCGAAACCTGCACGCAGCTGCATGCGGCGGCGCGCGTGGGGAGCAACACAACCCACAAGACGGACAAGGCCACGACGACGGTGCAGATTCGGGCGAAGGTCACGACGATGGCTATAGCAGGCGCATCCACGACGTCGGAGATTGACAGCTCGGGGTCGGCCGGTTATGACCCTGCCCCTTCGCGCGGGGGTTCGTCCCCGATGACAATTTGTTCCGGTGCATTGCTTGCCGGAGAGGTGGCCGAGTGGACGATGGCACTCGCTTGCTAAGCGAGCGTACCTTGATCGGTACCGCGGGTTCGAATCCCGCCCTCTCCGCTCTCCTCCCGTCACCCGCGTCCCCTCCGCCCCTGAAGCCGAGGTGAGTTCAGTGACGGACCATTGACACAAACGAGGTCACGGGTAATAACCCGCGCCCGAGCGCCCATAGCTCAGCTGGATAGAGCGTCGGTCTACGGAACCGAAAGTCGGAGGTTCGAATCCTTCTGGGCGTGCTGAGAGACGCCGCTTCCCACCCGGGGAGCGGCGTCGTTCGTTTCCGTCTGCTCCTGTCCCCGTTGCTGTTCCAACTGTCCCCATGGCCCCGCACGATCCCCAGACCGACGACGAGCGGTGGATGCGCATCGCGCTGGAAGAAGCTGCGCGGGCGGAGGCCCGAGGCGAAGTCCCGGTGGGTTCGGTGTTTGTGCGCGACGGGGCGATCGTGTCGCGTGGGCACAACCTTCGGGAGTCAGCGCAAGATCCGACGGCGCACGCCGAGCTGATCGCGCTGCGCGCGGCGGCCGCGCGGCTGGGAACGTGGCGGCTGAGCGGCGTCAGCGCATACATCACTCTCGAGCCCTGCCCCATGTGCGCGGGCGCGCTGGTGAACGCACGCGTCGACCGGGTCATCTATGGTGCGGTCGACCCGAAGGCAGGCGCCACGGAGACGCTGTTCAGCATCGGGTCGGATCCGCGGCTCAACCATCGGTTCGAGCTCACCCGCGGCGTGCTGGAGGAAGAATGCGGCGCGGCGCTGACCCGATTTTTCCAGCGAATTCGGGCATCTAGAAAGAAACGGCGGTGAGTGTGCCGCGCATGTTCGATCACGATTGACCAAGGCGTCCGCTTTGCTATGTTCCGCCGCGGAGGGCTGGCCGAGTGGTCGAAGGCGCTTGATTCGAAATCAAGTGTACCGGCAACGGTACCGTGGGTTCGAATCCCACGTCCTCCGCTGTGCTTATGGCTCGACCGGCAGGTCGAGCGTGTTCTTGGCTCGACCGGCCGGTCGAGCAAGTTCTTTACTCGACCGGCAGGTCGGGTGATGTGCCCGGCAACCGGTCGGTTAGGCCGGGTGCTCTCCCAGCTCCGGCTGGGACCTCGGCTTCGGCTGAGGCTTGCATCCTCCCCGCTTTGGCGGGGCACTCCTGGTCCGCCGGGAGTCGTTCTTTGAGCCCGTATCCATGACGAGGCTCGTCGCCGGTTCGCCCGGGGACGAGGAGAGGTGACCGAGTGGTTGAAGGTGCACGATTGGAACTCGTGTGTGCCGAAAGGTACCGCGGGTTCGAATCCCGCTCTCTCCGCCATTTTTTTCCGTGACGCGCTGAATTTCAGCACGAATCGGCTTGTGGCCCTGCCAACGCTGGCCCGTCAACCCCGCCAGGCCCGGAAGGGAGCAACGGTCGCGGTGTCCAGCGTGTGGCGGGGCCTTTCTTTTCCGTCGAACCTGTCATTGCATCGCGCGGCTCGGGCTGAAGACCGCGAGCGCGCCGTGTCAATCGCCGCCGGCCGCGGCCACTTGCTGGTCGACGGCGGCGTCCGTCGAGGGAGCCCGCTCGAGTTCAGCCACCGCCCGCACGCCCCCCTCGGCCTCGACCCATGCGGCGAGACGATCGAGGCCGGTCTCCATGGCGATGTCGGGCTCGTAGCCGAGCTTGCCGATGGCCGCGTTGAAATCCAGCAGCGTGCTGCGGCCGCGCTGCAAGACCTCGTCGGCCGTCAGCGGGCCCTGGCCGATGCGCGCGAGCGGCCAGCGCAGCGCGAAAGCGGCGCCGGTGCGCGGAGGCGGCAGATCGAGACGCTCGCTGAGCGCTGAAAAGAAGTCGCGCGCGTGCTGAAACACCGGGTCGGCCAAGTGGAACGGCCGACCCGCCACCGTCTCGGCGCTCGCCGTCAGCGCCGACTCCACGGCCACCGTGAGATGCTCGATGTAGGTCGTGGCCATGTACGTGGTGCCCGAGCCAACGAGACGAATGCCACCGTCCAGCCCCTCGCGGCAGAGGCCGGGCAGCCGAGACGTGTCGCCGGGCCCCCACACCCAGGCGGGCCGGAGGGCCACCACGTCCAACCCCGCCGCGCTGAGCGCGACTTCCTCTGCGAGCTGAAGGCTACGTGCCCGCTCACCGAACGGTCGGCCCGCGACCTGCTTGTTCTCGTCCCACTGCACGCGCTCGAGGTTGCCGAGCGTCACGTCGGCGCAGCTCATCAACACGAGGCGCGGCACACCCGCGTGCCTGCACGCGTTGACCACATTCTCGGTGCCGGCCACGTGCGTCCACTGCAACGCGCGCGCAGACGAGCGAGAGGACACGAGGCCGGCTGCGTGCACGACCGCGTCCACCCCCTTCGCCGCAGCGGCGATTCTTTCGGGGTCGCCGAGCGTGCCGCGCACGACACGCGGCGCGTCCACGTCAGCGCCGGGCCGATGAAACGCGCTCACCTCGTGCCCAGACCCCTCGAGGTGAGCGGCGACCGCCCCGCCGATGAAGCCGGACGCGCCCAAAACCAGGACCTTCACCCGAGTTCCATAGCAGCCCTCCTGGCATCCCGGAAGCGTAGCGCTCGAAACGCGCGACCGACCGTCCAGCAAGGAAGTGCGGGGCACGCACTCGCAGTCCGCGGCGCCACGGGCTTCGTTTCCACATCCCGTCTCCTCGAACTCCTCGCCTCCTCGTTGCTCTGCGCTCGAACTCGACCCCGGCGGCTCACCGGAACGATTCGACAGAGAGGCCAGAAGGGCAGGAGTTGGAGGAGGCTTTCGCGGGGGGCGATGCCGACAACGCGCTGGACGTTTCCGTCGTGTCCTGGCGGCAGCGCTGGGGGCCTCCGACCGCATCGGCCCGCGGCGGGCATCGCCTGTGCGCAGTCGGGGTCCTCGCGCGCTATGCTACGCGCGCTTTGAGCCTTCTCACCCGGTATCTCAGCCGCATTCCGTCGGGCTGGACGTCGTTCCCCGAATGCCGCGCCAAGTCGGTGCTGTTCACCCGCCTCGTCGCCATGGCGGAACGCGACTGGCTGCCGCCGCAGCTCGTGACCCGACTCGATACGCCGATGCTCTCCACGGCCTGGGCACCGGAGGTGGAGCAGGTCGCCCTCATGCTGGCGATCTACGACCACCGCGTGCACAGCGCCGCCGACGAAGTGGCGTTCCACGAAGACATGCTCCAGCTCAACCTCGGGCTCTTCAAAAGCCCGTCGTACGCGCCTTTGGTCGCCAACGCGGCGCCGGCGCGTCTGATGCGCATGATGAGCGACAGCTGGAAGCTCTTTCACCGCGGCACGAGCCTGGACCTGCGGGAAGCGACCCCTGGACGAGTCCTCATCGACTTCCGCTTTCCCCCGCTCCTCTACCCCGAAGAGTCGATTCGAACCCGCACGACTTCCGTACGCGGGGCGCTTCTCTCGGCGCGGGCAAAAGGGGTGCAGGTCCACTACGCGATCGAGGCCCCCGGACACGTTTGCTACGAGGCCAGCTGGGACAGCTGACTCCGGTCGAGGAGGGAAGGACGGGAGCCGGGGGACGCGGGCGAGCGAGGCGGGTGTGACTTCTGGCGAGGCGCGCGGAGAAGCGGATCGGCGGGCTGCTACGCTGTTCGAGTGCGCCGCGACGCGACGATGCTGCTGGTGGTCCTCTCGCTCCTCGCCTGCGATCCCGGCGGAGAGTGCGAGGACACGGACCGCGACGGATTCGGGCCCGGATGCGAGCTTGGCGAGGACTGCGATCCCGACAACGCCGACCGCAACGTCGACTGCGTGGGCGTCCCGCCTCCCGACTGCACAGCGTCCCCCTTCGCGACCGGCTGCCCTTGCTTGGTCGGAGGTACGACCAGCTGCCTCGACGAGACGGCTGGCGTGGGCATGTGCGTCGGCGGTCGCGCCCTCTGCACCAACGGCTTCTGGGGCCTCTGCGATGGCGGCGTCGGGCCGACGGCCGAGATCTGCGACGGGATCGACCAGGACTGCGACGGCCGCGTCGACGAGACGGTCTCCAGCCCGTGCGGTGGATGCAACGACGCGTGCCGCGGCGGCGTCTGGGGCCCCAATCCCGATCCTTTCGAAGAGGGCGACGGCCTGGTTCTGACACGGTTCGGGGAGCTGACGCTCGACACCCGAGAGACCCGCTACGGGACGCTGTGGGTCAGCAACGCGTTGGACGGAACGGTCTCGCGCATCGACACGGAGAGCGGCGTCGAGGTGGCGCGCTACCCGAGCGGTGGCGCTGAGCCCAGCCGCGTGGCCGTGGACTTCCTCGGAGACGCGTGGGTCGTCAACCGAGAGTTCGAAGGAGTCTCCAGCGTGGTGCGAATCGCCTCCACCCCGGATCGCTGCGTGGACCGCGACGGGGACGGCCTGGAAACGAGCGACGGGCCCGAGACCGTGTTGGCGGACGACGAGTGTGTGGTGCTTCGCGCGGAGGTAGGAGACGTGGGGGAACTCGCGCGGGCGATCGCGATCGACGGGGACACCGGGCTCGACGGCGTGAGCGGCGGCGACCCATGGATCGGCCTGCACGACGGCGAGGCCGTGATCGAGCTGGACGGGGTGACCGGCGAGGTGAAGACGCGCGTGGAGACCCCTGGGTTCGCCCCCTACGCCGCCACGTTCGACCGGTGGGGGACCCTCTGGATGATCGAGCGGGACGGTCATCTCGCCCGCATCGACACCCGCGCCGTGCCGCCCGCCGTGGAGGTCATCGAGGTCCCGTACGCGTGTTTCCTTCTCTATGGGCTCGCCGCCGACGAAGAGGGGCGCTTGCTGATGACCGGATTTGGCTGCGACCGCATCTATCGCTACGAACCGGGCCTCGAGCGATGGGGCACGCTGAGCTCGTTCGGCGCCCCGCGCGCGGCGACGTTCGACCAGGGTCAGTTCTGGATGGCGCACACGTCGGGCGAGGCCAGCGAGGTGGGCATCGATCCGCTCCGGGTGCGCCAGAGCCTCTCCACCGCGGCGGCGCTCACGCCCGTCGAGACCATCGGCGTGGCACTCGACCCGGCGGGCCACGTGTGGACAGTGAGCAGCCGAAGCACGGACAGCGATCGGGGCGTCGCGTCCCAGGTGGAGCCGGAGACCGGCGCGGTCGTCTCTCAGGTGGAAGTCGGCCGCGGCCCGCACGTGCAGGGCGATCTGATCGGCAACCGTGTCGCGATACGCTCCGAGCCCGACGGGGAACAGACCCATGTCTTCGACGGCTGCCCCGCCGACGGCGAAACCGAGTGGATCCGGGTGCATCTCGGAGGCGATCCCGGCGGCGCGGGACGCATCCGTCTCGGCGCCCGGCATGCGGCGAGCCGCTCGGCCCTGGCGGACCAACCGTTCGTCGAACTCGGCGTCGTCCCCGACGCTCCGGCCCCTTGGGATCTCTCGGTGCCGTCGGGCGGCGTGCTGGAAGTCCGCCTTCGGCTCGAGACCGACGGCCCGATCGGCGCACCACGAGTCGCGCGCGTTGGCGTCGAGTGGCGCTGCCCCGGTCCCGACTGAGTACGCCCCCCTGTCGCTTTTGCCGGTGGCCGCACGGGAACTTCGGTGAAAGCAAGAGTTCGGCCGGGGGCGCGAGCCCCTCGATGGATTCGTCGAGGGGCGTACCTCGGCACGAGAGAACGAAACGACGTGCCGGTTCGCTCGTACCCCCGTTGTGTTGGCTTTCTCGCCCCCAGCGTCTGATGCGGTAGGATCGGCAGACATGAGTCATCGAGTCGTGAAACACGCGCGCTTCGCCGCGACGCTGGGCGCGGTAGGTCTGTTGATGTGGGCGGCGCCTGCCTTCGCCCAGGAGCAGGACGAGCCCCTTCCAGCGGCCGCCGAAGAAACGGGCGCCGAAGAAACGGGCGGCGAGGAAGCTGGCGCCGGAGCCGCGGCCGCCGAAGAACCTGCCGCTGAAGAACCTGCTGCAAACGCGCCTCCTCGGGCGCCCGCGGAGAACGCACAGCAGGCGATGTCGAACGGCGGTATGACGCAGGAACGTCAGCTCGACGACGACGCCGCGCGTGAGCACTTCCGCATCGCACAGCGCTACTACGACGAGGGCCGCTTCCCGGAGGCCGCGTCTCAGTTCGAGGAGGCGTACGAGCTCTCCGGACGCGCCGAGCTTCTCTACAACGCCTACATCGCGCACCGGGAAGCCAACCAGCTTCCGGACGCGGCGGCGATGCTCGAGCAGTACTTGAATCGCGTTCTGGACGCCCCGGACCGGGTGAACCTGGAGGCGCGGCTCGTCCAGCTTCAGCAGACGATCGCCGAGGACTCGGAGCAGCAGGCTGCGCTCGAGGCCGCGCGCGCACGCGCCGAGCGAGAGGCGGCGGCGCGGCGCGAGGCGGAATCGCAGGGCGAGGCCTGGCCTTGGGTGATTCTCGGCGTCGGGGGCGCGGCGGTGATCGGCGGGGTCGTGACGGGCGTGCTGGCTCTGTCGGCGACCAACGACCTGACCTCGCAGTGCGACGAGTTCAACCTGTGCAGCCTGTCGCAGATCGAGATCGACTCGCTCCGCGACGACGCCCGAACCCTCGGGCTCGTCACCGACGTGCTCCTCATCGGCGGCGCGACCATCGCGGCGACAGGCCTCGTGCTAGGCCTGCTCTTCGGGCTGGGAGGGGACTCCGAGCCGGATGTCGAAGCCAGCGCCGCTTGCACCGGAACGGGATGCATCGCCAACGTCCAAGGGAGTTTCTAGCCATGCGTAGCTTTGTCGCTCTGTTGTGTGTGCTCTTCATTTCCACCGGATGCAGTGTGGTCGTGGACGGCTCGGTCGACGGACTCGAACCGAACCCACTGCAGATGCGCGACGTCACCGTGTCGCTGCGCGACTTCAGCCCGCACGTGGAGCAGCTCGTCCGCGTGGAGTGGGTGGAGAACCTCGATCTCCTGGTTCCGCCCCCGGCTGAGGGACGGGTCCCGCTCGTCCTGGCGACCGCGGTCATCGACTCCGCGCCGAGCGATTGCATGGACATCCGGATGCGGCGTGGAGCGCCTCTGGTGGCCAACCGCGTCGACTTCTACGCGGACGTCAACATGAACGGCATGGTCGATCCCCCCGAAGACGGCGACCACACCTGGCGTGAGTTCCTCGACGACAACGGCGAGCTGATCTTCATTCACGACGTGCAGTTCGAAGACCTCACGGTCGACCCGGGCGCGGCCCTCCTCAACGGGTTCGAGGTCGAGATCACCGGCGCCGAGGAGCACGATGGAGCCACCGCGACGGTGCTCCTGATCGACGAGGACACCCTCGGAGCGGACGCGGACGTCGTGCTTCCGAGCGTCACGGTCCTCTACGTGACGGAGATCGAGTCGGGCACCCTCTCGATCGCGCTCCCCGGCGTCGCGGACTCGGGTGAGGACTACGACATCGAAGTGCGGATCGGCGACAACAGCCTCGTGTGCACGATCGACGACCAGCGGACGCCCGTTTCGGGGCCGCTTCGGGTCGAAGGCGAGCTCAGCTCATTCACCTGCGCGCCCGGCGAGGCGCCGGATTGCGGAGGCCTGTCGACCGCCTGCGACGCCGGAGACGACACCGCCTGCGCCGACCTCGCCTGGCAGTGCGCGTTCGTCGACTGCGGCCGGTGAGGTCCGTGGCATAGTCCCGGCGTGAGCGCCGGGCCCAAGAAGTTCTGTGGAAACTGCGGCTCCGGGCTCAACCCGGGGCTGCGGTTCTGCGAGACGTGCGGCACCGCCGTCGCGCCACCGGAAAACGCGAAGCCCGCTTCCGGAGTGGGGCCGACCGTGGTCGCCAATCTGAGTGGCTCGGCGCCGGGCTCGACCCCGGGCACGGCTCCTCTCCCTCCTGGCGGCAACAAAGTGGTGCGGCCGACGGTCCCCCTTCAGTCCGCACCGGGCGCGCCGACACCCCTCATGCCGGTTCCGGGTGTTTCAGCTCCAGGGATCTCGGCCCCGGGCGTTTCGGCTGGCGGCAGCGCTCCGGGGCTTTCCGGGCACCCGCCACACCCGAGCCAGCATCCACACAGCGCACACGGTCCGCCCCCGAACGCCTCCTACCCTGGCGGTCCAGCTGCGTACTCCGCGCCGCCCTTCCAGGCCCCGCCCAAGAAGCGACGGTGGTGGGCGGCCCTGCCGCTGTTGCTCGTGATCGTGATCGTCGTGGGGGCAGTCGTCGCCTGGTTCGGCTTCCCGCTCCAGACGCGTCGCCTGCTCGCTTCGCAGGGACTTCGGACGGGCGTGGGGAAGTCGCGCGTCGCCGGGTTCCCTGGGGAGCTCGGAGCGGACGCGCCACACTTTCGGCGACGGCTCGTCAAGGCACCGGACGCCCCGCCGGGAGAAGTCGCGCTCGCGACGCCGGTCTATCTCGTCGAAGAACGGGGCGCGTCGCATGGGCCGTTTGAGGTCTCCCTGCCCTTGCTCGATGCATCGATGCGGCGCCGCGTCGTGGTCGCGCGCCACGTCGACGGAGCATGGGAAGCGCTCCCCACCGCACGAGACGGCGACCACGTCATCGCGTCCGCCGACGCGTTTGGCACCTTCGCCGGTTGGACGGTTCGCCGGCGGAGCAGCCCGACCGCGGACGAGAGAACGCGCCTCGTCGTGCCCACGCCGCGTCTGCTCTTTGCGCGCCTCGAAGGCGAGCAGCTGAGCTTCCATGTGGACATTCGAGGGCTCAACACCGCCACATCCCCCGATTCCCCATGGTCGGACCGCGTCGCCGTGCGCGGGCTGCACGTCGAGGTAGCCCGCCCCGCCGCGGGAGCGGACGCGGCCCTCGAGACCGCGTTCGGGCCCTACCCTGTGGAAGGCGGGGACCTCTTGTGGTCGCCCGGCCAGGCGGTCGGCATCCTCCCGATTGCGCTGACCTCCGTCGATGCCTCGGTCCGCGCGGACACGCCCGTCAGCCACCGCGCCTGGCTGCTTCGTGTGCACCCGGTCTTCGAAGACGGCACGACCGGACCGCCCACCCAGGCCATCCGGATCTACCCCGAACTCGTGCGTGCGTACGCCCAGATGATTCGGAACACGCCGTGGCCCGCAGGGCCGCGCGAGGCGTTCCTCTCCAACACGGCTCAGCACCCGCTGACGATCGGGGTCGGAGAGGGATTCGTCGAGAACGCGTATCGCGGCTCGTTGGCCTGGACCCGCCAGCGGAGCTGGGGATGGATCCGCGCGGGCTTCACCGGCCCCCAGGTGACGATGACGCCGGACGCGACGTTTGGGCAGGTCGCGACACACGCGTACGGTCACTACGCCACTCACATGGCGCTCGGTGACGACTACCTCGAGTCCATCCAAGGGCGTCGTCACGGCTGGCTGGAGTCGAGTCGGGAGGCCGCCTTCACGGAAGACCTGGCCACGGTGCTCGGTGAGCTCGCCACCGGCGACGGCGTTCCGGCCGGCGCGGGGGCGATGCTCGGCCGGCCGCGCGACCTCGCGCGGAACCCGCCCGATGGCCTGGCGAACGCGTGGCCCCTCAACCGAACGCAAGACGCGCTCGCGGTCGAGACGGTGCCCGCCACCGTGATGAGCCGCCTCGCCAGTGACATCGGCGCCGAGACGGTCACCGGGGCGGTGTTGTCCTCACACGCTACGGACTTGCTGGCCCTGATCGACGCGCTCCCCGCTGCCCATCGCGAGACCGCACGGCGGGTGATGATGGACGAGGGCATCTCGTGGACGATGCGCGGACAGGTGACCGTCGACGGATCCCCCGTCGTCGGGGCTCTCGTTCGGGTCGAGAACGCGGACGGACACGCCTTCGCCTTGCCCAGCGCCGACCGCGCCAGCGCGTCCGGGACGACAGACGCCGAGGGTCGCTACACCGTCAGGGTCCCGTACGGCACGTCGCGTCTACTCGCCTCCTCTCCAGGCCTGCGCCAGCTCGGCGGACCCAGGGAAGTCGAAGCGACGGCCACGCGCTCGACCGCGTCCGAGCCTGAGCAAGTGGAGCCGCTCCTCATGGAGCGAGCCGGTCCGACCGTCGCCCTGACGAGCCCGCGCAGTGGGGAGGTAGTCCGGTCGCGGAGCGTGCTCGTCGAAGGCACCGTCACCGGCGACGGCGTGCAGCATGTGGTCCTCCGGAGCGGGGACCGCGAAGTCCAGGTGACTCCGAGCGGTGGTCGCTTCTCGGGCCGGATGGTCATGCGCCCCGGCGAGAACGTGCTCACCGCCGCGGCTGTGACTCCCGGAGGAGAAGGCACGGCGAGCGTCACCGTGAACGCGATGGTCCCGGCTGCCGCGCTCGTGGCCGAACTGACATGGGATCGCGACGCGACCGACCTCGACCTTCGGCTGCGGCCCCCGGGGCAAGACGCCGCCGCGCCACGCACGCTCGAGAACAGCCGCGGCTTCGGCCCGGAGCTCGTGGTCCTGCAGGGTGAGACCGTGGGTGAGGTGCCGGTTGAAGTGCGCTACGAGAGCGGCCGCGGAGCCGTGTCGTTCACCGTCCGCTGGTGCGTGCACGAAGGCACCCCCCAAGCCCGCTGCGGCGAGGAGCGAGGCCAGCTCGCCGGGCCCGGCACCCGCGAGAGCTTTGTCGTGCAAGCGCACTGAAGGTCCGCCGCCACGCGCCACGCGGGAATGAGCCTACTGGCACGCGCGCTTCCGCGAACGACCACAGCAACCGCATGGAGGCCAGCGTCGCCGGCCTCCACGCGGTGCCCGACTCAGGCCGCTTTCTTCTCTTCCACCGGAGGCGGAAGGGTCTTGGCCCGCACCCGCGCGACGAGCTTCTCGTCGGACAGCAGCTTCAGGCGTGCCTTCTCGCGACCGTGCCCAATGGTGTCCTTTCCGAACGCGAAGTAGGCCCCGTTCTTCTGCACCACCCCGCGCTCCACTGCGAGATCGAGCAGGTCCGCAACGGCGTCGATGCCCTCGCCGTACCTCACGTCGAACTCGGCCATCCGGAATGGGGGGGCGAGCTTGTTCTTCACCACCTTGACGCGCGCGCGGTGGCCCACGATGACGTCACCCACCTTGACCTTGCCGATCCGGCGCACGTCGAGGCGTTGCGAGGCGTAGAACTTCAGCGCGTTGCCGCCGGTCGTGACCTCGGGAGAGCCGAACGTCACGCCGATCTTCATGCGCAGCTGGTTGATGAACATGATGCACGTGTTGCTGCGATTGGCGATCGCGGCC
This sequence comes from Sandaracinaceae bacterium, assembly GCA_045106715.1. Classification (GTDB taxonomy): domain Bacteria; phylum Myxococcota_A; class Polyangia; order Polyangiales; family Sandaracinaceae. Next base: position 90,539 of record JBGCFC010000005.1, read on the forward strand.
AGCTTTCGCATCCCCTGGCTCATGAGCCGCGCCTGAAGGCCCACGTGCGCATCGCCCATCTCGCCGTCGATCTCCGCCTGCGGCACCAACGCCGCCACGGAGTCGACGACGATCAGATCCACCGCGGCCGATCGCACCAGCGTCTCCACGATCTCGAGGGCCTGCTCGCCCGCGTCGGGCTGGCTAATGAGCAGTCGGTCCGGGGTCACGCCGAGCGACTGCGCGTACCGCACGTCCAGCGCGTGCTCGGCGTCGACGAAGGCCGCGATGCCTCCGGCGCGCTGGCACTCGGCGATCGCGTGCAGCGTCAGCGTGGTCTTGCCGCTCCCCTCCGGCCCGTAGATCTCGACGATGCGGCCCCGCGGATATCCTCCGCAGCCCAGCGCCATCTCCAACGACGGGCAGCCTGGCGCGATGGCCGGCACGCGCTCCGCCTTTCGCTCTCCGAGCGCCATGATGGCGCCCTTTCCAAACTGCTTCTCGATCTCGGCAACCGCCACTTTCAGGGCCTTCCACTTCTCTTTCATCGCACGCGCTCCTTTCGTGGGGCGAGGACGTCCCGCCCCGAACTCTGTCGCCCGACCACCTCGCTTCGGGCGTCGACCAGGCGATAGGCCAGCGCCTCGGCCACATGCTCGAGCGCCACCTCGTCAGCGTCGTCCAGGGCCGCGATCGTGCGGGCGACCCGGGCCGCATGCGCGAAGCTGCGCATGCTGAGGCCCATGGCTTCGCCAGCGTCGATCAGCAGCTCCCGGGCAGCGCTCGGCAGGCGGTCGAGCAACGCCGTCGGCTGCTGGGCGACCGGCGCGTCACGCAGCCGCTCCCTCGCCGCCTGGACGCGACCGCGGATGACCTCGCTCCCCTCCTCCGGCTTTGGCATCGCGCGGAGTTCGCGGAGGCGCACCGGCGGCAGCGCGATGTGCAGGGCGAACCGGTCGAGCATCGGCCCACTGACCTTCCCGCGGTACGCGGCGACCCGCGCTGGTGTGCATCGGCAGAGCCGCGTCGGGTCTCCGTCGTAGCCGCAGGGGCATGGGTTCATGGCCGCGACGACCAGCGGCCGAGCCGGCATCGTGACGCGCTCGCGGACCCGAGAAATGACGCTCTCGCCGGACTCCAGGATCACGCGAAACGACTCGATGGACGCGCGGCTGAACTCCGGGAGCTCATCCAGGAAGAGCACCCCGAGGTGGGCGAGCGTAACCTCTCCCGGGCGCACCGGATCGCCACCTCCCACGAGCGACGCCGGGCTCGCCGTGTGGTGCGGAGCGCGAAAGGGCCGACGCGTCGGACGCGGCAGACCGGCCGCGCTCGCGATGGTGGCGATCGCGAGCGCCTCCGGCGGGGTGGGAGCCGGCAAGATCCCTGGCAGCCGGCGCGCGAGCATGGTCTTGCCGGCTCCAGGAGGCCCGATCATCAGGATTGGATGCGCGCCCGCGGCCGCAATCTCGAGCGCTCGCTTGGCGGCCATCTGACCTCGGACCTCCATGAGGTCCGGCGCTCGGGGCCCCACTTCCGCGAGCGCAGAGGGCGTGACGGAAGCGGCCCTCGGAAGCTCGATCTCCGACGCGAGGAACGCCACCACATCGGCGAGGTCGTGCGCGCCGCGCACGTCGATGTCCGAAACCAGCGCCCCCTCGGTCAGCTGGTCTCGGGGCACGATCGCGCGCACCACGCCCCGGCTTCGAAGATCGCGCAGTTGCGGCAGGAGCCCGCGTGAGGGACGAAGCTCCCCGCTGAGCGAGAGCTCACCAAACAACAGCGTCTCTTCGAGCCGATTCGGGGGGCAGCTCCCGCAGGCGCTCAGCAAGGCGACGGCGATCGCCAGGTCCAGGCTCGCTCCTCGCTTGCGCAGGTCGGCCGGCGCGAGGCTCAACGTCACGCGACGCGGGGGCAGCGAGTAGCCCTGATTGGCGAGCGCAGCCCGCACGCGCACCCGGCTCTCGCGCACCGCAGTCTCCGGCAGACCGACCAGGTCGAACCCCGGCAGCCCTTTGCTCAGGTGCACCTCCACGTCCACCGCGACGGCCGCCACCCCAACCACACACCCCGCTCGTGTCCTCGCCAGCATGGGCGGGGCTTCTTCACGGGGCGTGCCGGAGGGCGCGCATGTAATTTCAATGAGTTGGCGCCGCCGATCGGCGGATCGGCGACGGATGTCCCGCCACCCGTCGCCATTCCTACGAGAAAACCCCCGCGGCCGAAGCAGCGAGGGTTCTCGAGAGGACGGCGGCCCGAGGGCCGGTCGTCACGCGACGGCTAGCCGCGCGTCGTGGACGTCAGCCACATGTGGGGTTCGAGCAGAAGTTGTAGGCGTCAGTGTTGCCTTCGAAGCCGTCGTCGACCTCACCAAGCGGACGCGTGTCGCACACGAAGCCGACGAGACCCGCGGCGCGGCAGTCCGCGTCGTTGGCGCACTGCACGCCGCACGTTCGGGCGATCGGGTCGCAGCTCAGCGCCGAGCCGCCGGCCGGGACCATACCGGTCGGGCAGACCGTGTCCGACGCCGGGTCACAGAAGGTGCCGATGGTGATGTCACCCTCACCCGTCGCCTGGACCGACTGGAAACACTCGAGGCGAACCTCGGCGCCCGACGGCGGCTGCGCGGTGAAGGCGATCCGCTGCCACGGGCTGTCGACCGCTTCCTGGCAGTTGGCCTGACCCTCGGTGGTGAAGTTGTCGTAGTACCAACCAGCGCCGCCCGGAGCGGGGCTTCCCGGCGCGCGGCTGTCGGGCAGCAACGGCTCGAGGACGCAGACCGCGCGGCCTTCGTCCGAGACCGGAGCGCCATCCACAATCTGCTCGGTGGCGCCCGGCAGATCGCTGCAAGCCTGACCCGCCGGCATGACGACGAGCACGTCGCAGGCGACGCTTCCGTCGGCCTCGAGGTTGAGCTGACGCGGCAGGCACGCCGCGCCGAGCGCGCTCTTGATCTGGCGAATGATCTCGGTCAGCGCACCCTGGAACGACTCCTGGCAGATGGACTGAACCGTGACGCCTGCCCCACGAGCCTCGAGCTCCTGCGCGACCCGCACCATGCGGACGGGCGGGAACGCCTGACCGCGGCCGGGCACGTTGCAGCTGGGAACGAGTCGGGTCGGCATGGCCGGGTCGACGCGCTCTTCCATGCGCTCGTCTCGGGTGCCCGCCGGGCCGACGAGGCGGTCGTAGTCGGGCGACGAGCCGGCCGGCGCGACGAGGTCGACCGGGATGCCGACGATCGGAGCGTAGATGAGCAGGCCCTCACGCGAGCGGAGGTTGATGAAGCCCTCGACGTAGCGGCTGATGGGATGAAGCGCCTCGGCTGAGTGCACGAAGCAGCGAAGGTTCAGGTCCGTCGCCCCGAAGGCCATGCTGGCCGGGTTGAACAGGTCCGTGTTCGCAGCCGAGCAGTCCTCCTCATCCGTCACCGGGATGAGCGCGAGGACCGCGTTCTCGCGGAAGAAGCCGTTGTTCGCCATGTCGCCATGGCCGAACGTGTTCCGGAAGAAGCCGGGGTTCGGCGGCGAGTAGTCGGCCGCGGTCCATGAGGTCGGCGCCGTTGGCGAGCCCGCCTTGAGGATCGCCTCGAGCTGCTGCTCGAAGCCGCAGCCGCCGGTGCCGGTGTTGGCCACGCAGGCCACGTCGCTGGCGAAGTCAGTCGCGCTGCCGCCGTCCGCGGGGCGGAAGTTGAGGAACATCGGGTAGGTGGCCATGCACCCCGAGATGTCCGTTCGACCCTGCGTCCGAAGCACGCCGTCGTCGCCGAAGTCGGAACGGGCGCACGTCGGGACCGTGTGGCCGCCGGTGCCCATGTCCGAGGTGATCACGCCGACGTTCAGGTCGCGCACCGGCTCGAAGTCGTCTTCCCCGTCCAGACTTCCGTCCTGGTCGAAGTCACCCGACGCGAGGATGTTGATCATGCGCGGGAACTCGATCGCGAGCGAGGCCTGCTCCTCGGTCATCGAGTTGGAGTTGTCGACCATGAACAAGAGGTCGACCTTGTCGACGTTGTTGACCTGAATGGCCTGTCCGATGGTGACGTTGGTGCACGGCGCGACCGGCCGGCCTTGGCGCTCGAGGCAGCCGGTGGCCAGGGCGGGCACGGCCACCATGGCCAGCACGACGGCCGGAGAGATCCGGAATGAACGACGGTGACTCATCTCTTCTCCTTAAGCGGACACGGACTGCTGATGCGGGCCCGCTCGAAAACTCGCTGCCTGCCACATCCCCCACCCTGTCGCGGAACGACGAGCGTCGAGGGAGCGCCGGGAAGCCGGCCGTACTGTACTCGTCTAGGGGTCATCAGATCAATGCTTGGCATGCGGCAATTCGGCCTGGCGCGACTTGCGCTCGCTCCAGGATTCTCGTGACAAGAACGCAAAACTCGATCCAAGGGTGTTCAGAGGGCCAACGCGAGAGGGTCGCCAAGGCTTCGCCAACAGTGTTGGCGAACATGACTCCCTCGTTGGCGTTCATCCTCCAAGCGGGGGCTCGCTCGTGGGCAGGGGTGTGCAGACTCGCTCGATCGGGTCGCAGTAGCCGCTCTCACACTGGCTGCCGCGGGCGCAGAGGTCACCGTCGGGGGAGAGCAGCGTGACGAAGCACTCGACCGAGAGGCTCGCGCCGAAGGGAGGACGCGCGTCGTCGGCGATCACGAGCTGGGCGCAGCCATCGCGATCGGCGTCGTAGAAGAAGCCGCCCCTCTCCTCGAACCCGACCTGGCTCATGATGCAGAGCGAAGCGCCCTGCTCGTCCACGCCGATGTCGAAGTAGCCGGGGCGCGCGTCGCAGCCCATGCCCAACGGCATCGTGACCCTCGCCTCGCACGGCACCTGACCGCGGTCGTCCGCGGGGAGCTCGCGCACGAGGCAGACGCCCGGAATCTGTGCGCCGATGCGTCGCGCGATGCGGTCGATCGCCGGTCCGAAGTCGTCCGTGCAGATGGTGGTGAGCACCGAGTCCGGGACGAGCTCGGCCATCTGGGTCAGCCGTCGGGCCGGTTGCGCGCGCCCCAGCGACTCGCCCGCCGCGTTGGTGAACTCGCACACCGCCTCCGGGACGAGGCCCTCACGCGGGAGCGTCACTTCGCGGTGCTGCATGTCGTCGCGCGCCAGGATCGCGGCTGGGGTCTCGTCGCCGGTCAGCTCACGCGGGAGCCCGGCGATGGCGGCAAACACGAACTCGCTTTCGGAGCGGTCCCCTCGGATGCCGTCCAGCAAGTCCTCGACCGGCGTGAGCGACGCGCTGTTGCGGTTGCAGTGCACGTTGAGCGTGCCCGGCTCCGCGGCCGCCAAGAACCCGTCGTCATCGGCGACCGAGCAGTCCTCCTCGTCGGTCACCACGATGACTGCGAGCAAGCCGTCGGCCGAGGGGAACCCGTTTTCCGCAGACCGCGCAACCGCGCGCTGCGCCGCCTCGAGCGGCTGCTCGAACGCGCATCCACGAATGCCGAGGTCTTCGACCGAGGTGCGCAGGGACGCCGCGAACGCGTCGGGATCGTCGCCCTCGTTCCAGGTGAACACCCCGCCGCGAAGGGCGCCGTCGTCTCCGCCCAGCACGCAGTTGCTGTTGGGCAAGCTCGTCTCGCCCGTGCCGACATCGGTGGTCACGATGCCGATGCGAAGCTGCTCGGCCGGGTTCCAGTCCGGATCTCCGTCGCCGTTCCGATCCGGGGGAGAGGCGAGATCACGAACGAGCGCCGGGATCTGCACGGCGAGGTTTGCCTGCTCCTGCGACATCGATCCCGAGTTGTCGATCACGAACATGACCTCGACGACCGAGACGCCATCCTCGCGCACCTCGATCTCTTGGCCGAAGTTCACGTTGGGTCCGATGGGGCCGCTCTTGCGCTCCAAGCACCCGGTCATCACCAGCATTCCCAAGACGCAGGTCACCCCTGCGCGCCACGCGTTGTCCCGCATACGCCTCCTCCATGACGCTGGCGGCTGCCTCCGCCCCGCGCCTTCGAGGGTGTGTCGACCGGAGGAGTCGCACTTTCCAATCACGCGTGCGTTTTCTCCGGATCCGTCTCCCAAAGACGCGAATCAGTCGGGGTCTGCGTCGGTATTGCGACGCCGCTCTCGAAGCCACCCGACGAGCGCGGACGCACTCACCAACGTCACGATGACCACGAGCACGCGCTCCACGCCGGTGAAGGCCATGACCGTGGCGGCGAGCAGCCCGCCGAACCCCATGATTCCCGAGAGCGTGGTTCCGGTGCGCCGACTCACTTGCCCTCCGAGGCCTTGACGAGGGGGTTCTTCATGGAGGCCCAGAGGCCACGTGCGATCATCACCACCAGTAGCCCCCAGCAGCGGCCGCCAACAGGGAACCGAGCCCGACGACGAGTTCAAAGAGCCCGAAGCGCCCTCGCTCGATCGTGCGGACAAACAAGCCCGTGCCGAAGAATCCCATCATCAGTCCGGTGAGGCCCATCGCGATGATGAAGCCCATGCTGCAGGTCTGGAACTCATGACCACAACGGCCGCAGCGATGCTGATGGGTCGACCCGAGCGGCATGCCGGAGCGGCCTCGGTGGTCGTTGCTCTCCACGCACCGAACGTCCGGTCGATCGCAGACGGCGCAGCGCCGGCGCTGCGTGCTCACATCGGACGCACCAGTCATGCGCCCGGGCGTACGATGGAGTCGCCGCAGGCGCAATCGACGGTCGTGATCACGACGCAACCTCGGCATCCGGCGTCGGCGTGCGGGCCACGAGGTAGATGCCGATGAACACGAGCGCGGCCGCGAGCACCAGCTTCAGCTCGATGGTGGCGTCGAGGAAGAGCACCGCGAGCAGCGTGGCGCCAACCGGTTGGAGATAGATGAAAATCGCGACCAGCGAAGGCTTCGCGTAACCGAGCGCCCAGGTGTTGGCGAGGTAGGTAAAGATCGTCGGCACCAAGACCACGTAGGCGGCCAGGCCCCAGATGCGGGTGGGAACGGATGGCGCTGCGGCGAGGAGCTCGGGCACGCCCAGCGGGGCGACGAAGAGCGCACCAAACGCGAACAACCACACGACGACGGTCAGCGATCCGTACTTCGCGACGAGCGGCCCGACCAGCACGAGGAAACATGCATAGAGCAGCGAGTTCAGCACCACCATGACATCGCCGACCGCGGTCGAGAGGCCCAGCGAGAGCGCGTTCCAGCCGACGAGCAAGAGCACCCCGGACATCGCCACCCCGACGCCAAGCGCGCGCCGCAGCACGAAGCGCTCCTTCTTCAGCAGCACGCTGACCACCACTGTGAACACCGGGATGGTCGTGATCAGCACGCTGGCGTTGACGCTCGTCGTGCGCTCGAGACCGTAGAAATAGAGGAGCTGGTTGCCTGCGATGCCGAGCAGGCCGCACCCCGCCAGCTTCGGAAGATCGCGCGGCGCCACCCGCGGCAGGCCGCGCACGGCGAGGTGAATCAGGAACATCACCGCCGCCGCGCAGCCAGCACGCACCAGCGCCAACGCCGCCGGCGGGAGTTCGTCGACGACGACCTTCGACACCACGTGATGGCTCGCGAAGGCGAGCTGGACGGCGAGCAATGTGCCGTAGACGAACGCCGGGCGCGCCGGCTTGGCAGTTTGGATCATGAACGACGAGCGCGCTGTAGCAGGCAGGGTGCTGCGCGCCCGCACCCGCGCGGACTCAGGCCGCCTTCGCGGCGACCCTTCGGCCCGCGTCGAGTCGCTTCGCGGCGGTCTTGAGCGGCCCCTCGGCGGGAACGAGCGGACCGACCTTGCCGAGTCCAAACGCAGGCATGTGGTGATAGATGCACTCGTACGTCCCGGGCTCGACGACGTAGGTCTCGTGGTAGATGCCGACCGCCCCGCGTCCCCATTTGTCGAGCCAGCGACGCCACGCCGGGACGTGCTCGCGCTCCCGCTGCTTCGCATAGCGCAGGAGATCCTCCTTCGAGCGCCAGTACTGCAACATCAACGATGTGCGGCCCCCGTAGTTCTCGTAAGAGAGCAGCCCCGATTCGGGGTCGGCGGTCAGCTCACGCATCATGCGCGCCATGGCGAAGCCGACCGCCCACAGGATTGGCAGATTCCAGAGATGGTTGGCGCGGGCGCCGATGACAAAGAGCACGAAGCCTTCGTCGCGCTGAACGGTCAGTCTCTCGGGTCGAATCAGGGTCACGTCAGATCCTCCTTCGCATCATGTTGACACCGCCATCATAGTTGGCACCAGCAACATGAACCCTCATGTTGCTGGTGTCAACACATCCTCGTAGGATCGTGCACATGCCCTCGACGAAGAGCCGCTACCACCACGGCGACCTGCGCGCGGCCCTGCTTCACGCGGCCGTCGAGGTGCTACGCGAGCGTGGCGTGGCGGGTTTGAGCCTGCGCGAGTGCGCGCGGCGGGCCGGCGTCTCGCACGCCGCTCCGTATCGTCACTTCAGCAACAAGGACGCCCTGATGGTGGCGATCGCAGCGGAGGGGTTCCGCTGGCTGGTGGCGATGGGCGAAAAGGCCATGGCGGACCTGACCGACACCCGTGAGCGACTCGATGCATACGGTGTCGCCTACGTGCGCTTCGCGATCCTCCACCCGGAGCATCATCGACTGATGTTTGCGAGCGAGTTGGATTCCAGCGCTGCCACCCCCGAGGACCTCGCCGACGCGGACGCTGCCTTCGAGCTGCTTCAGCGGCTCGCGGGTGACGTGGCGGGGCCGGAGGAGGACTCGTTGCTGGCGGCCGTCGCGTTCTGGAGCCTCGTGCATGGGTTGTCGATGCTCATCCTGGACGGGCGCATTCCCCCGGAGCACATCGCCGATGAGGCGCAGGTCGATGCACTCACCCGCGCCACGTTCGCACAGTGGCGGAGCTGACGAACTACGGCGCCTCTCCGCACGGCGTCTGCATCGCGGGGGCGTGCATCGACTCTGGATGCTGGTGTACGAAGCGCGCGGCGAACCGGGCGGCCATCGCCGTGTCCCCCTGCATGCAGGCCGCGCGAACCCGCTGCACCTCGCGCTCCTCGGCCAAGAATCCGTCGGGGTAGCGAGCCGCGTGCGCTTGCAAGACGCGGAGCGATTCAGCGGCGTCGCCCCGCTGCAGGGCCGCGCGCGCACGGCGAACGAGGGTCGACTCCTCGGCGAGCACATCGGTCGACGGGGCCGGGGCCGCTTCGGTGTCCGTCACGGCAGTGCGCGGGGTCGTCCTGCGAGCCTCAGCCCGAGAGGTCGTCGGGGCGGTCGGAACGCGCGCCTCTGGAGACGCCACGGCGGGTGCACGCGCGGCCTCCTCCGCCAACGACGCGGTGATGGGAGGCGAGGCCAGGGCCGCCGCGGGGCCAAGCGCGCCGCTCGGAGGGGCGGCGACTGAATCGCGCGGCGCGGTTTCGGATCCGGCCCCTCGGCTGTGTTCCGCTACGTCGCGAGGGACTGCGTCGCGATGGACTGCGTCATGGGGGGCTGCGTCGCGGGTGGCCACGTATCCCACGCCCCCCACCGCGGAGACCGCCAAGGCCAACACGACGAGCTTGGCCGTGGTGCCGAGACCCGCGCTGGTGGCCGCCGCCGCGCTCGCCGCCGTGCCCCCGGCGGCTCCGGCCGCGCCGACCGCAGCCACGGAGCCGAGCAAGCGGGCGCGCATCGCAGTGCGCGCGTCGTCTCCCGGTGTCATCCCGGCCTTGGCGTGCCGGAGAAGTTCGTCCTCGTCAGGCAAGCTCATGGCGATTCCCTCGTTTCTTCTCCGCGCTGCGCTCGAGCGCGCGCACGCTCCACCCCGCGTTGGTAGGCCTTGCGTGCCAGACGCAGCCGCGAATACCCCGTGTTCGGGTTGATCGAGAGGGCCTCGGCGATCTCGTTCATCTCCAGCCCCTCGATCTCTGCCATCACGAACACGACGCGCTGCTCCTCGGACATCGTGGCGAGGATGGCCTGCAGCACGGCGACCGCTTGGCGCTCGAGCAACACACGCTCGGGGGACTTGGCCGACTCATCGACGGCGCCGTCATCCTCGAGCGACTCGGTCAGAAGACGCTTCCGGTGCGCGCGGCGGTGGTTCCGCACGACGTTGATGACGATGCGCGCGATCCACGTCCTCACCTTCGCTCGCCCCTCGAACGAGGGGAGCTTGCGGTGCACGACCATGAACACGTCCTGCACCACGTCGGGGACCGCCGACGCGGGCACCCCCAATCCACGCGCCATGCGGGCCACGAAGTCCACCTGCGCGTCGTACACGTCCGCGATCCGCAGCGGCGTGGCAGGCGCCCGGCTCTCGGTCGAGGCATGCGCGGCAGTCAGAGTGGAGGAGGGCATCCCACATGCAGTGTAGGAGAGAGGCCTTCGCCATCACTCGATTTCACGGCCTCCGAAAAAACCGCGCAGTCCGGCCGAGAACGACGCCGCAATCTCGGACGGCGTGTAGACGGTCTCCGCACCGAGGAGCACAAACGCCGGACGTGTCAGCCCCGCCAGCGCGTCGCCACCCACGAAGAGCGCGAGGTCCGCGCCAGGCGACAGCGCGAAACGAACCCGCAACTCGAGACCGCCGCCCAGCCCGAGCCAGGGCGTCACGCCGGTGAACGCGCGGCCGACCCCGAACCCGCGCCCCGTCATCGCGCCCACACCCAAACGCACAGAAGGAGCCAGTTCGAACGCCTCCACGCCGAGCGCGATCCCCACGCGCGCCACGCCTTCGTATGCCGAGAACCGGCCCCCTCGGCCCTCGACCACGACGCGCTCCGTCTCGGAGTGCCACTGAAAACCCAGCGCCGCCTCGAACAGACCGAAGCGCAGCCCCAGCTCGGCCGCAACCCCGAACGAAGGCGCAGGCAACACACCGATCGAGAGCGCCAGCCCCACCCGTGCTGTGAACCACGCGGCCCAGGGCTCGAGCGTCAGCCCCGCGGACTCCACCGCGCGCGGAGCGGGGGCGTCGGTCTCGAGAGGGTCGGCCTCCTGAACGTCCCGCTCCAGCGCGCCGGGGTCTCCGAGCTGCTCGGCGGTGGGATCGCGCAGCCCGTCGGCAGGGCCATCGTCAGACGGGCCATCGTCAGACGGGCCATCGTCAGACGGGCCATCGTCAGACGGGCCATCGCCAGACGGGCCATCGCCAGACGGGCCATCGTCAGACGGGCCATCGTCAGACGGGCCGGCGACGTGCGCGTTGTCAGCCGGCCCCTCTTCGGGGGGCCCACCGTCGGCTGGCGCGTCTTCCGCAGTCCCGTCGCGTGGCCGAACGGCCTCGAGCGGAAGCGCTTCGTCCGGCGCGCCGCGCATCGCGACCTCGGGATCGGCGGCGATGGCGATGACCAGCGTCGCCGCCTCCAACACCGCCGCGCAGGAGGCTCCCTCCGCGGTGCGTGACGAGCGCCGAGCCCCCCGCACCAACACCACCTCCGCGGAGAACCGGTCGCCAGCCGCGGCACGCACGCGCACCGTCGCGCTCACCGGCACGGGCGCGTCGCTCGCCGCCAAGTACGCGTCCAGTCGGATGCGCACGGCGAGCGGCGTGGGGCACGCACTTCTCAGGGCAGGCGCGATGTCTGTCGTCAGCGAGACCGGGCTCGCCTGGGCCGCCGACGGTGCGGGCCGAACCAGGATGACGAGAGCGGCGAACAGGCCGAACACCACCAGCCCTCGTCCGCATCCCGCCCAACCGAGCCGCATGCGGACGACGATGGCCTCTTTTGAGAAAAGCAGCAACGCCTGCACATTCGAGTGATGGCGCTCGGGACGCCAGCACACTGAGTCAAGCGTAACGACCCCAACGACGAGGCTTTTCATGTTGCGACACGTACCGCGCGCTTCTCTCCCGCTCCTTGCGTTTGTGCTCCTCTGTGGCTTTCAGTGCGACTCGGAGGTCCCCATCGGGCAGACCGACGGGTCGGCCGGTGACGGCGGCAGCGGGCTGGCCTGCATGGGCGAAAGCCCCGCCGGATGCACCGTCGACAGCGAATGCGCCAGCGGTGAAATGTGCATCACGGGCTTCGCATCCAGTCGGTGCGACTGCGACGAGGAGAGCGGCGAGTGGGCCTGCACGCGGGACCTTGGCGGCGGCTTCTGCGCCGCGGACATGTGCCCCGATCCGGCTGCGGACGGCGTCAGCTACTCCGGCCCCGGCCCCGAGTGCCCGCCGATCGGGTGCGGTCCTGGGACCACCACCAGTCCCATCGCGTGCGGCCGCGGCTGCATGCCGGAGGCCTCCTGCACCGAACCCAACCCAGCCGGCTGCACCTCCGACACCCAGTGCGGCGCCAACGAGCAGTGCGTGACGGGAACACGCTCGAGTTCCTGCACGTGTGATGCGGCCAGCGACAGCTGGGGATGCACCGACGACCTCGGCGGCGGGGACTGCCTGCCTGACACCTGCCCGGACCCCAGCGACGAGGGCGTCGAGTACATCAGCACGAGCGCCGAAGACTGCGCGGACATCGACTTCTCCTGCGACGCGGGCGACGTGGCGATCCCCTCGGAGTGCGGTTGCGGCTGCATGCGGCCTCCGGCGCCCGACTGCGGGACACTCTCTTGCAACTACGCTACGGAGTACTGCGAAGAGCTGATTCCGGGGGTGTCCCCCGCCGACCCGACCTACACCTGCAGGGCACTCCCGGACGACTGCGACACCACCCCCACGTGCGCGAGCTGCTTCCCGGACGACGGCCCGGGGTTCTGCTCCGAGCGACCCGAAGGCCTGCGCTTCAGTATCGCGCTCCCCTGACGGACAGAGCGAGCCATATGGAGTCTCGAGAGCCTGGCCCAGCCGGGCTCTCGAGACCTGCACGGACTCGCCCTGAGGCGACCCTCACGTCCGATGGTGGGCCGGAGGCCTATCACTCCCGCCGACGACATCGAGCTCTCGTCGCGATGTCATGGCTTTCGGGCTTCCACGACGGGAAGGGAGCAAGGACGCACATGTGCATACGAAGACGCACACGTTCACGAGGCGAGGACGAGGACGTGCACAACGTGCACGGGGGCGTGCACGAGCACGCAGGCCGTCCGGCCCTTGCGCCCCTACTCACTCGGCCGGACGAATCACCGGAAGACGATGGAGCTCCGACGCCGGCGGCCTGGCCTCGACTTTGGCGGCCGGCCCCTCGTCCTCGGCTTCCTCGAGCCCGAGCGACCTCCACAGGTTCCGATCGAGCAGATGCGAGCCGCGCACGTTCGTCAGCGCGGCCAACATGCTCTGCCGCACGCGGGGGGCGAGGACCTCGAGCTGGCCGAGCAGCGCCTTGACCTGCTGACGCTTCAGTCCGTCCTGCGAGCCGCAGAGGTCACACGGCAGGATCGGGTACGCCTGCTGGACCGCAAACGCGGCGAGGCTCGGCTCGGCGCAGTAGAGGAGGGGGCGTATGACGACGTTCCGACCGTCATCGCTGCGCAAACGAGGCGGCATGCTCTTGAGCTGACCCGTGTACATCAGGTTGAGCAGCAGGGTCTCGAGCGTGTCGTCGCGGTGGTGGCCGAGCGCGATCTTCGTGCAGCCGAGCTCCTGCGCCGCGTTGTAGAGGATGCCGCGACGGAGCCGGCTGCAGAGCGAACAGTACGTGCTCCCGGGCTCGAGCTTGTCCGTGACGATCGAGTAGGTGTCCCGCTTCAGGATGCGGTAGTCGAAGCCCTGTTCCTCGAGCCAGCTCACCAAGGGCCGCCCGTCGTAGCCGGGGTGTCCCTGGTCGAGGTGCACCGCGATGAGCTCGAACCGGATCGGGGCCCTTCGACGGGCGCGCTCCAGCAGCGTCATCATCGCGTAGCTGTCTTTTCCCCCCGACAGACACACCATGATGCGGTCGCCGTCCTCGATGAGATCGAAGTCGGCGACGCACTTGGCAAACGCGCGAGTGAGCTCACGCTCGAGCTGGTGAGGGGGTTTCACGGGACGAAAGAGGTAGCCGCCGTCTTCGCGCGCGGCAAGCGCTCGCGCCGCGCACACTCTGAAGGTATCGTCCGCACGTATGGGCGACGACCCCCACTTTCGGAGGACCGCGCGCCGGCCGCTCGAGCTGACCGTCCGTTTCCGTAAGGACGCCCCGGATGCGCCACTCGAGACGCACGGTCGCCTGGTGGATCTGGGGATTGGCGGTGCGCAGATCGCCTGCGAACGGCTCCCTCTGGCCGAAACGCAGCTGCGGGTCGAACTGACCGCGCCCACCGCCTGGGAACCGCTCGATCTTCGCGCGATCGTGCGCTGGGTCGACACCGCCGCGAGCACCTTTGGGGTCGCGTTCCCAACGCTGAAGGGCAACGAAGCGACGGCCCTCTACCAGCTCGTCGCGATGAACCGCTTCGAGGCATCGGCGGAACCAGACACGGGGCCCGCAGACGATGCGAAGCCCGCAGACGATGCGCCCGCGGATGAGGTCGAGTCCCCTTGAGCAGCGACTCCAGCGCGATCTCGCATCCGGACAGCGACGGCGAGAGCTACTCGGGCTGGGTCGGCCGCGTCGTCGATGGCCGATACCGCATCGATGGCCTGCTCGGCGAGGGGGGCATGGGCGCCGTGTTCGAAGCGGAGCACCTCAAGCTTCTCAAGCAAGTCGCGCTGAAGGTCATTCATCCCGAGTTCGCCGGCGACGGCGAGGGCGCCGAGCGGTTCGCGCGCGAGGCCATGGCGAGCGCGCAGATGGACCACCCGCACATCGCGGGCGCGATCGACTACGGCACGCTAGCGGAGGGCGGGGCGTACCTCGTCATGCAATTCGTTCGCGGCGTGTCGCTGCGCGAGGCGATCGAGGGCGACGGCGCATTGGGGTGGGTTGGCGCGTGCGAGGTCGGCGCGCAGATCGCCGATGCTCTGAGCGCCGCCCACAAGCGCAAGATCGTCCACCGCGATCTGAAGCCCGACAACGTGATGCTGGAGCCGCGTGACGACGGCAGCACCCTGGTCAAAGTCCTGGACTTCGGCATCGCGCGGGTGGCCGACGAGAAGATCGCCACAGGCGGCCCGGCCCTGACGCGTGTCGGCACCGTCATCGGCACGCCCGGCTACATGGCGCCGGAGCAGGCGCTCGGCGAACCCGTGGACTACCGCGTCGACATCTATGCGCTCGGGCTGGTGCTCTTTGAGATGGTCACGGGAGACAAGCTCTACGACCTCGACGATCTCACCGCGATCGTGACGCGACAGCTCACCGAAGACGCGCCGCGCGTCTCCGAGCGGGCGCCCGACGTGCCCGCCGATCTCGACGATCTGATCGCGGCGATGCTCACCAAGGACCGAGATGGACGGCCCGGATCGGTCGGGGAGGTCCGCGACGCGCTGAAGGCGCTGCTGCTCAACGCCACGCTTCAACGTGTGGCGAGCGGCGAGCACGCGCTGCCCATGCTCAGCGCCACTGAACTCGCAGGGGCGGCGCGCGACCCGACCCCCTTGCGGGTGGAGCTCCAGTCTGAGGTCGCCGCGCCCGCGGTGGCGGCCGCCAAGCCATCCGCGGCCAAGGCCTCGGATCAGGGCGCCAAAGAGGCCGCGGCCCACGCGCCGACCGCACTCCCGTCACGCGCGGAGCGAAGAGCCGCCGCCACGGCCCGCACACAGCTCTCCCGCGAAGGCGCCACGTCCCCCATCTCGGCGGCCGCCCGCATCCCGTTCGGGGCACGCATCGCGGCGGGGTGCGTCGGGCTCGTGATGATGGTCACGGTGCTCGGCTCGGTGTTGCTGTTTGCCTTCGGCGGCGAGGACCTGTCGGAGATCGTCAAGCGCGAGCACAGCGGCGGCACAGTGGTGGTGGTGGACGACGAGCCGGCCGCAGAGCCCGAACCTGCGCCGGACGCTCCAACGCCGATTCCGGGCGAGCTGCTGCAAGCGAACGCAGACCTGCTGGTCAGCGACCGGAGCGCCACGCGTCGACGCGCCGCGCGCACGGTGCTGCGCTACGAGCCGCGCGAGGCCGTGCCTGTGTACCTCGTCACCATCGCGCAGCTGGAACAAGCTCGACGCTGCGAGAGCCGAAAGCAGCGGGTGATCCAGCTGCAGGAGCTCGGCGACCTGCGCGCGCTCCCCGTCCTCGAGCGGCTGGCCGATGCGCCCCGAAACGGATGCGGCAACGTGTTCCGACGATACGACTGCCACCGGTGCATGCGCGACGAACTCGACGCGGCGATCGAAGCCCTGCGCGCATCGATGTAGCCGTGTTCGCCGAGCAGCTCTGTTCGCCGAGCAGCTCTGTTGGTCGAGCAGCTCTGTTGGTCGAGCAGCTGTGTTGGTCGAGCAGCTGTGTTCGGCGATCAGGGGTGCATTGGCTGCTCGCCGATCAGCGGTGTTCGCCGATGCGCTGCGCTCGTCGAAGCAGCTGCCCTACTCGCGGATCGACACCGCGCGGGCGTGCGCCTCGAGGCCTTCGAGCCGGGCGAGCGACTGGAGCAGCTCCGACTGCGCGGCGATGGCCGCGGGCGAGTAGCGAATGAGCGAGGTGCGCACGACGAAGTCGTACACCCCGAGCGGCGACGCGAAGCGGACGGCGCCTCCGGTCGGGAGCACATGGCTCGGCCCGGCCGCGTAGTCGCCGGCCGCCTCCGGAGTGTGGTCGCCCAGGAACGCGGCGCCGGCCGCGCCGATGTTGTCGAGCATCGCTTCGGGATCGCGCACCTGAAGAGACAGGTGCTCTGCTGCCAACGCATCGGCCACGCGCGCAGCCTCGTCGAGGTCCCCCGCCACGAACGCGTGCCCGTGGTCGCGAACCGAGGCCGACGCCACCTCGCGACGGGGCAACGCCGCCAGCTGGCGAACCAGCGCGGCGTCCACCGCGTCTGCCTGCGCCCGGCTCAAGGTCACCAAGAGCGCGTACGCGTCCTCGTCGTGCTCGGCTTGGGAGAGCAGGTCGGCGGCCACCACCTCGGGGTCGGCCTGGTCGTCGGCCACGACCAAGATCTCACTCGGTCCAGCGATCGAGTCGATGTTCACGAGCCCGTAGACCAGTCGCTTTGCGCACGCGACGTAGATGTTCCCTGGCCCGACGATCGTGTACACCCGCGGCACGGACTCGGTCCCGTATGCGAGTGCGCCGATGGCCTGCGCGCCTCCGGCGTCGACCACCTCGTGCACGCCGGCGATCTCCGCCGCCGCCAAGATCTCGGGCGTAGGCCGTGGCGTGGCCAGCACGATGCGCGGCACCCCCGCGACCGCAGCGGGAATGGCGCTCATCAGCACCGAGCTCGGATAGCGAGCCTTGCCGCCGGGCGCGTACACCCCTGCGGCGGCAACCGGGCGGACCCGCTGGCCCAACACGACGCCATCCTCTTCGTAGCGAAACCCTGGGTCGCGCTGATGCTCGTGGTAGCGACGGATTCGGCTCGCGGCCGCCTCGAGCATCGCGCGGACCTCGGGACCGGCCTCCCGGGCGCCTCGGCGGACCGTCTCCGCATCGAGCCGTACGGCCGGTTGCCGCCGCCCTTCGAAGCGCTCGGTGAGCTCCATGACCGCGGCGTCCCCGCGCTCGCGCACCGCAGCCAGGATGTCACGCACCGCAGGTTCGACGCGCTCGAGGTCCGCGGTCCCTCGCTCCGTCAGCCCCGCCAACGCCGCTCCGTAGGTGTCGTCGTCCCTCTCGTGGATGGTCAGCATCGAAGCGCGTCATACAACGGAGCCCGCCCGCACGCCCGTGGGCGGCCAAAGCAGGGTAAGCTCGGAGCGATGTCGAACGCGCTGCCCGAGCCGCTCGCCGAAGGAGACCTCGCGCGGACTCCGTTTGCGCATCTTCTGCTGACCCTGCGGCAGAAGGAGTTGAGCGGCACCCTCGTGCTGTGGGACCCGCGAGCCGAGGTGGGCCGCCAGCAGGACCGAATCCGGTTCATGAACGGGCGCCCCACGACCGGCCGGTTGCTCGCGCGCGCCTCTCGACTCGACCGCGGCATGCTCCCGCTGTTCGCCCGCACCGACGGGCCCTTCGCGTTCTACGCGGACGTCGACCTCGTCGGGACGACGGCCGAGACCCGCGCCGGCTGCATCGACACGCTCGCGCTGATCGCCGCCTCGCTGCGCGGTTCGAGCCGGGACGACGCCGTGAACCACGTGCTCAGTGGCGCCGGGGACAAGCCGCTCCGGTACGTGCGGGGCGCGGATCTCCAACCGTTTGCGCTCCTGCCCGAAGAGCAGTCGACGCTCGAGCTCCTGCGCGCGGAGCCGGCGTCGCTCGAGAGGCTCATCGCGATCAGCCCGCTGCAGGCGCACACGGTGCGGCGGCTGGTATACCTGGCGCTGTTGACCAAGCAGGTCGAGCCATGGGATGGAACCACCAAGCGCCAGGCTTCGCAGCGGCCGAGCTTCAGCGCCACCCACCAGCGCCTCCGTGACGAGGCGACGCGGCGAAAGGAAGCGAAGGAACTCAAACGCGGCACACCGGAGCCGCCGCCCGACCCGCCCGAGCACCTCTCGGACCGACACCGTGCCCTCTGGGAAGAGATCCGCGAGCGCACGATCGCGATCGAGACGGAGAACTACTACGAGATGTTGGGCGTCGCGCGCGACGCGGCTTCCAAAGACATCGAGACGGCCTACTACGGCAAGGTGAAGAAGTGGCACCCGGACCGCATCCCGGCGGAGGTCGTCGCCATTCGGTCGTACGTGGAGCGCATCTTTCAGTACCTCACGCGCGCACAGGAGACGCTCTCTGACGAGTCCAAGCGCGGGTCCTACTTGGAGACCGTGCAGGAAGGCGGCGGCACGCCCGAAGCCGAGCGAGAGCTCACTCAGATCGTGCAGGCGGCCATGGACTTCCAGAAGGTGGAAGTGATGCTCAAGCGCCGCGACCTCGAGGGCGCGCTCGAGCTCGCGAACCGCATCATCGAGGTCACACCGGACGAAGCGCACTACCTCGCGACGCGAGCGGAGATCCGTCGCCAGCTCGACCCCACCGCGGTGGACGCCATCATGACTGACCTCCGCCGCGCGCTGTCCCTCTCGGATGGGCATGACGCGGCCCACCACTCGATGGGCCTGATGCTGAGGCAGCAGGGCAAAGACGACGAAGCGCTCGAGCACTTCGAGAAGGCCGCGGAGCTGAACCCGCGCAACATCGACGCGGTGCGCGAGGTTCGGATCGCGACGATGCGGGGCAAGACGTCGAGGTCCTCGTCCAAGTCGAGCTCGAAGAAGGCCAGCGACGACAACTCCCTGTTCGGCAAGCTGTTCGGGAGCGGCAAGAAAGAGAAGAAGAAGAAGAAGAAGAAGAAGTAGCTGAGCTTCTACTCGACCGTCAGCGCGAAGAGGATGATGTCGGCGGGAAAGAGCGTCGGGTCGATGCGCACGTAGAGCGCGTCGGCGTGCATCTCGGCCGGGTCGGACAGCGGCAGGAGGAACCGATACGTGTGCGGCCCGCCGTCCGGCTCGATGACGATGAGCCGGTGGTGGAGCGCCACGTCGAATGCATCGGTCCCCGCGGCCCAGAAGATCTCGCCGTACGCGTCGCTGGGCGCGTCGGGCGCGGTGACCTGCATCGTAAACACGACCTCGCGCGCGCCGATCGGCAGCGGAGGCGAGACGACGTGCGGGTCCTCCCCGTCCGCGCGCAGCACCCACCGCGGCTCGCGCGCAACCTCGTGGGCGTTGTAGGCGGTCCAGCCCGACCAGCCGTCGATGGCGTCCGGTCGAAGCGGCGCGGTCGCGGCGCGCAGGAGCGGCGTTCGGTCCTCGAGCCGGCCCTGGAGGTCGTCCCATCGGAACAGGCACGTGTCTCGGCGACCCACGAACGCACGGACGTCAAAGCCCTCCGGCTCGAAGAAGTCGGGCTCGAGATCCGCACGGGTGAAGCGCGCGTCTGGAGAGGCGGGGTGCAGCTGGCGGATCGCCGAGCCCAGGCCATTGCGCCACAGAAACGCGCCCCGATGGTTGTCGGGCGGGCCGGCCACCAGCACCGTGGGCGTCGGGCCCTCGGGATGAGCGCATCGGGTCAGCACGGTCTCGACCGTGCCGCGCGCGAGTTCGCTGCTGTCACTCCAGATCATCGCGTGCGCGACGACCAGAACGGCGAACAGCGTGACGTGTGCACCCACCAACAAGGCTCGGAGCGAGCGCGGCGTCACCTGCGCCAGCCCGAACGCCATCGCGAGCGAGATCCCGGCCGAGGCGAAGTAGAGGAAGCGCGCCCCCTCGAGGCCTCGGAGCAGCCCGCTGGTCGAGAACAGACTCGACGGCGGGAGCGCGCAGACGACCGAGAGAAGGACCGCCCACCCGATCGCCCCGAGATGCGCGCGACGCCGGAGGACGAACGGGACGGGGAACAGCGAGAGACCTCCGAGCAGCAGCACCGCGGGCACCGCCGCCGCCCCGACCGCCGCGTGGCTCACCGGGGTCAGCAGCCCATACACGGGGAAGCTGAGCAGCTCCTTTGCGAACTCAGCGTCCAAAGAGGGCAGGTGCCGCGTCTCGCCGGCCGCGACGTAGCCACCGAGGTCCCCAACGACGAAGAGCCGCCACAGAACGACGGCTGCCAACACCACGAATGCAGGAAGCGCACGTCGCCAGCGCCTTTGAGGGGCGAGCCAGCCTTCGTACGCCAGCACCGCGAGAGGCAACAAGAGAGCCGACTCCTTGCTGCCCATCGCCAGGAGAATCAGCAGCGCAGACGCAGCCAGCCAGTTCCACGAGGCCCGCCCTTCGCACGACGCGGCGCGCACGTGCGCGGACAAGCCGGCCAGCCCGAAGAACGCGGCCGTCAGATCGAACCGACTGCCGAGGAACGAAACCGCCTCCGGGTGGATGGGGTGGACGGCGAACAGGACACCAGCGAGCGTGCCCACCCAGCGTGGCGAGAGCGTACCGACCGATCCGTCGTGCGCCGCGAGCCGCTCCCCGAGGTGCGCCACCCACAGCGCGCACCCCGCATGGAGCAGAATGCTGACCACGTGCGCGGGCTCGGGCTGCTGGCCGAACAGAAGATGGTCGAGCGCCATCGAGAGCTGGCCTACGGGTCGGAAGAACTCGCCCGCGGTGCTGGGTTCGACGAGATGCGCCCAGAACCGGGACCATGAGTAGCCGGTCAGGAACGGGTGGTCGAAATCGTCGGAGACGAAGTAGTCGTCAACGTTCGGAAGGAACGCGAGGATCGCCGCAAGAGCGGGCAGCGCCCGCGTGAGACGACGGCGCGTCCGCTCAGTCGAGCGCACGTCGGCCGGGTCCGACGCCAACGGAGTCAACGCGGCCATGCCCGCCGGCCGTGGGCGCGAGAAGCCTGGTTCATCCCGAGGTCAGCGAACGCTGAGCGGGAAGGTGCGCGCGGCCGCGGAGCGCGCGTACGCCGCGTCCATGCCGATCGCTTCGAACGGCTCGAGCCGCACACGGCGCACCACGAGTCGGGCGTCCGGGTCGCTTGTGAGCGCACCGAGGTCAGACGCGGGGATGGAGAACGAGCCCTCGTCGCGCGTCGCGCATGCGAGCGTGCGGCCCGCGGAAACAAGCTCGATTTCGACGAGATCAGCCGGATCCCCAGCAGACCACGCGAGGGTCAGGTCTCCGTCGGTACCGACGTCAGTGACGCGTGAATCCAGCGCGCCGCCGGTGCCGTCTTCGCCGACGAGCGCGATGCTCCGTGGGGCATCCACCGCCGAGAGCACCACATCGAAGGCACCCACGTCGGTGCTTCCCGCGGCGACGAACCGGTACTCCACGGCCGGGACGACGGCCGGAAGGGAATTGTCGGCGAAAAACTCGGCGTTCAGCTCTTCTGCGTAGAAGACCCCGGCGAGAACGCTCGCGAGGTCGGGGAAGGTGCGCGCGACGAGCTCGGCCTCGACCATCTCGTCCGGGCCGCCCTCGTTGGAGGCGCTGGCGACTTCGACGCGAAGCGCGCCGACGTCCACGAGCTCCACGCCGGGCTCGACCATCGGGTGGTCCGCTGCGTCGGCCGACGCGACATCCAGCGCGAGCGCGCCGGGCTCGAGCATCGTGCAACGGTCGAGCTCCGCCGCCGTGCCCGAGCCGAGCAGCCGGAGGACCGAATCCCCGTCGATGCCGTCGTAGCGTGCAAACGCCGCGCGCAAGACCGCGCCCTCATCGAGGGGCTGGTCCGCGGCGGCGCTGCGCTCGACGTGCAGGACGCCGACAGAACCGGTGAGCGCGCCCTCCCCGATCGCCGCGGGCTCGACCGTCGAGCAGCCGAACATCAGAGCCATGGCCACACAGAGGCCGGTGCGGGAACGAAGCACGACGCTCTCAGTATAGGCATGAGGCACAACCACCACAAGCGAGTGGCCGGTCCCAGGCGAGGTCAGACGACGTAGCGCTGACCTTCGCGGAGCGGCTCGATCACGCTCCCGTCGAGGTCGAAGTCGTCTGTGTAGTGGTTGAGCCACATCTTGTCCCGTGTCGCTGCCGGCAACGCAGCCAGCTTCGCGTAGGGCGTGTGAGTCCCGAGGTTGGTCTCGTGCACGAAGCGGTCCGCCTCACTGAGCCAGTCGATGAGCGTGGGGTCGAACGAGGTGTCGGCGCTGTACCCGAGCGTGCGACCGCCGCCGTGAATGCGGAACGCGGTCGTTGCGATGTGGTGCCGGGTCGGTCGGCATTCGATCTCGAACGGGCCGACGCGGGTGCGCTCGCCCACCGCGAGAGGGAGCAACTCGAAGTAGTCGTCGAGGCCACGCCGAGCCGGCTCCCCGGGCACCACGAGGCGCTCCATCCCGGCGGCGAGGTGCCCGTCCCAGAGGCGCGCGCTCACCGCGGGGTTCGCGGCGATGCGGGCCTTTCGACCGAGCGCGAACCGGTTGAAGTAGCCGAACCCTTCCAGGCCGCTCGCGTGGTCCGCGTGCAGGTGGGTGAGCGCAACGGCCTCCACCCGATCGAGGTCCACCGAGGGCCCGAGCGCCTCCCGCATCATCTTGCGAATCGGGTGCGGGCAGTCCACGAGCAGCCATCGACCGTCGAGCTCCACGGCCAGACAGCTGGCGTAGTGGAGCGCGCTGAACGCGTCGCCGACCCCGAGCGGCACAAACGAGAGCGTCACGAGCCGAGCCTCGCCGCGAGCGCCGCGGCTACGAGGGGACTGCAGAAGGCGTCGATGGGTTCGCCCTGCGCCGCACGCCGCTTGAGCTCACTGCTGGAGACTTCGGTCAAAGTCGGCTCGCTCGGGAGCATCACGGTGAGCACCTCCGGCGCGAGCTCTCGGTTCTGCTGCGCGAGGTCGGTCTCGTAGGCGGCATCGGCGGCGCCTCGCAGTCCGCGCACCAAGGCCGTCGCGCCGATGGACCGGGCGTAGTCGACGACGTAGCCGTCGGTGCCGTCCACGCTGACCGTCGGCATCGGCCCGACGACCTTTCGGGCCAGCTCGATGCGCTCTTCGAGCGAGAACAGCGGCGCCTTCGTGGGATGCACGGCGATGAGCACGCGTACGTGGGCGAACAGGCGCACCGCCTCGCGTACGACCGAGAGGTGGCCGGTCGTGATGGGATCAAACGTCCCGGGATAGACAGCGATGGTCATGGGGTCCTCCAAGCCTCGGGGAGCGCACCGCGGCGCGCGACCAGGGCGGTTCCAGCGAGGGTGAGCAACGACGAGACGACAAAGAGCCCGACGTAGCCGAGACCCTCCGCGACGAACCCGCTGAGCGCGGCGGCGAACCCGGTGGCGATGACCACGACACACGCCTGCAGGGTGTAGTCGGTCGCGGCGTGCTCCTCGCGGCACGCATCCATCATGCAGGTGAACAGCGCGGCCGTGGCCATGCCCGAGGCGAGGTGCTCGAACAGCACCAGCGTGTACAACAGCGGAATCGCGCTCGGGTTCGCTGCCGTCAGGTTCAGGGGCGTGTACGCGAGCACCGCGTAGCCGAGGATCGAGGCCGCCGTCAGGACACCGAACCCGAGCAACGCTTTCTGCCGCCCCAGCTGTCCGATCAACCACCCGCCGAGCAACGCTCCGGCCAGACCGCCGCCGAACCCCACGCCGCCGAGGATCCGACCGAGCGCGGCCGCGTCGTGGCCTTGGTCGACCAGCAGGGGACGCACCATCGAGCTCGCGAGGGCGTCTCCGAGCTTGTAGACCGACAGGAGCACCAGCCATCCCGCGAGGTGAGGTCGGCGGAGGGAGGCGAGCAGGTCACCCACGCCTGGGCTGGAGCGCACGGTCGGGCGCGCCGCCTCGCGCGCGAACAGCGCAGGCAGCGTCGAGACGACGAGCGCCAGCGCCAAGAGCCGGACCGCGAGACCCCAGCCCGCGGAGCCCAGCACGCCGAGGAGCACACCTCCGCCGATCACCATGCCGGCGCGGTAGCCCGCGACCTGAACCCCGTTGCCGAGCCCGCGCTCTTTGGCAGGGAGCAGATCGACCGCCATCCCGTCGGTGGCGACGTCCTGCGTTGCGGCGAGCAGGTTGGTCATGAACACCGCGCCGAGCACGAGCGGCCACGAGTCTTCGGGCGCGACGAAGGACACCGCGAGCAGCGTGAGCGCGGAGCCCGCTTGGAGCGGAACGATCCATGCGCGCCGGCTCCCATGGCGGTCGACCCAAGGCGCCACGAGGAACTTGAACGCCCAGGGGAGCGCGAGCAGCGCGGTGAGCCCGATGGCGCCGAGACCGACGCCCTGCTCCCGCATCCGGACGGGCAGCGCCTGCGTGAAGAAGCCATACGGCAGGCCCTGCGCCACGTAGAGAGACGCCAACAGACCGAGCCTCTTTGCCGTGGGGATCCCGCTCACGAGCCGCCTTCGAACAAGCCGGACGCCATGTCTCGTAGCAGCCCCGCCGCGGTGCCCTCGACGATCACGCCGGGCGCGATCACGGCGAGGCGAAGCGTGCCCTCGATGGCCGCGAGCAGCGCTGAAGCGATCAGCGGCGCCCGCTCCGGAGGCCGGCCTGCTTCTCGGAGCACCTGTTCCGCCAGCTCCGTCAACGCGCGATGGTGGGCCTGCATGAAGCGCCCGTAGGCCTCGAAGACGGGTCCACGCGCGAGCGCCTCCGTGCCGAGCGCCACCCAGCACGCGACCGCAGCCGGGTTGGCGTCAGGGCCCATCTCCAGGTGCGCGTCCAGGAACGCCCGCAGTTGTTCGAGCGCGGTCTCCGCCTCCGCCAAGCGGCTCTCGAAGCGTGCCTGCACCACGTCACCGAGGCGATCGATCACCGCGAGCAGGATCTCCTCCTTGCTCTTGAAGTGGTAGTGCAGGAGCCCGGTCGTGAGCCCAGCATGCTGTGCGACCGAAGCCACCGACGCCCGCGCGTAGCCGCGCTCCCCCATGACGTGGATCATCGCGTCGACAATCTCCTGGCGACGCTCTTCCCGATTCGACTTTCGTCCCACAGCACATAAACTGGTTACTCAACCAACATTGTCAAGGAGACGCGAGACGCGTTCTCTCTCCAGGCGTCAGCGCGCACCGACCGGTTGAGTGGTGACGAGCGACCCGCGGTAGGATGCGTCATGCGCACTGCCTCGGGTTTTCTCTGCGTACTCTTGGCTCTCGGTCTCGTCGGCTGCGACGACGGTGGGAGCGACGAGGGGCCCGGCTCGGACGCAGGCCGCACACGGGACGGAGGCACGCCCCGACTCGAAGACGCGGACCTTCCACCGCCACCGCCGCCCACGTGCCCCGAAGGTGGCGGCAGTGACGACGTCAGCGCGCCGACGCTCGTGGCCACGCTCTTCGATCGCTGGCACGAGGCGTGGCTTGGCTCCCCGGCCGTCGCCGATCTCGATGGGGACGGCGAGAACGAGATCCTCGCGCCGCGCCATTCTCTGTTGCTGGGTTGGCATCTCGACGGCACGGAGGTCTTCCGCGCCGAGGTCAACGGCCGCATCTGGTCGAGCCCCGTGGTCGCGGACCTCGTGCCGGAGTCGGCCGGCCTGGAGGTCGCCATCGCGTCGCGCGGGGAGCTGCACCTCTACGGCCCCGACGCGCAGGAGATGCCCGGCTTCCCGATCACCTGGCAGGACGAGCTTCGCTCGGTCGCCGCGGGCGACATCGACGGCGACGGTCGCCTGGAGCTGGTGGTCGTCACGACGAGCCCGCTCTCCGCCGACGGGCAGCGGGACATTGTCTTCGCGGTGAACGACGACGGCAGCGCGGTCGCCGGGTTTCCGGCCAACACGAGCGGCGCCGCCGGATGCGATGACGCCTGCTACGTGACCGGGGGCTACGACCAGAACGTCGCGGTCGGCGACGTGAACGGCGACGGAGCGGCCGACATTTTCGCGACCCAAGACAACGCCTACCTGAGCTTGCATGACGGCACCGGCCGGGCGTTCGACGCGGACGGATCCTTCGCCGGCCGCACCAAGTTCAGCGGCGTGCGGTTCCTCCACGATTACGCGGAAGCGCGGCAGGGCTACGCCAATGACGAGTCAACGGCGAACCAAGCGCACTTCACGAACTCGGCCCCGGCCATCGCGGACATCGATGGCGACGGCACGAACGACCTCGTCGTCCTCGGCTCGGTGCAGAACGCGGCGCAGGACGATCGCCTTCGCGGCGTCGGCTTGTGGGTCCTGCACGCAGACGGCACGCGGCTCGCCGATTGGTCGTCGCCGTTCCACGCGCCGGACTACCTCGCCGGACTCTGGGACTTCGAAGGCACCAACGTCGTCGCCGCGACCAACCAGGTCGCCGTCGCGGAGCTGTTTGGGGAGCGGGCGGGCCCCGAGATGGTGTTCGCCGGATTCGACGGACGGATTCACTGCGTCGACGCCCGCGCCGAGGAGGTGTGGGCGAGCCGTTACACCGAGAGCGACCGTGTGCTCACCGCCGGGGTCGCGGTGGCCGACCTGAGCGCCGACGGCGTCCCGGAGATCGTCTTCACGACCTACTCGCCCGACGAGGACGTGAGCGCGCTTCACGTGCTGAGCGCCAACGGAGAGTCCGTTCACCGGGTCCCGCTGCCCGGCCGCGGGGCCATGCCTGTGCCGACCCTCGCCGACGTGGACGGCGACGGCACGGTCGAGATCGTGGTCAGCCTCAAGGATGGCACCGATCGAGAGAGCCAGCTGCTGGTGTACACGGTCCCCGGATCCGGCGCGGACTGCCTGCTGTGGCCGACCGGGCGAGGCAACGACATGCGCAACGGCTTCGTCAACCTGAGTCGGTGAGAGGCGGTCCGCCCACATCGCGAGAGAAGCCGGGCTGGCACGCGGGCGGCGGCCGGATGGCGTCGGCCCGCGCTCCCGCGGAGAGAGAGAGCATCAGCGCAAACGAGGACGATGACGGCGCGCACGAGGCGAGCCGACACCCGGGGTGCGGACCGCGAGGCTCCGATCCGAGCGGTGGTATCCTGTAACTCCCTCGCGGTTCCTCGCACCGTCACATTTGCCCGAAGGCCCCCCGCACATGCGCCCACGATCTGGCTCAATGAACCCGTTCCCGGTCTTCCTGGTCCTCATGAGTGTCGGGCTGGCTGCATGCGGCTCGGACACGGGCGAGGACGGCGGCACGCGCGCCGACGGCGACGTCGCCCGCGACGGGAGCACATCGAGCGACGGCGGAGGCAGCGACGGCGGAGGCCCCCTCGCGGACGGGGGCACGAGCGATGGGGGCACACCCATGCTGGGCGCTGAGATCCCCGACTTCAACGGTGACGGCACCGTGAACATTCTCGTGCTCGGAACCTCGCGGCCGGTGCGCGGGGGCAGCGACGCGTTCACTCCCGACGCCGTGGCGAGCGAGCTCGAGAGCATCCTGAACGGAGACGGAGCGCTGACGCTGCCAGTGAGCGTTGTGGCCGAAGACATCTACCGAAACGCCGAGGTGCGCGTCGGGACGTACAACGACGGGTCGCCGGCGGCCCCGCGCTACCACGCCCACTCCATGCTCCAGTACTACTATTGGCCTGATGGGGAAGATGCGCGCCGCGCCAACCTCGAGGGAGCGGGCGACGTCGACTGGGACCACGTCATCATCGCCGCAGACCCACGCATCGTGGCGGAGATGCCCGGCTTCTTCGCCGTGGGCGTGAACCGGATCGCGGAGCGCGTGCGCGCCGGGGACGCCCAGCCACGGCTGTTGATGGTGTGGCCGAGCGACGACGGCGGCGCGTCCCTCTCGCGGCTTGAAGAGCACACCTACCGCGCGGCCTACGGCGCGGCCGAGCCGATGCCCGTCGTCCCCGCCGGCCTGGCGTGGGATGCGCTCTCGGCGGGCGACCGCGACTCGGACGCGATGCACCCGACGCCCATCGGCGCATATGTCGCGGCGGCCAGCATCTACGCCCAGATCTTCGAACGGAGCGCTTCTGAGTCGGAGTACGCCGTGAACGACAGCATCGCCGACCTGGCGCGCACGACAGTCGAGTCGGCCGCCGACGCGTCGCACTATGACGGCGCCCGCACCCAGCCGTCGGCCTTCGCGCCCGGCACGGTGGCCGCCCGCGAGATCCTCTTCCACCAGACCGGGACGAGCTCCGAGGCCGGTGTTCGCCGCGGCTTCCGGCGCGCGTCCTCCAACGTCACGTTCACCGAAGTCCCGGACGACGCGCCGTTCGCGCACTTCAACTACGGCCGCGCCAACCGCTACTACGAAGCCAACAAGCAGTACATCTACGACCCGTCGCGCTTCGACTACTCGTTCGGCTTTCCCATGCACGACAGCCGCGACATCGCCGGCGTCGACTTCGCCGGCGAGATGACCATGCCCTACGGCATCGACACGCGGGCGTCGTCGGACGACCCGACCGCCACGGACCTCGGCATCGCGCTCTACATGGCCGACAACGATCAGATGCCGAACGGCCGAGGCATTCCGATCCGCGCGCTCCTCGCGCAGACCCGGGAGGCGTACGGCCGCGCGAACCCCTCGGAGCCCATGTTCTCGGCGTACCGCGACGCGACCCACATGAGCAACGAGCTCGACACCGCGAGCGGCGCGTTCCTCTACACCCTCTTGACCGGACACTGCTCCCTCGCGGACGAGCCGGCCGACAGCACGAGCGGCGAGTGGAAGCACTGGATTGCGCATCGCATCGGCTATGAGATGGCGTGGACGACCATGCACTTGCGCGGTCGTGCGCCCGGCTTCCGAGTCATCCCCGAGTCCGCCGAGAGCGTCTCCGTGACCCCCGATGCGACCGCCACGTTGAGCATCTCGTTCGCCAACGCGCCCACCGAAGAGGTGGTCGTCACGCTGAGCACGGACGACGACGCCGTGGTCATGGTGTCCCCGACGGAGCTGCGCTTCACGCCGGAGAACCACGCGACGCCTCAGACCGTGACGATGACGGGCGTCGCCGGTGACGCGGGGGAGGACACCTTCGTCGTCTCTTCGACCACGTCCTCCGCCGACGTCGACTTCGACCGCTTCGTCGACCGATGGGAGTACACAGCGATCCGGCCGTGACGGCGATCCGTTCAGCGCGCTTGGTTCCGCCGCTCGACGATGTGGTCCGCGAGCCGGGAGAGCCGACGGCTTTGCGCCTCGATGGCGGGTGAACGGACGCGCCCCTCCACGGCGTCTTGCGCGTCGATCCACGCCAGCCCCGGGCGGCCTGAGGGCTCGCCGTAGGGCACCTCGTCGAGCAAGTGGCGAACCAGCGCCGCGGCGAGCTGCTGCCGGTCCGCTCCATCCGTGAGCGTCACGAGTTCCCCGGCGAGCAAGCCCATCGCCGAGGCGCCGCGCGCGCATCGTGAGCTGCTGCGCGGTGAGCTCGGGCGTCGTGCTCGCGCTGCGCCTCGAGCGACTCTTCGAGCAGGTCCGCGAGCGCCACGAGCAAGCGAGCCCGCGTGGCCTCAGCGACATCGATGGGCATCACGCTCCAGGATAGCGGAGGGTCAGGGTGCGGGGACGTCCATCGTGGGTGCCTCAGCGCCCTCGATCGTCTCGTCACGTGGCGTGCCCTCGGGCTCGTCTTCAGCCGCCTCCGATGGGTCTTGTCCGGGCGCCGAAGCCTCATCCTCGTTGGTCCCGGTCTCCGCGCTGACTCCGTCGGTGCTCTCCGCCTCTGGCGCCTCCGCGGGCGTCGCTCCTTCGCGGAACGCATACAGGAACCCGTCGTCACAGCCGATGACGAGGGTGCCGTCCGAGAGCAGCAGCGGAGCCGCGTCCACGTCCCCGCCCGTCTGGTAGATCCACCGGAGGTCCCCGTCCGGACCCAGCGAGTAGACGTAGTCGTCCTGCGCGCCGAAGTAGAGGTTGCCGTCGGCGTCGACCAGCGGGCCCGAGCCGATGCCGATCTCGCTCGACTCCGCGACCTGCACCGGGAAGTACCAGCGAAGGTCCCCCGTGCGGGCATCGAGGGAGACCACGCGGGGACGCGGGCCGTAGACGGCAGCGATCACGTTCGTGTTTCGCCCGAGGGCCACCGGCGCACGCACGAACCCGTCGAGCGCGCGGGTCCAACGCAGCTCCCCGTCCCGCGTGACCGCGTGCACGTTGCGGTCGTCGGAGCCGAAGTAGATCGTTCCGTCGTCGCCGATCACCGGACTCGAGCTGATGTCGTCGTCGCTCGCGTAGTCCCAGCGAAGCCGCCCTTCGGCGGACACCGCGTAGAGGTGGTCGTCGATCGAGGTCGCGTAGAGCGTGCCGTCCGAGTCGAGCGCCGGTGCGGTGAGCAGGAACGGCCCGCGCGCCCGGAATCGCCAGCGCAGGGTCCCGTCCGCGTTCATGGCGTAGAGGAATGGCCCCCCCGTGAAGTAGAGCGAGCCGTCATCGCCGACGGTGATCGGCCCATCGACGTCGCCCGCGGCACGAAAGCGCCAGGCGAGCGTGCCGTCCGCGGCATCGAAGGCGAACAGCGCGCCCACGTCCGAGCCGACGAACACGGTGCCCTCGTGCACTGCGGCGGCGCTCCAGACGCGCTGGTGCACGCCCGCCGACCAGAGCCGCTCACCGTCCCGTGAGATCGCGAGCAGATCCCGGCCGTGCGTGCCCACGAAGATGGCGTCCGCGCTCGCCACCGCCTGCGCGCTCACCCGGGCGCCGGTGTGGTGACGCCACGCCAGATCCGGGCGGCCCGGCCCCCGGTACGGCGAGCGCCCAGAGTGGCGCGGTCCACCGCGGTACACCTCCGTCGACCCCGGGTCCTCCGAGACCTCCACGTCGGTCCGCGCCGCCGTCGGGGCGCGATCTTCCTCGTACGTGTACGTCGGCGCGTCGCCCTCTTCACGCGTCGGCCCCGTGTCCTCGTCAGGCTCGAAGGTCACGTAGATGCCCGCGATCGCCGCCAGCGCAGCGATCCACATCCCGGCGATCATCCAGCGACGCTTGTCCATATCGAGCGTGTGTAGCAGGCCGAGCGAGTTCCGGCCGCGATCGCGTGGGTCTCGCCCCAGCAGCGCCCCGCGGCCCTGGACCCGAATCGGCGACGGTTGGCGTCGGCGACGCCGCCGATCCGCCGTTCTGGCGCCATAACCAGCCGGAATCATTGATGTGGATGTCGGCTAGAGGTTTGCAGTCCGGGTTGGCAAGGAGGTGAAGGTGCAGACCATGACGAGCCGCGGCCCAGGACCACGAGAACGAATGCGCTCGCTCGGGCCGGCGAGGCTGAGCGATGCCGACCTGCTGGCCCTGTTGCTGGGAACGGGGTCGGCCCAAGAGCCGGTGACCGTACTGGCCAGTCGCATCCTCCATCGGCTGGGGGGAATACGGGGGCTCCTGCACGAGGGGCCGCGCACGCTGGAGCGGTTGTCGGGCATCGGTCCGACCAAGGCCGCGCGCATCGCCGCCGCGGTCGAGTTGGGCCGAAGGGTGATCAGCGCGCCGCTGGAGCGGGGCAACCGAATCGCGAGCAGCCGGGACGTCGATCGTGCCCTGCGTCCTCGTCTGGCGACCGCGGAGGTCGAGCACTTCCTGGCGCTGCCGCTCGACGCCAAGAACCGTCCCATGGGGGAGGTGCTCATCGCACTCGGCGGGCTCAGCGCCTGCCCAGTCGCGCCCGCGGACGTCTTTCGCGCGCTGCTTCGGCACGCCGCGGCGGGCGTGGTGTTCGTGCACAACCACCCGAGCGGCGAGCCCAGCCCGAGCGCGGACGATGTCGCTCTGACCGACCGTCTTCGCCGAGCGGGGGATCTACTGGGCCTGACCGTGCTCGATCACATCATCATCGGCGCGGAGGGCTACTTCAGCTTCCTCGACGCGGGGCTCCTGCCGCGCGCCTCGGATCGCGGATGAACACCCGTCTGCTTGACACCTCGCCTGACCCGATGCTTACTTCCGGCGCTTTTCGCCTCGGCGCGACCCGTGAGGGCCCCGAGCGCGTGGATTTTCAGGAGACTCAGCCGTGAAGCGCACCTATCAGCCGCACACCACCCGACGCCAGCGCAAGCATGGTTTCCGCGCCCGTATGGCCACCAAGAACGGCCGCTCGATCATCAACCGGCGCCGCGCGAAGGGCCGCAAGAGTCTCGCGCCGCAGGGCTACAAGAAGTAGCTCACGCGTCCGCGCTGCCCCCGGCCGTGTCCGACGGCCGACTCGGCCATCGCACGCGACCGGTCCGCCATCCGTGGGCCCGGTTGACGTGCGATTTTCGTTTCTGCGGCGCCCCGAACGGTGACCATGTCGCGTGCTCCGTCAGAGGGCTGGCCGCCGGCCTCGCGGCTGCGGCGACGCCCCGAGTTCCTCCGCGTGCAGCGGAACGGGCGGCGCGTGCACACGCCTCACTTCGTGGTGGTTCTCATGGCGGGCGAGCCCGGCGCCTTGCGCCGCGTGGGGATCACGGTCACGAAGAAGGTCGCGAACGCCGTGGGCCGCAATCGGGTCAAGCGCGTGATTCGCGAAGTCTTCCGCCGGAACCGCCCGCTGTTTCCGGATTCCTGTGAAATCGTTGTGATTGCGAAATCGGGTGCGCACCTTCTGGGTTACGCCGACGCACTCGAAGAGCTGAACCGGGCTCGACGCCCGATGGCGCGCGCCGCAGACAAGGCCCGTGCATCCAGGCCGCGGCCCCCGCGCCCCTCCTCTCGGCGCTCCCCCTCCCCGAAGATCGACCCGAACAAGCGCGATGAGCCCTGAGATCCAGATGACGGGAGGCCCGCCAACCTCGGCAGGCCCGTCCAGCCCCACAGACCCGTCGATCGGGTCCCGGGTGTTGCTCGTCCTCATCCGGATCTACTGGTGGACGCTCTCGCCGCTCATCGGCAACGTCTGTCGCTTCTACCCCTCCTGCTCCCGGTACACCGCCACCTGCATCGAGCGCTTCGGCGCGGCGCGCGGCGGCTGGCTGGGCGCCAAGCGGATCTGCCGCTGCCACCCTTTCCACCCAGGTGGGTTCGATCCCCCCCCGGAACCTGAGACGGACTCCCATGGAAGGTAACCGCCGAACAGTCGCGATGATCGGCATCGCCGTGTCGATCGGGGTCCTGTACTTCGTCACGACGCAGATGATGAAGGGCAACGAGGAGGCCGCCGGGACGACGGAGGCCGCCGCCGGTGCCGCCGAGTCGCCATCCGATGACGGAGCCGACTCCGCCGATTCGGATTCCGAGTCCGGATCAGGGCAGCACCTCTCGCGAGACGAGCGCATGGCGCTCCGCGAGACGGCCACCATCACCACCGACGACTACACAGCCACCATCGACAACCTCGGCGGCGGCATCGCGCGCTTCGAGATCACGGGCGACCCTCGGTTCACGACCGAGGAGGGCGCGCCGATCGACGTCGTGTCGACGAACACCGCGGAGTTCCCCGAGTACGACTCGATGCGGACCGCGCTCGGCGGCGACGTCGAGATCCCGGACGACGCCGTCTGGGAGCTGAGCCAGACCTCGCCGCGCTCGGTTCGCCTCGTCTGGCGCAACGACGACGTCGAGGTCGAGCGCATCCTGAGCGCCGGGACCGGCCCCTACCAGGTCTGGATGGTCACCAAGATCCGGAACCGTGGCGCCGCCCCCCTCGAGACGCGCCTCGAGCTCAACGCCTGGCACTACGTCCGCCGCGACGATGAGTCGGGCGGCATCGTCGCCTCCCGGAGCCCGTACATCTCCAACGCCGTCTGCGTGTACGGTGAGGAGACCGAGCGCAAGGACCGCGACAAGCTGGTCGACGACGGCATCTCCATCGCGCACGGCTACGGCAACAACGACGTGCACGTCAGCGCGGTCGAGAACGTGTACTTCGTGCAAGCGATGGCCGCCGCCGGGGAGACCCGCGCGGGGCGCTGCGCGATGTTCGGCGAGGACCGATTCGCGCCCAACGTCGCGGACGCCGACGGCACGCTCTTCCGCTCCATGATGGCCTACCCGCGGGTCGAGATCGCGCCGGGTGGCGAGCAGGTCTACCAGACGCTGGCTTACCTCGGACCGAAGGATCCGAGCGCGCTCAACACCGCCGGGCACCGCCTGCCGGAGATGGTCGACCTCGGGTTCTTCTCGCTCATCGCGCGCCAGCTCGCGCGGCTCCTGAGCTTCATGCACCAGTACATTCCGAACTGGGGCCTGGCCATCATTCTGCTGACGTTGATGATCCGACTGACGCTGTTCCCGCTGACGAACTTGAGCTTCAAGTCGATGGCGCGGATGCGGCAACTGAAGCCGGAGATCGACCGCATCAACGAGCTCTACAAGGACGACGCCGAGAAAAAGGGCGCCGCCGTGATGGAGCTCTATCGAAAAAACAAAGTAAATCCCCTGTCCGGGTGCCTGCCCTCCGTGGTGCAGCTCCCTGTGTGGTGGGCGCTCTACACGTCGCTCTCGACGAACATCGAGCTCTATCACATGCCGTTCGCCCTCTGGTGGTCGGACCTCTCGTCGCCTGATCCGTACTACGTGCTCCCCGTCATGCTGGGCGCGCTGATGCATCTGCAGCAGCGTCTCAACCCGAGCATGGGCACGATGGACGCCACTCAAGCCAAGATGATGATGTGGTTCATGCCCATCATGATCACGGTGTTCATGTTGTTCCTCCCGTCGGGTCTTTGCCTGTACATGCTGACCAACTCGGCGCTGGGCATCGCGCAGATGAAGCTCAACGAGTACCGCCTGGCCAAGGAGGCCGACGGTGCGGTGGAGTCTGTGGTGGACGACGACGGGGACGATGACGACGGGTTCGACGGGGACAGCGAAGAAGACGCAGGCTCCGAGAAGCCGCAACGGCGCCGACCGAGGCGCAAGCGGAGGGTTCGCCGTGGACGAGCATGACCGAGAAGAACAGCCGCTCGAAGGCGCGCTGATCGTGGAGGGCGGTTCGGCCGACTCCGAGGACTTCGAGTCGGACTTCGAGGAGGACGGCAAGGCCGACTTCGCGCTGGAGATCCTCGAAGGGATCCTGGACCGCATGGGCCTGGACACCGACGTGGACGTACGGGAGGACGGCGAGCGTGTCGTGCTCGACGTGACGGGCGAAGACGCGGGCCGGGCCATCGGCAAGAAGGGCCAGACCCTCGACGCGCTTCAGTTCATCGTGAACAAGGTCGTCAACCGCTTCCCTGAGAACCGGCGCTACGTGATCGTGGACAGCGGGGACTACCGCGAGCGCCACGAGAAGAGCCTGGTCACCATGGCCCGTCGCGAGGCGAAGCGCGCGGTGGAGCAGGGCCGGACGATCACGCTGTCGCCGATGCCGGCGCGCGATCGGCGCTTGATTCACCTCTCCCTGGCGAAGTTCCAGGGGGTGGAGACGCGCAGCAACGGTGAAGGCCTGTCGCGTCGGATCCAGATCATCCCGTCCCGCGGCAGCGAAGGCGGTGGCGGACGGCGGCGTCGACGCGGATGACCCGCCTCTTGCCGTTCCTCATCCCGGCTGTATGCTCCCGAGGCTGACGCCATGGTGCGCGCACTCTCCGTACTTGCCCTGTTGCTCGCGACGACCCCAACGGTCGCCGGTGCGCAGACGTGCATGTGCGTAGCCGCGCAGCCGACCTGGGACGGCGCGCCGCTGACGCCGAGTGCGATGGCCACCCTGCTCAATTCCACCCCCCTCGAAGCGGAGCCGAACGCGGCCCTCGAAGCGAACCCCGATGGCCTCGGCCCGGATCCGTTCGTCGCCGAGCCGGTAACGCCGTTCGAGAGCGTCGAGGTGGGCCCGTTTTTCTCTAGCGATGGCGCGCTGCTCACCTCGTCGCCCCGCGTCACGCGCCCCACCCGCTCGAGCCCAGGCGAGGTGCTCTGGTGCGCGAGCCCGGACGACCCGCGGTGCTCCGGACGCGACGTCCCACAGGAGCGCGGCCCCCAGACCGGCGACGCCTCACACGGTGCGGCGCCCGGGTCATTGCACTCTCCCTCCCTCGACGCCCATGCGAGCGGCACACTGCCGCTGGGCCCTGTCGTGGGAGGACCGCGCCCGGCACGTGCGGGGCGTCTCGACCGCCCCCCGCAGCGCTGAGGCGACCACTCACGCACGCGAGCGCTTCGAGAAAGCGCGTCCCCCCGTTTCGGGAGACCCGCTGCACGAACACCCAGACTCAGACGTGGCCATCGATGGCCACGGCATTGTGTACAGGGGCTGTTCGTGCGACGTAGCGAGCGCGCATCGTGCGGGTGGCTGCCTGCCCTCACCGGGCCCGCAATCACAGACACAACAAGATCAACTTGGTGGGTGCCCCTCCCCTCGCGGAAGACAGCGAGGAGAGGACGCCCGCCCGAAAATGCCCGGAATCAGGCGCGGGACGCCACGGGCATCAGTTTGGAAGGTTCATATGAGTAAGGGATCTGCGATCATTTCGATCATGATCGCCTTCGTCGCCGGGCTCTCGATCGGAAATCTGATCGGGGGAGGCGAGACCGAAGGTGAGCAGGCGGCCATCAGCAACGACGGAGCCCGCGGTGGCGCTGGCGCCGCTGACTTGGGCGCGAACGTCGCGGCGCTGCCGAACGGCGAGGAGCGCTTCAACGCCGAGGTGCCCGAGAACGCCCCGCAGCGCGGTCCGGACGACGCGCTCGTGACCATCGTGATGTGGTCCGACTACCAGTGCCCCTTCTGCAGCCGTGTCGAGCCGACGATCTCCCGGATCCTCAGCGAGCACGACAACGTCCGCGTCGTCTGGCGCGACAACGCGCTGCCGTTCCACCAGAACGCGATGCCGGCCGCGGCCGCGGCGCGTGAGGCGTTCGCGCAGGGTGGTGACGAGAAGTTCTGGGAGATGCACGACACCCTGTTTGAGAACCAGCGTGAGCTGGGACGCGAGAACCTCGAGAGCTACGCCCAGCGGCTCGGCCTCGACATGAACCGGTTCCGCGCCGCGCTCGACAACAACACGCACCAGGCCGCCATCCAGGCGGACATGGCCGCCGCCGCTGCCCTCGGCGCGCGCGGAACCCCGGCGTTCTTCATCAACGGCCGCCAGCTCATGGGCGCGCAGCCGTACGACCGCTTCAACGAGGTCGTCACTCAGGAGCTCGCCACCGCCGAGGGCCTCGTCCAGGGCGGCACCGCCGCCAACAGCGTCTACGCGACCCTCATGCGCAACGCCCGCACGGGCCCCGCGGAGCCCGCGAACGCGCCCGCCAAGGCCCCGCCGCAGGCCCGCCGCCAGCCCGATCCCGCCGCGATCTACCGCGTGCCGGTGGGCGACTCGCCCGTCAAGGGCAACGCCAACGCGCTCGTCACGATCGTCGAGTTCAGCGAGTTCCAGTGCCCCTTCTGCTCCCGCGTCGGTCCGACCATCACGCAGATCCAGGAACGCTTCGGCGACGACGTCCGCATCGTCTTCAAGCACAACCCGCTGCCCTTCCACGACAACGCCATGCCCGCCGCCGAGGCGGCCATGGAAGTCCAGGCCCAGGCTGGCGACGAGGCGTTCTTCCGCTTCCACGACACGCTCTTCGCCAACCAGCGTGAGCTGACCCGCGAGAACCTCGAGCAGTGGGCCGAAGCCCTCGGCGGCATCAACATGGGCCGGTTCCGCGCCGCGCTCGACAACCACACGCACCGCGAAGCCATCCAGGCTGACCAGACGCTCGCGCGCTCGCTCGGCGCGTCCGGCACGCCGGCGTTCTTCATCAACGGCCGCAACCTCCGTGGCGCCCAGCCGTTCCCGGCCTTCGAGTCGGTCATCAACGAGGAGCTCACCCGCGCGCGCGCCCAGCTCGAGTCGGGCACGCCCCCCTCCGGTCTGTACGCGGCGCTCATCGCCGATGGCCACACCAGCCAGCAGTTCGTGGGTGGCGACGCCGCTCCCGCCGCGCCGGCCGCCGCGGCGCCCGACGCCGACCGCGTCTACGAGATCCCGGTTCCGCGCAACGCGCCGAGCCGGGGTCCCGCCAACGCGCCGGTCACCATCCAGCTCTTCAGCGACTTCCAGTGCCCCTTCTGCGGTCGGATCCGCCCCTCGCTCGACCAGATCGCGGAGCGCTTCCCCACGCAGGTTCGCGTCGTCTGGCGCAACTACCCGCTTCCCTTCCACGACAACGCCATGCCGGCGGCCGAGGCGGCCACCGAGGTGTTCCGTCAGGGCGGCAACGAGAAGTTCTGGGCCTACCACGACCTTCTCTTCGAGAACCAGCGTGCGCTCAGCCGCGAGAACCTCGAGTCCTACGCCGAGCAGGTCGGCGGCATCAACATGACGCAGTTCCGCGCGGCGTTGGACAACAACACGCACCGCGCGGCCGTCCAGGCCGAGATGAACGCCGTCACCACCGCGGGCGCCCGCATCGGGACGCCGTCCAGCTTTATCAACGGTCGACTCGTCCAGGGTGCGCAGCCCTTCCCGGCCTTCGAGGCCGCGATCAACCGCGCGCTCGAGGAGTGAGCCGCTCGCGCGCAGTGGGCTGACGCTCACCGCCGCGGCAACATGCTGAGAGGCCGTCCCTTCGGGGGCGGCCTTTCGCTTTTCCGTCGCCGGGAAGGTCGATCTGGCACAGGCAGATGGCACAACGAGCAACACCACGGCACAGCGATCAGCGAGAAGGTCTAGTTTCCGGGCGAAAGCGTACCGCCAACCATGGGATCCAACCCGTGCCAAGCTGTGGCACGGTCAATGCGAAGAGCAGGGTCGGAGGTACTGACCGATGCGACTCGCCACCCTCACCGCCGCGCTCGTTCTTCTCTCGCTGCCGCAGCTGGCGGCAGCCCAAGCCGGGCATTCGCTCTCGG
Source organism: Sandaracinaceae bacterium (assembly GCA_045106715.1). Taxonomy (GTDB): domain Bacteria; phylum Myxococcota_A; class Polyangia; order Polyangiales; family Sandaracinaceae. Next base: position 129,343 of record JBGCFC010000005.1, read on the forward strand.
CACCCACAGGACATGAAGCCGCCGCGATCTCCCCTTCGGTGACCCTCCCCGAGCCGCCGACTGCGGCCGCGCATCTGAGCAGCGAAGCCCAGGCTCGATGGCCCTCCAGCCGGCCCACCGGCGTGGACCCGGAGTTGCTTGCGTTGCGGGCCCAGGCCGCGAGCCGCGCGCCCCAATCCGCGCGGGTCGAGTCGCCGGACTTCGCGGACCGAGACACGTCGGAGAACGACGGACCGAGCTTCGGCGCAAGCCTGGGCCATGCGGCGGCCGGCTTCGGGATCGGCACCGGCGCGGGCGGGATCCTCGGAGGCGCGATCGGGTTCGGGATCTGCGGCGGCGACGGTTTCTGCAGCGTGGTCGGCCTGTACAGCGCAGGTCTCGGCGCGATCGCCCTCGCCCCCGGCGGCGCAGCGCTCGGCGCGTGGGGCTTCGGCGAGCTGAGCGGCGGCACGGGGAACGCGTTCGCGGCGTTGGGCGGTGCGTACATGGGCGCCAGCCTCGGCGCCGGCCTGAGTGTGTGGTTCGCCTCCGAGGGCGAAGGAGCCTGGGCGGCAGCGTTCGCCCCCGCGCTCGGAGTCGTGCTCAGCATGCTCGGGGCCGCGGCCGGATATCAGCTCAGCTCACACGGTGGCCGCGCGGATGCATCGGACGCGTCTCAGGCGATGGCCCTGCCCACGCTCAGCCCCACCGAAGACGGCCAGGGAGCGACGGTCGGAGCGGTTGGCCGCTTCTGAGCGCTTGCGGCGATGGCGGCGGGGCGCGACCCTGCATGGCGTGAGTGACCTCCTCAGTCGACGCCGCTTCCTGACCCGCGGCACCCTCGCCGGCACCGCCGCCGTCACCCTCCCCAGCTTTCTGGGCGCCTGCGGAGGCGCGCCGCAGAGGACCGCCATGACCCCGACCGCCGCCGCGCCCCCCGCGTACTTCTCCGTCTATGGGATCGACGCCGCGCGTGTACGCGGCACGCTGAGCGAGCTGACCTCCCGGGGCGCCGACCAGGCGGAGCTGTACTTCCAGAGTTCACGCTCGACGTCGATCCTCTACCAGGACGGCATCGTCAGCCGCGCGTCAGGCACCGTGGATCTCGGCGTGGGGCTGCGCTGTGTGGTCGGGGAACAGACCGGCTACGCGTACACCGAAGAGCTGACGCCGGAGGCCATGCGGCGCGCCGCGCGCACCGCCGCCGCGATCGCGCATGGCAGCGACGCCGTCCCGCCGGTGGAGCTGCGCCACCGCGACCTCGGCGCCAACCGATACGCGTTGGACGTGCCGTGGCGCGACGTCGGCATCGAGCAGAAGCTCCCGATCATCCAGCGCTGTGCGGCGATGGCCCGCGCGATGGATCCGTCGATCGTGAAGGTCGACGTTTCATGGGCCGACTCGGACAGCCGCGTGCTCATCGCCGACATGCAGGGGCGCATGAGCTTCGACGAGCGGCCCATGGCCCGTCTCACGGTGAGCATCGTGGCCGAGCGCGACGGTGAGCGGCAGAGCAACCGCGCGAACCTCTCAGGGCGCCGCGGGCTCGAGCTGTTCGACGAGGAGGGACTCGCCCGGGTCACTCGGCAGGCGGTGGAGCGCACCCTGGTGTTGTTCGACGCCCGGAGGCCCCCGGCCGGCGAGATGCCCGTCGTGCTCGACGCGGGCGCGAGCGGGATTCTGCTGCACGAAGCCATCGGCCACGGCATGGAGGCGGACTTCAACCGCAAGGACATCAGCATCTACGCCGAGATGCTCAACGAGCAGGTGGCCGAGCCCTTCGTGACCATCGTCGACGACGGCACGCTCGACAACGAGCGCGGCGCGCTGAACGTAGACGACGAGGGCCAGCCGGTCGGGCGCACGACCCTCGTCGAGAACGGGCGCCTGGTCAGCTACATGCACGACGGGATCAGCAGCCGCCACTACGGCGTGAACGCGACCGGGTCGGGGCGCCGGCAGAGCTTCCGCCACGCGCCCATGCCTCGCATGCGCTGCACGTACATGGAGGCGGGCCCGCACACCCGTGACGAGATCATCGCCGCCGTGCCGCGCGGCATCCTTGCCCAGACCTTCACGAACGGACAGGTCGAGATCGGCGCGGGGGACTACACGTTCTACATCAAGAACGGCTGGCTCATTGAAGACGGCCGGCTCACCGCGCCGATCAAGGACGTGAACATCATCGGCAATGGCCCCGAGACACTCCGGCGCATCTCGATGGTGGCCGACGACGCCGTGCTCGACACGGGGGGATGGAACTGCGGCAAACAAGGCCAGTCGGTCCCGGTCAGCTTGGGAATCCCGACCGTGCTCGTCTCACAGATGACGGTGGGAGGCGAAAATGCTGACTGAGCTTCGGGAGCGGGCTGAGAGCGCCCTCGCCCTCGCCCGGCGCGCGGGTGCCCAGGACGCCTTTGCGAGCGCCTACCGTGACCGTCGCGTCTCCGTGACGGTGCGGGACGGAAGCGTGGAGAAGCTGCAGGAGAGCGCCGGTCGCGGCCTCTCCATCCAGCTCTACGTCGACGGCCGCTACGCGAGCTACCGGACCAACGATCTGCGCCGGGACCCGCTGGCGCGCTTCCTCTCGGACGCGGTCGCGATGACCCGCGCGCTCGAGCGCGACCCCTTCCGGCGGCTGCCGGAGGCCGCGCTCTACGAGAACCGCGCGTCGACCGAACTCGAGCTGGCCGACCCAGCGGTGTCAGAGCTGAGCACCGAGCAGCGCATCGAGTGGTGCATGGCGCTCTCCCGCCAGTGCCGTCACGCGCAGCTGATCAGCGCGACGGCGAGCGTCTCGGACTCCCACGCACTCGTCGCGTCGGTGAGCAGCAACGGGTTCTCGGGCCACCATGAGCGCACCAACCACTGGCGCGGGGCGTCCGTCACGCTGCAGGACGAGGGCGACGCGAGGCCCGCCGGCAGCCACTACGCCGGCGCCAGGTTCGTCGCGGACGTGCCGGCACCCGCGCCGATCGGCGATGAAGCGATGCGCGTGGCGGCCCGCCGGCTCGGCGCGATGCAGGGCCCGACGCAGCGCGCGACCATGGTGGTCGAGCCGCGCGTCGCGGGCCGGCTCCTCAGTCTGTTGATCGGGCCCGCGAATGCGGCGGCGTTTAGCCAACAGCGCTCCTTCTGGATGGGGCGCGAGGGCGAGCGGGTCGTGTCCGAGCGTCTGACGCTCCGGGACGAGCCCCTCCGTGTGAGGGGCCTCGGCTCCCGCTACTACGACGGCGAGGGCATCAGCGCCCGCACACTCCCCATCATCGAGGCCGGCGCGCTCTCGAACCTCTTCGTCGACTCCTACTACGGCCGCAAGATCGAGCGCACGCCGACCACCGGCAGCAGCAGCAACCTCGTCGTCGCACCGGGCAGGCGCGACCTCGCCGCGATCCTCGAAGACGTCGGCGAAGGCGTGATGATCACCGGCTGGCTCGGCGGCAACAGCGATGCGACGACGGGCGACTTCTCACTCGGCGCGCGCGGTCATCGAATCGAGAATGGACAGCCCGGCGCGGCGATCCAAGAGATGAACGTCACGGGCAATCTGTTGGAGCTCTTCAGCCACCTGCAGGAGGTCGGCAACGACCCCTGGCCCTATGGGAGCCGGCTCGTCCCGACGCTCGTCTTCGACGGCGTGCAGTTCTCGGGCGCGTAGCGTCTCAGCGCCGCCGGCGGAACAGGTTCAGGATGGGCGTCACCCGGAACTTGAAGTCCCTCCCCAGCCAGTGCCACCACCACGTGAGCGTCCAGCCACCGATCGCGAAGCAGGTGAACAGCAGGAAAAACGCGATGTGCACCCAGTCCATCGGGTTTCGATAGTCGGTGGGCAGCGCCAGGGTCGCCGAGATGGTCATCGCCGACGCGAACAGCGCCACCGCGAGCCGCGTCGCGCTCTGGTAGATGGTGTCCGGGAGCTTGTCCAGCTTGGGGGTCTGCGGCTTGACGGTCAGATTTCCCGTCTCGAAATCGTGGAGGATCTGGTCGGCATGCGTGGGCAGCGTGCGCAGTAGAGACGCCATTCCGACCCCGCCACCGAGCGCCTGCTGGACCATCTGCTGTGGCGCCCACCGCTCGCTGAAGATCTGTTCGACGTAGGGTTTCGTGATCGCCAGCGCGTCGACGTCTGGATACAGCTGCCGAACCAGCCCCTCCACCGTGCCCGCGGCCTTGGCCAGGAGCGTGTACTCGGTGGCGAGCTTCACTCGGTATTTTCCGACCGCACGTGCGAACTCGTCGACGAAACCCTGCGTGTCCAGGTCCCGCACGCTCCGGACCATGACGTACTCGGCCCGCACGCGGACAATCTCGCGCTTGAGCTCACCGATGTCCACGCGCTGGGTCGGCGTACCCATCTTGAGCAGCACGCGCGCCACCGTGGAGGCGTCATCGAGGATCGTGCCGAGCACGAGGGTGACGAGGTCGTCCCGCTGCTCAGGGGAGAGCGAGCCGACCAGGCCCATGTCCAGGAAGCAGAGCGTGCCCTCGTCGTCGACGAGGATGTTCCCCGAGTGCGGGTCACCGTGGAAGAACCCATCGACGAACACGCCCCTGCACATGAAGTGCATGATCTCGGTGACCGCGTGCTCTGCCTCGGGGCTGCCGACCTCCAGCTCACGCACGGGGCGCCCCTCGAAGAAACTCATCGTCAGCACGGTGCGGCAGCTCAGCTCGGGGAGCGGCTCGGGCACGACGACAGGGCGGTCGGGGTCGAGCAGCTGTCCGGCGCGCACCAGGTTGGCCAGCTCTGCGGAGAAGTTCAGCTCGCGGAGAAGGTTCTTCTCGAACTCGGAGACGATGACCGCCGGCTGGATGAGCTTGAGCTCCTCCACGCTCGCCTCGAGTCCACGGGCGGCGAGGTACAAGAGGTCGAGGTCCCCGCGCATGGTGTCGCCGATGCCCGGGCGCTGGACCTTCACCACGACCTTCTGGCCGTCTTTAGTCACTGCGGTGTGCGCTTGGCCGATCGACGCGGTGGCGAGCGGCGCCTCCGAGAAGCTCTCGAACAGCTCCTCGATCGGCTGCCCGAGCCCCTCTTCGACCACGTCGAGCACCTGGTCGAGAGGGATGACCGGCGCCTCGTCCTGCAGCGTCGAGAGCGCCTCGACGTAGTCCGCCGGGAGCAGATCGCCGCGCATCGACAGCAGCTGGCCCAGCTTGATGTAGGTGGGTCCCAGCGCACCGAGAAGCTTCGTGAAGCGCTCCGGCGCCGTCCCCTTGGCCTCTTCCCCCCCTTTGAGCGTGCCCCGCCCGAGGATCTGCGCGGCGAACGGCATCCGGGTGAGCACCTCGCCGAAGCCATGTCGGACGACGACCGTCGCCACGGAACGCAGTCGGGCGACATCGCGTACCGCGACTCCCAGGATGGACTTCGGCTCAGCCACGGCCGCAGCGTAACCAGGAATCGATGTGGCGTCGCATATGGCGGTCAGCCCACGCGCATGCCTGGATCACGACCGGGCTCTTGGGTGCGCTCCGTCGGGCTTGTCACGGTCAGCACGATCCAAACGATGACGCCCGTCAACAGCGCCATGAGCACACCGGCCATGCCGAGTCCGACGAGCATCGGCCAGCGCGAGAGCGTCGCTGGAGCGGGACGCCGCGGCACGGGTGCCGGCAGCGAGGGAGCGGGGCCCGGGGTCGGTGCCCACGACGGCATGGAAGGAGCTGGGTTCGAGGCACGTGGAGGAGGCGGGCCCGAGGGCGACCCGACCGAGCCAACCCAGTGCGCAGGGGGCGCTCCCCAGCTGGCCGCCGAAGAACGCACACCGGGCGCGGGGCGCGTGGCCTGAATGGAGGGCTCCGGGTTCGCGAGCGGAGGGGACCTCCAGGCCGGTTCCGATGGCGCGGGTCCGGGCGTCGACGACGAGGGCGGTGGGCCCTGAATCACCTTTGCAGGACGCGGCAGGTTGAGCCCCCCCAAGCTCTGAAGTGTCTCACCGACGGGCACTCCGCTGGGCCCCGGCTGGATGTAGGTGTCGGTGCGAATGCCCGCCAAGCCTCCGCCCGCCAGCATCGCGCGCGCATCGACGGCCGGCATCGCGGTCGTGTCCGCCGAGTCGGCGTCGGCCGCCGCGAACACCGCGCTCAGGGCCGCCCAAGCCTCCGCGGCGTCCGTGTATCGCTGTGTCGAGTCGCGATCCATCGCCTTGAGGAACCATGCGTCGAACCCGGCGGGGAACACGTACGGTCGGCCAAGCTCGATGGCGCGGCGCGTGGGCGCGATGATGGGCTCGAGGTGCATCTCGCGAAGCAGCCCTGCCACGCCCGAGTCGTCGGACGCGGCCTTCCAGTAGTGGCCGCCGGTGAGCAGGTAGTAGGTGACGAGACCGAGTGACCAGATGTCGGTGGCCGGCGCGATGCGTCCACCGGCCGAGGTCTGCTCGGGCGCCATCCACAGCGGAGAGCCCACCGCCGCCGTGCCGAGCCCCGACGTCTTGTTCCCGTCGATGACTTTCACCACCCCGAAGTCGAGCAGCTTCACCTTGCGCTCACCGCTCGAGACGTCGAGGAACACGTTCTCCGGCTTCAGGTCTCGGTGCACCAACCGCAGTCGGTGAGCTTCGGCGAGCGCGTGGGAGACCTTCTCCAGCACCGCGCGCGCCTCCTGCAGAGACAGGGCACCGTGGCCTTCGACGTATTGGCGTAGGTCTTGTCCGTCGAGCAGGTCCATGGCGATCCACGGGACCCCGGACGCGTTGATTCCCGACGCATGCACACGCGGCACGTACGGCGAGTTCAGCTCCGCCGCGACGCGCGACTCGCGCTCGAAGCGCATGCGCATCCGCTTGTTCGTCACGAGATCCGGGAGCAGGACCTTCAGCGCGACCTCTTCGCCCGTACGTCGGTCTTTCGCGACGTAGAGCGAACCCATACCGCCCTTGGCGAGCACCCGGACGACCTCATAGTCATCCGCGAAGATCGCGCCGGGCGAGATCCCGAGGTGGCCGACCATCCGCGCCGAACGTAACACGGTCCATCCCTGCTATCCTGCGTCCGTGGTCAGGATCCTCATGAGCGCGACACGAACGGTGCTTCTGGTGGTGAGCGCCGCCGCGACGATCGGGTGCGCGGAGCCGACACACTCGACGACCGCGCCCGCCGTGCCGGCGGAGCGTTCGCCCGAGGAGAACGAGCCGATTCCGGCCCATCCCACGGCGCCGACCGGAGCGCTGGGCGCGGCCGCGCTGGAGCGGGCGGCCCGAATCCACGCGGACGATCCCGACGGCGCACGAACGCTGCTTCGCGCGGGTTGCGACCAGGGAACCGTGCGGTCGTGCATCGCGCTGTCCGAGATGCTCGAAGCCGAGGGAAGCGCCGAGTCGCTGGCCGAAGCCGCCGCGGTCATCGAGCAGGCGTGTTCGGCGGGTTCGACCGACGCCTGCGACCGCATGGGTCATTGATCCATCGACCGGGTCACCGTGACGGATGGATCCAAGGTGGGGCCGCTTCGGAGAGTCCGTCCTGCGCCATGCGACGTCTCGCGCCCATCATGACCGCCCCCTTCGCCCTCGCTGCAGCCCTCTTCGGTGGCCTGCTTCCAGGGTTCACGGCAATCGCCGAGGCCCAGCCTCGCCACACCGAGTCGGTGCCGGTGCTCAACCCCGGTCGGCTCGCAGCGCAACTCGCGAGCAGCCGCGGCGCGGTGTCCTCCTGTGCCGGGCGCGCCGACACGGACGCGTTCCTCACGGAGGTTCGCGCTACGGTCTCCCCCGGGCCCGCCCCGTCGACGATGTACAACGCGCGCATTCGCGTGACGGTGCGCAGTCGCCCCCGCGACCATGGGCTCGAGAGTTGTGTGCGCCGTGTCGTTCAAGACGCTCTGCGACACCGGGCGGAGGCGGTCCGTCGACCTGTCCGAGCCAACCACACGTTCCGGATCGCAGGCCGGCCGCCGACGCCTCGCCCCGTCGCGCGCGCGGTGTACTCCGACCGGCACGCGCATGCGGCCCTGTCACGGTTGACGGGGCCGCTTCAGCGCTGCCTCGAACAGCGGGGCGTGGCCGACTCGATCACCCTGCATGTCACGGTCGACCGCGCAGGACGCCTGTCGTTGACCAACGCCACCCTTCCCGCCGGCTCTCCCAGCCGCGCCCTCGGATGCATGGCCGGGACCGTCAGCCGAGCACGCCTCGGGAGCGCCGCCCCACGTGGTCGCGTCACGCTGCGCCACACGCTGCGGTTGCGGTAGACGAACGGCTCCCAGCCGTCGAGGGCATCCGCTCGACTCGATCTACGAGCGGGCGATCTTGGGCGGCGGCTGACTCTGCGAGACGGCGCGACGGTATTCGCGCTGGAACGTCGCCCGGTCCGAGTGCCCGACGAGCACCCCGCCGAGCGTCATGCTCGCCACCGACAGCCCCATCTTCGTCAGCCGTGACCGGACCAGCATGTGCTGCTTGCGGACCAACTCGTGATGTTGCTTGAGCCAGTTCGTCGACCCGACCCGGACCTCGGGGTCGTACCCGTCGAGGTCATAGGCATCGACGAAAATCTCTGGGCGGGCTCCGTCGCGCAACGCCGCGTCGAGGTGTTCCGTAATCAGAGGCGCAAACCCCTTCTCCAGGAACCCCGTCTCCACGAACAACACCACATCCTTGGCCGGACGTCGGACGCGGAGCTTCCCCCGGTCCGAATCCCACCCGAGCTCGTTATCCCCGCATTCCGCGCGTGCGATCGGCATCATCCCTCCCAAGAACCCCAAGTGAGTCTCGCCGCATGCTCACTGTGAGGTTGGAGCGTAATTGATCTTAGTCAAGTTGACTAATCGACAAGTGTATTCATGTGCTCGAGAGCTTCTTCTCGAGTCGAGAACGGGGCCAGCTTGAGGCCCGCTCCGAAGCTCATCGACCGCCCCAGCATCTGGTTGAGCTGGTTCGACGCCGCCATCACGACGTGCTCGCCGCCCGCCTCGCGGTAGGACGCGAGCAGGGCGCTCAGCAGCTTGCCCATGGTTGGAGGCACACCGCGCACCCCCAGGGTGTCGACGAACTGCACCTTGGGCGTCGTCGACGACGTGAGCATGTCGTACTTCTCGATGGCCGCGACGAGGTCAGGCTCTGTCACCACCCCGTCGTATACGAACTCCATTACACCAGCACGCAGCCAACCTACTTCCACGGTCGCCATAAAGCCTCCTGTCTCGCCAGGGGGGTACTGCTCCTTGGGTAGGGAGAAGCCCTAGCCGAAGATTCCCTGTCCCGGAGTGAGGACGTTACACGGATCGTACCGTCGCTTGCGAGCCCTAAACTGCCCCCAGCGCGATCCGTAGTGGCGACGCCAGTCTTGCTCGCTGAACTCGAGCGCGCCGATCGGGTAGCGCTTGCCGCCGAGGTCGCGCGCGTTCTCGAAGAGCGTTCGGTTTTGGTCGAGCAAGGCCTGAATGACCGCGGGGTCCGGGACCGGGAAACGAAGAAGGTCGAACGCCCACACGAAGCGGCTTCGAGGGGTCATGACAAACGGCGCGCGCGTGTTGCGGCGCTTGATGGGGAACAACAGCGCCAGACCGAACCCGAGGTCGGCCGGGGTCAAGATCGTCAGCGCCTGCGTCAGGAAGGTCTCGATCGTCCGGTCGCTGAGGAAGATGTCGCTCCAAGGGTTGGGCGTCTCCCACAAACCGACCGAGCGAAGGAACGCCTCGGCGCCCGCGACGCGGTTGAGCCATACGAAGTACGGAAAATCCGTGACCACGCTGCTGTCCGGGCTGAGGTCACCCGTGAGACCGGCATCGTTGGGCTCGGAGCCGGGGTCGAACCACTGCGCGGCCTGGATGAGGAAGTTGAAGCCGCCCGAGTCGTTGGGCACGAGCTGCCCCTCGAGGAAGTCGAAGCGCTCGTCCTCGGCGACGCAGCGCTGGTCGGCCAAGAACTGCGACATGCTCGTGTACGTGAGGTCGTACACACGGGCCATCGTCGGCGCAGGGTCGAGCGAGATCTTGGCGCGCACGATGATCGCGAACTGGCCCAGGCCGCCGAGCACGCTTCGGAACAGAGGTCCTCGGCGAATGCGCCGGAGGCGGCCCTCGCCCGTCACGACTTCGATCTCCTCGACGTTGTCGGCCACGAACCCGCAGCGGTTCGAGGCGCCGCCGATGCCGCCGACGCTGAGCACGCCGCCAACAGACAGCTCGATGTAGTCGGTGAGGACCCGCGGCGTGAGCCCTTCGGCGAGGGTCGCTTGGATGAGCGTGCTCCACTTCACACCCGTGTCGGCCCACACGCCGGTGTGGTCGATCGACCCGATCGAGTTGAGCGTGCGGGAGTCGATGACGATCCCGCAGTCGGCCTGCGCCTGGCCGAAGCACGAGTGCGCCTGACCGCGCATCGCCACCTTGACGTAGTTGTCGTTGGCGAAGCAGATGACGCGCTGGATGTCCTCCACCGAGGCTGGGCGAAGAACCGCGAGCGGCTGTCGGCTCACGATGCGACCGAAGTCGGTGGCCCCTTCTTCGAGGGACGCCGCGTCGAAGACGAGCTCTCCATCGAGGTCCGGAATCGAGACTGCGCCCGAACAGGTGTCGGCCGAAGCGCGGCTCAACCATCCCCGATTGAGCGGATCGAAAGCCACGATGGTGGCGGCACCGGCCCCCACAAGAACATTACGACGAGTCAACTCCATCCAGCTACCCTCCCAGTTGTGCAAATATGGTACACGATCATTGCTGATGCGCCAGTCCGAACGTCACTATTCTGGGTTTTTTCCGTTCGGACCGCTATTTTTCTTGATTGACGATACCAAACGGTGACGCGCGATTGGGGGTTTCGGACTGGTACGTAGGTAAAACACCCACCTGATCGCCCTTACCCAAAGCCGCGACGTGCTCCGTCGAAACAACGGTCGCCCCCCCATCGGATGATTCCGTCTTTGGCGGTACGAACGCGCGTGCTGATCAGATCATTCAAGGCCCGTCGACCCCGTGGCAAAGCGAGTTCTTGACTCACGATGGCTCGACCTACCTTTCCGCCGCCGGTGCGCTTCCTGTGGTCAACGAGCGACAACTGTCGATCGTCGCCGGCAGCACCCATGTGGCTTGGCCGGGTGTGACGCCGGTAGGCGGACACGGCACATCGCTTGCGGATGACCGTGGGCATGCGTCACCGATTTCGCCTCGCCGCCCCGCTCATCACACTGTCTCTGCTGTTGCTCGTGCCGGGCCTCGCGTCCGCCCAGGCCCAGCTGAGCGCCGGGGGAATGGACCTGCGCCTGTTGCGTCCACCGCTGGACAGCAAGGGGCTGCTCACCGTCAACGGCACCGACATCCTGGGTGAAAACGACCTGTCGTTTGGCCTGATCCTCGACGCGGGGTTTGGGCTTCTGCCGTTCGACGGCTTCGTGAACGACTCGACCTTGGCCGCCGGAGACGCCGAGCGTCGCGGCCGTCTCGTGGACGCGATGTTCACCGGGACGCTGCACGCGAACTGGGGGATCGCGAACCTCCTCGTCGTCGGCGCGCAGGTCCCCGTGAGCGTCATGACCGGGCCCGACCTGACCGTCCCCGGACAGTACGGCGGAGAGTCGGGCGAAGGCGGGCTCGGCTACCAGGGGCTCGGAGGCTTGGTCGTACACGGCAAGATCCGCATTCTCCGGCCGGAGCGCGATGCCTTCGGCCTCGCTGCGAGTGTGCAGTTCGAGTTTCCCACGGGCAGCCCCAGCGAGTTCGTCGGCGACCCCATCCTCGCCATCACGCCCTCGCTCATCGGCGAGTGGCGGCCGTCCCGAGAGGTTCGCCTGAACCTCGAGGTGGCCTACCGGCTGGGGTTCGGGGACGGAGCCACCTTCACGGTCGGCGGCCGGACCGATCCGGAGGACCCCGACGGCGCCGCGCAGGGCCCTGTTCTCGTTCCGGGGACCGGAAGGACCGTGCGATACGAGGACACGCTGCGCGTGGGCCTCGGCGTCGGCTGGCGCTTCACGGACGTCACCGAGATCGCGCTCGAGGCGCACGCGTCGCAGATCATCGACGACTGGGGCAACCCCGCGGCGCTCAGCCTCGAGGCCACGGCCGGGCTGAAGGTCTTCGTCGAACGAAACAGCTACCTGATGCTGGGCGGCGGCGCAGGCCTCCCGACCGGCGGCTTCCAGTCGCCCGACGTGCGCGGTCTGCTCGGTTTCGTGTTCGAGCCGAGCCTCGGCGACCGGGACGGAGACGGACTCCGAGACGACGTCGACCGCTGCCCGGATGAGCCGGAGGACTTCGACCACTTCGCCGACGAAGACGGCTGCCCCGACCCCGACAACGACCGAGACGGCATCCTCGACGTGGACGATGCCTGCCCGTCGGTGCCCGAGGACCTGGACGGCGACGCCGACGAAGACGGCTGCCCCGAGGGCAGCGAGGGCGACCGGGACGGAGACGGGATCCTCAACGTGGACGACACCTGCCCGGACGACCCCGAGGACCTCGATGAGTTCGAAGACCGAGACGGCTGCCCGGACGAGGACAACGACCGGGACGGCATCCTCGATGTCAACGACATGTGCCTCAATGCCCCCGAAGATCGGGACCGCTTCGAGGACACCGACGGCTGCCCCGACCCCGACAACGACGGAGACCGCATCCTCGACGTGGACGACACCTGCCCCGACGCGTCCGAGGTGTACAACGGCGTCGAGGACGAGGACGGCTGCCCAGACGTGGGGGACTTGGAGATCCGAAACGGTGAGCTGGTGCTCTTCGAGGACATCCACTTCGCCACCGACAGCGCCGTGATCCTCCCGGAGAGCGAGCCGTTGATGGACGCCATCGCAGCCACGCTGATCGGAAGCCCGCAGCTGACGTTCCTGGAGGTGCAGGGACACGCCGACGACCGCGGCTCCGACGAGTACAACATCCGACTGACGCGGGACCGCGCGGCGGCGGTGGTGCAGGGGCTCCAGCGACGGGGGGTGCTCCCCGGTCGCCTTCGGAGCGCGGGCTACGGGGAGCGGTGTCCGGAGGTCCCCGGCACGTCCGCCCGAGCGCGCGCCGAGAACCGGCGCGTGGAGATCAAGATTCTCCGTACCGAGGACGGCCCGACCGGAGTGCCGGTGGCGTGCGAGGCCGGCCGAGAGCTGATCCCGGAGTGAGGCACGTGGCTATCGTGCCAGCAGCGACGCCCTACCGGGCGCTGAAGACGAAGGAGAGGGAGGCTCGGGAACTCTCCCCGCTCGACGTGGATGCGAACTCGTATCGCGAGAGGCGAAACCCGAGGCACCTCGCAATCGCGCGAGTCACGTCACTGGACGCGCGTTCCACGCGCGCGCGGGTGACGTAGCCGTCGGCTCCGATCTCCAGCCGAATGCGCACGCTGCCGGACAAGGCGGGATACTCGCCCCTCTCTCGCTCGAAACAACGCTGGAGCGAGTCCTCGTGCGGGCGGACGGTCCTCTCGATGGCGCTGGCGTCGAGCGGCCCCTGTGTCGATGCCACTCGCCACGTCATGCGCCCGGCCTCCGGTTCGGGTCGCCGGGGCGTCCGCCGAGACCCCCGGTCTCGTCTTGGTGCAGCTTCCCCTGGAGCGCGTGAGGTCTCGTACGACAGCAAACCCAGGTCCCAGTCCAGGTACGTGACGCGGAACTGAACGCCGCGCACGTCCGGTGGGAAGCCGAACGTGCGCAGATACTCGACCAGGCATTGCTCGACGGCTTCGTTCGAGTGGCCACCCAACTCCACGACGGTGACGCGCTCCGCTGTCGAATCTGCCCCGACCGTGACCTCGAGCCGAGAGGTGGCCATTTGTCTCCCGAGCAAGGTGCGACGCGCATCCCTCACACAGGCTCGCAACGAGGCACGGCCCTCTCTCAGCACGGTGTGGATCCGGATCTGCTGCCGCGTGCGCTCCGCGACCGACGAGGGCATCTGCCCCAAGACCATCACGCGCTGAGCGCAGACGGTCTGTGGGACGAGCGCAACGGCGTGCAACGAGAGGAGGACCAACAGACGTCTGAGCATGCGACGGGCAAGCGCAAGGTGCATGCCACCTGCGGAGAGACCACTTCGTGTTGCCGCGAGAAGGGGAATTCTTCCTTGAGCAGACGAGGTGGCCACCCGAATGGTCATGAGGCCCGGCTGAGGACGCAGCGCCACGGCCACGACGTACTCAGGCGGCCCTCGCCGTTACTTCAGGCCGTGCCGCGACAAGAGCTTGATGAGGTAGGTCCGGTCCATCCGGCCTGCCCGCGCGGCTGCGCTGACGTTTCCATCGGCCCGCGCGAGGAGCCGCGCCGCGTACCTCTTCTCGAACGCGTCGAGCAACACACGCCGCGCTCCTTTGTAGGGCATCGACAGCAAGCCCTCGTGCACCGCGAGCGGATCGTCGGGCGCGCCGAGCGACTCGAGTACGGGCGTCTCGCCCATGGCGAGGGTGGCTTCCACCACGTTGCGAAGCTCCCGCACGTTGCCCGGCCACCGGTGCCGGACCAGCGCCTCAAGCGCCTCGGCGTCGAACACGTCGGCGAGCGCTCCGTCATGTCCCGCGTCCTTCAGGAAGTGCGCGGCGAGCAGCGGGACGTCCTCCGGGCGCTCCCGCAGCGCGGGCAGCTGAAGCACGACGACGGCGATCCGGTAGTAGAGATCCAATCGGAAAGCCCCCGCGTTCACCTCGGCGCGGAGATCGCGGTGGGTCGCGGACACGACGCGCACGTCGACGGCGACCTCACCGCGCCCCCCGACCCGACGAAACCGCCCTCGCTCGAGCGCACCCAGCAGGGCCGGCTGCAGCTCCGCGCTCAGCTCCCCGACCTCGTCGAGAAACAGGGTGCCGCCGTCCGCCCGCTCGAAGGCGCCCACGTGCTGCCGGTCCGCTCCCGTGAACGCCCCGCGCTCGTGACCGAAGAGCTCGCTCGCCACCAGCGTGGGCGAGAGCGACGCGCAGTCGACGGTCACGAACGGCCCAGACGCCCGGGGCCCGCGCTCGTGCAGCGCCCGGGCCACTCTCTCCTTGCCGGTCCCGCTCTCCCCCACGAGGAGGACCGCGGTCGGGCTCGCAGCGGCCTTCTCGACCCGGGCCATGAGTCGGCGCATGGCCGCGGTGCGACCGACGATGCCGGCCAGCTCCTCTCCGTCGTGCAGCGCCAGCGTGATGGGCGCTCCATCCCCAAGCCGGATGCGCGTGTCCCCCAGCTCGAGCTCCGCGCCGACGGGGATCGTGGCGACCTCGAGCCGCGCACCGTGAAAGCGCGTCCCGTTCGTCGAGGCGGTGTCTCGGACCACGAGTCCGTCGCGTCCCCGACGCAGCTCGAGGTGGTAGCGGGACACCGTCGGGTCGGCGAGCACCAGATCGTTTCCATCCGCCGTCCCGATGGACAGCGCATCTCCTTCGCCCTCGACCCGCGCGCCCGTGTCCGGCCCCGCCACGACGTGCACCACCAGGCTTCGCACGGGGAGCCCAGGTTGCTCCCGCGACGGCTGCGTCGATTGCGGCATCAGAGGCCCGACCCGACAGCAGGCACGCGACGCACGCCGCCGACATCGAGTTGCCGCATCTTGAGCGCTCCGGTCATCGCCACGAGCGTACACGCGCGTGCGGCGCGCCGCGATGGCATGCTCTCGGCAGTGCGCTTTCCCTTCCGCCTCAAGCTGCTGGTCCTGACGGTGACCTTCGCCGCGCTGCCGCTCCTGAGCGTGGGCTGGCTGCTCATCGACGTAAACGAGCGTGAGGTCGAGAGCACCCGCCAGGCCATGCAGATCGCGCTAGCCGAGCGCGTCGCAGCCCGGGTGGAGGACGAGCTCGCCAGCACGCGGAGCGGACTGGACGCGGTGGCCCGCACGCTGGCCGACGCCACGCTCTCCGACGACGCGCGCCTGAGCTTGACGATGCGCCTGCTCGAAGCCGAGCGCGCCCTCAGCGTGGTCGCGATCTACGACGCCGACGGTCGGCTGATCGATCGTGTCAGCGCCGGCGAGACCCCTCGGACGCCGGTCCGGCTGGATGTGGACGCGCGCACGAACGCGGCGTCGTCGGGCCGCTCGATGGTGGGGGTAACCGGGGTGCTGGTGGTCCCGATCGTCGCCGCTGGGTCGGGGGTCACCGGGTACGTCGCCGGTCCTGTCTCGTGGGAGCGCACCCGGGACCTCGTCGACCATCTGAGCCAGGGCCAGCTCGCGTCGGACCGCGGCTCAGTGATGGTGCTGGACCAGGCGCGCCGTGCCCTGGCGCACCCCCGTGCTTCGGCCGGTTCGGTCGTTGAGGACCCGTGTCCTGGTGTGGACCTCGGCGCGCTGCCCGAGGCTCCCGAGAGCCGTGAGTCGATGCGGCAGGGCGAGGCATGGGTCATCACGGTAGTGGGGATCCGCGGCGCGCCCTGGGCAGTCGTCGCCGAGGTGCCGCGGGATGTCGTCTACGCGCCGATCGACCAGATGCGCGCAGTGGTGCTCGGCGCGATCGCGCTGGCGCTCCTCTTCGCGGTGCTCGGTGCCGTCCTGTTCGCGAACCGGATGACGGCTCCGATCCGCACGCTCGTCGAGTTCACGCAGCAGCTCGCGTCACGGCGATTCGACCGGCGCGTGAAGGTGGACACGTCGGACGAGCTGGCGCTGCTCGGCGACGCGTTGAGCGATGCGGCCGAGGCGCTCGAGACCTCGGAGGCGCTCATCCGCGAGGAAGAGGCCATCCGTGCGGATCTCGGCCGCTACCTCCCGCAGGAGCTGGTGGAGCAGGTCATCCGGCGTGAACAAAGCATGGAGCTCGGTGGCACGCGCCAGACGATCACCGTGCTCTTCGCCGACGTCGTCGCGTTCACCCCGCTGAGCGAGAGGCTCCCCCCGGAGCAGACGGTCGCACTGCTCAACGAGCTCTTCACCCTCCTCACCGAGGCGGTGTTCCGGCACGGCGGCACGGTGGACAAGTTCGTCGGCGACGCGGTCATGGCGCTCTTTGGCGCGCCCACGGCGCACCCCGATCACGCGGCGCGCGCAGTGGCGGCGGGGCAAGACATGCTGCGCTTCCTCGAGGCGGCGAACGCGGCGTGGCAGGAAGAGCGCGGCGTCGAGATTCAGCTCGCGATCGGCGTGCACACGGGCGACGCCGTGGTGGGCAACGTCGGCTCGGAGACGCGCATGGAGTACACGGCCATCGGAGACGTGGTGAACGTGGCGGCGCGGCTCGAGACCATCGCGCGGCCGGCCCAGCTGCTCATCAGTCGCGCGACCCGCGACGCGGCCGAGCTGGAGCGCGCCGCGCCGGTCGGCTCCCGTGAGGTCCCCGGGCGTTCGGAGCCGGTGGTGCTGTTCGAGGTGCCGTGGTGAGCGCGCTGGCGGAGGGAGAAAGGGTCGCGGGGCGCTACCGGATCGAAGCGCCGATCGGCTCGGGCGGCATGGGCGTGGTCTACCGCGCGACCCAGCTGCCCGTGGATCGCGCCGTTGCGCTCAAGCTGCTGCGCCCGGGTCTCTACGATGCCCCGACGGCCCGCGCGCGGTTCGAACGCGAGGCGCGCGTGGCCACCGCGCTCGATCATCCCTCCGCGGTCACCGTGTACGACTTTGGCGAAGACGACGGGCGCCTTTTCATGGCAATGGAGTTGGTGGAGGGCCCGAGCCTTCGCGAGGTCGTTCGCGCCGTCCCCTCCGTCGCGCGCGCCATCGAGCTGACGTACCAGCTCGCCGACGCCTTGTTCGCCGCGCATCGCGTCGGGCTCACGCACCGGGACCTCAAACCGGAGAACGTCATCGTCCAGCGCGCCGAAGATGGCGCCGACCGCGTGCGCGTCCTCGACTTCGGGCTCGCGTTTCTCCCCGAGGGCCCCGCCGGGCGCATGACCCGGGAGGGCGTCGTCGTCGGCACTCCGGAGTACCTCTCTCCCGAGCAGGCGCGCGGCGGCGAGGTGGGTCCCGCGACCGACATCTACGCGCTCGGCTGCGTGCTGCACGAGCTCATCGCAGGGCAGGCTCCCTTCGTCGGCGCGGACATCGACGTGCTCACCAAACAGATGTACGCGCCGCCCCCCGAATGGCGCTCACGCGCGGGCGCGGTCCCGGCCGCGCTCGACGAACTCCGGCGGGCGATGCTCGACAAGAGCGCCGCCCGACGGCCCGAGGCCGGCGAGGTGCGCAGCCGGCTCAGCGGGATGGACGCCGACCCCATGCGCTCACGCGCACGCGCCGCCCACGACGGCTACCTCGGACCTCGCGCCGGCCGGATGGTGGACGCCGCGCCCGCCGCCGACCCCAACCCGGTCGAGCTCGAGGTCGGCATCGTCGGGGAGGCGAGCGGCGCGCTCATGCTCGGCCTCCGCGCCAACGGCATGCACGCGTTTGTGTTGGCGCCCGACGAGGTCGCGGTCGGCGTCGCCGATGTGGTGTACGCCCCGGGCGCGGATCTCGACCGCGTGGCCGCGCTGAGGGGGACGGGCGTGCCGGTCGTGGTGGACACTCCCAAGGGCGACATGAAGCGGCTCGCGGCGCTGATGCGCGCCGGCGCAGCGGACGTCGTGCTCCGGCCGGTGAGCCCCGCCGCGCTGGCGCGCAAGCTCGGGCGCCTCAAGAAGTGAGACGGTGCTGCGTGTTGCTCTTCCTCGCCGCGTGCGGGGCCGCTCCGACGACGACGCTGGCGCAAGATCTGATGGACGTCGAAGTCCGCGAGGGCGACACCTGCCGCGGCCTGGCGCGACGCGTCTACGGCGACGCGGACGCCTTCCCGCGGATCCACGAACACAACCCCGGCATGGGGCCGATGCCCCACCGCCTCCGGGCTGGAACCGTGTTGCGCCTGCCCCGGCCTCGCCCTCCCGCGACCGTGAGCGCGGTCCAGCGGAGGGTTGAGCGGCGCCAGCCCAGGGACGACCGCTTCACACGGGCGCGGCCGGGCGAGGCCCTGACCCGCGGCGCGCAGCTCCGCACCCACGCGCAGTCGAGCGCGGAGCTGACCTTCGAAGACGAGAGCCGCGTCACCGTGCGGGAGCAAACCCTGGTGATCGTGTACGGGGGCCGGCGGCAGTTGACGTCCCGTCGCATCACGCGGGCCGAGCTGGAGCGCGGCGCGCTGCGAAGCCGATTGGGCGAGCTGGCCGGGCGGCGACCGCTCGAGATCGAAACCCCGAGCTCCACCGCGAGCCTGGACGGGGACGCCGTGGTCAGCGTCGAGGACGACGGAACCAGCCGGGTCGCCAACCACAGCCGGCGCGACGCCACCGTGACGGCCGGCGGCCGCCGCGTGGTCGTGCCGGCGGGGACCGGCACCGTCGTCCGACGTGGACAGCGCCCGAGCACACCCCGCCCCCTGTTGGCTGCGCCTCGATGGCTGGCCGACCTCGAGGGCCCGGTCGTCGGCTGGGCAGGGCGTGGCGCGACGCTCCAAGGCGGGTTCTCCCCCGTCGAAGGAGCCGCCCGCTACCGAGTCGAGATCGCCCGCGATCCGGAAGGGGGCGAAATCCTCGAGACCCTCGGCCTCCCCGGTGAGGCGCGGCGATTCGAGGCTCGCCAGCTGGACGAGGGAACGGTCTACGTGTCGATCGCCTCGATCGGTCCGCACGGGCTCGAGGGTCGTCGCTCCCCGTGGCGCGCGTTCTCGATTCGCCACGCGCGCCTCGTGGAGCCCGGCGGTCAAAACGCGTCGGTGCAGCGCCCCGTCCCGGAGGTCTGGCCCGGCACCTGGCTGGTCGCCCCGCGTGGGATGCAATGCATCGACGGTTCAAGCACGAGCGAAGCCCTCAGCGCCATCGTGACCCTTCGTGAGCCCGGCACGCGGGCCATTCGGTGCGTCGACCGGAGCGGCCATGCCGCGCCGCCTCTGACCGTGGACGTGCTGCGCGCCGACCCCAGCATCGAAGGCACGCCAACGCTGGATCGCTCCATCGAGCTTCGCCTCCGGCTCGGACTGCAACGGCGGCTTCCGGTGCAGACGCTGCGCATGGAGACCGACGCGGGGCGGGTTACCGCGCTCCGCGACGGGCCGCGCGCCGGGCTGACGTTCGAGCTGTGGTTGCCGCCCGACGGTCCGGACGAGGTCACCCTTCGACCGGTGGTGCTTGCAGGGACCGAGCCCGTCCCGCTCGGAGAGGTGACCCTGCGCGTGCACACCCTCCGCGTCGGGGCTTCCGCGCCTCCTCCGGAGTCGGACCCCTCGGTTCCCGCGACCCGACCTCACGCTGCGCAGAACACATGGGGCGACGCGGCATGGCCCTCGGCGCTCGGACTGCGGGACGAGCGCCTCGGCGGCGTGGGCGCGTCACTTCAGTTCGTCGCCGCCGCGGCGGAAGCCGACCCTCAGCTCCGCTTCGTCGCGGGCGCGCGCGCTCAGATTCCGGACACGCCTCTGCGCCTCGGGTTCGGGTCCCAGCTCGACCTCGCGGCGCGCCCCCCTCTGCCGGGCCGCCGCGGCGACGCCGACCTCGTCGCCGCCGTGGGACTGCTGCTGCTGGACGAAGGCGCGGGCGGACTGGCGCTCGACGTCACCGGGTTCCTGCCAACCCGCAGCGAACCGGAGAGCCTCGGACGCATCCGCCTCCTCCCCTCACTCGAAGCCAGCCTCCGGCCCATCGAGTGGTTGGTGCTGCGCACGCGGCAGGGGGCCATCCTGGACGCGGCCGAAGAAGGCGCGCGGCTCTGGGCGTTCGCCGCCGGCTTCGACGTGGCCCCTCTCCCGTGGCTCGCGATCGGCGCGGAACTCGACGGGTCGGCTGGCTCGTTCGCGGACCTCGAAGGGGTGGCTGCGTTGGCCGCCGGCCTGGGTCTCGAGGCGCGCAGCGACCTGATTCACGTGGCGGCCGGGGTCCGCTTCGGACTGACGGATGAAGGGCGCTCGCTCTACGGCGAATGGAGCGCGACGCTCGCCGTGCGATTGCACGCGCAATGACCTCGGCCTGAAGAAGCCGAGCCCTCGGGGTTGACCGAGCACGATTCGAAGGTTATCGAATCGTCGAATCATGGACGATCGACGACTCGTCAGAATGTTCAAGGCGCTCTCGCACCCGAACCGGTTTCGGCTCTTCACCGAGATCCGCGAGCAGGGCCAGGGCGAGTACGAGGACAGCCATGTCTGCTTCCTCCATGACGTCATGGACGCCCTGAACGTGGGCGCGCCCACCGTGTCGCATCACCTGAAGGAGCTCGTCTCCGCCGAGCTCATCACCACCGAGCGCCAGGGCAAGTTCGTCACCTGCCGGGTGAACGCCGAAGCGCTCGCGTCCCTTCGCGCGTTCCTGACGCGCGACTGATCCACACCGTTCGGGGCCTCCGGCCTCGGACTTCGTTTCCCAAAACACTTCGACAGTTGTCGAAACATCAAAGAGACCAAACCATGCCCGCCACCGCCGCCGCCGCCAGCTCCCCCCGCCCGTCCACCGCCGATCGCCTCACGAAGGTCGTCATCCACAAGGCGGGGAGCTACGACCGCCTCACGCTGGAGTCCTCCGCCGTGCCAGCGCCGAAGCCCGGCGAGGTGCTCATCGACGTGCGCGCAGCGGGCGTGAACTACGCCGACGTGATCGTCCGCATGGGGCTCTACGCGTCGGCCAAGGAGCTCGTCGGTTGGCCGATCACGCCCGGGTTCGAAGTCGCGGGTGTCGTGCGCGCCATCGGCTCCGACGTCGAGGGATTCGAGCCGGGTGACCGTGTGCTCGCCGGCAGCCTCTTCGGGGGGTACACGTCGGTGCTCGCGGTCCCGTCCAACCAGGTCTGGAAGATGCCGGCGAACCTGAGCTTCGAGCAGGCCGCCGGGATTCCCGCCGTGTACCTGACGGGCTGGTTCGCGCTCCACTACCTGGCGCACCCGCGGCCTGGCGACCGCATGCTCGTGCACAGCGCGGCCGGCGGCGTGGGCTCGACGCTCGTGCAGCTCGGCAAGCGGGCCGGGTGCGAGGTGACCGGCGTCGTGGGGCGCACCCAGAAGGTGGCGATCGCGGAGGCGCTCGGTTGCGATCACGTGATCGACAAATCCAAGGAGGACCTCTGGGCGCGCGCAGAGGCCATCAGCCCGCGCGGGTTCGATGTGGTGCTCGACGCCAACGGTGTGGCCACGCTCGGCGAGAGCTACAAGCACACGCGCCCCGCCGGCAAGGTCGTGGTCTACGGCTTCGCGACGATGATGCCCAAGACGGGCGGACGTCCGAACTACCTCAAGCTCGCGGTGGACTACCTGCGCACCCCACGGTTCAACCCGCTCGATCTGACCAACCACAGCAAGAGCATCCTCGCCTTCAACCTGAGCTACCTCTTCGACCGAATGGACCTGCTTGCGGCCGCGATGGACGACATCCTGGGGTGGATCGAGGCGGGCGAAATCCAACCACCCGCAGTCACCACGTACCCGCTCAGCGACGTGGCCGAGGCGCACAAACACATCGAGTCGGGCAAGTCGACGGGCAAGCTGATCCTCCTCCCGTGAGGAAGCTCGTTGAGCCCGTTCGTGCCTTGGGTCCCGACAGCTGGTAGGGACTCGCATGCGCGATTGGGCTCGCTCCTTCACCGACGTCACCAGGGAACACGGCTTCGAGCCGCTCCGTGTGGAGGGCCGGCTTCCCGATGCGCTCCGCGGGACGTACTTCCGCAATGGACCGGGGCTCGTGACGAGCTTCGGCGAGCCCTACCGCCACTGGTTCGACGGAGACGGGCTGGTGAGCGCGGTGCGCTACGACGGCGGCAAGGCGGAGGGCGGCGCGCGGCTTCTGCAGACCAAGGGCCTGCTCGAGGAGAGGCAGCGTGGGCAGCGCTACTTCGGCAGCTTCGGCACCAAACCGCCCGGACTCTGGAATCCGTGGCGCATGCTGCGCTCGATGCGTGGGGACGCGAAGAACCCCGCCAACACTGCGCTGCTCAACTGGGGCGAGAGGGTCTTTGGTCTCTGCGAGATCGGCCGCCCCTTCGAGTTCGACCCCGCGACACTGTCGTCGATCGGCGAGAGCGATCTGGGTGGCGTGGTGCCGGGCGCCTTCTCGGCGCACCCGCACCGCATCGCGAAGACGGACACGCAGTTCAACATCGGGACCCGCATCGGGCGGCCCAACGCCATCGACGTCTTCCGCATGCGGCCCGATGGAACGGCAGGGCAAGTCACCCAGATCCCGCTGGCCTACCCGACGCTCATCCACGACTTCGCGGCAACGCCGCGCTTCCTCGTGATCTTCGTCGCGCCGCTCCGGCTCAAACTGCTCCCAACGCTCTTCGGGCGCGCCTCGTTCGCCGACAGCCTCGAGTGGGACGCGAGCCAAGGAACCGAAGTGCTGATCGTCCCGCTCGACGCACCGCGCTCGGTAAGGCGCTTCTCCGTCGACCCCTTCTGGACGTGGCACGTGGGCAACGCGTTTGAAGACGGCGACCGAATCGTGATGGACGTCATCCGGTACCGAGACTTCCCCAGCAGCCAGCGGTGGCTCGGGAGCATCGCGCAGGGCGGCCCCACCGAAGACGCCGACGGCGTATTGACGCGGTTCTCCATCGACCCCGCGAGGGAGTCGCTGGACGCCGAGGTGTTGGTCGAGGGCACGAGCGAGTTCCCCCGCGTCGCGCCGCACGTTGATGGCGCGCGGCACAGCTCCGTTTACTGCGCGCAGCACTCGAGCGTGGCCGCCGGGCGCCATGGGCCCCCGGACGCGGTTGCGCGAGTCGACCTGGACGGAACCCGTGACCGCTTCGTCTTCCCGAAGGGTCACTACCCTTCGGAGGCCGTCTTCTCACCGCGCGGGGCGGGAGAGACCGACGGCTGGCTGCACACGCTGGTCTACGACGCAGGCACCCACACCAGCTATTTCGCCGTCCTCGACGCCGCGCACGTGGCCGACGGGCCGATCGCCACCGCGCACCTCGACCACCACATCCCGCTGAGCTTCCACGGCGCGTGGCGCAGCGCCTGAGCGAGCGACAAGCCGAGCGTCAAGGCAAGCGCCAGGCCAGCATGAGGGACCCCGAGACCGGGAGCGCCCCGTCGAGGAACGGCCGGACGCCGCCGAGGAACGGGAACGAGAACGAGAACTCGAGCCCGACCTCGTCCGAGAACCCAAACCGGAACCCGCCCTGCGCGCTCAGGAAGTCGAGCGCCGTCTCGTAGCCGAAGCCGCTGGCGAGCTCGAGCACGAAGCTCAGCCACTCGGCAGCGCGCAGGTCAGCGCCGACTCCGGCGCGCACTCCCCCACGCGGGAACGCGGGCCCGCCGGCTTGCACGGTGCCGACCAGATTCACCCACGCGTGCAGCCGGACAGCGGGATCCACCCTCAGTGCCCCGGTCGCGCCGACGTCGAGCGAGAACGGCACCGTGTTGAACTCCAAGCCGGAGGTGGTCGGCAGGACCGCCCGGCCCGTGAGCGCGAGCACCGCGTCCTCTTCCACGAGCAGCTGCCCCGAGGCGCCGAAGGCGAGGTAGCCGAGGCCGAGGTACGAGCCGGGCACCGAACGGATGACCGTCTGGTAGCGAAGGAACTCCCAGTCGACGAAGCCCTCCACCCTCGGGTCGAGCAGCGGTGCGCTGACGCGGCCGCGGCCGCTGGCTCGGATCTGACCGTAGAGATCCGCGGTCTGCGCGACGACCGTTCCGTCCCCGCCGAGCGCCACTTCTTCGCGCGGGCATGCGCGATGAGGCACCCCCAGCATCCCGTCCGCCGTACCCGACCAGGTCTGCAGCGGGCCGATGGGCCGGGCCCGAAGGTCAGTCCCGCACACTCCCATGGTGCGTGGCTCGCCTTCCGCGGGCTCCGGAGGCGCGGGCTCCGGAGGCGCGGGCGCCGGCTCGACAACCTCCCGCGAGACGTCCTGCGGCGCGGCCGCGGGGGCCGCCATCGGGATCGCCTCTTCCTCAGGCTCGATCAGCCCACCGCCGCCACCCTCCTCGGGCTCTTCGGGTTCGACGGGCGTGTCCGGTGGCGAGTCGGGCGGCTCGTCCGCGTGCGCCCACGCCGGCGTCAAGAGCAGGCTCAACGCCAACGCGCGCACCGCCCACACTTCGATGGACCGCCGCGTCACTGCCCGCCTCCAAGGCCGGGGCCTTCGAAGTCGCCACCGTCGCGGTTCAACAAGAGCGGGTTGGTGAACGACATCGGGTAGCCGCCGGGCGTCACGGCCTCGAAGAGTGCGCCCGGTTCACCGCGTCCCGGCGCGTTTGGGTGCGGCAACGGTCCGAGGTCTTGGTCCGGGTCGCACGCGTCGGGCGCGCCGTCGATCTCGTCGAGGTCCGCCGCGTCCACCACGTCGTCGTCGTTGCGCTCCACGTCACGCCAATCGATGGTGCCGTCGCCGTTGTTGTCGCCCGTGTCCGGGATCCCGTCGCAGTTCAGGTCGCCCGCCTCGGGCAGCGCCGCCCCGGCTTCCACCACGATCCAGGCGTCCCGGTTCCCCTCCGGGAGAATCTCGCGGAGCGCGACCTCCCCCTCGAACCGGAGGGTGCCCTCGGTGCCGAGAGGGTCGCCCGGCTGACTCAGCTCGGCTGAGAGCGTGCGCGCCACCTCCCCATTCACCACGATCCGGATCTCGTCGACCGGAACCCATGGCGCGGCCGAGACGCGGAGGGTCAGCAAATCGTCGTCGTCGGGGGCGAACGGGGTGAGCGAGGGCCCGCGCGCGGTGCCCGCGCCGTCCTCCACGGTGACCTCCAAGACGGGCCCGTTGGTGCCGACCATCGCTCCGGCGCGCACGTCGGCGTTGAACGAGGCCTCGTCGAACGACGCCACCGTCTGGTCGGTGAAGACCAGCGTTCGGGGGGTACCGAGCACGTTGTCGACCAAGCCGTGCGAGTCGCTGTTCGCGGTGCCGCCGCGCAGGATTCCCTGGTTGAGCAGGTAGAACCAGTAGGCCCGGAAGGCGAGCAGATCCTCGTTCTCCGTGCCGTTCATCACCTCTTGCGTGTGGTACGCGCCGTTGCTGAATCCCGCGCCCGGAGGCGTGCGCAGGACCAGGCTCGGGCCGGTGCCGTCGAACTCGCGCGGCAAGGGGTCGTTCGCGTTCACGCCAACCGCGCGGGGGAACCCCAGATCGCGACCAAATTGCGACGGGGACCACGGGTGGTTCAGCTGAATGACGCCCGTGTCGGCCGGCCAGCCCGCCTCGACGAAACGGTCGAAGAGCGCGCCGGGTTCGGCCAGCTCATCCCACGGCGCGCCGCGGTAGGGGCCTTGCGGATCGAAGGGAAGCGGCCAGACGTTCCAGTGCCCGATGACCTGGGGGATGTCCTCGCCGGGCGTCAAGTCGAACAGGATGTGCCCCGTCGCCTCGAGCCCCACCATGATGGCCATCCGGTCGTCCGCGCCCAGGTCGCGCCGGGCATCAGCGTAGTCCCAGACCACGTCGTGCTCCGTGGTCGCGATGACGTCGATGTTCGACGCGAGGAACGCCTGCACGCGGTCGAAGTCGGGCACCGTGGAGTCGAAGCTCGCGCCGCCATGCACGTGGAAGTCTGCGCCGAGCGCTCCGTCCGGAACGAGCGGGAGGCGCGTGATGGACAGCTCCACGTCCACCTCCTCGCCCGCGCTCAGGTCGAGCGTCTCGGTCGCCACCGTCGTAAACGGGCCTCCGCTCGCGTACACCTCGTAGCGACCTGGGGGAAAGCGCACCGAGACGGGGCCGTTGACGAGCACGCGGTCGCACGCCGGGGAGCCCCCGGTGGACGAGCCGAGCAGCGGAGCGCACTCGAAGAAGCCGCCAAACAGTTCGGCGCGAACGGCGTTGTCGGTCGCGTCATCGGCGGGCCGCACAAACACGAGCGCGTGGTCCGCGACCCCATCGACGAGCACGGACAGCGCCACCTCGGCCGCGGCGGGCAGCCGAATCTCGGACACGTCGACGTCCTCGTCCGTGACCTGGACGCTCACCTCGCTCACCTCGCGCCCGAACGCCTGCGTGGCCAGCGTGTAGGTGTGGAACGCCGGCACGCGGGCCGAGTACGAGCCGTCGAGCGCGGGCGTGATCTGCGTCCACACGGTGCCGGTTTCGTCGCTCACCAGGATGGCGGCCCGAGACTCGTCTCCGAGCGGATCGCCCGACGCGTCGACCCTGCCGGACAGAGTCACGTAGGGCTCGTCGAAGAGCTGGCGGCGGATCTCGAACGCCTCGTCTGCGGCCGGCTGGATCGCGCTGCCGGAGACCACCCCGACGAAGCGCTCGTAGACTTCGACCCCGCCGCGCGGCACGACCCGGGGAGCGCGCCCAACGCCCGAGATCTGCTCGGTGTGAAAGCCCTGCAGCGCCGGCGCGTCGCACGCCACCGTGAAGTACGTCGCGGCCGGCTCGGTGTGCGCGCCCGCCGCCATGAACGGCGTCGACTGCCACGAGTCCTCGATGGGCGTGACGAGCCCCTCCTGGTCGAAGCCCGTCCCGGGCGCAAACGGCAGCGCCTCCCGTCCCGACCAATACCAACCGTCGACGAACGCCCAGCTCTGTGGCTCCGCTCCGCCGTGAAAGAGCTCGGTCCGGACGCGGATCCCGGGCTCGCAGGGGCGGATCTCGTAGCGCGTGCTCACGCGCATCCTGTCGTCGCCGGCCAGCACGCCATGGACTTCCACCGCCGCGAACCCGTCGCCGGACTCCGTCGTGAGGCTGCGATAGGCAACCGAGTCCCCGGGCAGCAGCCCCACCGCGTGCAGGATGTGCGTCAGCGAGTCGTCGTCGCCGTCCGCGCTCGTCAGATCGAGCAGGTTGCCACCGGTCGGCGCGATGTAGTGAGGGTGGTCGATGGCGTCGATCACCGCGGTGACCCGCCCGTTGGAAAGCACCACGTCTCCGGTTGACGCGAGCGCGTCGATGCCCGTTGGCGCGTCGTCTCCCGGACCGAGCGTCCGGACCGACGCCGTCCCGCCCGCGCACTCGAACGCGAGGCCCTCGCATGGACTCGGCACCGTGCAGCTCTCGTCGCCGAAGCACGCATCGCGGCAGGAAAGGAGCAGCGGGACGGCGAGCACACACGCCAAGACGCGCGGCCCAGACCGGACCCAGATCGAACGTGAAGGTGAATCCAGAAGCATCATCGGCGGCAGGGGACGGTAGCAGGTTCGCCGGCCCGGGCTGCTATCGTCGACCCGCATGCCGCACCAGCTCGTCACGATCGCGTTCTCCCACTTCTGCGAGAAAGCCCGCTGGGCCCTCGACCGCCACGCGGTCGACTACGAGGAGCACGCAACCCTCCCGTTCATTCACATGTGGGCCGTGGCGCGGCACACCCGCGGCCGCGGAGGGCGCGCCGACCGTGCGTCCAGCCCGCTGTCGACGCCGTTTCTGCGCACCGTCGACGGCGCGTTTCTCCATGACTCGACCGACATCCTGAAGTGGGTCGACACGCACTTCGCGGACGGCTCGCTCTACCCGAACAACGAGGTCGAAGCGCTCGAGCGGGAGTGGGGCCGGCAGCTCGGTCCGGACACCCGACGCATCGCCTACGCCTGGCTGCTTCCCACGCCGGCGCTCAGCATCGAGATGGCGGAGCGAAACGTCTCTCGGGCGCAGACGCGGCTCTACCGCGCGCTCCGGCCCGTGATGGTCCGCGGATTGGTGAGCCGGATGAAGATCACGCCCGAGCGAACCGCGCGCTCGCTCGACCGTTCGCGGGAGACGGCAGACGCGGTCGCCGCGCGCCTCTCGGACGGGAGGCCGTATCTGACGGGGGACACCTTCACGGCGGCCGACCTCACGTTCGCCTCGCTGATGGCCCCCTTGGTCAAGCCCGACACCTACGGCGCGTGGATGCCGCCCGTGCACGCCATGCCACCGGAGGCGCGGGAGGTGATCGGCGAGATGCGGCAGCACCCCGCAGGCGAGTTCGTGCAGCGCATGTTCGCGGAGCACCGGCCGCAGACGCGCTGACAGAACGGCAGAGCGCACCGGTCGAAGTGCCCAAGGCTGGACGCTTTGTCATCTCAACCCCGGCCGCGACGCCGCGGATCCGACGGGGCTCCGAGCTGGCTCGATTCCTGAATCGGGTGGTCTCATGCGAACCCTCACCCCGTGGGCCCTGGGCCTGATGACGCTCGTCTACGGCACCACCCTGCTGGCGGCGGTGGACTTCACGCGTCGGTACGAGACCCGCCAGCATCCAGGCAACACGCTCGCCGTGTTCTCGCCCCTGGAGGCCGGGGAGCGCGCCACCCAGGTGATCGACGGGCGCGAGATCCGGCGTTCGTGCGACGCCGGGCGGTGTGAGCTGCTGGCGGGCCAGGGCGGGGGCTTCACCATCCTCGCGTCGTACCCGCGCGGGCACTGGGTGACGCTGGATCTGGAAGGGAACGTCGAGCTCTATCGGCTCGGACAACGTCACGGTCCGCGCGTCGAAGAGGTCCGCTTGCTGTGGGCGACGACGGGGATCCTCGGTGCGCTGCTCTTCGGCTGGCTCATCGCCCGCGGGCTCCGGCTGCGAGCGCGCCTCCAGCGGCTCGGCCCGAGTCGAACCGCGTCCATCGACGATCGCGGCGTGCTCTCGTTCTCCGACGGAACCTTGCCCAAGAAGGCACGCGCCACGGAGCGACTCACGCCAGGCTGGGTCACCGGGCTCTGGGAGGTCGGGGGCGACGGCGCACCCTATCGCGGTGAGGTGCTCGCACGGTGGGTGGCGATCGAGGGTGACCGCGACAGCAACCTGCTCGAGGCGGCCAGCGCGCTGGGCACGCATCGCGCCCTCTTTGCGGGGGTGAGCATCGCGACCGTCGCGCTCTCTCTGATCGCGTGGGTGTAGATCGCCTAGAATGGATGGTGGCTGCGAGGGTTCCAGCCGCGAGAACAACCTTCAAAGTCTCGCCGATTTTGAAGAGAGCTGCGAGCAGGCCCATTAAGAGATGAGGGAAGTCGACCGATGGGAAGGGTATGGAGGGTCCGCGCATCTCCCTCGACCCGAGGGACGATTCTCACCGGCAGCCCACGCTGCCTGGGTTGCCGCCACCGGTCGTGCCGCTACGTAGCCGTCGCCGTCACCGGGCGCCGCAGAAGGTCCCCGTGGTGAGCCCGTTCCGGCGACTTCGTGAGGGCCTGACGCTCTTGGGATGGTGCGCGATGTTCCTCGCCGCGGGGTTCCTCGCGGCGGCCCAGCCGCCCAGCACGTACCACTTCTTCTCGCGTCTGGGTCACACCCGGACCTTGTGGGACGACGATGCGTTGACCGGTGCCTTCGCCACCTCGCTGGTCGCCGCGCTCTGGGCGCTCATCGCCGTCGGACTGCCCGGCCGTCTGGACGAGATCCCGCCACGCCTCTGGACCTTGCTCGTGGTCGCGGGAGTGGCGTCCGCCACCTTGGCGCTGTCGTAGGTTCCTACAGACGCTGGCCGAGCAGGAGGTCCTCCGAGCGGGCCGCCCCGAGGCGCACGGCGCGAATCGCGGCGACGGTCGGGGGGCGGGTCGTGCTCGTGATGAGGTACTGGAAGCCCGGCTGCGCGGTCCGCTCCTCGAGCCACGCCACCAGGCGGAAGATCGCCTCGTAGTGCGAGCGCGCGAGGTCCGCTTCGCGCGGGCTGTCGTGGATCCACAACCCCGGCAGCGACGAGCCGTCTTCGCACGCGATGATGAGCGCGGTGAAGTCGAGTGCGATGCCCGCGAGCACCTGCATGGCCGGGCTCGTGCCACGCCGTCCATCGATGAGCTCGATCCACGCTTCGACGCCGGACGGCCCCACGCGAAGACGTCCGCGCGCGTCTTGCCCCGCCAATCGGCGGACCACGAAGTCGTACACGCGCTTGCTGTGTCCAAGTCGTTTGCCGTGCCGCTTTGCGCTCTGGTCGCGCGCGTCACGCGCCTTCGCCACGAGCTTGCTCACCGCCTCGCGCTCCGTCGCCAGCGCGGTGCGTCGCTCGAGGTGCCGCTCCAGCTCGTGAGCCCGGGCCAGGCGATCGCGCGCCTCGGCCCACGCGACCCGTGCGCCACGGAAGCTCGTTTCACGCGCCGCGACCAGCGCCTTCTTGGCGGTACCGAGACGGCGCTGAGCACGCTTGTGAGCCTTCTCGACCCGTTCCCGCGCGCGCGCCGTGGGCGCCTTGGCGGCCTGCGTGTGACAGAGGCCACACGGATCGTGGCCGAGAGTGGAGAGCCACTGCCGACGCTGCTCGGCGAGGGCCGCCTCCTGGAGCGCCGTCTCGTACTTGGACTGCGCCGCGGTCAGCTCACTGTGCTCCTGGTGCTCGAGCGTCTCGAGGGCCGCCTCGAGCTCCTTCACCGCCGCGCGCAGCGACAGCGGTTCGAGCATCTGATGGTCGGGCAGCTCCCGCGCGAAGCGTGCGCCGAGCCACGCGATCTCCCGCTCGTGCGTCGCGAGGCGCTGCACGATGGCGCGTTCCCGCGCTTCCAACCCGGCGAGCTCTTGCTCGCAGGCGACGTCATCGGCGTCGCGCAGCCCCAGCATCGAACGCACGGCCGCGGCGCGCTCGTGGTTGGCCACCCGCGCGATGCGGGAGCGCGGGCATGCGTTGCGATCCCGCCAGGCCAGCGCGCCAGCGAAACGACGCTCCTGGTCCCGGCTCGCCCACGCGAGCGTGGCCAGCCACGGGTCGACCTTGGTGCCCAGCGAGCCGACGCTCGCCCGCAGCGCGTCGAGCAGCTCGCTGTACTCGGCCTCTTCCTCGTTGCGGAGCGCGATGGTCGGTCGCTTCGGGTCGAACGCGCGCTCGATCGTCCATTCGACGCCGGAGACCACCAGCTGCGCCCGAACGAAGCCCTCCGGCATGCGCCGGATCAAGGCCTCCGCGTCGTCGGGCCGCGCCACGTCGACCTCACCGAGCACGTGACGGATCAGACGGCACAGGAGGGTCTTGCCCGCACCGTGTCCGATGCGATCGCCGAGCCGCGCTTCGGGTTCCGCGTCCGGGGCCCAGATCACGTTGAGACCGGGCGTGAGCTCGATGTCCCGCAGGAGCGCGTCGGACGCCCCAAACAGCTGGACCCGCTGCACCCACACGCGCGGCG
The DNA here is from genome assembly GCA_045106715.1 of Sandaracinaceae bacterium. Classification (GTDB taxonomy): domain Bacteria; phylum Myxococcota_A; class Polyangia; order Polyangiales; family Sandaracinaceae. The sequence continues at coordinate 161,090 of JBGCFC010000005.1, forward strand.
TGGTGCGGACCGGACAGGGGACAAAGGGCTCGTCGAGCAGAAGGAGTGTTTGCGTTCCCACGATGGCGCGGACCTTACCCGAATCCGATTCACGCGCAGCCGGAAACAAGCCCGAATCGGCCTGGGGAGCGCCTTTGTCGGCTGTAGACGCCCGTTGAGCTCAGCGCAGCAGCATGTAGCCGAGCATCGCGACGATCGCCCCGGAGAACAAGCCGAGGAAGACGATGCCGACAAAGAGCAGGAACACGGGGACAGGCGGCTTCTTCGCGGGCAGCGCACCGATGGGAACCGGCACCGACGGGCGGCTGTGGTCGAACGTGACGACCTCGCTGCTGTTGAGCACCTGCGCGGCTCCCTGCGCCGAGAGCGCGGAGAACGACGCGGTCGCCTGCGGGGTGCCGCGGAGCGGCTGCTTGTCCGCCTTGGAGTAGAGGCTGTCGAGGGTCAGGGCGACCCGTTGGTCCGTCACGACCTGGTCGTTGCTGCGCAGCACCTGCTGGAGCGCGGCGCGGAACTCGCCCGCCGACTGGAAGCGCTGCGCCGGATCCTTGGCCAGCGCTCGCGCAACGATGTGCTCGAGCACCGCCGGGAGCTCGGGGCGCTCGGCCCGAAGGGACGGCACCGGCTCGCGGGTCACCGCGGTCAGCGTCTCCAAGAGAGTCGGCCGGTCGTAGAGGGGCTGGCCCGTGAGCGCCTCGTACAGCACCACCCCAAGCGCAAAGACGTCGCTTCGACGGTCCACCCGCTGGCTGCGCGCTTGCTCAGGGGACATGTAGCCGTACTTGCCCACGGTCGCGCCGCCCGTGGTCATCTCTTGGTTGCTCGTCTTGGCGATGCCAAAATCGAGCAGCTTCACGCCCCCGGTCCAGCTCATCATGATGTTGTGCGGGCTGACGTCGCGATGGATGATGTTCAGCGGTCGCCCGCCCGTGCCTTTGGCGTCGTGCACGTAGTGCAACGCGGCCGCAGCCCGGCTGACGATCTCGATGGCAACCGGCCAAGGCACGCATCCGCCCCGAGACGCTGCGCGCTCGACCACCTGCTGGAGCGACGGGCCCCAGACCCACTCGAGGGCCATGAAGGTGATGCCGTCGATGACCCCGCACTCGTACACGTGGCAGACGTTGGGGTGATAGAGGCGCACCGCGATGGCGCCCTCCTTCTGGAACATCTCCAGCAGTTCCGGCTGGTCTTCCATCTCGGGCAGCACACGCTTGACGACCAGGTGACGGGCCTTGCCGTCCTCGTCCCACTCGCGCGCGAGGTACACCTCGGCCATGCCGCCTCGGGCGAGGCGACCGAGGATCTCGAAACGACCGAAGGTGGCGAGCGCGGGGTAGTCAGGAACCTTGGGCTGATCCCAGAAGGCCGAGTCGACTACCGTTCGTTGCTCGTCGTCCTCGTCGAAATCGCTCAGGTGGTCGAAGCCGCCGTCCATCATGCGCGTCCGATCACCCTACGCCAAAGTCGCCCGAATCGGAATCACTGAGGGTCCGCTGAGCCAGCGTCGGGTGAGAAAGCTCCGGCGTCAGGAGATTGGCAGCGGGGGCAGAAGTAGGTCGACCTCCCCATCTCGGGACCCTGCCGGCGCATCTCGATGACGGTCCCGCACCCATAGCAGGGCTCGCCGCTCCGCTCGTACACCCACAGGCGCGCGGTTCCCTGGATCCGGCGCGTGCCGCGAAAGCGTGTGCGGAGATTGCGGCGGAGGTGCCGGCGCGCCGTCGAGAGCATGGCGACCAGCTCCTCGCTCGCCACGTCAGCCACGGGCTGGAACGGGTCGAGACGCTGCTCGAACAGGACCTCCGACTTGTAGACGTTGCCGATCCCCGCAACGAGATCCTGTCGCATCACGGCCACCCCCAGCGGCAACTCCGCCTCCGCTCGCATCCGCCGCACCGCCTCGTCGAGGTCCGCCGCGGGGTCGAGAAGGTCGGGCCCCAGGCGACGCACCTCACTGGACAGCCCCCGCACCAGCCGACAGATGGGGGCCCGAAAACACACCGCCACGAAGGCCTCCGTGTGCAGCACCGCCACCGCATCGGATGCCGGCCCCCGCCACCGCTCCCGAGGGCGATACAGGTGCCAGCTCCCGTTCATCTTCATGTGCGTCTCGAGCGTGCGGCCGTCGTCGAACCGCACCAGCAGGTACTTCCCCCGGGCCTCGACGGCGTCGATGCGGCGCCCAACGAGTTCGGCGTTCGCTTCGAGCGCGGGCTTTCGCGGGCTCTCGAACCCCGTGAGCACGCAGCCCTCGAGCGCGCTTCGCAGGCGGTTCGCGGAGCGATGAATGGTGTCGCCCTCGGGCACGCTGGAGCGTGCCCGAGACGAGCGGAAGGGCAAGCCCGCGCGTGCGCGGAGCGGATGAGCCTACTTCTTCGGCCAGCCCTTGCCGCCGTCGCCCTTCGAAGGCGCGCCCTTGCCGCCACCGTCCTTGAAGCCGCCCTTGCCGCCGTCGCCCTTGGAGGGCGCACCCTTGCTCTTGTCGTTCCCGAACTGCTTCTTGTCGCTCATCGCACCCCTCTTCCGGGCAGTCGGCCCAGCTTGGTTTAGGTGACCATCGCCGCCACGGGCGTCAGGACAAAGCGGAATCGACCCACCCCCTGCGGCCGCCGAGCGCAACGCGGCCGCGCGAACGCGCGGATCACGTCACTCTGACGGGGAGGAACCCCGAAGCGGGGCGGAACGCCAGAGCGAGACCTCGAAGGCCTCCTCCGTTGAACGAAAGATCCAAAGCACGTCGTTTTCGATTCCGGCAACGACACTCGCCACGAACGCGCCCTCATCGCCGACCGCATGGGACATGTCGAAAGGCACCGGCATCCCCCGCTCCGGCCATCGAAGGCATCGTCAGCACCGCCGACCTGTCCGCCCTTTGGTAGCGGTAGCGATGCGCAACGAGGGCGTCATCCCCGTCGGCCGTGGCCAGCACGGTCGGCACGAGGGGCGTGATGGCGGTGACCCCCGCTGCTCCCGGCAGACGAATCCACGCAAAGCGGCTTCGAGAATGGAGCCAGGCAGGCAGACGAACCGGGGTGTTTCGGCACGGGTCATGGGCTCGGTCCCCGTAGCGGGAGAAGAGCAGGGTGCGGTCACCGACTTCCTCGTGGAAGGGTCGATCCAGGGGCGGCACCGCATGTTGTGGCGCTGCCTGCGACTCCAGGCGACGCACCTCCGATTCACGTGCGATGACCCCCCACCAGGTGGGGCAGCGGATCAGTCGCGAGTCTCGCACATGACGCGCGCCGTCTCGAATCGCACCATGAGGGTCATCGAGATAGCGGATCGCCCAGGGGTCCGGCTCCACGAGAACCGCTCCCTGCGCCCCGTAGTCCATCAGCATTTCGCGGTCCCCGAAGAGCACCGCACGCAGCCCACGAACGTGGGTCACCCGACGGCACTCGTAAGCAGGGAACGTGCACACCCAGACACCGAACTCGTGGGGTTGCGGCACGAGGATGACTTCCCCGTCCGTGACGCCTGCCGAATCCACGTCGAACGGCACGCGGTGAAGTGCCACGAAGTCGCCCGCTGGCCCGAACTCGAGCATGCAGCGCGACATCGCAACCCAAACGCGTTGAGGCTGATAGAGAAGACCCGAGGGGGCCCCGCAGTCCGCGGCCGCGGGCGCACTCCAGCGCGCGGCCATCGCCAGGGGCGGCGCGGGCGCAGACCCGAGTGAAGGCGGCGCACTGCTGTGCAGGTTTGCTGACGCGCACCCGGTGAGAAGCACGAGCACGCCCGAGAGCCACTTCATGAGCTGGCCAGGGGGTCGTGCACGCCGGTGTCGGGGTCCCAGTTCCAGTCGACGCTCACGTTCGCGATTTGGACATGGGCCGGAGTCGCCATCGCGCCTGCGAGCCAGGCCGTGATCCGGTCCGCGTCCGTCGCCGTCCCCCCGGAAGGGGCGTGGATCTCACGGCTTCCTCGCAGGCGGGCCGTCGCGTGGCTGAGGATCTCATGAAGAAGCACCCACCCGAGACGCTCGTTGTACTCACGAGGCGAACGGACCACATCCGTCTGAAGCGCTGCGTTCACTGTCACTGCGTAGGGAAACCTAGAACTCGTCGAAGCCGGATATGTCTCCCCGACATCTTTCGGGCGTTCAATCACAATATTGTTCTCGAGACTCGTGGCACTTGCATCCCAGCCTCAACCCGGACAGGAGCACCGCGGATCCGAAATCTGTTTGAGGTCTGCGCCGGCTCACCCGCGTGGTCCCGGGAGAAGACTCAGGTCGATCAATTGAGTCGATACGGCGCGACCCGCTGGCCGACCGTGCGATGGTACCCGCGGCTCGTCGCCGCAAACCCGGCATCCCTCAAGGCGTCGGAGAGCGGGGAGTCCGCCGGTGCACCTCCGTCGATGCGCTTGATCAGGACAGCGCGTGACCGCTTGCCCGTGCCCGTCGCGCGGCTGAGCCCGTCCACCAAGGCCTGGATCGCGCGGCTGCGTTCACGAGGGTCTTCGAAGCGCTCCACGTAGGTCGTGACCGAGTGCCCGGTCTTGCCCAGGTAGCCGACCAGCCGCCCATCCCACAGCACCACCCGGGCCCCGGCGGTGCGCGCCGGCCGCGCGCCCTCCTTCTCGGGCCACTTCAGCGCCATCCCGTAGGGGTTGGCGGGGTCGTCGGCGGCGACAAGGCGCACGCTGGAGTCGTCCGGGAGTTCCCGATGCACCCGCAGGCGATCTCCAGCACCCGGCAGCACGAACTGCGTCGCCCCCAAGCCCGCCACGAAGTAGCCGCGACGCACGCGACCCGTCTCCTCCATCACCTTCAGCACGGGATAGACCGCCCCGAACCCGCCCTTCACGCCTTCGGCCTTCACGGCCTCGCGTGTGAGCACGCCGTGCCGTTCCAGCATCTGGGTCGCGAGCGCCTCGGCGCGCTGCGTGGGCGACGGCCCCTCGAGCGACGGCGAAAGCGACCAGCGCCCCTGGGATCCGGGCAGCGCCGGCGCGCGCACGCGCCCGATGCGGCGACGCCCTCGCTCCTTCTCGCCGCCCAGGGTGCGCAGCGGCAGCAGCGTGTCGTTGGTCACCTCGCCCGCCCACACCATGCTCCAGAGCACGTCCAGGATGTCCTTCGGGAAGCCCGCCACCTGCTCCAGGATCTCGCGAAAGAAGACGGCCCCACGCTGCTCGAGCGCGGCCCGGATCTCCGCCGCCATCTCGCCTTCGACGGGCTCGGGCGCCGGCGCCAGGAGCGGGTAGCTCTCCGCCAGATAGAGCGCGACGCGGCCGTCCTTCGAGCCGAGCGCGCCGTGGCCCCGCCAGATGACCTCGCCGCTGGCGGTGAGCTCGTCCAGATCGCGCCGATCGTAGCCCGGCAGCCGTGACGGGAGCGTATGCGCTTCGAGGCTGGACGCGGGGATCGGAGCCCCCTGCAACAGCTCGAGCACGGCGAGGATCGCGTCCGGCCCGCCACGGCCGAATCGAGGCCCGTCCGCACCGAGACCGTGCCAGTCGAGCACGAAGCGCGCGAGCGCGTCGGAGGGCACAGGCTCGATCTGCCGCCTGAGCTTGGCGAGGCTGCGGCGCTTGATCTGCCGCAACACGTCGACGTCCACCCACTCGCGACCGCTGCCGCCGGGCAGCAGCTCACCTTCGAGCACGCGGTCGCGCGCCGCGAGCGACTCGAGCACCGGCCGGACGGCGCCCACCCCCAGACCGAATCGCGCCGCTGCCTGGACCGCAGGAAACGGCCCCCGAGTGCGAGCGTAGCGACCGAGCAGCTCCCCGAGCGGATCCCGCACGGGCTCGAGCAGCGCGAGCGGCAGCCCGGCCGGAGGCACCACGCCGAGTCCGTCGCGGTAGCGCGCGATGTCCTCCACCGCGACGAAACGCGGCTCGCCTGCGACCTGAATCGGAACGAGACGGCGCGCCTTCACCAGCTCCTCGAGCCAGGCGTCACCGTCGGCTTCGCAGCGAAGGAGGATCTCGTCGCGCGAGAGGTCACCGAGCGCGAGCAGCAGGTCGTGAAGCGCATCGGCGTACCGGATCTTGCGCTCGAGACGCTGGAGCCGCGCCTCCACTTCCGCGATCGCGTCGGCGTCGAGCAGCTCCCGCAGCTCCGGCTCGCCGAGAAGCTCACGGAGCTGTGCGTGGTCGAGCGAGAGCATCTGCGCGCGGCGCTCGGCGAGCGGCACGTCGCCCTCGTACATGAACGCGGCCACGTAGTTGAACAGCAGCGAAGCCGAGAACGGCGACGGGGACTTGGTGCGCACGCCCGAGACGACCACGCGGCGGTCGCGGATCTCCGTGAGCAGCTGAACGAGGCCGGGCACGTCGAAGACGTCGCGCAGGCACTCACGGTAGGTCTCGAGCAGGATGGGGAAGTCAGCGTAGCGCGACGCGACCTTGAGGAGCTGTGCGCTCTTGCGGCGCTGCGCCCAGAGCGGCGTTCGCTTCCCGGGGCGGCGCTTGGGGAGCAACAGCGCGCGGCCGGCGTTCTCACGGAAGCGCGCGGCGAACAGGCTGGTGCTCGACAGCTGCTCGGTCACGAGTCGCTCGACCTCGTCGGGGTCCGGAAGGAACACGCTGTCGTCGGGCGGGTCGTCGATGTCGGGGATGCGGAAGACCATCCCGTCGTCGCTCCACATGGTGTCCGGGTCGAGCCCGAGCTCGTTCGTGAGGCGCAGGCTGACCGCGACACTCCACGGCGCGTGCACGCGGGCGCCGAACGGCGAGAGCACAACCACGACCCAGTCGCCGATCTCGTCGACGAAGCGCTCGATCACGATGGCCTTGTCCGTCGGCAGCCGGCCGGTCGCGTCGCGTTGGTCGTTCAGGTACGCGAGCAGGTTCTCCGCCGCGCCAGGGTCCAGGTCGTGCTCGGCCTGGAGCTTCGCGAGCCCCACCTCGTGCGGCTTGCTGCTCAGCTCGCGCGTCAGCTCGCCGATCGCCCGGCCGAACTCGAGCGGGCGCCCCGGCCGGTCGCCGTGCCAGAACGGCATCTTGCCCGGCTGCCCGGGAGCCGGCGTCACGAGCACGCGGTCGTGGGTGATCTCTTCGATGCGCCAGGAGCTCGCGCCGAGCAGGAAGATCTCGCCCTCCCGCGACTCGAACACCATCTCCTCGTCCAGCTCACCGACCCGCACCGAAGGCTCGCTGCCCGCGAGGAACACGCCATACAAGCCTCGGTCCGGGATGGTGCCCGCGTTGGCCACGGCCAGCATCTGCGCCCCGCGGCGGGACTGCAGCATGTTGGTGACGCGATCCCACGTGACCCGCGGGCGAAGCTCCCCGAACTCCTCCGACGGATAGCGGCCGCTCAACATGTCGAGCACGCCCTCGAACGAGCGCCGCGGCAGCTCGGCGAACGGGGCCGCCCGGACCACGAGCTCGAACACCTCGTCGACGGACTTTGGCCCCTCGACGAGGATGGCGACGATCTGCTGGGCCAACACGTCCAGCGGGTTCCTCGGGTAGAACGTCTGCTCGACCCGGCCGGCGCGGACGTACTTCGTCACCGCCGCGCACGCGAGCAGGTCTCCCCGGTACTTCGGCACCAGGATCCCACGGCTCACGGCGCCCACGTGGTGGCCCGCGCGCCCGATCCGCTGCACGCCCGAAGCGACGGACGGCGGCGCTTCGATCTGAACGACCAGATCGACCGCGCCCATGTCGATCCCGAGCTCGAGCGAGCTGGTGGCGACGATCGCGGGCAGCTCGCCGCGCTTGAGCCGGTCCTCGATCTGCGCCCGGATGTCCTTCGCGATCGAGCCGTGGTGGGCCAGCGCGATCTCCTCTTCGGCCAGCTCGTTCAGCGCCCCCGCGAGACGCTCCGCGAGGCGCCGCGAGTTCACGAAGATCATCGTCGTCCGGTGGGCGCGAATCTGCTCGACGAGCATGGGGTGAATCGAAGGCCAGATGGACGGCGTCTTCGGCGCGGCCGACGTCGGCCCGCTGGGGATCTCCGGCGGCTCGGCGAGGCGCGCCATGTCCTCCACCGGCACATGCACACGAAGGTCGAAGGCCTTTTCGTGACTCGCGTCGACGATGGTCACGGGGCGGGGCTTGCCGTCTTCGCTGCCCCCGAGGAGCCGGGCCACTTCGTCGAGTGGGCGCTGTGTCGCGCTCAGACCGATGCGCTGAATCGGCCGCGCGCGCGGAGTCGGCCGGCACAGCGCCTCGAGTCGCTCGAGCGACAGAAACAGATGCGCACCGCGCTTGGTCGGCACCATCGAATGGATCTCGTCGACGATCACCGTCTCGACGCCCGCCAGGATCGAACGCGCCTGCGAGGTGAGCAGAAGGTAGAGCGACTCCGGGGTGGTGATCAGAATGTCCGGAGGCACACGCTTCATGCGCTGCCGCTCGTTCTGTGGCGTATCGCCCGAACGCACGCCCACTGTGGGCACACGGTGCGGCACCCCGAGCCGCTCCGCCATCACGCGGATGCCAGCCAGCGGGCTTCGGAGGTTGCGCTCGACGTCAACGCCGAGGGCCTTGAGCGGGGAGATGTAGAGGACGCGAACGCCCTTCTTTTCGGGAGGAGGCTGAAAAAGCAGCCGATCCAGCGCGACCAAGAAGGCGCTGAGGGTTTTCCCGCTGCCCGTCGGTGCAAGCAGCAGCGTCGACTCGCCCGCGGTGACGGACGGCCAGCTCTTGGCCTGCGCGTCGGTGGGGCGCTCGAAGGAGCTCTCGAACCACCGGCGGGTCGGCGCCTGAGCAAAGTCGAGAGGATGGGGCATGCGCTCACTTCACCATGGGCCACTGACAACGTCGTGTCAGCACGCTGGCAACCCGAAACTCGAACGCTGTGCACAGTTCGTGCAATGTTGGGCCACCATGAGAACGTGTGGCACAGAGTGCGTCATCCTCGTGGCCGTCTTGATGGGCGCCGCGTCTGCGGCGGCGCAAGACGAGGCGCGGGCATCTGAGGCTCGGGAAGCACGGGAGGCGCCGATCAGCAGCACGGCGTCGCCCAATGACCGGTCGATGGACGAGGGGCGGGTCGCCTTCCAAGCAGGTCGGCGCGCGTTCGAGACCGGCCGCTACGCACAGGCCTTGGAGGACTTCGAGCGTGCATACGAACTGACGGGGCATCCGGACATGCTCTACAACATCGGCCACACCGCCGAGCGGCTGCGCCAGGACGAGCGCGCCCTGAGCGCCTTCGAAGGCTACCTCGACGCGAATCCTGAAAGCCCGGCGCGTGGTCCCATCGAAGCGCGGATGGCGATCCTTCGCCGAGCGATTGAGAACGAGCAGGACGAGCCCCTCCCTACCCGGGAGGGGGAAGCCGCGCCGCTCCCCGTGCAGGAGTTCGTGGTCATCCAGGCCCCCGCGCCTTCGGAGCCGAGCCCCGTGGGGTGGGTTCTCACCGGCGTGGGCGCCGCGGTGGCCCTGACAGGCGTGGGGTTCTTGGTGGGCGCCGAGGTGCGGGCCGGCGAGGTGCGGGGTGCGGACGACGGGGCGCTCTGGCCGACGCTCGAGCAGGCCTATGCGGACGCAAACAACTTTGCCATCGCGGGCGGCGTGCTCGCGGGCGTCGGTGCGGCGACCGCGGCGCTCGGGCTGGTGCTCGCGCTGACCGCGGAGGGCGACCAAGAGGTCGCGGTCGGTCCCGGCGGTGTGCAGGTGCGGGGGAGGTTCTGATGCTGAGGGTGATGATGTCCGGGCTGATCGCCAGCCTCGTGTTGGGCTGCGCCCCCGATCTCGTTCCGGGACGCTACGGCTGCGAGACGGACTCCGAGTGCCCCGACGAGTGGGTATGCGGCTTCGATGAGCGCTGCTACCCGCGCGGGCAAGACCCGGACGGCGGCACCCCGATGTTGGACGCCGGGCCCGATCCCGTGGATGCCGGGCCCGATCCGGTGGATGGAGGCCCCGACACAGGGCCTCCCTGCGAGCCGCGCCCCGTGAACGTCGACCTGCTGCTCATGATCGACCAGTCCGGCTCCATGGCCCAAGCGCAGCAGCTCCTCCGCGAAGCGCTCGGGCCGTTCATCGAGGCCCTCGCAGCCGGCGATCTCAACCAAGACGGCATTCGCGACTTTCCCGCTGTCGAGTCCCTCCAAATCGGGGTCATCACGAGCGACCTCGGTGACTACGGCGCCGGCAACGCCACTTGCAGCCCGATGGGCGACGACGGCGTCTTGCTGACCGAACACCGCGGCGACGTGTCAGGCTGCGCTCCATCTGGATACGCCCCCGTCCAAGAGTACGTGCGCGGCGAGCCACGAGACGTGTTCGTGAACAACGTGGAGTGCCTCAGCACCGTAGGCATCAACGGCTGCGGATACGAGCAGCAGCTCGACGCCGTGCTCAAGTCTCTGACTCCGAGCGAGTCGACGATCGAGTTCCACAACGGGTTGGCGGGCCACGGCACGGTCGCAAACGCTGGCTTCCTCCGCGATGACTCGGTGCTGGTCACCCTCCTCGTCACGGACGAGGACGATTGCAGCACCCACAACGCGGAGCTGTTCGACCGCGATCGACTGGAGTTCGGAGCGCTCAACCAAAGGTGCTTCAACAACCCCAGCGAGCTGCTCCCGACCTCGCGGTTCAGCGCGGGACTGCTCGCGCTTCGCGACGCCCCCGAGGATCTCATCTTCGCGGGCATCATCGGTGCCCCGTCGACCGCGCCTCTGCTCACCCCGGCCCAGCTGTTGGCGGACCCGGCGATGAGTCAGTCCTGGCCCGAGGGGCAGGGGCGCATGACCCCGGCGTGCATGCGCGCCGGCGTTCAGGGGGACCCCGGCCGGCGGTATGTGCAGGTCGCGCAAGAGATCGACGCGGCGGGGGGAAACGTGACGATCCACTCCATCTGCGAGCCCAGCTTCAGCGGGGTGAGCATCGCGCTCCTTCAGCGCCTGGCCCCCCGGCTCCGCGCCCGCAGCTGCGAGCCGGAGCCGATGGAGTAGGCCGCCGCTCAGAAGTGAACGCCGCGCGGGAGTTCCTTGGCCTGCGCGACCCAGCCCTCGACCGTCTTCTCAGCGGGCAACGCACGGACCAGCTTCTTCTCCGCGTTCAGCTCGGTCATCGCCTTGTGCAGGTTGGCCGCGTTGCGCCGGCCGAGCTCCACGACGGTGTCCACGCCGCTCGCCTCGAGCAGGTCGGCGTACTCCTCGCCGACGCCCTTGATGCGGAACAGATCCGCCATGTTGACCCAGCGAAGGATCTTGTCGTTCGAGATCCCGCTCGCCGCCGCAATGTCCTTGCGCCCCTTGGGCTGCGCGCCCAACTCCAGCAGGCCCTCGACGGTCTTGACGCCCGCCTCGTTGAGCTTGGCCGCGAACGCCGGTCCGATGCCCTCGATGTCTTCGATCTTCGCCATGAAATCCTCCTTGTCGTGAGTGGTTGATGCTGCGCTCGTCGTCGACGCTTCGCGCCATTCCGCAAGCCCGCTCGATGGCTCAGCACGATGTGTTCCAACGGTCGCGACAGGCCAATCGAGAGACCGGCGGACGCTCGTTCGGCCCACACGAGTGGGGCCCGACCCATCAGCGTCGGGGAAGACCAACGGCCTCAGGCGGGACTCTTCATTCGCCGAGGCGCAACAGGAACCCAGCCTGGGTACCTCCCGTAGAGCGGGGTCCAGAGCCGAGGTCGACGACGCCGCTCGCCGAGCCCGCCAGAAAGACGAGGCCGCTGGGACCAGCTGCGACGCGATTGATGCTCTGTGCCCCGATGACCCGGTCATATATCAGGCCACCATCGCGATCGAACGACGCAAGGTAGCTGGCCAGAGGCGCCGCAACGAGCCCTCCGCTTCCGACGCTCACCATGTCATTGAAGGCACCTCCGACGAGCACAGACCCGTCTGGGAGCACATCCAGACGGGCGCTGTTGCATCTGCCGTCCCCTGCGTCGGGAAAGCCCGAAATCGTCCTCTGCCAGAGAAATGCCCCCTCGAGGTCGGTCGCGACGACGAAGCACTCCGAAGCATCTCCTGGCGCCGGACCGATGGGTCCTCCACCAAGATCCTGCTCTTCGTAGAGTTCTCCCGAAATCAGGAGTTGACCGTCCCCCGCGGCGAGACTCGTTGCCCTCAGGCCCGCTCCCCGAACCCGGCTGATCTCTCGTGACCAACGCAAGCTCCCGGTGGCGTCCACCACGACCAGAACATGAGAGTCCCCCAGAAATGGCGTTCCACCCCACGAGAATGGACCGCCGGCGTCGAACATCACCGCATGCAGACCGCCCCCCATCTCCCCCGCCGCTTCCACAGTCAACGCGGTTCCGGCGGCCCCCACTGTGGTCGCCCCCGTGGAAGTGCCATCTCGGTCGTACGTCGCGATGTAGAGGTCTCTTGTCCCCGCGAGTGGCACCTCGGTTCCTCCGCCGAAATCGAAGGCGGACTCACTCATGCCGACGACGACCACTCCCTCCGTGGACGGCAGCGCAAAGCCGATTCCTGGCAGGCGGCGCGCCGTGATCTCGGTGCCATCCATGTCGAGCACCGCCAAGAAGTAACTCGACCCCACCGCCACCCCTGCAAGCGAAGTCCCCTCAGCGCTCCCTCTGCCCGTGACGTAAACCCGCTCACCAGCGGCACCCACCGCGATGTCCAACGACAGGACATCGGCGGTGGCAGAGCGCACCCAGCGAAGTGAACCGTTCGGCGCGTAGCTGATTAGGTAGGCGTTCTCGACGGAAGTTCCGGAACCGAAGTCGACCGGCTCGGCCAAGAGACCTGCTACAAAGATGTTGCCAAGCTCATCATATCCCACGTCCGTGGCAATCGTTCGCTCGCCCATCTCCGGCACGAAGAGCCGATCCCAGGTCGAAAACGCACATCGGCCCGAGGAGCAGAGCCCACCGGGACACAGCTGCTCACCAGGATCAGGGTCGTCAGGCAGACCCGAGCAGTCGTCATCGATCGCATTGCACAGCTCGCGAGCGTCAGGACGCACCGCCGGGTCGTCGTCGTCGCAGTCTTCGCCGCACTGGTCTCCGTTGCAGCAGAGCACGCTGACAAAGCCGTCGTCGTCCCCATCTCCATCCGCGGCCCCGGCGAGCGTGCTCACATCACAGTCTTGGTCGACGTCGTCACACACCTCGGCATTGCCCGGGAAACGGGTCGCGTCTTCATCGTCGCAGTCGGCACCACCGCAACCAATGGCAGCCTCGCCGTCCCCGTCCGCGTCGGGCGTCTCGCAGCTACAGGCGTCACTCGTCTCGTCGCAGGCATCCGAAGAGCAGGGAGTCACGCCGGGAACACACCCGCGAGCGTCGGCGCCCGCTGCGCCGGGGCTGCAGGTCTCTTCGCCGTTGCAGAAGCTCCATCGTCACAGTCGGACGGTCGAGCACAGGTCTCAGCCGGACCGCTCGCATCCATCGTTGGCTGGGATGCGTCGCTTCCCGCGTCCTCGGGGTCTGTCGTCTCGTTGCAGCCCGGGAATGACAGGAGGAGGAAAACGGCGATGAATGAGATTGAGTACTGGGTCGAGCTCATTGAGAGACTGTACCAGGGCTCATTGAGCCGGCGACGGATCCGGATAACTTAGCTGTCCGTTGAAGAACCGTTGTGCCGCACCTCAAACCCGGACGCACCGCCCTCACCGCCTGCCGCTCCTCCAAAACCCTCAAGGATGCACGTCGTCGCGTGATGCGACGCGGACGGCACGTCGCGGGCCCGATCCATCGACGTCAGTTCTTCAACGGCCAGTTAGGGAGTCAGTGACCGCCGTTCAGTCTCCCAGTGGGCGACGGTCGCGGCAATCCAACCGCGTCAGCAGCTGCCAGCCGTAGAGCACTCGAAGACATCGCCCCGAGCACCCGCGACACCGGGCAGCCCGTCGTTTCCGTCCTGCTCACCGGCGGGCGCGCTCGGCGCGCTCGGCCCGCCCGTTCCTGCCGCACCAGCGCTGCCACCGGTGAAGCTCGAGGAACTCGAGTCGACGGTCGAGCCGATGGAAAACACGCCGTAGGAGTGCCCCCCCGCGCCGCCACCACCGCCGCCGCCGTGGCCTCCGTGCGCGCCATCCGCGCCGGCACCGCCGACCTCTGTGGACGTGCTGGACGCAGTGCCGCCGGCGCCGGCTGGGCCACCACTCTGCCCTCGACCACCCACGCCACCCGTACCTCCCACGCCACCGTTGCCGCGCGCGAATTCGCAGTTGCTCGCGGTCACCGTCGAGTCTACGGCGAACACCCCGAAGCTTCCGCCACCCGCACCACCGCCACCGCCGCCGCCGAAGGCTGCACAGCCACCCGCACCACCACCGCCACCGCCCGCTCCCCAGGAGTTGTCCCCCGGGATGAAGCCGTCGTCGCATCCTCCGCTGCCGCCGCCGCCGCCGCCGCCGCCGCCGTTGTCACCGGTGCCGCCTGTTCCGCCAACCGTCCCGACCCAGTAGCCATCCACGATCGAGCCGTTGCTCGCTGCCGCTCCGGCTCCGGGCGCCCCGTTGAGCACCTGTCCGCCCATGGCGTCGCCCCCACGGCTGCACGTGGCACCCGCGGCACCACGGAACCCGAAACCACCAGACATCATCTGAGTGGCCGAATTCCCAGCGACACCACCCGTCGCATCACATTCCTCGTCACTACAGACGCAGACGAGGATTGGGCAGAAACAGGTATTGTCCATGACGCCCCCGGGCCCACCGGCCCCCGCGTTTGGGTCCAGCCCTCCGGTGCACGAGTTGACGCCGGCCGCGCCTCCGACCCCAGAGGTCACATCATCGCAGTTGAGGATGGGGCCTGACCCCGCGATGCCGCCCATTCCGCCCTGCATTCCTGGGGTCGCCGTCACGACAGCAGCATCCATCCCCGCATCGCCCATTGCGCCGTTCGCGCCATGCCCCTGCACAATCGCGCACCGCAGCACCGTCAAACCGTCGGTGTCCTCCACGTGCACAGCGTAGCTGCTCATCCCGTCCATCTCGGCGTCGGGGCCGATGATGACGAGGTTCTCGAGCGTCGGCGCCACGACCAGGTCGTGCGCGATGATGGTGACGTACTGGCCTTCGCTCTCGCTGAAGCCGCCGGTGATCTCCGTGCGGTGGTCGCTGTCGGAGCGGGGACCGCGGACCCAGCCGGTGTCGTAGCCGCCGAAGATGCGGACGCCGTCCCGCAGGGTCACGACCTCGTCGTACGTGCCGGCCATCAGGAAGAGGTCGCGGCGCGACTCCTCGATGCTGCGCGTCATGGCGTGGGCGATGGTGCGGCACGGCGAGGTGAGCTCGAGGCCGCAGGTCGCCGTGTCGTTGCCCGCCATCGCCGAGACGAGGATGCCGCGCGAGCGGTCGCCGTCGATGCCGTCGCAGTTGGTGTCGAGGTAGTCGACGTCGGGCTCGTCCTCCGCGGAGCCGGAGGCGCACTCGCAGCCGTTGGCGGGGTTGCTGTCGGAGTCGAAGAAGCCGTCGTCGCACGTGAGCAGGCACTCGCCGCTCGCGCACACGGTGGCCATGTTCACCTGCTCCGCCGTCGGGGGCGCGCACACAACGCAGTCGTTGTCGCCCGTCGCGCCGCAGTACATCACGTCGGTGAGGTGGTCGGCGGCCACGTTGGAGCACGAATCCGCGCCCTCGCTGCAGTCGTCGATGGTGCAGGAGTTCTCGTCGTCACAGCCGCGCATCTCCGGGCTGGTGCAGACGGAATCGACGCAGACTTCGTCGCCGTTGCAGAACATGCCGTCACCGCCGCAGTCGGTGTCGAACTCACACGCGCTCGGCGTCACGCAGCCCATGCCCACCTGGCACACCGTGGTCGCCGGGCAGAGGGTGTCGTTCGGAACGTTCTGGCACTCGTCGGTCATCGCCGAGCAGCTGTCTTCGGTGCACGCGACGCCATCCTCGCAGCTCGGCGGCATGCCGGGCACGCACACGCCGGCCTGGCAGACGGTCGGGCCGTTGCAGAACACGCCGTCGTCGGTGCAGTCCATGTCGGTCGTGCAGCCTCCGCCGTCGCCTGAGCCGCCGTCGCGCCCCCCGTCGCCCGCAGCGCAGGCGGTCAGCAAAGAGAAACAAGCAAGGATGGAGAGGGCGCGTGTCGACATGGCGATTTCCTTGTACCGGAAGGCGCGCCGGATTCCAGGGCGGCGGCGATTATCCCATGAGCCTCCTCACTCCCAGTCGGCCGCAACTGAACTCCGTCTTCGTGGGTGCGGGCGCGCTGCGCGCGCCTGGAAGCACAAACGAAGGCTGACGATGTTTGCTGGCGGGCAGCTTCGCTGCCGCAGGTTCTTTGCCGAACCTTCCGTCGCTCTCAGGTCCAGAGCTGCACCCCGCCCCGGAGCCCCTGCTCGTTGCTGAAGCGTTCGACGCCCGTGGGCAACTCTCCGCGTAGCTTCTTGGTGTTGCCGCCGCCGAGGTACAGCCGGTCGTAGTTGAAGATGCGGGCGAGCAGCGCGAGCGCGCGGTGTACGCGGCGGCTCCACTTGGCCTTGCCGGCGCGGCGGAGCGCAGCCTCCCCGAGCCGTTCTTCATAGGTATGGCCCTTCTCGAAGGGGTGGTGCCCCAGCTCGAGGTTCGGGACGAGCCGCCCCTCGGTGTAGAGCGCCGCCCCCATCCCCGTGCCCAGCGTGAGCACCAGCTCGACACCTTCTCCCGCGATGACCCCAAAGCCCTGAAGCTCGGCGTCGTTGGCGACTCGGGTGGGCTTGTCGGTCAGCGTCTCGAGCGCGCCCGCCAGGTCCGTTCCGCGCCACGCCGCGTCGTCGAGGTTCGGCGCCGTGAACACCACGCCACGGCGAACGACCCCGGGGAAGCCGACGGACACGCGGTCGAACGCAGGCTGCCGACGGACCATGGGGCCCAGCAGACCGAGCAGCGCCGAAGGGGTCGCCGGCCGCGGCGTCTTCTCGCGATCGCGTGGGCTGAGCGGATGCGCGGCGCCGTCGACCACGAGCATCTTCGTCCCCGTCCCGCCGATGTCGATGACCAAAGTGCGAGGAAGCGGCGTCGTCTCGTCGGCCATGCGGTACGCTCTCACGGTCGGGCGCCCGAGGCGAGAGATTGGCGCTCGCGCAGTCCGTGCATAGGTGGGATTCGTGGGACAAGTCTGGCTGATTCACTCCGCTCTCGAACGCTTCGAAGCGAGCATGAACCGTTGCCTCGCCGATCCGGCTTTCCTGGAGCGGTTCTACGAGAGGTTCATGGGCTCGAGCCCGGAGGTGGCGGCCAAGTTCACGCACACGAACCTGCCGCGGCAGATCAAGATGCTCGGGGACTCGCTGCGTCTGGTTCTGAAGGCCGCGGGCGGGCTCGAAGAGGGCCGAGAGCACCTGACGCGCATCGCGGAGAGCCACAGCGCGCGCGGCTTGGGCATCGACGCGGAGCTGTACATCCTCTGGCTTCAGTCGTTGGTGAGCACCGCCGAAGAGACCGACCCGGAGTGGAACCCCGCGCTCGACCAGACGTGGCGCGCGGCGCTCCGGCCCTGCATCGACGCGATGATCGCCGCCTCCTGAGCGCGGCCACGCGAATCTCAAACGGCCGCGCTGCGGCGCCTTTCAAGCCCGGCTTCACCCGGCTCACCTTGGCGCTCGTAACCGTTCACGTACTCGTGGACGTGCACGTACCCGTGGTCGTCCTCGTCCGACCAGCGCGAGGACGCGCTTGCAAGCAGACCCATTGAACACGGCCAGCTATGCCTCGGCCCGCCGGGCCTCGACCGTCTCTGCCTTCACCTGCGCCAGCAGCGCACTCTGAAGCCGATGCCATTCGACGGGCTTGACCAGCACCTCGTCGAACAACGCCTCCGCGTTGTCGAAGAAGACGTCCGCGGAGAGCGCGACGATCGGCGTCTCCGCCAGGGGGCCTCCGCGCAACACGCGGGCGGCCGACGGTCCGTCCATGCCGGGCATCCACACGTCCATCAGGATGAGGTTGGGGTGCGCCACGCGGGCAATGTCGAGCGCTTCCCGACCGTCCGCGGCCTCGGAGACGTCGCATCCCCATCGCCGGAGCACACGCGCGAGCGCGCGGCGGTTGAGTGCGTTGTCGTCGGCCACGAGAACACGCAGCCCCGGGAGCTCGATCACCGGGGTATCGCGGCGCGGCGGCGATGCTTCGGTGACCCGTTCGCAGGGCAACCAAACGGAGAACGTGGTGCCCCAATCCGGCTGGGAGCGGACACCGACCTCCCCTCCGAGCGCCTGCGCGAGACGGCGCACGATGGCCAACCCGAGGCCCGCGCCCTCCCGGCTGCGAGCCGCCGACGGGTCCACCTGCTCGAACAGTTCGAAGACGCGCGATGCGGCCTCGGGCGGCATGCCGATGCCGGTGTCGCTGACCACGAGCGTGAGCTCCTCGGCATCGTCGCGTTGGCGCAGCCGCAGACGCACCACCACCCCGCCCCGCTCCGTGAACTTGAGCGCGTTGGCCACCAGGTTCGAGAGGATCTGCGAGAGACGGCGCGGATCGCTGCGAACACGCGGCGGGACGTCGTCGTCGACCTCCAGCGACAGAGTCAACCCACGCGACTTCGCCTGCCCGTGGAAAGGCCGAAGGGTCTCGATCAACAGTGCGCGCAGCTCCGTCGATGCCCACTCGACGTGCACGCCACCGGCTTCGATGCGGGAGAGGTCGAGCACATCATCGATGAGCCCCACCATCTGCCGACCCGCGGCGAACACCATCTCCAGCGCCTCTTGCTGGCTCTGGTCGAGCGGTGATTGCCGCAACAACTCGGCCGCGGTCAGCACACCCATCATCGGCGTGCGGAGCTCGTGGCTCATGACGGCCAGGAACGAGGTCTTCGCCTTGCTGGCCGCCTCGGCTTGCTCGCGCGCCGCGACCAGACGCCCCCGGTTCTGCCGCTGGTCGGTCACGTCGTGCTGGATCACGAGCAGGGCGGCGTCGCCATCCACGGGGTCTCGGACGAGCCGCACTTCGGTGTCGTACCACCGTGGCCCGTGCCGCGTCGGCACCGGCAGCTCAGCTCGGTACACCCCAAGACTCCGCGCCTCCTGGAGAGCGCGCATGGCGTCCGCGGGGTTGGCGAAGCTCCCACGAAAGTCCACCCCTTCGAGCGGGCCGAGGGACTCGACGGCGGAGGCGTTGCGGGTCAGCGCGGGGCCATCGAGTCGATACAGCGAGATGCAGTCCGTCGCGTGGTGCAGCGCCTCCAGCAAACGAAGGTCCTGCGCGACCGGTCCCGACTGCACCGGGTGCGCCTCGACGAGCATGCCGGCCCGACGGGCCTCGCCCTCCCGAATGGTGAGCGCGCTGCACCGACAGCGGGCCTCCACCGGCGACGCTCCTTCGGGATAGAACGTCCAGCGCTCCTCGACCGTCTCGCCCTGCTCAAACCGATCTTTGTAACTCTCGAAACGACGACGCATGCCGTCGGTCAGCACCGCCCTCGCTTGGCGCGCGTTGAGACACGCGAGCGATGCGGCGCTGAAGAGCTCGAGCGCGCGCCGGTTGCTCCAAAACGTCCGCTCCTGCTCGAGGTCGAACACCCAGGTGGGTTGCTCGATGTGTTCGAGCACCGCGAGGTGAGCTGAATCGAACTCGCTGGGCGCCACTCCACCAGTGTAGGGGAAAACCCTCACCTCGGGCAATCCCCACGCGCATGTCGTTCTGGATTATCGCGACTCGAGCGCAGCGATCGCCGCGATCACCTCGTCCGCGTGTACGCCGGGATCGACCGACGGGAAGACCTGCCGAATCACGCCTTCTCCATCGATGAGAAACGTGACCCGCGCGGCGTAGCCGCCGCGAGCGGGGACCCCGTACGCGGCCAGGATGGTCTGTTCGGGATCGGCGAGCAGTGAGAACGGCAGCCCTTGCGCCTCCACGAACGCGCGGTGCGCCTCCACGTCGTCGGTCGACACGCCATACACGACCGCGCCGCCAGCTTGCAGCCGGTCCCAAGCGTCGCGGAACGCGCAGGCTTCCTGGGTGCAGCCGGGGGTCGCGTCGCGGGGATAGAAATACAGCACGACCGGGTGGCCGCGATGTTCGGCGAGGGTTCGCGCCTCCCCGGTCTGATCCGGCGCCGAAAAATCGGGCGCCGCCGTACCCACCGTCAGCAGGGTGCGCTCGTCGGGCGCGGCGGCCGGCTCCGCGGTCTCGTCAGTCTCGGTCTCGTCGGTCTCGGTCTCGTCAGTCTCGGTCTCGGCGGTCTCGGACGCCATCTCCGACTCGGCGGTCTCCGTCTGCGGTTCGGGGGTGGCAGGCTCGGTAGTGCCAGGCTCGGCGGTCGAGCTGCCGCAGCCAACGAGGAAGAGCACGAGAAACAGGCGTCGCATGCGTGCGGTGTGGGGTCGCCGGAACCCCCACGCAAACGGACCTCTCATCGCGCGCGCCGCTTGGCCACCCGCTCGGCGATCTCCTCGGGGCTCATCCCGCGTTCGAGCAGCGCATCGAGCGCGTCCTCGGCGTCGTCCCCGCCCGCCGCCACGCGGTCGAGGAGCGCGTCCGTGCCGAGAAGGCTCGTGGGCCCATGAGCGGGCAGAGCCGGGCGGGAGGTCGGCACATCTCGGAAGAGTCGCTCGAACGTGATCCGGAGCGCCGCGCGAACGTCGGGCAGCAGCCGGAGCCGCGCGAGGTCGCCAGCGAGGCGAACCGGCACTGTGATCCCGCCCAGCCAGTGCCCGAGCCGAGCGAGGCTGCGCCCATCGCGGAGCCAGCTTGGACCCGCGTCGAGCACCACATCGCCCGAGATCCCGCCGCGGTCATCGAGCTCCGCATCGCCGTGCACGCGGAGGCCGGGGACGGACGCCTCGAACTCGGAGACGCGCAGCCCCCCATCTTCCAGCTCCACGGTCAGCCGAAGCGGGCGGCGACCCGAAAGCGGCGGCACGGGCAAGCCCCAGCGCGACAACACCGGCGCAGCCTCGCTGAGCACCCCGTAGCGCGGCTCATGAAGCAGGAACCGCCCCTTCGCCGCGCGTCCGGCGAGCCGCAGTGTGCCCTCGAAGCTCCCCGACAGCCGTGACTCCAGCGGCTCGCCCGCGAGCTGCACCCGGCCGACCTCGAGGTCCTCCGCCTGCACCTCGCCGAGCAAACCGGTGTCGCGGCCAAACACGCCGCGGGACCGCACGCGCCCCCCGAGGAGCTGGGCTTCCATCCCGCTCCACACCCAGCGCTCACGCGAAAACCGGGCCTCCGCGACGGCGTGCGCCACGGGCACCGTGACCGTGCCGAGCACCAGCTCGCAGCCCTGGACGAGCTCCGCGCGCAGTGTGGCCCGGGGACGGGACAGCGCGCCGTCGAGCCCTCCGCGGAGCGTTACGCGCCCGCCGCGCACGGGAAGGTCGAAGTCGTCGAGTCCTGCGTGCCCCTCCCAGGTGCCGTCGAGCGCGCCCGCTGACACCGCCACGTCGGCGCGAAGATCGGTCTGTTCGCCGCGGACGTGCGCCTGCATCCGGACGCCATCACCGTCGTCGACGCATCGGAGATTCAGCGTCGGGTCGGTCTGTACGGGAACCCCGAACAGGCGCAGCCATCGCCCCGTCCCTTCCCTGAGGTCCACCGCGGTCAGCTCCCCCGCCATCACGCGGAGGCCGTCCGGCTGGCGCTCCACACGCGCTCCGCTTGCGCTCAGCACACCGCCGAACACGCGCGCCGAGAGCGCGCTCAAGAGCACACCGTTGCGGCGCGCGGTGAGCGACGCCTCCAGTGCCGCGACCTGAAGCGGGGCGTCCGGCAGGAGCGCCAAGCCCAGCTCGTCCGCGCGCAGCGACAGATCGAGGTAAGGCGCCACGCGTGGACCCCGGACCGTGCCCTCGAGCGTCACCCGGCCGTCGCTGCCAGGCAGCCACGGCACGTCGGCGAGGTCCACCGCGCCACGCAGCCGGGTCCCATCAAAGCCGGTCGCCTTCCGGGAGCAGAGCGGCGCGATCGTCAGGCGGGAGCGCGTGGATTCAGCGTGAATCTCTCCATCGACCGTGCCGCTGCCGAGCGTGAGGTCTGCCCACAACTGCGCGCTGTCGGGCACGGGAAGCGCGGGAACCGCAACGCCGAACAACGCAGCGGCAGCGAGGGCATCGTCTCGGCGGATTCGCTCGGCGCGCACCCGACTCGAAGCCCCCTGGTGCTCGAGATGCAGGCTGCCCGTCCCGAGCCGCGCTCGGAGTCGTGCGTCAAAGCCGCCCACCCAGCCGAGGCTGAACTTGAGGGTTTGCAAGGTCAGCGCGTGCGACGCCGCCGAGGCGACAAGCTGTTTCGTTGTGGTGTCCGCGTGCAACAGAGGCGACGTTCGGCTCCCGCCGACCCGCAGCGTGAACGCGAGCGGCGGACTGTCCAGCGCGATCCCCATTGCGCGAACCGCCTTCGGGTCGAGGGTAGCGGTGCCCTCCCCCTCCGCGCGCCCATCCGGGTCGAACGTCGCCGCCACGCGGCCCTCTCCTGCGGGACCGAGGTTCACGTGCAGCGCCGCGTCGTCGTCGTTGAGCGAGGCCGCCAGCTCGAAAGGCACCGCGTCGTTGAGCCAAGGTGACCGCACGGAGGGCGAAGCGAGCTGCACCGAGCCGCGGAGCGCATCCATTCGCCCGCCAAGTCGGGCGCGCACCTTCAGCGGCTCGCCCCCCGAGACCCACGGGACACCAGGCAGCTCATCGAGGCCGAGCTGGCCCGTCAGGGCGAACGTCTCGAGCTCCCCGTTGGGTTGCGCGGAAAGCTCCACCGCCAAGTCGCTCTGCTGAGTCTTCAGTCGGAGGTCGGCGCGGCTCCCAACCGCCGCGAACGAGACCGTCCCGTCCACGCGCGCCGCCCTCGGGATCGGTAGATTCCACGGCCGTCCCGCGATGGCCTGCCACGTATCGAGCAGCCGCCCGGCGTGCGCCCCGTCGAACGACAACCGCGTCGTCGGGAGCCGCCCCGGCGCGCCCGACGCCGAGGCCTCGATGGACTCCCCTTCCCCCCCCAGCCGGAGGTCGTCCAGCCGCCAGTGGTCCGGCCCCACGACCACGCGGCCCCGGCCAGAGAGGAGCGTCTCGCTGGCGTCCCACTTCGCGTCCGTCGCGGTGAGGTCGGCGTCGAGCCATGCGCCGCCTCGCCCGACGAGCGAGACCGGAATCGCCAGCAGCCCCGCCGCGGTGAGCGTGCCGGTCGCGCGCCGAAAACGAACCGGCATGCCGCCCGAGACGACCGCGTCCGGATCGATGTCCAATGTCGCGTGATCCACCTCGAACAGCAGCCGCGCACCGAGCGGGATCTTCGCGCCCGTCACCACGAGCTTTGGCCCCCGCACCTCGACGTGACCGACGTCCGCCGCCGGTCCGAGGCGCTTGCGCATCCACTCGCGCGCCGCCGGCAGACTGCGCTGCACCATCGAGCGAGCGAAGCTCGCGAAGAAGCCCCCGTCGTCGTCGCTCACGCGCGCATCCTACCCGGTTTGCGCATCACCGCGCCTGGAAGGTGGGCCACGGCTCCAAGCCGTCGGCGCTCACGCGAGCCGCGGGAAGAACCGGCCGCCTTCGAGCACGCGGCGGTCGTCGCCTTCGGGCATGTCGGCCGGCCAGACCTCGAGGTGCGCTTCCCCGACGACCTGGCCCTTGTCCTTGACCCACTCGTTGCGCTCGGCGACCCACGCGAGGCACGCCTCTTTCGCCGCGTCGGTGATGGCGCGGTCGTCGTCGACCACGATGAGGCCGTCGTCCATGTCGTACTTCACCGCGAGCGGGCGGTTCGGGTCCGTATTGGCGGGGCCGTCGCCCTTCCCCTCGGACTCGATGAGCGCGAGCTCTTCGGCGTACTTCTCTTGGAGCGCCGCCGCGAGCTTCTCGTCGTACTCCTGCTTGAGCTTCTGCTCCTCGTCGTCGTACGGACGCATGGCCTCCTTGAGACGGTGCTGCTCCGCCGGCGAGACATCGGAGAGCACGGTGAGGATCTCGATGAACGGCGGCCGCTCGGACAGCCACGCGATGCACTGATCGCTGTCCGCCATGCTGGCGATCATCGTCTCCCCGGTCTTCAGGTTCCGGACCTTCACCTCAAATTCGGCCATGGCGAGACCATCGCCCGCGGGCGGCGCCGAGCACAAGCTCCGTCTGCGCCGTCAGCCCGATCGACCGGGTCGCTCAGCGATCGCACCACGCGCGCACGATGTCCTGCCACTGCTGGCGCCACCTCGCCTCGCCGAACTCGCGTTCGGCCTTGGCCCGGCTGGCTGCGCCCATCTTGGCCGCGAGCGCGTCGTCGTTCAGCAGCGCCTGGCAGTGTGCGCGGATCTCCTGTGGTGTGTCTCCGATGAAGCCGTTGACGCCGTGCTCGACGTAGCGGTCGACCTCGGGGATGCGGAAGGTCACGAGCGGCAGCCCGCTCATCATCGCCTCGACGAGGGTGATCGTGTACTCCTGCTCTCCGTCGTGCAGATACAGCCGCGCCCGCGAGAGCGCACGCTTGAGGTCGGCGTACTCGAAGACCGGCTGTTCGGGGTCGAGGTGGTCGACGTGCAGCGTCGGCAGCCCCTCCGTCGCCTGCACCCACGCCCAGTGGGACCATCCGCGGTCCTTGTAGCTGTGGATGATGCTGAGGATGTTGCCGTCCTCCCCGCTCGAGACGGCGTACTCGGTCGGGTCCAGTCCGAGCGGGACGTAGGGCACGTCGACCCCGAAGCGCTCTTTGAGCCACTCGACGGTGCTGGGGTAGAAGCTCACGACCGTAAAGTCGTCCCGCTCGAGCAGCGCGCCCCACCGCTCCTCGGTCAGCTCGCGCACCTTGCTGACGCGGTAGAGCTTCTTCCCCGGGCGCTCCCAGAACAGCTTCACCTGCCAGTTGAACATCAACCACGCGGTGTCGTAGCGCTCCGGCCAACCGACGGCCTCCTGGTCGTCGAGCAGCCGCGCGAAGTCGGCCGGCCCGTAGTCGAGCTGGCTCTCTTCGAACGTGGGAAGCACGTTGTGCACGTTGTCGGGTTGCGGGCGCCAGTAGTGAAACTGGTCCCAATGGCCGAGGAAATACGTGGGTAGCCCAGCCCGGCAGAAGTGGTACTGCACACCGGGGTGCGTGGGGATGATCAGGACGCGCGGATCCATGGCGCGAGAGCATACGCGACGCGGCGTGAGGCGGTCACGGTGGGACTCGCCGCGCTCGGTCTGCTGCTTCTTCTGACCCGCGGCGCAAGCGTGGCCGACGCGGCGCTTCATCTGGACACGGCGGAGGGGCTCTGGGTCCGTGGGTCGACCGCGCTGACGTTCGACCCCGGCGCGCTGGTCGTCACCACCGAGCCGCTCGCCGGGGGGCTCGTCTACCTCGATGAAGACGGTGTCGTGCGCTCGAGCCAGTCGCCGGGGTTCGCGTTGGCGGCGCTGCCGTTCGTCGTGGTCGGCAGTGAGCTCGCCACGCGGTCCGGCGCGGCGCCGCTCTCCACCGTGCTCGATCCGCTCTTCGTCGACGACGGCCGGAGCTTCCGCGGCTTGTTGCGTCCGCTCGCACGGGACCCCCGCACCATCGGCCTGAGCCTGCTCGGCCCGCTCAGCGGGAGCGCGACCCTCGTGTTCGTCTGGCTCGCGCTGGCCGCGCTCGGGGTCCCGCGACGCCGGCGCGCGTGGATTGCAGCTGCCCTGTTCGTCTCGCCGCTCGGGGTGTACGCGGGGACGTGCTGGACGCAATCGGTCAACGCAGCGGCGCTGGCGTTCGCGACCTGGCGTGTCGTCGAGGCACCCCGGACTGAAGGCGCATCGGGATGGGGCGCGGGGGTTGCCTTGGCGCTTGCGGTGGCGGTGCGCCCCGACCACGTGCTGCTGGTTCCCGCGTTCGCGCTCACCGTGCGCGACAGCCCACGGCGTCTCGCGGCGGTGTGTCTACCCGTCGTCCTCGCCGCGTTTGGCCTCTGGCTTCACGGGCTCCCGCGCTCCGCGGGAGGGTGGTCCCTCGAGACGCTCGCGATCGGAGCGCCGGGCTTGCTCGTGAGCCCCCTGACCGGCGTGCTCATCTACGCGCCGTTCGTTGCGCTCGCCCCGTTCGGCGTGACGCGATCCGACCCGCGGCTGCGTTGGCTGCTGCTCGTTCCGCTCGTCCAGCTCGTGCTCTACGGCGGATGGTTCGATTGGGACGCGACGCTGGCGCTCGGCCCACGCTTCTTGGTGCCGAGCCTGCCGGTGTTGGCGGTGTTCGCGGGGCTCGTCCCCGGCAGCCTGCTGGCAGGCTGCTGCAAAACCCATTTCGGCGCCTCGACGGGCGCGATCCGGCGCGCCTCCGCCGGGTCGCTCCTCCGAAATGGTTCACTGCCATGGCTCGTGGCCGCGGGCGCAGCCGTCAACCTGCCGGCGCACCTGTTGGCGCACGCACGCGTGCCCGAGACCCACGAGTTCTTCCAGCCTGCGTTCCTCGACGCGTGGCGGACGCTGCTGTTCTCCAGCGACGATGCCGTCGGGCCGGCCCTCGACTGCGTCTCTACGTACGTGCCGTTCTATGCGTGGGCGGCGCTCGCGACGGCCACCGCGGGGCTCTTGATCACTCGGCGGCGAGCACCACGAGCGGCGAGAGCCGAGCCCGCTCTTCCTCGCTGAGCTTGCGGCTCAGCTCTCCCGCAGCATCGAGGATCGGCGTCGCCGGGCAGAGCGCTACCAGCGCGCGACGGTCCGCCTCCGAGGGATGGCCGACCACCACCACATCCGCGTCCTCGATCGCGCTCGCAACGTCGGGCGCGGCGGCGGCGCGCGGATCCCCGAGCGCCGCCTCGAGCGCCTTGAGGCCGAGCGGCGGCACGGTCGCGTCGAGGATGCCCGCGTCCGCCACCCGGATTTGCATGCCGAGGTCCAGCAGCCGGTGGACGAGGCGCACCGGGGCGCTGTCCCGAACGTCGCTCGCGCCGGGCTTGAACCCCACCCCCACGATGGCGACCCGCTTGGGAGCGTACGCGCGCACCGCGCTGACCAGGTGTTCGAGGTGCGCGTCGTTCGAGGGGATCACCGACGCGAGCAGCGGTGCTTCGACCCCAAGCGCCCGCGCCTGACGGTCCAACGACTGCACGTCTTTGACCAGGCACGCGCCACCGAACGGCAGCCCCGGGCGAAGATACGCCGCGCTCGTGTTCAGCTTCGTGTCGGCGACCAGCAGCCGCATCACCGCGAACGGGTCGACCCCGCTGGGCTTGGCCACCCTGGCCACCTCGTTGGCAAACGCGACCTTGAGCGCGTGCCAGGCGTTGTTGACCAGCTTGAGCACCTCCGCCGTCGCTGGGTCGGTCCGGTGGAGGCGGTCGCGCTGCTCGGCGTGCAGCGCCTCGATGAAGGCCGCAGCCGCGTCGTGCTCGGTGGCGTAGACGATCAGCTCCGGGTCTTCGTGATCGGCGACGGCCGTCCCCTCGCGGAGGAACTCGGGGTTCAGCGCCAGCAAGACACGCGTGCCCGCGGCGTCTCCCACCGCGTCACGGAGACGCGCCATCGTCTTCTGGTAGAGCCCGGACGGGACGGTGCTTCGGATGACGATGACGTACGGCCGTGATGGGTCCGCCTCCTTGGCCAGCGCGCAGCAGACCTCGAGCACGTCGTCGACGATGAGCGCTCCGTCTTCGCCGACCGGTGTGCCCACACACACCAACGCCCCCGCGCTCCTCTGGGCTGCGTCCGCGAGGTCCACCGTCGCGCGAAACGTGTCGGCCTCGTTCGCCGCCGCGAGGCGCTCACTCAACAGCGGCTCGGGGATCGGGGCCACGCCGTGGTTGAGCGCATCGACGACGTCGGCCCGCCGGTCGACCCCGATGACCGACTGGCCCGCGGCCGACAGGGAAGCCGCCACCACCGTGCCCACGTAGCCGAGGCCAACGACGGCGATCGTTTCTTCGGGCACATTCATCGACGCGTGCCTTCCGTCCAGCGATCCAGGCGCCGCGTTCGGATCAACACCTCGGAGGGACGCCCGAGCCGATGCATCAGGTAGCTCCCCGCCGTCTCGAGGCAGCCGAGCCCGTAGCGCACGCCGGGCATGAACGTGATGGTCTGCATCTCGTCGAAGTAGTTCGCCGGGCAGGAGATCTCGCCGATCGGAAGGCCGAGCCAAAGCGCCTGCGCGATGGTCTCGTTGTCGAAGACGTAGTCGTTGCGGTTGTCGGCGAGCGGCAGCGTTTCGAGCGCGCGCCGCGAGAACGCCCGGTACCCCGTGTGGTACTCGCTCAGCCCGGCTCCCGTCATGGCGTTCTCGAGCGCGGTGAGGCTGCGGTTGGCGACCCACTTCCAGCGCGGCATGCCGCCCCGGATCGCGCCCTTCATCAGCATGCGGCTTCCGAGCACGAGGTCGTACTCCCCGTGCACCACCATGGCCGCCATCGCCGGCACCAGCTCCGGCTTGTACTGAAAGTCGGGGTGCACCATCACGACGACATCGGCCCCGCCCGCCAACGCCTCGCGGTAGCCGGTCTTCTGCGCCGCGCCGTAGCCGAGGTTTCGCGCGTGGGAGATCACCGTGCATCCGAGTGACGTCGCCACGTCCACCGAGTCGTCGGTGCTGCCGTCGTCGACGAAGAGGATCTCGTCCGCCACGCCTTCGGGGATGGCTCCGACGGTGCGGGCCAACGTGGCGGACACGTCGATGCCCGGCATGACGATGGAAACGCGTTTGGACCCCAGCACGGCGCAAGGCTAGATGTCCTCGGTGGAGGTCGCAACGCGCCTCGGCGCCGAGAGCGGGCCCCCCTGCGGCGCGTCCCTCCTCGTCGATGCATCGCGTCGACGAGGAGGCTTCTCCGGCGCCGCGGCGTTCTACTCGTCGTCGGCCCGAAGCGCTGCGGCGTCCGCGTTGCGGCTCGAACCGCGGCCGTGGGCGACCTCGGGGTACCAGCAGGCGGCGGTGCGCACGAGCTGCCGGGAGAGCGCGCTCATGCGTCGAAACCGGATCCCGTAGGCGCGGCCTTCGTCGCCCGACCGGCGGCCTTCGATCCGGCGAGCGACTTCGCCCTCGCCCTCGACCCACACCCCGGAACCGGGGATGCGCAGCTTGAGCCGCACGGGCGCCCCCACCCGAAGCTCCGCGATGGCGCGAACCCGCAAGCCGTTGCTGGAGACATCGAGCGCGCGGTCCGAGATGATCGTCTCACCGCTCTCGACCAGGCACTCGGAGGTCATGCGGTAGCGGGGCTCGCGGCGGATCGAATCACTCATGCTCTGACGCTACGCCGCCATCGCATCAGAAAGCCAAATTCCGGCATTCCGGGAAGATCACCCCTCGGGCGGACGTATGCTCGGAACGGGCCGGCTGGCGCTCGATGTGCCTATCATGATGTCTTGACGATGACCCGCCTCGCCTTCGCTCCCCTGATCCTCCTCCTGGTGTCCGCTGGGCCCGTCTCCAGCGCGCGGGCGCAGGACGCGACACCGATGGACGAAGCCCGCACCGCGTTCGAAACCGGTCGAATCGCGTACGAGGACGGACGCTTCGAAGAGGCGCTCGAGGCGTTCCAGCGCGCTCACGAGCTCACGCAGTCGCCGGACATCCTCTACAACATCGGCACTGTCGCCGACCGGCTCCGGCGCGACCAGCTCGCCCTCGATTCCTACCGAGGCTATCTGGAGGCCCGCCCCGACTCCCCCGACCGCACGCAGGTGGAGGCCCGCGTGGAGGTGCTCGACCGACAGATCCGCGCGGAAGTGGAAGCCAGCGCCGCACGCGAGGCCGCCCGCGAGGCCGACGCGCGGGCGCTTCGAGAGGCCGAAGAAGCCGCCCGCTTGGCCGAGGAACAGCAGCTCGCCATGCCTCCTCCCTTCGAGCCCAGCCCCGTCCCTTGGGTCCTGGTGGCCACCGGCGGCGCCGTGCTCGTGACGGGAGTTGCGCTCGTCGTCGTCGCTTCGATCGACGCGGCCTGCGTGAGCGACCCGACGGGGTGCGTCGAGGAAGACACGGCGCCCCGATGGGAAGAGGTCGCGGGCGCGTACGACCGCATTCCCGTGTTCCAGGGGGTCGGCGGCACGCTGATCGGCGTGGGCGCGGTCGCCGCGGGCGTCGGTCTGGTGTGGGGCCTGACCCAGGGGGGTGACGACCGGAGCGTCGCGCTCCAGGTGGGGCCCGGTTCGATCTCGGTGCGGGGGAGTTTTTGATGCGGCGGATCGGTCTTGCGATGTTCTGGGTTGCGCTGCTCGCCGGGTGCGCGCCCGACATCCCGAGCGGCACGTACGTGTGCGTCGTCAACAGCGACTGTCCCCCGGACCAGACTTGTGGGCCGGGCGGCGTCTGCGAGCGCGACGCGACGTGTGTGCCTCGTACGTGCGAAGAGCTCCGTGCGTTCTGCGGTCAGGTTGACGACGGCTGCGGGACGACGCTCCAATGCGGCGAGTGCTCCGGCAGCGACACCTGCGGCGGAGGCGGCATCCCCAACATCTGCGACTGCGAGCCGCGCGACTGCGCTGACGTCGAATGCGGCACGATCGCGAGCGGATGCGGGACGGACATCGACTGTGGCGGCTGCGGCCCAGGAGAGACCTGCGAAAGCAACGAATGCGTCTGTCCTCCGGCGGATTGCGAGGGACTCTGCGGGACGGTCCTCGATCAGTGTGGGCGGAGCGTGACATGCGACCCGTGTCCGTCGGATACGGAGTGCGGCGCAGGGGGGCCGAACGTGTGCGGAGAGGGTTCATGCACGCCCATCACGTGCGCGGAGGCGGGCGCCGAGTGCGGAGAGATCTCCAACGGCTGCGGGGAGGTCATCGACTGCGGCGACGACTGCGTGCTGCCGGACGTCTGCAACGGTGGGCTCGTCCTCAACCAGTGCGACTGCATTCCCTCCACGACGTGCGGCGCGGACGGTGAGGAGTGCGGCACCATCGATGACGGCTGTGGCGGGGTGCTAGTGTGCGGCACCTGCGCCCCTGGACTCGCGTGCCGAAGCAACGAGTGCGTATGCGACACGGTCTGCGAACCCGACGCCTGCGACGGCACGCTCGGCTGCGGGGGATGCGGCGTCTGCGGAATCTCAGGCAGCTGCGAATCCGAGCGCTGCGTCTGCGATGACGACTTCTACGACGCGGGGACGGGCGGCAACAACACGCCCGAAGCTGTGATGGGGGGGCCGACCTTCCCTGTGAGCGGGCGAGTGGCCCTCGGGGGACTCGTCGTGAGCGACGCATCCGACGACGACTGGTACCACTGGCGAACCCCACCGGGAGATGGTTTTGGATTCTCCGGCACGCTCGTCTTCACGGCCCTTCTCCCGGAGATCTTCCGCGGCGAGGACTACGACCTCGAGGTCATCGTCGACTGCGCACTGGTCAGCTCTGACGTCGCAGTCGAGTGCGCTGGAGGCGCGCTCTTCACGACGCCTTTGGGACTAGGGTGCCGCTCGAGTGAACCGGGGAACGCTCGGGAGGAGATCCGGCTGACCTACATCGGCAGTCCGGCCTGCGAGCCCAGGGGGCTCTTTGTGCACGTCGTGCCCGTCAACGTCGCCCCCCGCTGTCATCCGTACAGTCTGGAGATCGACCTGACCATCTCGACGACGCCCGCAGGCACAGGCTGAACACGCCGCGTTCGAAGGCGCGGCGCGTTCAAAGGTGCGGCGTGTTCGATGGTGCGGTGTTCAGCGGCAGTAGATGCGGTTGCTGAACCCGCTGGGCGTCGCCGCGCATGACCCTCCGCTGCAGTCGCAGAAGGCGTTCGGCTCGAGCACCCCACAGGTGCTTGGGTCGAGCACGTAGATCGCCCCGGACCCCTGGCAGGTCCCTGCGCCGCACGAGCCTCCGCTGCAGTCGAGACGCGGAGGGTCGAAGGTGATGTCGCCGCTGCAGTCGTAGTCGTAGAACGGGGCCAAGAACAGGCACGGGCCGGTCATCCCTCCTCCGAGATCCTCCGCGCAGCCACGGCTCATGCCGACTGTGCATTCGGACCAGCCCTGGAAACACGCAGGCGACGTGAAGAATCCGGTCTGGTTGGGCCGGACCGAATCGTTCTGGTCGTTGCAGTCGCCGTCCACGGTCGCGAAGTTGGCCGCGCCCGGGCACGCAGAGACGAGCCCTCCAAAACCATATCCGTCGTTGTCGGCATCGGGATACCGCATCACGGTGAGCCCCTCGTCGACGTTCGTGTCGCAGTCCTCGTCGACCGCCCCGTCGCACACCTCGTTCAGGCCGGGAGACCGCGTGGCGTCGTCGTCGGCGCAGTCGGACGCGGTCGTTGGGCGAATGATGGTCGCGTCCATCGGGCACGAGACCCCGCAGAAGTCGGAGGGCGCCGCTCCGGCGGCGGCGTACCCGTCCATGTCGCCGTCCGGGTAGCAGGTGAGCGGGAACGCGACGCCGGGATCCATGTCGTTGCAGTCCGGCGCGCTCGGCGGCACGTCCGTGAGCTGGAACCCGCAGCTGCTCGCACACGTGGAGATCGTCATTCCGTCGACCGGCGTGAACCCGTCGTCGTCTTGATCGGAGTAGCAGGCGATCGGGATCGCCAGCGCCGGATTCATGTCATTGCAGTCCGCCGTGATCGACGGATCCACCGCGGTGAACTGGTCGGGGCAGTCGCCCATCGACGGACACAACAGGGTCCCGGTTCCCACGACGCCGAAGCCGTCCCGATCCTCGTCCAGGAAGCACAACATGCGGGTGCCCTCGTCCACGAGGCCGTCGCAGTCCTGGTCCACGTCGTCGCAGACCTCGGTCGCGTCGGGGCCAATGGCGGGATTCATCGGCGCGCAGTCGAGGTCCGGCGGAATGGGGATGTCCTCCACGGTGCCCGAGGGGCACGCGCCGCCCATGGCGGGGCACACCTCGACGTCGCTCCCGCTCCCTCCGTAACCGTCTCCGTCGGGGTCGCTGTAGCAGCGGCGCAAGGTCCCCTCGTCGACCTGCATGTCGCAGTCCTGGTTGACCGTGTCGCAGACCTCGGTGGCCTGGCCGTTGATCGACGGGTTGGACTCGTCGCAGTCGATGTCTTGACCGCCCGGCACCTGCCCGGTCATGCCGCTCGGGCAGCCGCCGCTCATCGCCGGACAGACCGCGTCCGGCGTCGTCGTCCCCAGCGCGTACCCGTCGCCGTCCGGATCATCGAAGCAGGTAATCGTGCGGCCCTCGTCGGTGGTGGAGTCGCAGTCGTCGTCGATGCCGTTGCAGATCTCCGGGCGCTCGGAGTGGCGGGTGCCCGAAGTTTCGTCGCAGTCGAACCCAACCGACAGGCTCGTGTTCGTGTAGCCCGCCGGGCACACCCCGCCGGAGGGACACAGCGACTCCTCCGCCTGCCCGGGCGAGGCGAAGGTGTCCCCATCCGGGTCGAGCCGGCACATGATGCGCAGCCCCTCGTCCACCTGAGTGTCGCAGTCCTCGTCAACCACCCCGTCGCAGACCTCGGTTGCGATGGGGTTGATCCCGGGAGCCGCGTCGTTGCAGTCGTTGCCGTTGGCGAGCACCGCGTAGCCAGCGGGGCACGTTCCACCCACGGGACAGACCGCCTCCGCCGTGCCGGTCGGCGGGTAGTACCCGTCGCCGTCGCCATCCGCCACGCAGGTCACGGTCACGGCCTCGTCGATGGCGCCGTCGCAGTCTTCGTCGACCGAGCCCTCACACAGCTCGGTCGCGCCCGGCTTGATGTCCTCGTCACTGTCGTTGCAGTCGCCCGAGAACGCCACCGGGACAAACCCGGTCGGGCACGTACCGGACACCGCGCAGAGCGTGCTCGCGCTGGCGCCGCTCGCGTAGAAGCCGTCTCCGTCGCCGTCGGGGTAACACTCGAGCGAGAGCGTCTCGTCGACCTGGCCATCGCAGTCCTCGTCCACGCTCCCATCGCAGACCTCGGCGACCCCCGGGCTGCGGCCGCTGTCGTCGTCCGCGCAGTCCGCGCCCGCGCCCGGGCTTCGCACCGTCGTCCCGCTGGGGCAGGTCCCGCTCACCGGGCACGTCTCGGTGCCGGTCGCGCCGGCAGTCGTGTACCCGTCGCCGTCGCCGTCCGGGTAGCACGTCAGGACCAGGCCTTCGTCCACCGCGCCGTCGCAGTCCTCGTCGATGCTCCCGTCGCAGACCTCGGCGATCCCGGGGCTGCGCGCCGCGTCGTCGTCCGCGCAGTCCCCGCCCATGCCCGGCGACGTCGTGGTGAGCCCGTCTGGGCAGGTCCCCGCCTCCGCGCAGACCGTCATCGCACTCGCGTCGCCGAGCGGGAATCCATCCGCGTCGCCGTCGACGTAACACGTGATGAGCACGCCCTCGTCAACGCTTCCGTCGCAGTCGTCGTCGATGTCGTTGCAGGCTTCCCCCACCGCAGGGTTTGCCGTGGCCGAGCCGTCGTCGCAGTCGGCGCCGCTGACCGGTGTGCGGGTCGTGCTCTGGTCGGGACAGGTCCCCGTGCCGCTGTCCGGACACTGCACCACACCGGCCGCCGTGGCCGGGGCGTAGGTGTCCCGATCGAGGTCTTCGAAACACGTCACCAACGTGCCCTCGTCGGTCGCCCCGTCGCAGTCGTCATCCGTGTCGTTGCACGCTTCCGTCACCGCGGGCGACGCGCCCACGTTGTCGTCGTCACAGTCGATCTGCCCAGCCAGAGGCACGCGGGCGGTGAAGCCCGTCGGGCAGCTGTCGCCCAGGCTCGGGCAGAGGTTCATGGGCGCCGCGCCGCTCGCCGGGTAGGAGTCTCCGTCGACATCCTCGTAGCAGACGACCAACCGCCCCTCGTCGACGGCGAAGTCGCAGTCGTCGTCGATCCCGTTGCAGAGCTCGGTGGCGTCGGGCCGGACATCGGCCACGGCGTCGTCGCACTCGAACTGCCGAATGCCGTCTCCGTCGACGCCCACCGGGACCCGGTCCGTGTAGCCGCTCGGGCAACCGCCGACGAGCGAGCGCGCGGGGTCGGGGCAAAGCTGGACCTCCTCGACGCCGCTGAGCGAGTACGTGTCGTTGTCCGCGTCGGGGAAGCACCGCACGGTCAGCCCTTCGTCGACCTGGCCATCGCAGTCCTCGTCCTCGCCATTGCACGACTCGGCGACGGCCGAGATGGAGCAGGCCCCCCAGCCGCCGCCTTCACACGACTGCGTGCCGGCCGCACAGGCTCCCTGAAGCCCACCCGCCCCGCACGACCGCGAGTCGGGCACGGTGCAGTTGCAGAGCAGATCGGGGTTGGCCACCCCGTCGCAGTCCTCGTCGAGCGGGCCCCCCCCGCCCGCGGGCGCGTCGCAGACCTCCACACCGCCCGGGCGCACCGAGCCGACCGCGTCGTTGCAGTCCGTGTCGTTGCTCGCGAAGCCCTCGGGCGTGAAGCACGCCATCATCGTGGGCTCGCTCATGTCCCCGAACCCGTCGCCGTCCATGTCGACCCAGAAGGTGCCGGTCACGCCCTCGTCGATCACGGCGTCGCAGTCGTTGTCGAAGCCGTCGCACGTCTCGACCTCACCGGGACGCGCGGAGGGCAGCGTGTCGTCGCAGTCTGTGCCGCAGTTCTCACCGTTGCAGCAGGCCACGTCGGGGAACCCATCGCCGTCGTTGTCGCGGAACCCGTACGTCTCCGGGTCGCAGTCCTCGTCGATGTCGTCCGCGTCGCAGACCTCCGTGTTGCCCGGGAAGCGGCTGGGATCGGCGTCGTCGCAGTCGTCGCCACCGCACGCGAGGTCCGCGTGGCCATCCCCGTCCGCGTCCGGCGCGGTGTTGACGCAGCGTGCGTTCGTCTCGTCGCATCGGTCGGCGGTGCACTCCATGCCGTCGTCGCAGTCCGGCGGCGTGCCAGCTCCGCACGCTCCGTCGACGCAGACCTCCTCACCGTTGCAGTAAACGCCATCGTCGCAGCGCGCGTCGTCGGTGCACTCGCGCGGCACGATGCTCCCCGCATCGAACCGACCGGCGTCGAGCTCCGGCGTCGCGTCGGCAGGGTCCTCACCCCCGCCGCAGGAGGCCACGAAGGCGAGTGAAGCAGCCAAGAGCCACCGGGTTGCCTGCCTCATGCTTCGTCGACCCTTCCATCACAATCGTCGTCGGCCTCGTTGGCCGGGCGCTCTGTCGCGGTGGGCCGCGCGCTCCCGCTCCGGTCGTCGCAGTCGGACGCCTCGCTCGGGTCGCGGTTGGTCGTGCCCCCGGGACACCCCCCCACACCCGTGCGCCCGGGCGCGGGGCACACCTCGAGCAGCTCGGTGCCTTCCGCGGCGAACCCGTCGTTGTCGAAGTCGGGCCAGCAGGCGATCCGCCACCCCTCGTCGACCCGTCCGTCACAGTCTTCGTCGACGCCGTCACACGTCTCGTTGTCGGGCGGCACGGTGCACGCGGTGAACGTCCCCGCGCTGCAGCGCTCCACTCCTGCGGCGCAGCGCCCCGACAAAGGCGCGCCGTCCCCGTCCTGGCAGGGACGCGTCTCGCTCCCGGTGCAGCTGCATTGGGACGCCGGGTTGGCGTCGCCGTCGCAGTCATCGTCTCTGCCCTCCGCGTCGCAGACCTCCGGCAGCCCGGGGTTGGCCTGCGCGTCGGCGTCGTCGCAGTCACCGCGGCGCGGCACGAACCCCACAGGAGCGAAGCAGGCGCTCTCCGGGGCCGCGGACTCCAGCGCGAAACCGTCTCCGTCCGCGTCCGCATAGAAAGCGCCCAGCACCCCCTCGTCGACGGATGCGTCGCAGTCGTTGTCGATCCCGTCGCAGGCCTCGGGCTGGCTGGGGTGCGCCGCGGGCTGCATGTCGTCGCAGTCCGTCCC
Source organism: Sandaracinaceae bacterium (assembly GCA_045106715.1). Lineage (GTDB taxonomy): Bacteria > Myxococcota_A > Polyangia > Polyangiales > Sandaracinaceae. The sequence goes on from JBGCFC010000005.1 coordinate 197,515, forward strand.
GCAGCGGTCCCCGTTGCAGCACCGCGCGTCGATCGCGCCGTCCCCATCGGCGTCTCGGCTGCCGAAGGTGTCTGGGTCGCAGTCCTCGTCTCGCCCCGCCGCGTCGCACACCTCGAGTGCGCCGGTGAACCGCAAGGGATCGGCGTCGTCGCAGTCGTCGCCCCCGCACGCCGCGTCGGCGTGTCCGTCGAAGTCCAGGTCGGGTGCGACGCTGACGCAGGCGTCCATCGACTCGACGCAACGGTCGCGGGTGCAAGCGACCCCGTCGTCACAGTCGGGTGCCGAGCCGGGACCGCAGAGGCCCGAGATACAGACTTCCTCTCCGTTGCAGAAGCGGCCGTCGTCGCAGTCGGAGTCCACCTCGCACTGGCCCCCGCGCCCCGGGCCTGCGTCCGGTCGCGGGCCCGCGTCAGTGGGGTCGCCGCCGCCGCACGCAAACGCGAGCACGGCGCACGCGGCCAGCCGGAGCCCCCCGAGGGCGCCCGCTCTGCCCATGACTGGAAGGAGGTTGCGTGGTTCGTGTGTGACGGCGAGCTCCCGGGCGCTGCGCCCGAGAGGCACGTGCGATGCGACCGCCGAGCGCGCCAGTTACATCCTCTTAACTCACGCCTGAACCAAGCGGCTCACCTCGGCGGCGATCTCGGCCCGCGCCTGGCGAAGGCTCGCCGGCTGGCCTCGCTGATCGATCATCCAGCTCACCGCCGCGCCCGGGTCCGTGAACACCTTGGCGGGGAACTTCGCCGTCTTGAGCACCGCGTTCATGGCCCCGCGCAGCATGCGCGCTTTCAGTCCACCTCCGCTGAGCACGTACCCGAACCCGTTGAGCCGATCGCCGTGCTGCTTCATGAGCGCGATGGCCCGTTCGCGCGCGAGACCGCTGAGCTGCCCGGGAAGCGTGCCGGCCCGCACGATCAGCATCGAGAAGCGGTCATGCTCGGAGAGCACCTGCATGACCCCCCCCACGCGGTCGAAGAACGCGACGTCCACCGGAGCACGGAGCACAGCCAGGCCGAACGTCTCGAAATGCCCGATCGTCGCCGCCTCGTCTTCGTCCACGAGAGTCCACATGGCGCGCAGCATGCCACGCGCCGTGGACGCGCTGGGGCCTTCGGTGTAGACGCCGGCCGCACCCATGAACGCCGACTTCCAGGAGCCACCCCAATGGGCGGGCCAGCTCGACCTGGCCGCGCGATTGTCGGCTGTGCCCTCCGGTCGGACGGTGAAAGGGTTCGTCTTCAACGCCGCGGCGGGCCGACTGCGTCTCGGCACGAGCTACGCGGGCTTCCGCGACTACCCCCTCGAGGACTTCCTGCGGCTCCTGGACGATGGCGCGAACGGGGACCCTCTGCGCCTCGAGGCCGCGGGGCGTGCGGTCGGCCCGAGCTTGAAGAAGTCCATGGTGGGGCGCGTGCTGCTCGCGCTCGCGGGGGACTCGGTAGATGGCCTGCTCGACCTCGCGCAGCGCCTCTACCGCGTCGGGGTGTCGTTTGGGGACCTCGAGGTTGAGCGTGTCGGGCCGCGCGAGGCGATCGTTCGGCTCCGTGACGTGTGGGCGTTCCACCCGTACCTCTTCGGTTCGCTGGCGAGCGCGTTGGAAACCGTCGAGCCCGCCGCGCGCATCGCCTACCGGAAGGTGTCGATGACGGGCTTCGACATTCGGGTGATCTGGTAGCCGACCCTGCGTAGCCGACCCTGCGGAGTCGACCCTGCGTAGCCGACCCTGGGTCAGGGACCGCAAGCCGAGAACACGCCGCCGCCGAGCACATCCGGGCGGCACGTGAGACCGGTGGGGCACAGCCCATCCGCGGTGCAAAGTCGTGAGCAGATGCGGAGCGTGGCGTGGCAGAGACCACTGAAGCACTGTGCGTTGCTCGTGCAGGGTTCGGTCAGGTCCAGCGTCGCGCCGAGGTCTTGGCAGAGGTTGATCACGCCGCCCTCCCCGTCGTCAGCCGGAATGCAGGCAGACCCCTCGCCGCAGCCGCCGTCCTCCGTGCACACCTGCGAGCAGACCGACCGCCCGAGCTCGTCGTCGATGCAGACCCCGCTGCGGCACAGGTTGGCGTCGCCGGTGAAGCGACAGGTCGCCCCCTTGGGGTCGTCCCCGAGGATGGCCGACGAGGGCACGCAGACGTCCGTGCCGCTCACGTTGAGACACTGATAGGCGAGCCCGGGAAGGGTCGTCGGACAGTCCAGCGCGGTCCGGCATGTCGTGGTGCAGCCGGTTCCCGTGAGGCACAGCCCTGTGCTGCACTGCGCGCAGGGGCGCTCGATATCGACACAGACGAACGCGCTTCCCGCGTTGGAGCAGGCGAACCCGGCCGGGCAGTCCCGCGCGCTCGAGCACGTCTGCGTGCACTCCCCCGCGCCGGTCGCCGGGTTGCCCGCGCAGAGGTTCCGCGCGCAGTCGCTCGCTTCGTCGCAGAGCGCTCCCACGTCATCGGGCTCACATCGTCCGCCAACACACACGTGGTCACTCGCGCACTGGCTGTCCGATGCGCACGCGCGGCTGCAGAAACGGGTGTCGCCGCGGTCGGACAGGCAACGTCCGCTCACGCAATCCGTCGGCACGTTGCACCGATCCAGGTACGCGCCCGTCGGCCCCGCATCGGGAGGACCGGCATCCGGAGGACCGGAATCCGGAGGACCGGCATCCGCGGGGCCCGCGTCTGGGGGGCCCGCGTCAGGGGGCCCCGCGTCGGAGGGGCCTGCATCCGGAGGACCGGCATCCGCAGGGCCGGCATCGGGGGAACCAGCGTCGATCGGACCGGAATCCGGAGGCCCTGAGTCGACCGGGTCAGGCCCGGGGCCCGCGTCGATCCCCGCGTCGCCCACAAGCTCACATTGCCCGATCACCGAGCAGCGCTCCCCCGCGGCGCAATCGAAGTCCTCTCGGCAGTCGCGTCGGCAACGTCCGATTTCGCAGTAACGTCCCTCACCGCAGTCGGAGTTGATGTTGCACTCCTGCGAGGCGCAGCCGGGAACGGCAAACGAAACGAGCAGCAACGGCCAGAGCAGACGACGCATCGAACTCACCCTAGCAGGTCGCTGCAAAGGGCTTTCGGATGCAACCTGCCAGCCGCTCCCTCGAGGGAGACGGTCGGCGTCACGAGCTGCTGCGCAGGGCCTTCGGCGAGAGCCCGAGGTGGCGCTTGAGCAAACGCCGCAAGGTCGTGGTGTCGGCGTAGCCCACCTTGGCGCTGACCTCCTCGACACTCAGCCGGCTGGTCCGAAAGAGATAGCGCGCCGTCTCGACGCGGATCTGCTGGACGAACCGGACGGGGCTCATCCCGACCGTCGCGTCCAGGCGCCGGGCGAGCGTGCGCGGGCTGGTTCCGACTGCCCGAGCGAGCGTGGCGATGTCGAAGGGGCGGTCCAGGTGGGCACGAACCCAACGCTCGGCGGCGCGCACCACCGGGTCGTCGCCGGCGAGCTGACCCACCGCCATGACGGCCGCCTGCGAGGGTTGGCGATGAAGGAGCAAGACCGACGCGCATCGGTGCGCGAGGTTCGGTCCGAGCTTCTGCGCGACGAGATGGAACGCGAGGTCCGCGACACCGAACACCGCGCCGCCCGACCAGCAGCGGGACTCGGCGACCAGGCTGGGCGCAGGGTCGACGTCCACGGATGGGCGAAGACGGCGGAGGTGGGGCGCAAGCCACCAGGTCGTCGTCGCGCGACGCCCGTCGAGCAGCCCCGCTTCGGCCATCACGAAGACCCCGGAGCACGCCGCCCCGACGATCGCGCCGCGCTGATGCGCCCGGGCGAGCGCGCGGGACAAGGCGCGGACGTCCTCCCGCGCCAGGAGCGCATCGACCGCGGCCGGCCCGTCGGCCCAGAGCCCCGGCACCAACACCACGTCCGCACGCGCCGCCACCCGAAGGCTCTGTGTGCGCGCCGAGACGAACCCGGACGAGGCCCCCACCTCGCCGCCCGCGGACGAGGCGAGCCGGAGTTCGAACGCGCCGGGCGAGAACACGTTGGCGGTGCGCAGCACGTCCAGCACCACGGACAGGCTCGAATCGGTGTAGCCCTCGGCCAGGAGGATCACGACGCGCGTGGACATGCCCCAGAGTGACTCGAATCGCACGCTCTTGCTATGGCGTATTTAGCCTATTTATTGTCGATTTCGCCACTCCCGGTATCACGCTGAACTCGCCACAGTGGAGGCATGGAACTCTTCTACGCCCCCATGGCCTGTTCGTTGGTCCCCCGCATCGTCGCGCTCGAGCTCGACCTCCCGATCGTCTGTCGCCAAGTGGAAGGCTTCGCCAAGAGGCTGACCGAGGATGGAACGCCCTACGAGCACGTCGCCCCGCTCACCATGGTCCCGGTGCTGCGGTTCGACGACGGCGAGACGCTGACCGAGGTCCAGGCGATCGTGCAGCTGTTCGTGGACCTCGCCCCGGAGGGGGCCTCGTCGCTGCTCGGAGGTCCCGGCCGCGATCGCTACCGCGTGCTGTCGTGGATGAGCTACGCCGCGTGTGAGCTTCACAAACGCAGCCTCTGGCCGCGGGGAAACCGCAACACACCACGAGAGGTGAGACGCCACGCCAAGCAGCTCGCCCCCGACACGTTCGACCACCTCGAGGCGCGCCTCGACGGGCGCACGTTCATCGCCACGGACACGTTCAGCGCCGCCGACGCCTACCTCGCGTGGGCCTTGAGCGTCGCCCCGCTGCTCGGCATGGAGCTCGGCGAGCGGCCCCGGCTGCGCGCGTACCGGGCGCGGGTCACCGAGCGCGCGTCGGTCGCCCACCTTCTCGCCGAGGAGCGAGGCCAACTGGGCGCGGCGCTGACGCGGCAGGCGGGCTACCTCTGATCGGGGCGGCGCATGATGCTCTGGCGGACCGCGGAGAGCTCGGCTGCGTCGTCCAACTCCATCGCGCCCTCGACCGGGACGCCGAGCTGCGAGAGCGCGGGCCCGACCTCGGGGAAGCGGCGGGCGGCGGCGTACCGGCTGCGCAGCGCGCCGAGCACATCGCTGTCCAGCGGCCGGTCCCACGCGGCGCAAACCTCGTCGCTGTTCCAGAGTCGCGTGGAGCCGCGCCACGACGGCGCCGCGCGGGTGAGCGCCTCGTCGAGCGAAGAGCCGTTCGCGCGCAACGCCAGGTCGGCCTCGAGCGCAAACGCGGTGCCGGACCAGTACACCCGGCTGAACGCCCCCGTCTGCATCATGCCCTCGGCCGCCTCGCTCAGCGGTCCGCGCGCTCGGCTGTTGGAGCCGCGCTCGAAGCCCTGCCGGAGCGCGCCCCATGCGTCGGCCTCCGACTTGAACCCCATGCGCGCCGCCACCACCTCTTGGTAGTAGGTCGCGAGGCCTTCGTAGAGCCACGCGTCGCGCTGCGGGAGCGCCGGCAGCTGCAGATGGGACAGCTCATGCCAGCTGACCCATGAACCGGTGAGATCCTCGAACGTGGAGCGGCGCCCCATCTGGAATCCCACGGCGTGGCCGCCTCCGCGGCGCACCATGCCGAAGCCCATGCCCCGGCCCGCGAGCGGCGCGAGCACGATCAGCAGGTCCTCGACCGGAAAGCGCCCCTGGACCGTCGAGATGCCGTCGACCGCGGTCTCGAGCCAGCGCCTGAGCCCCGCGTCGTCGAGTGTCCACGGGTCGGGGCCGAGCCGGACCGCACGCACCCGCGCCCCCTGACGGGTGATCTCGACCGGGTGCAACTCGCCGAGCGCGATGAAGCTGGCCCGCCGGAACGCCGACGCGTCGAGCCGGTAGACCGAACCCTGCCGCGGCCACGGGACCGCGGCGCTCAAGCCCGGCGGCAGGTCGAACCGCGCAGTGGCGCCTCCGCGCGGGGTCCGGCGCAAGTCACGCCAGAGGAAAGCGCCCGCCGAGGTGACCACGTCCCGGCCGTAGCGACCGCTGAATCGGGACGCGCTGCGCGCCCGGTCGACGTCGAGTCGGTACGTCATGCACGCGTCGCGCCCGAGCGAACGGAGATCGATCCGGCCGTCCACGACCGAGAGCACGGCGCCGTCGGAGTCGCGCGCGCCGAGCAACGCCATCGATGCGCGCGCGATCCCAGGGCTCAACCAGGGCGGCGGTTGCCCTTCGAAGCACGTCTGGATGCTCAGCGTCTGAAGCGCCGCATCGCTGCTCAATCGATAGTGAAGGCTCGGTTCGAAGGCAGGCGCCTCGCGCGCCTCCACTCCGACCGGCGTCGCTTCGCCAACCAGGACACTGCGGCGCAGACGCGCGTCATGGATCGTGGAGCGCGGCGTCGTGTCCAGCGCGCCGGGCCGAGGACGAAATGCGGAGGCATTTCGGGCGAGCGACTGGCGGGTTGGGCGCGGCGCCGCGACCTCGAGGCGCGCGTGGCGGCTTGTGCCGCAGTGTCCCAGCAGCAAAGCACACAGGACTCCGAGCGCGGCGCGACGTGCGGTCACCCGGGGAGTGTGAGGCCAACCCCCCGTAGCGCCACCCCTCAACGCGTCGGCAAGCCTTCGAGCGGATCGTCGGAGCCCTCGGTCTCCAACGCGTCAAACTCAGGGGCGTGTGCGTCCGACCGGGATCCTCGGTCCCGCGTGTCGGCCTCGACCTCGACACCACGGTCCACATCGCGGGAAGAGAAGCGCCGCGTGGAGGGCGCGCTCATCCGGGACGGAAGCGCACGGGTCTCGGGCGTGGGCGCGTCGACCTGGACCTCGAGCAACAAGCCGGGCTCGTCGAGCTCCTCCGCCGGAGTGCGCCGTCGAGGACGGTACACGCGTCGCTGCTCTCTTCGCATCACGACCGAGGGCCGACCGCGGTCGGTCGTGTCGGGGTTGAGCATCGGCTCGGTCGCGATGTCGCCGAGCTGCACGCCCAACCCCGCGAGCACCCAGACCTCGGGGTCCGACTCGGTGAAGGAGACATGCAGGTCTCCCGAGAGCGTGAACACGCCGAAGCGCACCCCGGCGCGCGCCGCGAGCCCGGGTGCAACGAAGTCCCCGCACTCGCTCGTCGCGGCCTGCGCGGCATCCGCTGTGCACCCCCAGCCCACGTCGAAGGAAGGCCCCGCGGCGAGGGAGAAGATGCCCCAGATGGCCTCGACCATCGCGGCGTTCCAGTTGCGCACCGCGAGCTGCGCGTCCGTGTCGCCGACGAACACGCCGACCAGCGCCTGGCCCTGATAGAGCACCGCGAGGTTGTCGTGCACGCGCGCCCCGAGCTGGAGCCGGAGCCCGCCCGCGCCGCCGTCCCCTCGGCCAGCAAGCCCGCCGTAGTCGAGCCCGAGCCCGAAGCGAAAGCTGGACTCGTAGGTCTGCTGCGCGGCAGCCGGCGAGGCCACCAACAGGACGAGGGCGAAGGCGAACGTTCCCGTGCGATGCATGTGTGGGGACCGTTGCCGCCGAGGCCCGACGACATTCAGAGCGGAGGGCTACATGTGGGTTTCAGCGCTCCTCGCCGAGCCCCTCGACCCGCGATGCCCTGACATGGAGTGGCACGCGATCGGTGCGACAAGATGGCGCGTCTGCCGAACATCACTGCTTCGCAGTGTGGTGAGAGCACATGGCACGGTCTTCGCTCAGCGCTGTGGCGGAGGACTGACTCGAATGAACCGTCTCACGACCGCCGCTCTCGGAGCGGCCGCCCTCGGCGCCGCCGCCCTCACGCTCCCCGCCCCCGCCGCCGCGTGCGGTGGTTTCTTCTGCAACAACCAAGCGATCGACCAGTCGGGCGAGAACATCCTGTTCTCCTACAACGCCGACGGGACCATCACGACGGTGGTTCAGATCCTGTACACGGGCCCCTCGGAGGAGTTCGCCTGGATCCTGCCCGTGCCCGCCGAGCCCACGGTGGACGTCGGCACCGACACGCTGTTCCAGCAGCTCGGCCAGAGCACGGTGCCGCGCTTTACCACCGACCGCGAGACCACCGGCACCTGCCGGTCGCAGCCGAGCTGCCGCGGCTACTGGGACGACCGCGGCTGGGGTCCCGAGAGCGAGGACTCGTTTGGCGCCGCGGCCGATGCAGGCGTGGCTCCGCCGAGCGATCCCGACGTCGATGTCCGCTTGCGCGCCAACGTCGGCCCGTATGACGTGGCCGTGCTCGCCGCGGGCAGCGCCGATGCGCTCCGCGAGTGGCTCGACGACAACGGCTACCTCATCCCCGAGTCCGCCGCGGGTGAACTCGACCACTACGTCGAGCTCGACCACTTCTTCGTCGCGCTCCGCCTTCAGAAGAACCGGGACGCCGGCGAGATCCAGCCCATCGTGCTCACGAGCGCCAGCGACGAGCCGTGCATCCCGATCCGCCTCACGCGCATCGCGACGGTCCCGAACATGCCCATCACCGCGTACTTCCTCGCGGAGCGTCGTGCGCGCCCGATGAACTTCATGCTCGTGGACGCGGACCTCGACGACTTCGGGCTCTACACGGGCCTCAGCCGCTACAACGACGCGGTGACCACCGCCGTGGACGACGCCGGCGGACGCGCGTTCGTGACCGACTACGCGGGCGACGTGCCCACGCTCTCCCTTCGCCTGATGGCGATCGAAGACCTCCGCGAAGAGACGGACCCGGCCGCGTTCCTTCGCGGCCTGCAGGATCGCGGCTTCACGGGGGACAGCCAGCTCCTCAACCTGCTCCAGACGTTCCTGCCGCCCCCGGAGGAGTACGAAGCGCAGACCTTCTACAACTGCCTCATCCAGGGCTGGTGCATCGACGAGCCCGGGGTCGTGAGCCACCTCGAGAGCCTCGGCTTTAGCCCGAACTCGCTCGTGGACGCCATCAACCAGGCCATCGTCGACCCGCGGAACGCCGCGCAGGACATGCTCGACGCGCACTCGACCATCACGCGCTTGTTCACGACCATGAGCGCGGACGAGATGACCGAGGATCCGATGTTCATGCTGAGCGACGAGCTCGAGCGTGAAGTCTCGAACGTTCACACGGCCACCCGCACCACGGAGTGCGGCCCGGAGTACTTCAGCTGGACGGCGCCGCAGACGCTGACGCTGCCGTCGGGCCTCAGCCGGGTCGAGCGCGTGGGTGTCCCGTACTACGGCTCGGACGACGCGTACTGCGAGGACCGGTACGAGGGCGACTTCCGTCCTGGCATGCCCACGGAACGCCTGCGCGAAGTCTCGGACGAGCGAGGCACGACCCCCGGCGGCGGCGGCATCTGCTCAGTGAGCCCGGCGCGAGACGCTTCGATGCTCGGCTCGGTCGGGGTCGTCGGCTTCGCGATGATGGCGTTCGTCTGGCGCCGTCGGCGCAGCTGAACCCCTCACCCGATCGGCGGCGGCGCGGGACCTCGGTCTCGCGCCGTTTGTCGTTGAGCGCGGTACGATCGTCAGCATGCCCCCCGACGGATGGACGGACATCAGCACGCTTCCGGGCGTCTCCATGGCCATCGGCTACCACCGGCCAGACAACTTCACCGGCGCGGTGCTGCCCGGCTACGAGAACGAAGGCGCGTGGCTGGTGAGGCCCGCCGCCCGCGCGCTCGGCGAGGCGCTCGACGAGCTCGGCGAGGAAGGACTTGGCTTGGTGGTCTACGACGCGTACCGACCGGTGCGCGCGACCCTGGCGATGGTCGCGTGGTGCGTGTCGAACGGGCGAGACGATCTCCTGGACGGATGGGTCGGACGGAGATCTCGACACAACCGCGGCGTGGCGGTCGACGTCGGGCTCACACAACGCGGGAGCGGAGCGCGTGTCCCCATGGGCGTCTGGGACCGGTTCGACGAAGGCAGCGGTCACGGCCGGGCCGTGGGCGCCGAACGGGTCCACCGACGCCGTCTCCGCGACGCCATGGAGCGCGCGGGATTCGCCCCGTACCGACGCGAATGGTGGCACTACGAGTTCCCGATGGCGGACGCGCCCCCTCCGCTCGACGTTCCGTACTGAACGTCAGCAGCCCGTTGAAGAATCGACGTTGATGGATCGGGCACGCGACGCGCCGTCCTGGCCGCATGGCGTGACGATGAAAGCCCCGAGGATGTTGGAGGAGCGACAGGCGGCCTGAGGATCGTCAACGGGCAGTTAGCGCAGGCGACCGTCGAGCAGCGCCGAGAGATGCCGGGTGAGCGCGACGTCGACCGGGGGCAGCGCCACCAGCGCGCCCGGATCCGGCTCGTCCCAAAGATCGGCCGTGCCGAACGCGGCGTTGGCCAGCTCGGGCGTGCCGCGAAAATCGGGCGGCACCACCCGCGCACCGCAGTCGTCCACCGGCGCAGCCGGATCGCTTACGAACGCCTCGATCATCGCTTGCGCGCAGCTCTGCCCATCCTCGAGCGGGGCTCCGAAACCGTGCGCGCCGCCCTCGATGGTCACGAACGTCTGTCCGGGGGCGTCGAAGTGCGCACCGACGCGTTCTGCCGACAGCAGCGGCGTGGCCGGATCGAGTGAGCCGTTGATCATCAGCATCGGCACACGCGTCTCCGCGAAGCCGTTGTCGTGACGGTCGAGATCGTAGCGAGGCCAGCTCTCGCGCATCTGGATGAAGTTCGCCAGCCCGCCGTCCCCGAGCAGCCCGTTCGCCTCGAGCGCCTGTGCCTGCTCCAGCGTCGGGCCCCCGTCGCGCCACATCTCCGAGAGCGTGATGTGCGCGAAGAGCACCCACGAAAACGGCCCGCCGGCGCTGCTGCCACCGAGGCCGCGAAAACGGGAGAGCGCCGCACGATCGTCATCCGAGCAGCGGTCGAGCCGGTGCACCAACGCGAGCGCCACCGCGCGCGCAGACCAGTCGTAGAACAGACGAGAGACGACCTGCTGGACCAGCTGACGTGACCAGATACCGTCGCCCGCGGAGCAGTGACCCTCGTCGAGGCGCGTGAGCAGCGCTTCGAACGTGGCTGCGGGGTCGCTCCCGAGACGCGCGCTGCAGTACGCGTCCTCGCCGCAGGCGGCGAACACCTCCCGCGACGCCGCCTCGAACGTGGCCGGCGTGTCGGGGTAGGCCACGTCCGGGGTCACGATCGCGCTCATCACGACGGCGGTGGGCGGGGTCTCCGCAACCTGCAGATAGCGGTTGGCGAGGTAGGTCCCGTAGCTCGAGCCGAGCACGATGACGTCCTCGCCGGGTTCACGGACCTGCTCTACCAAGAACGCGAGGTCGCGGGCGGAGGCCGTCGCTGAGATGTGCGGCAGCGCGTCTCCCCACCGCAGGGTGAGCGCCGCGATGCAGGCCGCGTGCTCCTCCTCGACGACGTTGACGCCTCCCGGGCTGCGGGCGGACTCCTGCATCGGGCAGGCGAGACGTCCGGAGCGGCCCGTGCCGCGCTGATGAAACAGGTACACCGTCAGGCGGGGGTCGGCCTGCACCATGCGCTGCGCGAAGGGCTCCCAGCTGTCCGCGTCACCACCCGGGCCACCGACCAGGATCCACAAGTGCCGAGACGGGGTCGCGCCGGGGATGCGGCGGACCACGACAGGATAGGTGGGCCCATCCAGCGCGTCCCAGTCCAGCGGGAGCTCGACCTCCGCGCACGTCGTCGAGCGGGTCCCGGAGCACGACCCCCACGCGACCTCGCCGGGCTCCACCGTGCCCGCGTCCAGCGGGAGCGGGGGCGGCGGCCGGTCCTCACAGCCCGCGGCGAGCAGGAGCGCGATCAGCGAAGAAGCGAACGGTCGGAGACGCACGATCGAGCCGGCTCTACCCAGTGCGGGACATCAAGCCCGCGAACGCGTCGGCCAGCGTGACGTATTCGTCGGCGACGGCGAGCACAGCGCCCTTCAGCTCGGGTGGATCCATGGTCTCGGCGATCTGGCTGTGGAACACGCGGAGCGTGGAGCCGTCGTCGTCTTCGTCCAGGCCCCAGTGGCCGAGCATGACGTCGGCGTTGCGTTGGAGTGCGAGGATCATCAGCGGCATTTTCGCCGAGTCCTCGGAAGGCAGCCGAAGGCCGGCGCTCGCAAACTCGAGCACCTCTTTTCCGTGCATCTCCCCGCAGGACCGCACGTAGACATCGATGTCGTCCCCCTCGTCTCGGGGAACGCGGATCTGCACTCGCTCCGCCGCCGGCTGGTGCCGCGGCTCCCAGCCGAGCGCCTGCGCCATCGTGGTGACCCTCGCTTCGAACGTCTCGCTCACGCGCCCGATCCTGCACCGGCGGCCCTGGAAGCTCAACCTCCACCGTGCGCCCGCCGCCGACGTGCGCCTGGATTTCGACATTTCGGGCGAAGTGAAGTAGTTCTGTCGGCCGCGTCGGCCTCGATGTCAACGGGCCGCCCAACACCGCCATGAAGAACGAGCGCGCACATCCGAGAGCGAACCTGAGCACCACCGTCCGGCTGCGAAGCCCGACGCTGGCCGAGTTCGTCGAACGTTACAGCGAGGACATTTCGATCGGAGGCGTGTTTGTACGCACCGACGAGCCGATGGCCCGCAACACGCTCGTGAAGATCGAGATCACCGTCGACGAACAGGAGATCCAGGCGGTCGGGCGGGTCATGTGGCGGAGAGCCGCCAAGGACGCGAGCGAAGAAGCCCCCGCTGGGATGGGCATCCGGTTCATCAAGCTGGACGCCAAGGACAAGGCGCGCATCCGCAAGCTCGTCGGCAGCAACGCGACCTCGGGCCCGAGCCAATTCGAGCGCCGCTCGGTGACGGATCTCCGGGGCGACCAGGTCAAGGGCGACTCCGCAATGGAGGCCAAGCGCAAGGCCTACGCGGAGCGCCGCGCCAAGGCCGCCGCGGAGCGCGCGGAGGCGGAGAAGGCCCGTGCCGACGCCCGCGCCCAGGCGGACGCCGAGCGGGCCGAAGCGCGCGCCAAGCGCCAGGCCGAGATGGAAGAGCGGCGCAAGGCCAAGGCCGCCGAGAAGGCCAAGGCCGAAGAGGCCAAGGCCGCCGAGAAGGCGAAGGCCGAAGAAGCCAAGGCCGCTGAGAAAGCCAAGGCCGAAGAAG
>JBGCFC010000050.1:0-63556 GCA_045106715.1 Sandaracinaceae bacterium
CAAGACACCGCCGAGCAAGACACCGCCGAGCAAGACACCGCCGAGCAAGACACCGCCGAGCAAGACACCGCCGAGCAAGACACCGCCGAGCAAGACACCGCCGAGCAAGACACCGCCGAGCAAGACACCGCCGAGCCGGACAGCGCCGAGCCGGACAGCGCCGAGCCGGACACCGACAGGGACGACGTCGGACGGTCCACGCCGCACGGCGCCGCGCTGGGAGCGAGTGCGCGGGACGCGCAACCAGACCGCGGCGAACGAGCCGCGTTGCACGACCGAGACCGCACAACGTCGAACGAAGATGCGCCGGAAGACGCGTCAGCGGAAGCCCGCGTCGCGTGGCTCGACGGCGCGGATGTCGTGGAAGAGGACGAGACCCACCCGGACGACGCTGGCGGTGACCAGGCCTCTCCCCCCCCTCCGCCTACCATCCCGCTGCGCCCGGTCCCGCCCTCCGGCTCGAAAGCGGTTCCCGAGATTCCAGCCCCCCCGGCCTTGCCCTCCATGGACGAGTCTGCCGAGCCCGAGGACGACGCGCGCACCCCCTCGGAGCGGAGCTCGCGCCAGCGCCCTCCAGGACCTCGCCCAGCGCGGGCAAGCCGGCGCGCTCGCCGCCAGAACAAAGCCCACCGGTCCTGGCGCGGAAAGCCGACGGCCTCGGAGCGGCCCAAAGAGAAGCTCTCCCGCAAGGAGAAGAAGCGCCTCAAGCGGGAATCGATGCGCGCCCCGGAGCTGCCCGGTGAACCCACCACGACGGGCTCCACACCCTCATCCGGCAGCGAGTCGCATGGGCCGCCGACGCCGAAGCGCTCCGAGCCAAAGGGGCCGCACAAGGCGTCCAAGCCGAAGGGGCCACACAAGGCGTCCAAGCCGAAGGGGCCGCCCAAGGCGTCCAAGCCCGCAAAGGCATTGTCGCCAGACCCGTTCGCGCCCGCCGCCGCGGTGGACCTGCCTGACGTCCCCGAGCCGAGGGGCTCGGCCGCTACCGTCGCGGTGTTGATCGCGGTCACGGTGGTCGTAGCCCTCCTCGTCGGTGCGTACTTCGCCCTTCGCCCCGATGAAGGGGAGACGGTGCGCCTGCCGGACGTACCCGCGACCTCCGACCTCAGCACGCCCGCGGTTCCCTCGGCCGAACCCGAACCCGCGCCGCCGGAAGAGCCCGAGGAGACGGTGGACGTGCCGGCCCTGCTGAACGACGCCGCGCGCACCTATCGGACGGGAGCCTATGGCCGGAGCGCGGACCTGGCGCGACGGGCGCTCGAGGCCGATCCCGACAACGCTACGGGGCACCTCCGGCTGGGCCGCGCGCTGACGCGGCTGCGCGACGCCGACAACGCGCTCATCCATGCGCAACGCGCACTCGAACTCGATCCGACAGAGGTGCGTCACTACCTCCTGCTCGGCGACGTACACCTTCGGTTCGGCCGCCCTCGGCGCGCCCGCGCCGTGTTCCAACGATGCCGGCGCGAGCTGCCGACCGCGCGCGCCTGCGAACTCCGACTCCGCGACCACTAGCCCTCTCCTGCAGCCCCAGGAGACCGAACAAGGAATCTCGAGCCATGAGCGACAACGGTAAGAAAGCCGGCGCCATCCCCGCGCCACGTGAGTTCGAATCGCATCTCGACGAAGGCTGGCAGCGCTTCGTCGCCCACGTCGTAGAGCACGGGTTCGACGTCGGCGAGCGCACGCCCGAAGACTTCATCCGCCACTTCCCGCCCGCCGCCATCATGAACGGGCTGAAAGACGAGGCGCAGCTGCGCGCGAACATCCTCGTCATCTGCACCGGCATCCGCCAGAAGATCGCCCTCAAGAAGTCGGCCGGGTCCTGCGGGGAGGACCTGCAGATCGCGCTCGACGAAGACGAGGCCGACGCCGAGACGATCGTGACGCTCTTCGACCCCGACGACCGCGTCCGCTACATGGACAAGGAAGCGCTCTGGGCGTACGTGACGGAGACGAAGTTCTGGGACTACGCGCCTGACCAGAGCGCATCTCGTCACCGACGGGCCGCGAATCACATCGCCTTCATGATCGACCGGGGCCTCGCCGACGGCCTCATCGATCACCAGGAGGTCGTCGAGGGCATCTCCACCGCGAAGATCAGCGAGCACCTCCCCCGCGAGGCGCTGCAGCAGATCATCGCTGGCGCGCTCGAGTCGTCCCATTCGGGCAAGCCCTTCTCAGAAAAGAACCTGCTCGACATGTGCCCCGCCGAGGTGCTCACCGAGCACGTGCCGCTGCCGCTCATCTGGGAGCAGGTCGTGGCCCCGCAGATCGCCGCCCGCCACAAACTCTCTCCGGGCGCGGTGCCGAAGCCGGCTCCGATCGCGGACGACGAGGACGAGCCAGAGGACGAGCCGGAAGACATGACCCAGGCAGAAGCCGAGGGTGAGGACACCGAGCGGAACCCGGAGGCCGACGTCGGCACGAGCTCCGTCGAGCTCGAAGCCCAAGGCAGCGCGACCGAAGGCAGCTCGGACGAGGCTACGGACGACGAGGACACCGACGACGAGGACAGCGGCGACGACGAGGACGACGAGGACCTCGACATGGACATCGACGACGTGCTCAACAGCTGACCCGAGACAACGGCGCGCTCATCTCACGGTCCTCCCCGGCGTGCCGGGGAGGATTCGTGCGTTCGGGGGAGGATCCCGGCACCAAGACGGGGCGGTCATCGCCAGATTCATTCGAGGCGCTTGGACGCGGTCGCGACGCACCCCCGGACGGAGGGAGAGTGATGTCCGCAGGTCCGCAAGGGGCTGGTGAAGCGCGCGGATCGAGGCGTTGGGTGCGCGATGATAGTGAAACCGATGGAGTCGGCGTTCCGTTGTCACCTCGAGGACGACGTCCCAGGGGGAGCCGCCCCGGGTGGTGGTTTCGAGCGGAACGGAGTGGAGATCGAACTTGCGGAGCGGACGGACCAGCTTCCCGAACTCCTGCTCCGACAACGTGAAGACGGCGCGCTCCCAGATCGCGTCGGGCGTAAGGCCACACTCTCGCATGCATCCTGTGCCGTCGCTGTTGACTCGAATGAGGGTCTGATGGCTCCCCTGTTGGTCGATCGCCCACCTTGAAATACGCCGTATGAGCACCGGGGCGGCAGAACTCGCCTCCGGAGTCGCTATCCGCGCGCGCGGTGCTTCTCTGCACCCCACTGCCAACAGGAGCAACAGCGCGGCTCCCCAGCTCTTCATCCCAGGCGAGATACCCGGGGCAGCCACTCACGCGGGCCATCGGCGAAGAGGGACCGCGCACCAGAGAACGCCCAAGCGCTGTCGCGATGGAGCAGCAAGCGCCGTCGCCAGGGCTCGCCGTACTCCGGGGTCCAACGAAAGCCCGCTCCCATGAGCAACCCACGTTCCCAGCTTCCAGGGGCTCCGTACTGGTGCGCCGTGCCCTCGCCCGCGTCGCCCAGCCCAAGGTAGTGCCCAAACTCGTGCAACGCAGGAATTGTGGGGACACCGCCAGTCCTGTCCCTAATTTGCTCGTCGAAGCGGGTCGAGACAAGGGTCATGTCTCTTGCCCCCGTCTGTCGCCGTCCTCCGCGTATGCAGAAAACCCTAAAGTCCCCCGAATGCTCGCGCGCGAGAGCGTGTACAGCCACATTCAAGTGGGCTCTCGTCCCACTGCCAGGTGTCAGCCGCAGCATGCACGAAACAGGGTCACGGAGCGCCGTCACGTGAGAGCGCAGGGCTCCGGAAGGAACGAGTTGGAATCTGTTGTGCCAGCCCTCTAGGATGGTTGTACGGAAACGGCGTTCCCAGGCCTCCCGCTCCCCCGGATCCCATGCGCGAACGCGGACATAGTTGCCGTCGTAGTCCCGGATCCGCCGAAGCTGTCGCGTCGGGAACTGGAAGGCGAGATAGTAGCGAATCTCGATTCGAAGCCACGCCCGGGCTTCCTGCTGGGACGGGTGCACGCCGCAGCCGAAGTTCACATCGCTCGCCGAGTACGTCTGACCACTCCATCCGAAGGTGCTGTCGAAATGCGGATCGGAGATGGAGTCCTCCGCATCGGGGCGAAGCATATCGCAAGGCATCGAAATACCCGCGTTCCGCCCTGCGTAGGACCTGGGTACACGGAATAGACGACCCCGGAACGGGCTTGAAGTTCCCGAAGGGCGCGCGGTCGGTTGCAAGGGACCACGGGCCCTCGGTAGTCTCGCGGGCCCGGTCGGGGCTGGTTCCCCGAGGGCCGCGAGAGCGAGGAGATGGATGCGC
The DNA here is from genome assembly GCA_045106715.1 of Sandaracinaceae bacterium. Taxonomy (GTDB): domain Bacteria; phylum Myxococcota_A; class Polyangia; order Polyangiales; family Sandaracinaceae. The sequence goes on from JBGCFC010000050.1 coordinate 4,224, forward strand.
AGTCGAGAGGATATCGAGGCCTACCTCGAACGTTCGGGTCACCACTACCGCGAGGTGAACGAGGGCACGTGGCTCGTCACCGACCCGTCGGATGACCGGGACAACGCAGTCGTGCAGCTGGCGGAGGGGCTGGTGATCTTCCGCCTCAAGGTGCTCACGATGGACCGGGTCATCGAAGCCAAGCGCGAGGCGTTCTTCGAGAAGATCCTGGGCTTCAACGCCGAGGACATGATCCACGGCGCCTATGGGGTCTCCAACGGGGACGTGGTCATGACCGCGACGCTCCGTCTCGAGAACCTCGACTTCAGCGAGTTCTCGGGGACGTTGGACGACTTCTCCGTGGCGCTGACCAACCACTTCCCCCAGCTCCGCGAGTTCGTCGCGGAAGCCGCGTAAGGAGCCAGCATGGGTTTCTTTGGTCGCCTCGCGACGCTCATCAAGAGCAACCTGAACGATCTCATCTCGAAGTCGGAAGACCCCGAGAAGATGCTGAATCAAGTCATCGTCGACATGAATCAGCAGCTGGTGGAGGCGAAGAAGCAGGTCGCCCGCGCCATCGCCGACGAGAAGAAGCTGCAGAAGCAGTACAACCAGCAGAAGTCGATGCTGGACGAGTGGCACAAGAAGGCCATGCTCGCCGTGCGCGCCGGGGACGACGAGCTCGCCAAGGAAGCGCTGCTCCGGAAGAAGGAGTACCAGGCGCTCGCCGAGTCCTTCGAGGAGCAGTGGCGCAAGCAGCAGATCGCCGTCAACCAGCTCAAGACGGCGCTCCGGGCGCTCAACAACAAGATCGAAGAGGCCAAGCGCAAGAAGAACGTGCTCATCGCGCGTCAGCGTCGGGCCGAGGCGATGAAGCAGATCCAGGAGACCATGAGCGGTCTCTCGGACAACAGCGCCTTCGAGACCTTCGACCGCATGACCGAGAAGATCGACCAGATCGAGGCGGAGGCGGAAGCCGGCGCGGAGCTGAGCGAGGAGTACACGGGCGACGTGCTCAAGCACAAGTTCGCCAAGCTCGAGGCCACGGCGGGCGCAGACGCGGAGCTCGAAGAGCTGAAGCGCGAGATGGGCCTCATCGAGGAAGAGCAGTCGGCTCCCGCGGTCGAGGCGCGCGTCGAAGCCGAGGACGAAGAGGCCGAGATGGACGCCGAGGAGATGGCGGAGCTCGAAGCCGCGCTCGAGGAGCTCAAGCTCCGCGAGGAGATGGCCAGCAGCTGAGCTCGTCCGTTTCGCTCACCGACGGCCCTCTGCGTTCACGCGTGGAGGGCCGTTTTGCGTGGTTCGAGACGACACGAAACAGAAGTCGGGGCGCTCCAGCGGGTGCCCCACACAGTCCGTGAGGCATCGGTCCGCGTCGCAGCCGCGGCACCCAAACTCGGGATTGACAGCCCGAAAGCTCGCGGGGTCGAGCGCTTCGACCCGGCGCCCATAGTCGAACACGGCGCGGGCGTCGCGGCTCATCATGGCGCCCAACGGTACAAACGTGGCCGGATCGGCACCCTCGATGGGTCGGAGCATGTATCCGGGGCCCCCGCTGGCCCCAATGGACTGCGGGAAGAGAACGTACACCGCGTTCGATGTTCGCAACGCGAAGAGGGCGTAGTAGCTGCACTCCTCGCTCAAGAGGTCGAGCACCATGCCGGCGGGCTCCCCCAACCCCTCGCAATCCATCGCGTCTTCCTCGCACACGACATGGCCGTTCGCGTCGAGATGAAAACCAAGCTCGACCGCGGCGGCAGAGGGTATCGATGCCCTCTCCAGCACGACGCACCCGTCGATGACCTCCGTGGCACAGACATCGGCGAGCGAACGAGGGTCACGCTTCTCAGCGACTGCCCTCGGGGCCTCGGAACGGGTCGCCGTACAGCTGACGGTCGCGAAAGCACCGAGAAGAGTCAGGAAGTACGACCGCCGCATGCGCCTGAGAACCGAAGCCGGCGCGCCTGGCATTCCCCCCGATCGCATGGCCTCGATGAGCTGACGGCACGAGCCTGGCATCAGCGAAAGCCGATAGAATCCAACATCTTGAGTCTGTCGCTGAGCCATCGCCTGGCCAGGCCACATGGCACCGCAGGGCGCTTGACTGCGGGGATCTCAGGCTTAACGTTCGCCCGATGCCCACCTACGACTACGGATGTGACGCGTGCGGGAAGACCTGGACGGTCGAGCAGCGCATCAGTGAAGACCCCATCAAGAAGTGCCCCAAGTGCAACAAGCGCAAGGCACGCCGCATGATCAGCGGCGGCAACTTCGTGCTCAAGGGGGGCGGCTGGTACGCCGACGGCTACAGCTCGTCTTCAGGCTCATCGGATAGCGGATCAGGCAGCTCCGGTGGGAGCAGTGGTGGCGGGGGCGGCGACGACTGAGGTTTGCTCGAGCAAAATCACTCGAATCGTTGGATCCGGCATACCGACACCCTAAATCGGGGTTGACGATATACCGACAGGTCGCCAACCCAATGAAATCAAAGACGAAACGTCAGGCGGGCTGAAGGAAATCGATCCGAATCGTCTTCACGCTGCCGCTGGCAAAGCGTACATCGACACGTGGGGGCGAGGTGGGTTTGATTTGAATGATCCGCCCTCGGCCGAATTTACGGTGGCTGACATCCATACCCACCTCGATCGCGAAACCATCACCCTCGCTGCGGTCGATGTAGCTGTCGCCGGGGGTAAGGTCGCGGGGCGGACCTCCCGGAGGGCGTCCTCGCGGCGGCGCGCGGCGCGGCGGCGGTCGGACCGGCTTCGGTGAAGACGTGCTGCCGCGCATCGAACGCCGGCTGCCCCCCCAACCCCGGACCCGGTCGTCGACGACTTCGGTCACGTCTTCTTTGGGGATCTCGGTCAGGAAACGGGACGGCTGCATCTCGAAGCGGTCGCGGAAGAGGCGACGTTCGACCGCCCAGCTCAGGATCAAGCGCTCCTCGGCCCGCGTCAGGGCCACGTAGGCGAGCCGCCGCTCTTCGCCGAGCGCCTCTTCGTCGAGCCCCTGGTTCTGCCGCTTGAAGGGGAACGTGTTCTCCTCGAGGCCCGCGACGAGCACAACCGGGAACTCCAGGCCCTTGGCCGCATGCACGGTCATCAGGGTCAGGCGCTGCTCGCTCGCGTCTTCGTCCTGGTTGGTGTCGAGCGTCACCTGTTCGAGGAACTGCTGGAGCGTCAGATCCGGGTCGCTCTCTTGTTCGACTTGGATGGCGCCGAGCAGCTCCTCGATGTTCTGCATGCGCGCGTCGGCTTCAGGCGTGTCCTGCTCCTTGAGCCAAGCCTTGTAGCCGGTCTTCTCGTAGACCTCGTATGCCACCGCCGCGAGCGGCGCCCCGCCGGACAGCTCCCGTCGCAGCTCGTGCATGAGCCCGAGGAACGCGCTGAAGCGTTTGGCCGGCCCGCCGGACCCCGCGGCGGCCTTCTCGAGCGCGATCCAGGCGCCCGTGCCGTCTCGGGCTGCGCGGTTGAGCAGGCCCTCGATGCTCTTTTTCCCGATGCCGCGGGTCGGCGTGTTGATGATGCGGAGCAGGCTCACATCGTCGTCGGGGTTCGCGAGCACCCGGAGGTACGCGAGCATGTCCTTCACTTCGGCGCGGTCGTAGAACCGCATGCCGCCCACGACCCGGTAAGGCACGTTGGAGCGGCGAAGCTCTTCTTCGAACACGCGGGACTGCGCGTGCACCCGATAGAACAGCGCGATCTCGTCGAGGCTGCGTCCCGCCACGCGCAGCTGACGCACCGCCTCCACGAGCAGCTCGGCCTCACGGCGCTCGTTGGCGCACGTGATGCCCGTGATCTGGGCGCCCTCCTCGTTGTCGGTCCACAGCTCCTTGGGCTCGCGGTGCGTCGCCTTTTGAATGACGGCGTTCGCGGCGCGGAGGATGCGCGCGGTCGACCGGTAGTTCTGCTCGAGCTTGATGACCCGCGTCTCGGGGAAATACTCCCGGAAAGACAGGATGTTGCGCCGGTCCGCCCCACGCCATCGGTAGATGCTCTGGTCGTCGTCGCCCACGACCATGACCTGCTGGTGCTGGAGCGCGATCGAACGAACAAACCGGAACTGCACGTGGTTCGTGTCCTGAAACTCGTCGACCAGGAGATACCGGAAGCGCTTGCCCAGCTCGACCCGGAGCTCCTCTTTGGCCTCCATCGCGACCACCAGCCGATAGAGCAAGTCCGCGAAATCCAGCGCGCCGGACGCCATCATGCGCTTGTCGTAGGCGGCGTAGATGTCCTTGAAGGCGATGTCGAAGGGGTTGTCGACCTCGACCTGGTCCGGCGCCTTCATCTCCTGCTTGGCGCGCGCGATGCGCCCGGTGATCTGCTTGGGGTCGTGACGCTTGTTGTCGAAGTCGAGGTCCTTGAGGACCCGCTTCACCATGGCCTGACTGTCCTGCTGATCGTAGATCGTGAAGTCTTTTCGCACCCCGGCCAGGTCGGCGTAGCGGCGCAACAGCCGCGAACACACCGCGTGGAAGGTGCCTACCCACAGGTCGCGCGCGGGCGGCCCGATGAGCTTTCCGAGCCGATCGCGCATCTCCTGAGCAGCCTTGTTGGTGAACGTGACCGCCAGGATGTTCCACGGTGCAGCCCCGTGCTCCGTCACCAAATGCGCCACGCGGTGCGTGATCACCCGTGTCTTGCCGCTGCCCGCGCCGGCGAACACGACGAGCGGGCCGCCCTGGTGAAGGACCGCCTCTCGCTGGGGCGGATTGAGCCCGGCGAGCCCGGGATCCACTGGATCGATGTTCACGGTGCGGGACGGTACCTCGCGCAGCCGGTTTCGCGCTACGGCTTCGCGCGCGGGGGTCTGGGAAGGCCCGCGCAGCGGCGAGGCGCACACGGCCGCAAACGCGTGCTACAAATCGGGCGATGAAGCCGGCCGCTCGGGATCGCGCCCCCCGCTCGAAAGAGCGTGGCGATGGCGTGAATGAAGCCCAGGCGTCCCCGTCAGAGGAGGCAATGCCGACGTCGGCAGCGCCACCGTCGAAGACCGCCGGGGGCAAGCGGAGCAGGGACAACAACGATGACCGGGAGCTCGTGGAGCGCGTCCAGGCAGGAGACCAAGCCGCGTTCCGGACGTTGTACGAGCGCTACCACCGCCGCGCCTTCGCGGTCGCGTACGGGGTGGTCAAGAACAAGCAGGACGCCCTCGACATCGTCCAGGACGGCTTCGTCAAAGTTCACCGGCACATTGGCAAGTTCCAGGGGTCTTCCAGCTTCTACACCTGGCTCTACAGAATCATCATGAACCTCGCGATCGACCATGTGCGACGGCGCAAGAACGCCAAGGGCGTCGAATACGACGACGGCGTGGGGCGCGCGGCGGACGAGGTCGCGGGCGACGGGACGTTGCTCCCACGCATCCTCGATTCGAACCCCGCCAAGGCCGTCGTCCGGCGCGAGCTGCTCGGCAAGATCCAGGCGGCGCTGGCGGAGCTGCCGGAATACCACCGGGCCGTGATCGTCCTCCGGGAGATCGAGGGCCTGTCCTACGAAGAGATGTCGAAGGTCCTCGGCGTGCCGAAGGGCACGATCATGAGTCGTCTGTTTCACGCACGGAAGAAGATGCAGGCGACGCTCAGTGAGTACATGCAGGGCGACCTCACCATCGAGGACGGATCATGAGCACCGCAGAAGAACGGCTGTCTCGCCATCACGACGGGGAGCTGAGCAAGAAGGAGCGGAAGTCGATCGCCAAGGCGCTCGACAAGCACGACGACTTGCGTGCGAAGCTCGAGGGTCTCTCCCACTTGTCGATGCTCATCTCGGCGTCCCATGAGCACGTCGCCGCCGAGGTCGACTCGGACGCGCTGTTCGATGCGATCACCGCCCGGCTCGCAACCGACGAGGTCGATACGGACCCGATGTTCCCCGAGGGAGCGGCCCGCGAGGCCGACCTCGAAGAAGCCGCGCCTGCGGTCTCGCAGCAGCGCCCTGCGCTCCGTGTGGTCAAGGGTGGCAAGAAGGCGACGCCCAAGCCGCCGGCCCGGGTTCGGAACAAGGAGCTGGATCGCCGGACCGCCGCGATGATGCTGTTTGGGGGGCTCGCCGCCGCCGCCGCCGTCGTGTTGGCCGTGATGGGGTCACCGCCGGGCACCCCACACGCCACCACCATCGACCAGGGCGCCATCGCGCAGGCGCCGCCGCCCGGTTCGGAGATCGAGGAAGTCGACTTCGGCGCCAACACCGGCGCGATCTTCAGCGTCGAGGGCCAGGAAGGCGAGCAATACGCCGTCATCTGGATCAGCGACGAGAAGGTGGCGGACGAAGAAGTGGAAGAGCACCTCTAGTGACCCGCCTTCGCCAGATCGCCCTTCAGTGGGCTGCGCTCGGAGCCGTGGTCATCACCGCGGGCTTGGCCGCGCCGGTTCAGGCGCAGGACCGCGTCAATGGCGAGGTGCTGATCATCCTCGCGAGCGACCTGCCGGGTGTGATGGATTCGCGCCTTCGCGACGTGCCTGCGCTGCGTCGGGCTCCCTTCGACGGATACCGCTCGATGCAGCTGCTCGAGTCGCCCCGCATCGCGCTCGCCATCGACGAGCCGCGAGAGGTTCCGCTCCCCAACGGGCGCCGCATCCGGCTCGTTCTTCGAGAGATCACGGACACGGGGCGCTACCGCCTGAACGTCTCGATCAACCGGCCGGGCCAGCAGGACTACCTGCCCGAGATGAGCGTTGTGGCCTCCCCCGGCGATCCGTTTTTCGTGGCGGGCCAGTCGTTCCAGGTGGGCACGCTGGTCATCGGCGTGCGCCTGAACCCGCGCAGCTGACGGTCCGTTCCCGCTCGCGTAGGCTCCTTCGCATGAAGCTGGCCAAGGGAACCAAGCGATTCGTGGTCGAGCGCCGAGGCACCGCGGTGTTTCATCGGTCGGGTTCACCGGGCCGAAAGGGCGTGCCGAAGAGCAAGATGCTCAACACCGAGCAAGCGGCCGACGCCCACCTGCGCGCCCTCGTGCAGAAGAAGCTCGACGCGGGCTACGCCGTGATCGACGAGCACGCCGGGCTCGACACCCCTTTTCGGGACGCCCCTCAGCCCAGTCGCCCCGCCGAGGACGATCCCCTGGCGCAGGCGCTCCGAGGCATGGTTCAGAACGGCTTCTACGACGCGACAGAGCTCCAGGACTTCCTCGTAGACCAGCTCGCAGGGGCGGGGCTTCGCCACAAGGAAGCGGCATACGGGGACGTTCTTCAGCGCGAACGGGTTCGACTCCGCAACGCAGCGCCCCCGAACCGGTGGGTGAACGCATCCTTGAGAGCCGCGTTCCGATCGCTCAACCAGCGAGGGGTGTACGCGCGGGAAGGCATGCCCGGGGCGTTCTTCGGAAGCGCTCCGAAGGCGCTGGCGAAAGCACTCTCGGAACGACCGGGGGCCCCGGGCGCATGTGGATACACCAGAGACGAGGTCGATTGGGTCCGAAACGGCCGTGGGCTGCGCATCTTGTGCGTTTCGAGGTCCAACACCCCGGACGCCTACCGGGAGTTTGTCGGCACGGTCCGAGCTGCGCTCGAGTGTGAGGGGGTGGACTCCGCCTGGGACGGAGAACAGGGCGAGCCCGTGGTCGTGCCTCCGTTCGAGTGGTTCGCGTTCCGCGACGCATAGCCACCACCCGCCGCCATCCCAGCAAACGGGTCGCCCATCGCACGGTCGCCGCGACGTCACGCCTCTGCTACGAACGCGCGGTGAAGCGAGCCGATCCGAAAGCCCATGTCCTGCCGTCGGTCGCTCCGCTGCCGGCGCCGGCCGAGGACGTCGTGCGCATCTTGGGGCCGATGATCACCGAGGCGCGGATGGCTCGCATGAACGCGGTGCTCGAGCGACGGACCCGCTCGTTGATTCCGGTCCTCGAGGACCTGCACGACCCGCACAACGGCGCCGCGGTGATGCGCTCGGCCGACGCGTTCGGCTGCCACGAGGTGCACATCATCGAGAACCAGAACCGGTTCATGGTCGCCCACCGGGTCACGCGCGGGACTGAGCGGTGGCTGGAGCTGCATCGTCACGGCGCCATCGAGCCGTGTCTGGCGGAGCTCAAGGCGCGTGGCTACAAGATCTTCATCGCGGCCATGGAGGGCACCGTGACGCCAGAGCAGCTGGCCGAGGTGCCCCGGGCCGCGGTCGTGTTCGGCAACGAGCATCTCGGCATCAGCGAGGCTGTCCGGGACGCCGCCGACGGGAGCTACGCGATCCCGATGGAGGGGTTCGTGGAGAGTCTGAACGTCTCGGTGGCTTCGGCGATCACCCTGTACGTGGCGTCGCGCGGCCGGCACGGGAGCCTCGACGAGACGGCCAAGGAGCAGGTGCGGGCGCGCTGGCTGCTGAGCACGGTCAAGGATGGAGCGCGCATCGTGAGAGAGGCGTCTCGGTAGGCAACGTCATCCCCCCGCGTTGCGAAACGCCGCGGGTGACATGCCTGTCCACCGACGAAACGCACGCTCGAACGAAGCGCGGTTCGCGTACCCGAGGCGACCGGCCACGTCCGCGCTGCTCAGCCCCTCGACGAGCCAAGCCTCCGCGCGGGCTCGCCGCAGTCGCGCACGCACCCCCGTGAACGCTTCACCCCGATCGGCGAGTTGCCGCTGAAGAGTCCGCGCGCTCGTTCCGAGGAGCCGGGCCGTGTCCGCGAGAGTTCCATCTCCGGCGGAGAGCGATCGGAGCAACGCCGCCTCCACCCGCGCCGTCGGCCCGCGCTCTTCGCCCAGGATCGCGCCGGCGTTTCGCGTGAGCAACTCGGAGGTGAGGGGACTCGCGCCCCGGAACGTGAGGTTGAGGTCGGCGCTGCCGAACGCCAGGCGGCTCGCCTCGGCACCGAACCGAGGCGCCACTCCGTAGAAGGCTTCGTAGACGCTGGCGTCTCCTTCATCGACCTCGAGGTCGACGCGCTCGGGCACGAGTCGCTCTCCCGTGCATTCACGCGCCACCGTGAGAACGCTGGCGAACAGGTTGTCCACCCCGTGTCGCACCGCCGGGTCAGGCATCCGGTAGAGGAGCTGCGCGAGCGGGTCGTCGGTCTGCACGGTCAGCGCGAGGCCCGGAATCAGATGGGGCAACACCGCACCGAGCACACGAAGTCCGTCGGCCAAGTCGCGGGCGGTCGAGAACGCGGGGCCCACAGGACCGAGCATGTCGATGGTCATCTGCGCTCCCGTCCGGAGCCCGATGTACGCATCGCCCGACAGCCTCTCGACGGCACGCCAGATGCGCATCCCCTCGGTGTGGGAGATGGGCCCTTCCAGCGAAGAGAGGCCTGCGCTGCGGCGGACCTCATCGCGATCGAGGCCCGCGAGATCAATAAAACGCAGCGTCAACGGAGATGCGCGCACGCCGGCAGCATGGGGCCCCCGAGCCGATCGCTCAACGCCTCCGAGGAGTCCTCCTCACCCCGTCGATACGCCTGCATCATCGCGCGCCAGAAGCGCTCCACTGCACGCCAATCGGTGGGCCGGAGACGAGGTTCTCCCATGGTCGCTCCCGTGACGCACGAAGGCGTCACGTCATCCCGAGGAGAAAAGCATGAAGAAGTCGAATGTGCGCCGCTCGAGCCTGCTCATCATCGCCGCCCTGACCACCGCGTGCGCGAGCGAGGTCGCCGAGGGTGGGGTCACCATCGAGGGGATCGGCGCTGATGGCACGCCCTTTCATCTTCAGACCGAGCCAGCCGGCCCGGAGGAGAGCGCCAGCCGGAGCGAAGCGTTGACGGACGGGGACGAGCCGTTTGTCCTCCCCGAACTGCCGTCCGCCGGCACCGAGCCATGGGAGCCTGGCAACGGCTACTTCGAGCGCGACCGTGACGACCCCGAGAACCGCATCTACTACTCGAGCTGCGGCGAGAGCGACGGCGAGCCCGTCACGTCCGGGTTCGTCGAGCGGGTGCTCGTCAACTCCGAGGACCAGAGCCTCGTCTGGAGCGTGGTGCTCGTCGACAACGCCTTCAGTCAGCCGATCATCGACGCCAGCACGGGCCTGCCCTTCGACGAAGGCGACACGATCAACGAGACCCACTGTGAGTACACCTCGTCGTACGCGGAATGCGAGATCGAGCGACCGCTGATCGACTTCACCCAGTTCCCGCCTCCGATCGCCGCCGACGCGCGCATCGTGAACCGCGGCACCCAGCGCATGTACTGGGACTACGGGCAGAACCGATTCCGTGTCCTGTTCGGCTCCACCACCCGCTGTGAGGGCACGGAATGCGACGCGCCGTTCGTGCAACTCGTCTCGGACGTGCCCGAAGGCGGCTGCGAGAGCTACTCGATGGGGGTGTACACCCGCGTCGCGCCATAGCGCCTCCGCGCGCGAAGCGGGGTCGAGCCGCGCTGCGGACCACGCACGGATGTGCGCGTGTTCCGAGAGAACCGTCGTGGCCGCGCCCCCTCGCGACGCAATGGCAACCGGACGCAGCGGGAGGAGCCGTTCCATCGGAACGCCCGGACGGGCAAACGCGGTCGAACCTCGCGCGGGAATCGAATCCGGTCGGCGATCCGTTCGAGCAGTCAGAGGTTTGCGCGACACTTATCCAGCGGTAGGGTGCGGACGCGCGACGCCGAGGCGGTCGCCCAGAAGACCCATGGCCACCGCGCGGCGAAGCAGGCGAGACAGCAGCTCGACGGGGAAGTCCGATAGGTCGGCGAAGACGACCACGTCGAAGTCCCGGACGTCGAAGCGCCCCTCGAAGCGGCCTTCCAAGCGCCCTTCCAAGCGCCCTCCGAAGAGGAAGCGCGGCAGCGCGCTTTGGCGCTGGACCCGCCGCACCCTGCTCGGGCTCCTGCTTCTGGCCGTGCTGGCCGTGGGCACGGTGGTGGGCGCGATCTGGCACTTCGGCCGCGACCTGCCAGACCTGTCTCACCTGCACGACTACCAGCCGCCGCAGGTGACGCGGGTCGTCGACCGCGACGGCGAGCTGCTCGGCGAGAGCTGGCAGGAGCGGCGCACGGTCGTCCCGCTCGAACGCATTCCCCGGGTGCTGGTGCTGAGCGTCTTGGCGGCGGAAGACGCGGACTTCTATCGACACCGCGGGCTGGACTACCCCGGTTTGATGCGCGCGGTCGCCCGCGGCGTGCTGTCCGGGGGTCACTTCCGCGGCACGAGCACGATCACGCAGCAGGTCATCAAGAATCTGCTGCTCAGCCCCGAGCGCACGCTCGACCGGAAGATCCGCGAGCTGCTGTTGGCGCGGCAGCTCGAGCAGGAGCTCAGCAAGGACGAGATCCTCGAGCTGTACCTGAACCACGTGAACTTCGGGCACGGGCGCTACGGAGTGCAGGAAGCCGCGCAGTACTACTTCGGCAAAGACGTCGACGAGCTCTCGTTGGCCGAGGCGTCGCTCATCGCCGGCATCCCACAGTCACCGACGCACCTGTCGCCTCGGCGGCACATGGACGCGGCGCGGCGACGGCAGGCGTTTGTGCTCTCGCAGCTCGAGCAGAAGCGCGCGGAGTACTGGCCCGATCTGTCGCTTGAGGAGATCGAAGAGGCGCGCGGCGCGACGGTGGAGATCATCGAACTGCCGGAGCGAGATCACCCGGCGCCTGAGGTGGTGTCAGCCGCGCGTCGGCTGCTGCGCGAGCGTGTCGGCCGCGAGGCTGCGGGCCGCGGTGGCTACACGATCCACACGACCCTCGACCGAAGCATGCAGTCGGCGGCTCGAGGCGCGCTGCGCGGCGGGCTCGAGTCCATCGACGAGCGACAGCACCTCCGCTTGCCGCTTTCGGCGCCACGGCGGGAGCGCCCCCTTGCCGACGTGGAGACGCTCCGCGTCGGCGGCACCTACGACGCGCGGGTAACGGGCGTGGACGCAGAAGAGGAGCACGTGCTCATCGACGTGGGAGGGCACCCCGCCTACGTGCGGCTCCGCGATCTGGCGCGGTGGAACCCGGATGACCTGCCGATCGCCGAAGTGGCCGAGGAGGGCGCGCGCGTCCGGGCGTCGATCCAGTCGCTGCCAGCCGAAGGCGAGACGCTCGCCCGCGCGAACTTGGAGCTGGGGCCCCAGGGCGCGTTGGTCCTCATCGACCCCCGGTCCCGCGACGTGCTCGCCATGGTCGGCGGCTACGAGGAGGGCCCCGGCTTCGACCGCGCGACCCAAGCGATCCGTCAGCCCGGCTCGACGTTCAAGCCGTTCGTCTACGGCCTCGGCATCCGCTCGCGCGACTTCACGCCGGCCACCCTCGTGCTCGACGCGCCGGGGGTGTACGACGACTGGCGTCCGAGCAACTACGAGACGTGGTCGTTCCAAGGCGAGATCCGGCTCCGCGAAGCGCTGGCCGGCTCGATCAACCAAGTTGCTGTGCGGGTCATCGAGACGGTGGAGCCCGCGGAGGTCGTTGGACTCGCCCAGGAGCTCGGCATCACCACGGAGCTGGACCCGACGCTCGCGCTCGCGCTCGGGGCCAGCGACGTCCGGCCGGTGGAGCTCGTCAACGCCTACGCCAGCTTCGCGGCGGGCGGCCGCTGGGCGCCGTACCGCGTGATCACCCGCATCGTGGGGCCCGACGGGCGCGACGTCCCGCTGCCGGAGGCCGAAGCCCCGCGCGACGTGATGACCGCCGCCGAGGCGTATGTGCTGACCAGCATGCTGACGAGCGTCGTTGACCACGGCACCGCCCGAAGGGCGCGCGTGCTGAGGCGCCCCGCCGCGGGCAAGACCGGCACCAGCAATGAGGTGCGGGACGCATGGTTCGTCGGATACACCGCCGACCTCGTGGCCGGGGTGTGGGTCGGCTATGACGACCGCCGCCCGCTGGGCCGCCGGGAGAGCGGCGCGAGGAGCGCGCTCCCGATCTGGATCGAGATGATGCAGGCGGCCAACGAGGGGCGGCCGCGCACGGACTTCCCGGTGCCGAGCGGCGTCGTGACAGCCCGCATCGATCCGGCGACGGGCCGGCTGGCGTACGAAGGCCAGGAAGACGCCATGGACGAGGTCTTCCTCGAGGGGACCGAGCCGACCGAGGTGGCCACGCCGCCCGACGTGTTGGACCCGGACAGCTTCCTGATGGAGCAGCTCGGGGGCGGCGGGGGAGACGAAGCACCGACGCCGGAGGCTCCCGAGGCGACGCCGTGAGGTGGCGGTCGCGGCCGGCGTGGCTTGGAATCTGTCTCGGAATCCTCTGTCTCGGAATCCTCTGTCTCGGCGGACTCCCAAGAACGGCGCACGCGCAGCCTGACACCACTCCGGACCCGGAGAGCGAGCCCGACGCGCCGACCGCCCTGGGGCACGCGGTCGCCGACCGGGCGCACGGTCTCGGAGGCGACGACGGCGCATGGTGCGTGCGCGTCTCAGGGGACGTGGCCGACGAGGAGGCCGCGCGCTGGCTCCAGAACACGCTGGCGCGCGCGATCACCACGCGGCTCACGGCGTTGGGCCACGAGGTTCATCACGTGGGGTTTCGAGGTGAGGGAGAGGAAGCGGCACGGGCCGCCCACCGCCTCGGCTACGCGCGCCTCTTGGACGTTCGCTTCTCGCGGCAGGACTCTTCACGTGCGTCGCACAGCGCCCTCCAGGTGGAGAGCACGCTCCACCAAACAGCGCCGAGCGCCTCGCTCGATTCGTTTCGCCGGGCAGCCCCGCTCGACGTCGCGCTTCGCACGCAGCTCGGGTGGATGCCGCCGGTCCTCACCGCCGACGCGGTCGAGGCGCGCAGCGGTTCGCTGGCCGGCAGCGGCTACCTGGCGATGGGCATCGTCGACCTCGACGGCGACCGGCGGGGCGAGCTCATCACGGTGAGCAGGCGCGGCGTTCAGGTGTTTTCGGTCGAACCCTATCAACACGCGCGCCACGGGCATCGGCTCCGAACCCGACTTCTCGGCGAGGTCCGCTGGCCAGACGCGCTCCCGCCCGCCGCGAGTCGGCGTCGACGGGTGGTGGCGAGCGTCGCCGCGGAGGAAGACGCCGCTGTCGTCCGGACCAGCGAGCACGCCCACCCTGTCCGGATCCGCTGGCGCGCCGGCGCGGTGCGAGTCGAGAACGCCGAGGATTGTGACGGCTTTCTCTTGGACGCGGGCTGCGCGCGTCTGGTCGACGGGCGCGACTTCTTCGACGAGACGTTTGTCGGGGACGAGGCGCACGTCGCCGCGGCGCACTTCTACATGCACCGGCAGGGGCGCTACACCGACCGCGAGGGGATCACGCGAGGCTTCGAGGCGCTCATCACCACCGCGGGGCGGCTGTCCGTGCGGACCCATCTCGACGGGGAATCACGGCCCCGAAGCACGGCCGCCGTGGGGTACGGTGTGGCGCTGGCCATGAGCGACCTCGACCTCGATGGCCGACCCGAGCTGCTCGCCAGCCACGCGTCGGCGCCGAACGACCCCGACCAGCTCACGCTGCTTCGGGCGCGGGGCCGCGGCGCCCTCCGGGTGGTGTGGCGCGGTGAGCCGACCCGCGGGCCGCTGTGGGCAGCGGCGTCCGGAGACATCGACGGAGACGGTCTCGACGAGCTGCTGGCCATCGAGGGTCCCGCAGGCAACCGTCGCGGGCGCTCGCGCCTCTGGATGGTCCGATGAAGCGCGCCCTCCCCGTCGTCGCCGGGCTGCTCTTGTGGGCGAGCGCCGCCCTCCCCGCGCGGGGCGCGATCGGGCCACGCCACGGCGGCACCCTGACGCTCCCGAGCGCCGCGCGGGTCGAGCGCATCGACCCGATCGACACGAGCAACGCGCTGGAGGCCGCGCTCGCCGAGGCGGTCTTCGATGGGCTCTATGAGATCCGGGACGGCGCGGTCGTGCCGGTTCTCGCCGCCGGGCCTCCGCGCACGGAGGGCTTGGTCGCGCGGGTCCCGCTCCGGCGCGACGTGCGTCATCACGGAGGGCGGCCGCTCCGCGCTCGGCAGGTCGTGCGCTCCTTGCTGCGTACACGCACGTCGTCCTCGGCGTGGCTGCTCGGCGGCATCGCGGCCGAGAACGGTCGGCCGTTGATCCGAGAGCTCGACGATCACACGATCGAAATCACGCTCGCGCGCCGCGGCGTACGGCTGGAGGCGCTTCTGGCGGCGTCTTCGATGGCCATCGTGGCCGGCGGCAACCTGCGCAGGAGGCCCCTTGGCACGGGTCCGTATCGCGCGCGGCTCGACGGGCACGGCGGGGTGGATCTGCGCATGCACCGACACAGCCCAGGGGGCGCACCGTGGGTCAACCGCATCGAGTTCCGGCCGCCGACGAGCCGTGACGATGAGATCCGCGCGTTCGAACTCGAGCAGCTCGACGGCTCGTGGCAAGGCCGAAGCCTCTACGGGGGCACACCTACCCGGCCGATCACGACGACGACCTCGCCCGGCTCCGTTCCGGTGATCCTCGTCCCCAACCGGGCGCGGGCGCTGTCCAGCGACGGCGCCTGGGGAACCGTGGCGCGCGCGATCGATCGCCGTCGGCTGGAGCGGTTGGGCCTCGTTGCGCGCGACTCCCTCAGCGGGGCGCTGCCCGCGCCTACCCTCCCCCGCGCCAGCGGTCGCGTGGGACTCCGGCTCCGGCTCCCCGTGCGGGTCAGCCGGCCGAACGAGCAGCGCATCGCAGAGGCCCTCGCCGGCATGCTCGACGAGCGCGGGGTCCGGTTGGAGGTCTCCCCGGTGCCCGACGACCTCTACGCGAGCGTCATCGGCGATGGCGAGTGGGATCTGCGCATCGCGTTTGTCCGCGCCCCGCTTCCGGGCGTCGGACCCCTCGCGGGGGAGGCGCTCGCCGCCGCGGGGCAACTCGATCGCGCGCGCACGCTCGCCACCACACTGAGCCGTCGCGAGGTCGCCGCCGACGTGGCACGTGGGCTGGGCGCAGTGGTCCTCGGCCACGAGCGTGTGGTCCTCCACCACCGCGCGGACCTCAGCGCCGTGACGTTCGACCACCTGGGCCGCCTCGCGCTCGCCGACCTCATGTTCGCCCGCCGCCCGGCGGCACTGCGCGATCCCCAAGGAGCCGGACAGTGAAGCTCCGCGTCGTCGCCGTCGTGTTGGTCGCCGCGCTCGTCCCCGTCGGCGTCGTGGGTTCGTGGCTACGCATGCAGACGTTCCGGCAGGCGCAGGAAGAGAACACTGCGCGCTTGGAGTCGAGCACAACGGCGACCGCCGCGCGGGTGCAAGAGCAGCAGCGACGCGAGCGACGCGCCGTGGCGCGCTTGTGTGATGGAGACATCCTCGTCGACCGACTCATGCTCGACCTCGAGGCGGCGCGGTTCGGGCCCCTCGAGCAAGACGAGCTGGTCTCGCGCCTTCCCCACCTCATGCGGTCGATGGGGCTGGTCGCGCTCCAGCTGATCGATGGCCGGAACGGCTCCCGCCGCTACGGACAGGTGTTCGCGGCTGGTCACTTCGCAGGGCGCGCCGGCGCCGACGAGCGGGAGCTGGCGCGCGCGGTGGAGGACGCCGGCGAGCGCTGGTTCGTGCAAGAGCTCCGGATTCGTGAGGACGGCGAGACGCGCGATGTGCAAGCGCTGCTCACCGGCTGCGTCGCCGAGCGCGGAGAGGCGCGCATCATCGCGGTCGGCGGCCAGGTGCTGGACGACGCGTTTGTCCAGGCGCTCGACGCCGACGTCCCGCCGGTTCAGCTGCTGCTGCGCGACGCAGACGATGCGAGCACGCCCGAGGGCGCCGCTCCCCGTCCGGTGCACGTGTTCGAAGACAGCCAGGGGGCGCCCGCCGCCCGGCTCATCGCGGTCGTGGACGATGGACCCCTCCAGGCGCGCATGCGCGAGTTCGACCGCACGCTCTGGTTGGCGATCGGGGGATCGCTGGTGCTCGCGCTCATCCTCGGACTGGCGCTCGCGCTCGGCATGGCGCGCCCGCTCACCGAGCTCGAGGGTGCGGCAGACCGCGTGGGCGCCGGCGACATGAACACGATGATCACCATCAACAGCGGAGGGGAGGTCGGCAAGGCACTCGGGGCCTTCAACCAGATGGTGAAGAACCTCAACGACGCGCAGCGAAAACTCATCCGGGCCGAGCGCATCGCCGCCTGGCGGGACATCGCGCGGCGCATCGCTCACGAGATCAAGAACCCGCTGACGCCGATCAAGATGTCCATCGAGACGATGCAGAAGGTGCACGCACGCAAGCACCCCGACTTCGACGAGATCTTCGAGGAGTCGACGACCACCATCCTCGAAGAGGTGGATCGGCTCCAGCGCATCGTGACGGAGTTCAGCAAGTTCGCCCGCATGCCGCGCCCCCGCCCCGTCGAACTGTCAGTGGTCGATGTCGTCCGTCACGTGGTCGGCCTGCACACGGGAGGAGAGGTCGACATCCAGCTCGAGGGCGACGGCGAGCCGATGGTGCGCGCCGACCGGGAGCAGCTCACGCAGGTGCTCGTCAACCTGGTGCAGAACGCGTGCGACGCGGCCAAGGCGCGACACGGCGGCCACGGCGCCGAGGTGCGCGTGATCGTCGAGCCCGACGGCGACGGCGCGCGCGTACGGGTCGTCGACAACGGCCCGGGCATCCCGCACGAAGAGAAGAGCCGGGTCTTCGAGCCCTACTACACGACCAAGTCGGGGGGCACCGGCCTCGGACTGGCCATCGTGCACCGCATCGTCAGCGACCACGGCGGCACGCTGGAGATCGACGACACCGAGGGCGGCGGCGCGACCTTCGAGATCGTGCTGACGCGAACCGGACCCCCGATGGAGGCGACGACGACGGCCGCAGACGCCACCGTGATGCCACTCGTGCAGCGGAGAGACGGATGACGACGACGCTGCGCCGCGAGATTCTGCACGGCGACAACCTCGCGCTCCTGCCGACTCTGCCGAAGGCGTTCGCGCGACTCATCTACATCGACCCGCCGTTCAACACGAAGAAGCGTCAGCGGCGCCAACGTGTCCGAGTCAGGCGCGACGAGGACGGGACGCGGACGGGCTTTCAGGGCGCGCGCTACGCGGTCGAGCGCATCGCATCGGGCAGCTACGCCGACGATCGGGACGACTATCTGCTGTGGCTCATGACGCGCATCGAGGCGGGCCTGCGCTGCCTGACGGACGACGGCTCTTTGGTGGTCCACCTCGACCCGCACGAGGCGCACTACGTGAAGGTCGCGCTCGACGCGATGCTCGGACGCGACCGGTTCATGAACGAGATCGTCTGGGCGTATGACTACGGGGGCCGGAGCAAACGCCGGTGGCCGGCCAAGCACGACACGCTGCTCTGGTACGTGATGGACCCGAAGCGCTACGTGTTCGACTACGAGGCGATGGACCGGATCCCGTACATGGCGCCGGGACTGGTCAGCAAGGAGAAGGCCGCTCGCGGCAAGACCCCGACCGACGTCTGGTGGCACACGATCGTGCCCACCAACGGCAAGGAGAAGACCGGATACCCGACGCAGAAGCCGCTCGGGGTGCTCAACCGCATCGTGCGTGTGCACAGCGAACCCGGAGACACCGTGCTCGACTTCTTCGCGGGCAGCGGCACGACGGGCGCCGCGGCAGCAGAGAACGGGCGCGGCTATGTGCTGATCGACGAGAACCCCGACGCCGTCGACGTGATGCGTCGGCGGATGAGCCAACTTCCCTTGCTCTCGCGGTAAAGACTCACGCCGTTCGGCCGATGATCCCCACAGATACCCATGGGGATCGAACGCCGCAGACACGATCGAGTGATGTCCTCGCTCGAGATCCAGGTGCAGGGCCTCGAATCGCGGGCGCGGATGCGTCAGGGCGATCTGAGCGAGAGCGGGCTATTCGTGCGCATGAATGTGGACGTCGGAGAGCCCGGCGCGGTGCACGGGCTGCGCATGCGCACGCGTGACAAGGTGATCCGCATCGAGGTCCCGGCGCGGGTAGTGCGTGTGGAGCGCGCCGACGACCTGTTGAGCGGGCGCATCGTGACCGGCGTGGCGTTCGAGTTCCTCGCCTACGAGCCGGGCAAGGCCGAGGAGATCGGCGCGCTCGTAGGGCACGTGGCCCAGGACGCGGCCGTGCGCTGCGACGACCGTGCCGAGGGGGGAAGCGTCGACACCGCGTGGCAGCTCCGCAAGGGCGAGCAAGTCCACATCGAGGTTCCTTCTCCGACAGGCGGGAAGCTCCGCTTCGAGGGACGGGCGGTGCGATCCCGCAAAACCTCGACCGGCTCTTTCCGCACCCGCTTCGAGATGACGGAGCGGCCCTCGAGCGAGCCCCCGCAGGCCGCCGTCCAGGGGATCCGGGACGCGATGCAGACCCCGGAGGAGAGCGTTCAGGCGGCCACGCGCGAGGCGCCCGACTTCGCCGGTGAGCTGAAGGCACTGTCGATCCCCAGCCTGCTCTCGCTGGTCACGCTGGAGAGGATGACCGGCACCCTGACCGTTCGACGTCCGCTCGGCGAAGCGGTGCTGTACCTGCGGCAGGGGGGCGTCGTGGACGTGGAACTGCTCGAAGACCCGCGGCCTCCCCGCGCCCTCCTCAAAGAGATCTGCCACTGGCCCGCGGGCCGCTTCGAGCTGCGGCTCGGCCCCGTCGACCGTCCGGACCGCATCGAGACGAACACCACCGCGCTGCTGCTCCAGCTGGCGCGTCTGCACGACGAGGAGACGTCAGGCATGCGCCCCGTGCCGAAGGCCCACGTAGGCTAGCCAGACCGGCTTCGGGCGCTACAGGCCGGCCAGCAGCCGAAGCTCGGGGCCCAGCAAGCCCGCCAGGTCACGGACGATCTGGCTCGGGTCCCGCGCCTCGAGCGTCGGTAGGCGGAGCGATGGCACGCCTGGAAGGTCGCGCTGCAGGCTCTGCTCGAGCACGTCGCCGAGGCGCTTTCGCGTGGCGAATTCCGCGTCGACTCCCGAGAGGGCCTCTGACAACGCAGACGGCAGATCACTCCGGTCCAGCTCGCCCAGCCATCCGGGAATGCCGGAGTCGGCGCGGTTGAGCACCATCGCGGTCGGACGTTGGCCGAGGCGCTTGAGCTTCTTCTGAAGGAAACGCACGTCGGACGCCGCCGAGCCGCTGGGCGCCGCGACCAGCAGGTAGCGGGTGTCTCTCCCCAACAGCAGCTGCTCGCTCACACGGGCGAGACGCGCGAAGCGGTCCTTCACGATAGCGAGCTCGGAGAAGAGGCCCGCCAGGTCCTTGAGTGTGCGCGGGTTGATCAGCCGGCCGAACAGCGCTTCGACGCGCTTGCGCCCCGCGGCCATGAGACCACCGCTCTCGTCCTGCCGGTCGTCCTCGCCGCCCTCTCCACGTCGCGCGAGGTTGCCGAGCCAGCCGACGGCCCGGCCTTCGTACAGGGTCGCGAGACGCCCGGGGTAGGAAACGAAATCGAGACCCTGACGCGACGGGGCGGTGTCGACCACGAGGTAGTCCAGCTCGTGCTCCTGAATGGCCTTGGCCACCAGCATCAACGACACGACCTCGTGCATGCCCGCCGCTGCATCAGCGAGCAGCAGATACACGCGGTTCTCGAGCATCCGGGCCTTGGCCTCGGGCTCCTCCTCGAAGAGCAGATCGATGAAGGTGCGGGTCGATCGGCGCGGCTCCGGCATGAGCGCAAACAGGCGCCCTTCGAGCCCTGGCTCCACGTGGGCCTCGTGCACCTCCGCGTCGACCTCGACCCCCATCGCGGACGCGAGCCGGCGGGCCGGGTCGACCGTCACGACGAGCGTGCGCTTGCCCGCGCGGGCGAGGGCCAGGGCGATAGCGGCGCTGGTGGTCGTCTTGCCGACGCCGCCGCCCCCCGCACACACGATGGTCCGCACCGTCACGCCGCGTGCTCCTCGAGGAGCCAATCCGCCACGGTCCCCGCGTCGGGGTCGTAGGTGCTCTGCGGGAGCAGCAGCGGGGTCAGCGCCATCTCGGTCGCCCCCTCCAAGGTCGTCAGGGCCTCGCTGCGCGCCGTCTGCCGGGACTCGAGGATCTCCACGAGGCGGTCGGCAGCCGAGCCGTCGAGGGCGCGGGCTTGCTCGAGGGCACCGTCCGGGATCGGCCCCGGGAAGCGGTTCACGACGAGGCGCGCCGGCGGCATGCCGACCTCCACCTCCAGCGCGCGGCAGAGCTCGAGCGTCTCCTGAATCACCATCCGCTCAGGAAGGGTCACGACCACCACGCTGCAGTTGCTCGGCGCCACGAGCCGATGGACCAGGCGCTCGCTGAGCTCGTAGAGGCCGCCCGAGCCGAACAGGTCGCGCATCTGCATCGGCAGCCGCATCCAAGCCAAGCCGTGCCCCGTCGCGGGCATGTCCACCACGACCCGACGGCCTTTGGCCTTGTCCGCGATCTGCCCGACGGCATCGAGCATGGCCAGCTCGCGCAGCGCCGGCGCGGCCCGCAGCATGCGTCGAATGGCGAAGTTGCCCGTGAACGCCTTGGCGAGCATCCGGCTGCCGAGCAGGCGACCCACCGAGCGCTCCAGCGCGTCTCGCGGCACGACCACCTGGTGCTTCACGCGGCTCTTTCCGAGCACACGCTTGCCCGCGTCCCCGTCGCCGAACTCGACATAGACAGCTTTTCCGTCACGGCGCGCCGCAGCTTCGGCGAGCCCAGCCGCCACCGTCGTCTTGCCAACACCGCCTTTTCCGGTGACCAGCACGATCGGGGACAGCGGCGGATACGGGGCCGCTGAAGAGGTGGAAGCCATGAGGACGGAACGCATAGCAGAATTCGGGACGGTTGGGACCCCCGCAAACAGCGCCGCGGCGACGAGAGCTCGTTGAGCCCATCGTCGTCCAGGCGCCAGTCCGGTGAAAGACTGTCGAAAAATCGGACCGAGTCGGCGCAATCGAGGCGGGTGCCTCCGGGGTCACGACTTGACGAGGCGTACCGGGGGCACGTCGAGGAGCGGCGAGGCCCGCCTCGGCCGCGCCGCGACGGGAGATTAATCGACAGTCTTTGAGTCGTACTACGCTCCGCCACGGTGATTCTCCGCGTTCTATTCGACGAAGACAGCGTCGTGGTCGTCAACAAGCCGGCGGGCCTGGAGTCGACCGGGCGCACCCCCGACGATCCGGGTGGCGCCCAGCATCACCTGCAGCGCCAGCTCGGTCGACGCCTCTGGTTGGTGCATCAGCTCGATCGGCACACCAGCGGGCTGCTCGTCTTTGTGCGAAAACGCTCGCTCGTAGCCCCGATGTCGGAGCGAACCCGCGTCGCGAACGGGGCCGACAAGCGCTACCTGGCGATCGTGCGAGGCCACGTCACCGCACCGCAGCGCGTGAAGGCCCCGCTCGCGTACGACCGCAGCTCGAGGCGCTGGGTGGTGCGGGACGGAGGCAAGCCGGCCCTGACCGTGTTCTCACCCCGCGCGGAGGGCGACGACGTCACTCTGCTCGAGGCGGAGTTGCGCACCGGGCGCACCCACCAGATCCGCGTACACGCGGCGCACCTCGGCCACCCGCTGCTCGGAGAACGACGCTACGCCGATTGCCGGCGTGCCCCCCGACAAGCGCTCCACGCCTGGCGGCTTCGCCTCTCGGATGGCCTCCGCTTCGAGGCCCCCGTTCCGGAGGACCTGCGTGTGGTGGCGGCGAAGGTCGGCCTCGCCCTGCCCTGAGAAAGCTACCCCAAGGGAAGGGGACTCACCCGTTTCGCATCGCGCCGAACTGAATGGGATCGGCGGCGTCGAACTGAAGCTCCTGCACCAGCGCCATGTCCTTCCAGAGCAGGTCGTAGCCCTTTGTCCACCGCACCGGACGCACCAGCCGCTGAAAGCGACCCACCTCCTCGTCGCTGGCCTTGCGGGGCCGGCCGACAGCGTGCCCCTTCAACCGCACGGCGATCGGGGTCTCGAAGGCTCCGCGGACGAGGCCCTTCAACCACGGCCACGCCCCCGTCTGCAGGAACAGAAGCTGAAAGCGGCCTCCGTCCCGGAGGTTGCCGCGCATCCGGCGGGTGAACTTCGGCAGGTAGTACCCACGGGGTGCGTCCTTCTCGAGAAAGACCGAACCGATCGGCGTCACCCGGGGGCTCCCGTCCGCGTCCACGGTGGCGAAGAAGCCGATCGGCGACGCGCGCCAGACCTTTCGGATGACGGGCCACTGCGACTGCAGCACCTCGTCCGCGTTCCTCGTCAACTCGGCCGTCGGTGCGTCGGCCAGAAGGGTCGCAGGACTCATACCATACGGTGCCGTATTGTTTTCCATAGGCCGGATCATGGGCCGTTCTGAGTCGAGGTCAATACGCTACCGTATGGTTTCTTGATAGGCTCCCGGCGTGACTCCCAAAGCGAGTTCGCGGCGCAGCCGGCAAGACTGGGTCATGGCCGCGGTGGAGGCCCTCGGCGAGGGCGGTCCATCGGCGATCCGTGTCGAGCCGCTGGCCAAGCGCCTCGGGGTGACGAAGGGCAGCTTCTACTGGCACTTCAAGCGCCGGGAGGAGCTGGTCGAAGCCGTGCTCGACACCTGGGAGCAGGCGGGGACGGAGTCGATCATCCGCGACGTGCAGGCCGAGAGCGGGGCCGACGCGCGACGTACCCTAACGGCGCTCTGGGCCCGCACCTTGTTCGAGGCTGCGGACAAGCTGCGCGCGGAGCTGGCCATCCGGCAGATGGCGGCGCGAGATGCCTCGACGCGGGAGCGGGTCGCCCGCGTCGACGAGCGTCGGATGGAGTTCCTCCGCCACGCGTTCCGTGAGTTGGGGCTCTCCACCGAGGTTGCCGAGGCGCGCGCACTGATGCTCTATTCGCTGCTGCTCGGCAACTACTTCATCGCCAGCGCGCACGGCTCCCAGACCCGGGCCGAGGTGCTCGAGACGGCGCTCGAGGAGCTGCTCACACCGTAAGGGTCACGCTACGTATACCGTCTTCTGGTTCACGAACTCGCGGATGCCGAGGCCTTCGAGTTCACGGCCGTAGCCGCTCTCTTTGATGCCTCCGAACGGGAGGCGGGGGTCGCTCTTGACGAAGCTGTTGACGAAGCAGCAGCCCGCCTCGAGTTCCTGCTCGGCGATGCGTCGGCCGCGCTCTTCGTCGCGCGTGAATACCGCGGCGCCGAGTCCGAAGACGGAGTCGTTGGCGATGCGGATCGCGCCTGCCTCATCCTTGGCGCGAATGACGGACGCGACAGGGCCGAACAGCTCTTCGGAGTACGCGGGACAGTCTTCTGTGACATCGACGAGCAGCGTGGGCGGGTACCAGGCGCCGGGGCGGCCTGGGACTTCTCCGCCGAGCACGAGGCGCGCGCCGGCCTTCACGGACCGCACGACCTGGTCGTGCAGCTCGTCCCGGAGGTCCACCCTCGCCTGCGGTCCGACGTCGGTCGCCTCGTCGAGCGGGTCGCCGAGCACCCTCGCCTGCATCCGTGCCTTCACCTTTTCGACGAACGCGTCGTGCACAGCGTCGACGACCACGAGGCGCTTGGCGGCGATGCAGCTCTGACCGCTGTTGATGAGCCGGCTGGTGGCGCACAGCTCGGCGGCCCGGTCGAGGTCCGCGTCTTCGAGGATGACGTAGGGGTCGCTGCCGCCGAGCTCGAGCACCGTCTTCTTGAGCACCGCGCCCGCCGCCGCCGCGACGGCCTTGCCCGCGGGCGTGCTCCCGGTGAGCGTGACGGCGGCGACGCCGGGGTGCTGGATCACCCGCTCGACCTTCGACGCCGAGATCAGGAGCGTCTTGAAGAGCCCCTCGGGCAGGCCGGCATCCCGCATGATCTCCTCGATCGCCAGCGCGGATCCCGGCACGTTGCTGGCGTGCTTGAGAAGCCCGCCGTTGCCCGCCATCACGGCCGGCGCGAGAAAGCGGAAGACCTGCCAGAACGGGAAGTTCCAGGGCATGACCGCGAGCACCACACCGAGGGGCTGGCAAGCGACGTAGCTGCGCGCGGCGTCGCTCTCGATGGCGCGCGGTGCAAGGTAGCCCTCGGCGTGCTCGGCGTAGTGCTCACACACCCAGGCGCACTTCTCGACCTCGCTCCGCCCGCCGCCGATGGGCTTGCCCATCTCGACCGCCATCAACTCGGCATAGCGGTCTTTCCGCCCACGAAGGAGGGCGGCCGCCTCGTTCAGAACAGCCGCCCGTGCAGCGAACGACGTCCGCCGCCACGCGCGCTGCGCAGCCGTCGCCGCCTCGATGAAGCCGGTGGCCTCCGCCTCGGTGTGACCGGTGTACGTCCGGACGGACGCGCCCGAGGCGGGGTTGATGACGTTGAGGGTTGGGGCTTCACTCATGGCCGGCGATCACACCCGAACGAAGCGCCGAGCGCAACGAAATCAGCGACTCAGTCGAGCTGCCGGAACTCGAGCCGCCGGTTTTGGGCCCGGCTGACGTCGTCCACGTTTGGCACCCGGGGTCGGGTCATGCCGTAGCCCTCGACCTCGAGGCGTGAGGCGAGCACCCCGTGGGCGATCAGCCAGTCGCGGACCGAGGTTGCGCGCTCGAGAGAGAGCTGCCGGTTCGCGTTGGCCGAGCCGATGTCGTCGGTGTGACCGCCGATCTCCACGCGAACCTCGGGGTTGTCGATGAGCGCCTGGGCCGCACCGCGCAGCGTCGTCTCGGAGCTCGGCAGGATCGCCGCGCTCCCGAACTCGAAGGCGATCCCGTCGAGGACCAGCTCGGGCGGCAGCACCACGCAGCCCCGCGCGTCCACTTCGGCGCCCTCCGGCGTGTCGGGGCACTGATCTTCGGGGTCGTAGACGCCGTCGCCGTCCGTGTCGGGGCAGCCACGGCTGTCCACGGGCATGCCACGCGGTGTGGCTTCGCAGCGGTCGAGGTGATCGTAGACGCCATCGCCGTCGACATCGCTGCAGCCCACGGCGTCGACCGCCACGCCGGGCGGGGTGCGGCGGCACTGGTCCTCGCGGTCGTAGACTCCGTCGCCGTCACGGTCCTGTGGCCCCTCGCGGAGCGGCTCGAATTCAATCGAGACCTGAACGCCGCCCGCGAAGAAGGGGGCGATGCCGACGTCGTTGAAGCCGACGCCGCCGCGCAGGAATGGTCCGATCGAGACCGGGTTCACGATAGAGAAGTCGTACCCGACGCTCGCGTCGAGAAGAAGACCACCCGTGTTTTCAGTGAAGAAGAAGCCGACGTGCGGCGCCAACCAGAGGTTGCCCGCGATGCTGCCCCCCTCGTCGAGGTAGCCGGACGAGTCGTCCGCGAAGCGAAAGATGGCGCCGAGTTCGCTGTAGAAGATGCCGTTGACGGTCTGGTCGAAGTCCGTGAGCACCCCGCCACCGACACAGCGACAGCGCAAAGGGTTGGGCCACCTGCCAATCGAAGGAGGCTTCCCCCGCGACGGGCAGCGGCGCCAGTCCGGAGAAGTGAAGGTTGTAGCGGCCGCTCTCGGCGAGAGCGGGGCGGGAGGTCAGCAGGAGCGCCAGCGCACACAGGCCGGCGGCGAGGGAAACACGCGATGAGTGGGTCATTTGCCCCGAGGACGCGGGGCCTCGGGGTTCGTCGCAGAAAAAGTTCGGCGGTCCTCACTCCGGCTGGAGAAAAAGCACGATCTGCCCCGCGACGGACGTACTCACGGATGGCGACGGGTCGCAGTCGACGACGACCGTCCCGCGGATGAAATCCTCGTTGGTCGGGGCGTAGTTGCACAGGAGGATCGTGTCGTTGAAGCTGAGCGTGTCGACATCCACCACGGTGATCTGGATGCCGCGCATCAGATCGTCGACGTCGATGTTCCTGAGAACGCGCTCGTCCCAGATTGGGCTGACGGTGTTGTCGATGGTCGCCGTCGACCCCTCGACGGGGCTCCCGAAATCCTCGGCCTCGAGGGTTGCCCGCACGTCCGGCAGCGGGTTGCCCGTGACGTCCCAGGTCGTTCCGTTCGCGTCGCGGGTGGGGAACGAGGCGCGCTCGACCCAGACCTCCCAGTTGGCGAATCGGTCAGGCACACACGCCCCCGCCACACAGTCGATGCTGTCTCCGCAGATCGTGCACATGTTCCCGGCGCTGCCGCACGAGCTGCTGTCGTCACCCAACATGCAGGCCCCGAACGAGCAGCACCCCTCACAAGTCTCGCTGCAGCCGCGGTCAACACATCCGACGCCGTCGCAGAGCTCGTCCGTCCCGCACGCTTCGCACGCGGAGCCGCCGCTGCCGCAGGTCGCGTCCGAGAACCCCGGAAGGCAGACGTCGCCATCACAGCACCCTGCGTTGCAGCGCTCGGAGCAGGGCACATCGCAGAAGCCGTCCCTGCAGGTCTGTGTCCCGCCGCACATGGAGCACACGTCCCCGCCCTCCCCGCAGGCGGAGTCCGAGTCGCCCGGCAAGCAGGTGTCGCCGTTGCAGCAGCCCGTACAGTTGCTCCCATCGCACGTGGAGGGGACGACGCACTCCGCGTCGCTGCACACCTCGCCGGACCCACACGCGATGCACGCCACACCGCCCCCGCCGCACGCGTCGTCGCGCCCCTCCGCGACGCACTCCGTGCCGTTGCAGCAGCCAGCGCAGTCGCCGGGCCCGCAGGTCTCGCGGGTCACACAGGCCCCCTCGATGCACTGCTCGCCCGACGAGCAGGCCCCGCACATGGCGCCTGCGCGCCCACATGCCATGTCGGTGGTCCCTCCGCGACAGACGCCCGACGTCCCATCGACGCAGCCGGAGCACTGCGCCCCGCCGTCCATGCCCGCGTCCATTCCGGCTCCGGAGAAGCAGCGGCCACCACCGGCTCCCGTCACGCAGACCCAATCCGGAGGGCACTCGGAGTCCGTGGAGCAGCGGAAGGCTCCTTCGGCCGTCGGCCCCTGCCAGCAGCCGCTCGCGAAGAGCAGCCCCACGAACATCCAGCGCTTCATTGGAACGTCCCCGCGAGAATCAGCTGACCAGGCCCGAGGCGCAGCTCCGCCGTGTCCTCCGACCCGGACGGCAGCGCCATGAGCACGATCCCGATGGCCGCCAGCGCGCCGCCGGCAGCCAACGCGGCGATGCCCGCCGGGGTCATCCAGCGCGCGAGGTCATCGTCCGCCGCCACGTCCGGGTAGAAGTCGGCGGCCTGCACGCGGGCGGCGGCCTCCCAGCCGATCCCGAGCAGCGCGCCTCCGGCGCCAGCGACCACCACGCCGCCGATCAACAGAGCGAGGCCCGGAACCAGCAGGCCGCTATCGCCCTCCGCGTCGACGGTGACGGGTTCGGTGACCACCACGTCGTTTGCCGCAGTCGGCTCGAAGGCGAGGCTCACGGTCGCCCCGGCCTCAGCCTCGACGACGTGCGGGTCGGGCACGAGCCCGGCCACGGAGACGGAGTGCGCGCCCGGTTCCAGTAGCAGACCGTCGTCGAACCGCTCGGCCTCGGACCCATCGACGCGCACCTCCGCGTCGTCCGGCACGCCGGTGAGCTGCACGCGGGTCGCCCCCGCCAGCGCCCGCGGCAGGAGGTCTGCGTTGATCTCTTCGCGCATGGCGTCGGACAGCGGGAACTCTTCGTCCTCTACGGAGAGCGCCCGGGAGAGCGACCGAGCCGCCGCGACGGGCTGCCCTGCGGCGAGCTGGGCCCGCCCCAAGAGGCGGTGAATGCGCGGTGTCGCCCGGATGGCGCGGGCTTCCTCGAAACGCGCGATGGCGGTCTCGAGATCCCCGTCGTTGAACGCGCTCACCCCAGCCCGTGCGGTGTCGCGATAGCCACCCTGCGCGTGGACCAGGAGGGCAGGCAACGTCAGAAGCGCTACGAGCGCGAGAGCCAATACTCGACCCATCAGATTTCGTCCTCGCTCATGCGAGGCGACGACGGCGTCAAGCTCGACGGGAGCGTCACGTGCGGCGTAGGAGGCTGGATCTCGGGGCGCGTCCCACGACGTCCGCGTCGGCGCGCACCTACCCGCCAACCGGCGGGTGCCTCGATCGAGGTGTCCGGCGCGCGCTCCAGCGACGCCGCTCGAAGGGAGGGGACCGAGCGCTCACCGCCGGGGCTCATGTATGTGAAGGGAGCCGGCTCGCGTTCACCCACGACCCGAACCCCCGCCCCCATGCGAGGGGCCAGCGCACGCTCGGGGAGCGTCACGTGCACGACTTCGACCCCGGTCTCCCCGGCGGTGGCGAGCAGCGCGGCGTGGGCGTCCGGGTAGAGATGAAACACCTGCCCCACCGCCTCGACGGTGTCCGTCCCCGCCGTCGCGGCCTCGGGGTTCGGGGCGGCCTCAGGCTCCGGGACGACCTCGGGATCCGGGGCGACCTCGGGGTCCAGGTCAGCCTCGGTCGACGCGGGCGTGGGAGCGACCGCCGCCGGTTCAGCGGCCTCCTCGGGTGGGAGCAAGAGCACGGCAGCGACTCCGGCCCCTGCAAGACCCAGGGTCACACCGACGAGCACGAGCGGCCAGAGACGGCGCACCTTCGACGGCGCGGGCTCGAGCTGGGGCGGCGCGACCGAACTCACCGAGGGAAACGGGGCCGGCGTCGCGGGTGGCGCGGCCTGCGCGAGCACGTTGGCCGGCAGGGCTCCGGAGGTGGACGCCTCGGCCGCGGGGGCGATGCCGGATGCGGGCGCGGACGTTGGGGGTGGAATCGACGAGGGACTCACGCCCGGCATCGGCCGCGTCACGGCGACGGGACGAGGACCGGTGGCGCTCGGAGGACGACTGCTCATGTGCGGTCGGCCCGCGGTCACCCCTGGCACCGCGCGCGCGCCGGACGCGACCGCGACCGGCTCGAGGCCCTCGGTGAGCGTGGGCGGATCGAACGGCACGCCGGAGCTCAGCTGCCCCCGCGAGCGCAGCGTCTCAACCTCGAGGATCAGGTCACGCATCGTCGCGGGGCGCATCGCCGCTTCGACGTGGAACGTACGCAGCACCAGCTGGTCGAGCTCTGCCGACACCGACGGGGAGACCGAGCTCGGAGGCGGCGCGCCGCCCTGACCGATCTGGCGCACGATGTCGAAGAGGCTCTCGGAGCGATACGGCGGGCTCCCGGTCAGCGCCTCGTAAAGCACGATCCCCATCGCGTAGACGTCGAACATCGGCTCGGCGATGCGCGGGGAGCTCATCTGCTCGGGCGACATGTACGCGGGCGTGCCCACCACCATCCCGGTCTGCGTCTGCACGCCAGACACGTTCGCGTGCGCCGCCTTCGAGATGCCGAAGTCGAGAACCTTGCTGGGCCGCGGCTCGCCGTCCTTTCCCGCGCAGAGGAAGATGTTGTCGGGCTTGAGGTCCCGGTGAACGACGCCCTCCGCGTGCGCACCCGCGACGCCGTGCATGGCCTCGAGCAAGCGGTCCACCGCCTCCTCGGGGGAAAGCGGGCCCGCTCGCGTGATGCGCTCGCGAAGGCTCTCCCCGCGCAACAGCTCCATGACCAGGTACGGCGAGCCCTGCTCCTCGTCGACGTCGATGATCGTGACGACGTTCGGGTGCTCGATGGCGGCGGTGGCGCGCGCCTCGACCATGAAACGCTGCAGGGACTCCGCGTCCTTGGCCACCGAAGGGAGCAGCCACTTGACCGCGACCGCGCGGCCGGAGCGAACGTGGCGCGCCTGGTACACGGCACCGAACCCGCCCTCGCCGAGCACCGACTCGATCTCGTAGCTCCCGCCGATCGTGTCGCCGGGCTCGGGGAGTCGGGGCTGAGGGGCTTCGAGCACGCTCGCATAGTAGCGGCTTTGCCCGGGAGCGCGAGAAGCTGACGGTACGGCAGCGACCGCTACGGACGCTCGATGGCGCCGATGTCCTCGCCCGCACCGGACGGCCGCGGAGTCCCGACGCGATCCACTGCAATGTCACCGGAAAACGCCACATTGAACGCCGTGTAGAGCGCGCTCAGATCGGCGCCTTGGTCGATGAGGGGAGAACCCCCACCAGGCACATGCATGGCGTCCACCTGGGGGTCTCCTTCGAGGTGCATGGACGCGAACGAGTCGGCGTCCAGCTCCGCCGCGCTCATGCGGCGCCCCGCGTCGGTCCGCACGTTCGCGCTGGCTTCAAAGAAGTTGTTGGAGAGCGTGAGCACGTCACCGCCGCACGCGTCGAAGTCCATGTGCCGCTCGCCCACCCCCATGAGGAGGTTGTTCTGGACGACCAGCTGCGCCGGGCGGCAGCCGAAGGCGCGCATCGCGTCGGTGGTGATGCCGCGCATCGTGTTGGACGCGACGACGATGTTCCGGTGCGGCTTGTTGTCGATCTGAAGGCCCGTGCCGAGGTCGCGGAACAGGTTCCCGATGAGCCAAACGTCTTCCGAGCCCTCCACGCGGATGCCCGTGGTGCTGTTCGAGAGGTCGTTGTGCAGCACCCAGATGCGGCGCGGGCCCTGGTTGCGCCCCTCATCGAAGCCGGTGCTTCCGATGACCATGGCGTCGCCGCTCGAGGTGCCCGATCCGCCATAGCCGAAGAGCACGTTCTCGGAGATGACCACGTCGTGCACCGTCTTGAGGTCGATGCCGTTCTCGCGGTCCTCGTGCAGGAGGTTCCGGCCCAGGTAGATGTGGTGTGGGGGGGTGTCGAAGCAGCCGTGGCACGACTGAAACGAGTCGCCGTTGTTGTTGTACAGCTCGTTGTCGAGAATCCAGACGTTGAAGGAGCCCTCGCTTGCCTGGATCCCGTGCGAGTCCAGGTCGCTGTCGCGCCGGTTGTTGAAGATCTCGCACCGCTCGATGAGCACCTCGTGGCCGGTCACGCCCACCACCGGGTTGAAGTCGATGAAGGCGTCGACGGGGTTGTGCACGGCGTTGTCCCGGAACAGGAGGTGGTCGGCCAGGAGGCGGTGCCGGGTCATGTGGAAGAAGTCGAGGTGCTCGACGACGAGGTAGCTGCCTTCCCAGTTGAAGTCCGCGCGCTCGCCCTCACCGTCGAAGCGCACCCGCGCGTCGCCCTCGCCGCGGAGGATCACCGGTGCGGCGTCTGTCCCGCTCGCGGTCACCGTATAGTCGCCGTCGACCGCGTAGGGCCCGCCGCGCACCGCCACCACGGTCCCCGCTTCGAGCGTGGCCTGACGACCGCCGCGGAACAGATCACAGAGCGGGGTGGCCTCGTCGCCGGGGCCCGTGTCGCTGCAGTCGGGATCGGTGTTGTCGACGATCAGCGTCGCGGGCGCCGACGTGTCGAGCTCCCAGCCGTAGGTCGGCGTCGGGATGCCGACCGGAAGTCCGTCGGCGGGGGGCATGACGGCGTCACATCGGTCCCCGTCCTCGTCGCAGACCTCACCGGCTCCGCACGGGTCGCTGCCCGACGCGCACGCGCCGCTCTCGCATGACTCGACGCCATTGCAGAAGCGGCCATCGTCGCAGGTGCCGTCTCCCTCGCAGAGCGCGGGGCCGCTGTCGCGACCGCCGTCCGTGTCCGGGCGCGAAGCGTCTTCTTCCACGGATCCGTCGATGTCCGCCGGGGTGTCGTCGCACCCGGCGAGCAGCAAGAGACAAAAAGACAGCGACAGGAGAGCGGCGGCACGCATGCCGACAGGATACCCTCGTTCAGTCGCGCGCGGATCGCCCTGGGGTGAGCACCTCGACATCCGCATCTCGGTCCAGCTCGAAGCGACCGACCTCGACGAACGGGGAGTCGGCCGCCTCTTCGTCCTGATCCGCGCGGTAGGCGACGACCGCATCGGCCTCGCGCCGCACCTCGTAGCGTGCGCCGAACCCGGCCCACCAGCACCGCCCAGCGAGCATCGCGCCGGACGCGACGTCGGCGAAACACGCGCCCGTCTCCTCGCGGAGCGAGACCACGCGCCGCTGTCCGTCGGGGGCGATGCGAACCAGCGAGACCGCGGTGTGCGGGGTCTCGTCGCCGTCGGTCCCCGCATCCTCGAACCGGAGCGCCACCGCGTAGGTCACTGGGTCGTCGTTCGAAGGGGGCGGCGTCTCGGGTGGCGGGGCTTGACCACCGCACGCGGAGAGGATCGCCGCGATGGCCATGAAGAGAGGCGGTCGGGTCATGCGTCGTAGCTCTTCAGCTTGCGTTGCAGGGTGCGCCGATCGATGCCGAGGCTCGTCGCCGCCTTGGTGATGTTTCCGTCGAACCGGGCGAGCGTGCGCTCGATGTGCCGCCGCTCGACCTCGGCCAAGGGCAGCGGCTCCTCGGTGGGCTCCTCCGGCGCTGTGCGCGTCTGGCCGGGCTGGGCAAACACGCTCGCGGCGAGCATCTTGCGGACCAGCGGACCGTCAATGATGCTGCCCGAAGCGAACAGCGAGGCACGTCGGAGCACATTGAGCAGCTCCCTCACGTTCCCCGGCCACGCGTGCGCCCGGAGCGCATCGAGCGCGCCCGGGGAAAGCTCGTGTGAGACGCCGCCCAGCCGGGACAGCAGGTGGGTCGCGAGGGGTCCGACGTCGTCGGCGCGCTCCCGCAGCGGCGGCAGGACGATCGGGAAAACCTGAAGCCGGAAGTAGAGGTCTTCCCGGAACTGGCCGGCCTCGACCTGGGCGCGCAGGTCGCGGTTGGTCGCCGCGACGATGCGCACATCAACCTCATGCTCCTTGGCGCCGCCGACGGGGCGGATGGTGCGGGTCTCGAGCGCGCGCAACAGCTTGGCCTGGCTGTCGAGCGGCAGCTCCGCCAACTCGTCGATGAACAGCGTGCCGCCGTTCGCGTCCCGAAAGAGCCCCGCTCGGTCCGCCGTCGCGCCGGTGAACGCACCGCGGGCGTGACCGAACAGCTCGCTCTCGAACAGCTCGTGCGGCACGCACGCCGCGTTTAGCGCGATGAACGGGCCGCCGGCGCGCACGCTCGACAGGTGAAGACGGCGCGCGACGACCTCTTTTCCAGTGCCGGTCTCGCCGCTGATCAGCACGGTCTCGTCGGTCGGCCCGACCTGCACGATGAACGCGCGCACCTCGTCCATCGCGGCGCTCACCCCGATGAGCGGGGGCGCGAACTCCGTCTCGCCCGAGCGCTGCGCACGCGCCTCGTGAATCGCCTGGTTGAGCAGCGGGGACAGCACCTCCGCGTCCACCGGCTTCTCGAGGAACGAAAACGCCCCGAGCTTCATCGCCTCGACGGCGTGCGCGACCGAACCGTGGCCCGTGAGCACGACGATGCGCGTGGAGGTCTGGTTGGTCCGGCGCAGCACCCCGAGCCCGTCGAGGTCAGGCATGCGCAGGTCCAAGAGGGCGGCATCGGGCGGCTCCGAGGCGTTCAGCAGGGGAAGCGCCGCACGCCCGCCGTCCGCCTCGAGCACGTCGTAGCCTTGCCGCCGGAGCGCTTTTTTCATCGCGAAACGGAAGCTGTCGTCGTCGTCCACGACGAGGACCTGTCCGAGCACGCTCATGCCACCGCCTCCCGCCCGCTTCGAAGGATGACCAAGTCCGCGTCCGCCGCGGGAAGCGCCACCACCGCACGCGCGCCGCCGCCGGGGCGGTTCTCGAGAGCGAGGGTTCCCTTCATGGCGTCCACCAGCATGTAGGACGTGTAGAGCCCCAGCCCCGTCCCCTGCCCTGGCGGTTTGGTGGTCGCGAACGGCTCGAACAAGCGGCCCGCGATGTCTTCGGGCACACCCTCCCCTTCATCGTCGATGATCACCTCGACCTGGCCGCCCGCCCTCGCCGCGTGCACCCGCACCGCGCCGCCGTGCTCACGTACCGCGTCGTGCGCGTTCTGAAGCAGGTTCACCATCACCTGCACCAGCCGGTCGGAGTCGGCGGAGACGCGGTGCTGCCCGAGCCCCTCGTCGACCTCGACCGGAATCCCCTTGCCGTCGCCGACAAACACCAGCGCGCGCGCCCGCTCTACCACCGCGGCGAGCGGCACCGCGCCCTCGACGTGTGCGGCGGTCAGGTCGCGGCCGGTCAACAACTCCTGCGTGATCCGACCCAAGCGCCGCGTCTCGTCGTGCACGAGCTCCGCCGATTCGCGAAGGTCCTCGAACAGCGCCTTCGAACGATCGTCTTCCGCCTGCTCGGACAGCGCGGCCACCATGTCGGCGGCGAGCGTGCGGATGGTCGCGAGCGGCGTGTTCAGCTCGTGCGCGACCCCCTGCGTGACCCGGCCGAGGCTGGCGAGGCGCTCCGCGAGCATCAGCCGGCGCTCCGCGAACAGCGTGGCGGTGCGGTCAACGTAGAGGTTCATCACGCGCTGATGTCCGTCGGGCCCATCCCCGAGCGGAAACACCTGCATCTCGTAGATCCGCTCCTGGCCATCGAGTCGGGCGGCGAACCTGCACTGGCCGGCTGCCCCGCGGTCGAGCGCGGCCCGCACCGGGCAGACGTCGCTCACGTCGTGCTCGCAGGGTCGATCTTCTCCTGGGCAGATCCAGGTGGCGGAGTTCGGCGCGGACGGAGCGAGCTCTTCGGCGCGCTTGTTTTGCCAGATCACCGCGCCGTCCCGCTCGACCACCTCGAGCCCCGCTTCCAGCTCATCGAGCGTCGTCGTGAGGACCTCGAGCTCCAGCGCTGCGCGATAGCGAGCGATCGTGAGCGCGCCTTCGCGATGGCGGAGCTCCGTCACCGCGTGGCTGACGAGGTAGGCGACCGCGCCGACCGTCGACACGAAGGCAACCCCCTCCGCCGCTAGGTCCCAGGGGTGCACCGGGTCCCAGCGGCCGATCTGGAGCGCGGGGATCTGCTCGGTCACGAGCAGGAGCGCCGAGCCCAAGAGCGCCGCGACCGCCGCGACGACGGTGGCCCTCTTGCCGCCCAGGATCCCCACGATGGCGACGTGAAAGACGTAGTAGCCGATGAATGGGGTGCGCATCCCGCCGGCCGCCCACAGGACGATGGTCAGGAGACCCATGTCTACGATCGCCTGCCGGACCGCCTCGTTGGTGCCTTCGGCCCCCTTGCGGCGCTGCCTCCGCCAGAGCACCCCGTTGTAGATCCCTGCGAGGATCACGGTGCCTGTCAGCACGCGCCAGTTGACGCCCGGGACCAGCCCCAGGATGGCGCTCAGGGCGGCGACCGCAATGCCGCCAAGGGCGAACCAACGGAGCCGGATGATCCAGCGCAGCCTGTCGACCGAGAAGTCGTCGCGCTCCTCGACCTCGAAGCCGAGCGAGTTCCGGGGCAGTCCTAAGGCCATCGCACACCCTGATGTGGGGTCGAAGGGCCGCGATGAGCAGCCCTATGAATGCATCAGGCTAGCAGGTCTTGCGAGAGGGCTAGATGTCCGAGGCGGAAGTCGTGAGCCCGATGGGCGCGGCGTCGGCGTGCGAATCAAGGCGCGACGACGAGGAAGACTCCGCGCATTTCGAGGAGGAACAACGCCGAGTCGAGCGGGTGAGGACCGCACAGCGGGCTCAATCTAACGCGCTGCGCTCAGGATCCGGGCGTTGCGGGTCGCCAGCGCGTAGGCGCGGAGCGCGCGGGGATCGTTCTGCACATCCTCGACGCCCCACGTCACCATGTGGGCAAGCGCCTGCTGGTGCATGTCGAGCGAGGCGTACGTGCCCTCACGACAGTCGTGCTGCGGAACCGGGGTGGAGGTGCCGCCTGAGCCGAGGGCCCGTCCGCAGCGCGCGAGCGCCAGCTGCGCCACGGAGAGCGCGTCCCGCATGCGTCCGGTGTGCTCGTACGCGGAGGCCAGACGGTGCAGGATCGCCGGGTCTTCGCGAACCTCGGGGCTCGCGGCCATGAGGGCGACGATGGCGAGACGGGGCTGCTCGAGCTCGAGGTAGCGGTCCGCCAGGGCGCGGGCGGAGGCGCGGTCGTTTCGGTCCCTTGCCGCGGCGTCCTCGAGGGCCGCGAGGTGGTCCAGGTCGACGGGCGCCTCCCCTGCGGTTTCCAGCTGCCCTTGGCCCCCCATCGCGCGAGCCGCGATGGGGAACGGGTGCGTCTCTACGGCCGTGAGCGCGCCCCAGACGGTCAGGAGCATCGCCGCCACCACCAGATTCACCTTCGTCGCCATCTTCACCTCGCCCCTCGTCCCGGGCACGCCCGCGGGCGTGTCCGACAACTCCGTCGCCGGAAGGTTCCGACTCATTTCGCGGAGTCCACCTTGGGTCCCGCTTCGAGCGCGTCGTGTTTCGGTCCGAGTGCCCCCTGGTTGCGCCTCGACCGGCACCTCCCTACCTTCGCGCCGTGTCGACCGGCCCATTTCACGTCAAAGGCGCCAAGGCCACGCTCCTCGTGTCTCTCGGCATGACGATGCTCGGCTTCTGGGGGGCGCTCGGCTCCGCCTACCAGCTCACCGCGCGGCCGGCCGCCTCACCCGTCGTGGGCGATGATGTCTCCCCCGAGGTCGCCGCTGAGCTCGAGACCCTGATGACGGAGATCCGCGCGACCCACCTCGACGAGGCGGCCGCCGTGGCCAATCTGCTCGCCTCCTCCCTGCTCATCATCGGCAGCTTCCTGCTTTCCGCCCGGCGGCGCACGGCGCTCTGGTGGGTGCGTCAGGCGCTCGTCGCCAACGTCTTGTATTCGCTCTTCGCGACCGGGATCGAGCTCGTCCGCATCCAGGAGTTCGGTGAGCGATTCATCCGCCTGGCGCTGCAGACCAGCGAACCGCTGCCCCCCGACATCTCCGAAGGCGACGTCGTCTCCGTCATGATCTGGGTCGTCGGCGCGCTCGTGATCGTGCGCGGCCTGGTGCTCGTCGCCATCTACCTCGGGCTGCTTCGCGTGGCGCGACGCCCGGACGTCCTCGAGTTCATCACGCCCAAGGACGCCTGACTCAAGGCCCGGCAAACCATCGGATCTTGGCAGGGGGCGTCGCTCGAGGGGCTTGCCCCTCGTCCGCGGCGCGCACGCGCCGCCAGAAGATGGTGAGTATTTCGTCGGGCTATCGTGGCGCGCGAAGCGCGTCCCCCCGACGTGTGACTCAAGGCCCGGCAAACCATCGGATCTTGGCAGGGGGCGTCTCTGGGGAGCTCGAGGGGCTTGCCCCTCGTCCGCGGCGCGCACGCGCCGCCAGAAGATGGTGCGCCGCGCCCCGCGCGTCAGATTGCACATTCGAAGACTGACGATGTCCATGGCGCCGGCTTCGCCGTCGCGTGGAGTCCGGCAATCCGTGCTGGACCTTCATCGCACGTGCTGGTCGGCGACGAGCAGCGCCTCGTCCATGATGGCAATGCCCTCGTCGATCTCATCCTTGGTGACGCAGAGCGGCGGCGCCATGGAGATGACGCTCGACGGGTTGGCCGCCATGGCCATCATGCCCAGCTCCGCGAGCCGCGCCGCGACCTGCAGCTTCGGGTTGGTCTCGCGCATGACCTTGCCGCGCACGGGAACCATCGGCTCCTTCGTCTCGCGGTCCTTCACCAACTCAAGGCCGACGAACAGGCCGAGGCCGCGCACGTCGCCCACCGACGGGTGCTTGTCTTTCAGTTCGAGCGACCTCTCGAGCAGGTACGCACCCAGGTCGCGGCTCCTCTGGATGAGATCGTCTTCCTCGTAAACCTGCATCACGCGCAGCGCCGCCGCGCAGCACATGGCGTGTGCCGCGTACGTCGCGCCGTGGCCGAAGAACTGGTCCTTGAACGCCTCGCCAATGCCCGCGCGCACGGTACAGACCCCGAGCGGGAGGTATCCACTCGTGATTCCCTTGGCCATGGTCAGGATGTCCGGCACGACGTCCCAGTGGTCGACCGCGAACCACTCCCCGGTCCGCCCGAAGCCGGTCATCACCTCGTCGCAGATGAGCAGAACACCCCACGCGTCGCAGATCTCCCGCACCCGCGGCAGGTACTCCTTCGGCGGCACGATGACTCCGTTGGCCCCGACGACCGGCTCGACGATCAGCGCCGCGACCTGGGTGTCTCCACCCTCCATCTCCAGCACGTCGTTCACCGCCTCGGCGCACTCGATGTTGCAGTTCGGGTACGTCTTGCCGAAGGGGCAGCGGTAGCAGTAGGCCGCCGGCACGGTCGCCGTCTCGGTGCCGCCCGGGACCTGGGACCAGCGCCGCGGGTCGCCGGCGCTCAGCGTCATCGCCGCCGCCGTGCCGCCGTGGTAGCTGCGATAGCGGCTGAGCACCTTGCGCTTGCCCGTCACCTGATGGGCGATCTTGATGGCCGCTTCGTTGGCCTCCGTCCCGCCGAGCGAGATGAACGAGCGGCTCAAGTCGCCGGGGGTGATGGCCGCGAGGGCCTTCGCGAGCTGAGCGCGGGGCTTCGTGGAAAACGACGGCGCGAACGAGCAAAGCGCGTCGGCCTGGTCCTTGATGGCCTGCACGACGCGCGGGTCGCCGTGCCCGATGTTGTGGCTGACGAAGCAGGACGAGAAATCCAGCCGCTCGCGCCCGTCCTCCGTCGTGAAGCGCACGCCCTTGGCCGAGACGACACGCAGCGGCGCCTCGGTCGGCTGGAACTTCCACGAGTGGAACAGGTGGTCGACCTCGCTTCGGTCGAGCACCTCGGGGTCGTTGTTGAGCACGGGGAGCTTGCGCATCCCGGGACGCTACTACGGAAACCTCTCTGCGCCGCCGCCCCGTTCAGACGACCAAGGCCACCGGAACCCCCTTGTGGAACGGCGTTTTGGTGAGCGGATCGCAGTGGTCGGACGCCGTGAGCCGGTTGATGCGCGGTCCGCTCTCACGTCGCTCCCCATCCGGGCCCATGTAGCTCATGCCATAGCCGTGCGGGATGCTGAGCACGCCCGGCAGCATGGTGTCGTCGAGCGAAACGACGGCGTCCACCTCCCCGCGCGACGACCGCAACCTCACTCGCTGTCCCTCCTCGACCCCGTACGTCGCGGCGTCGTCCGGGTGCACGCGCACCGCGCCGTGCTGGTCGTTCCGACGCCACTCCGGGTCTCGGTAGATCGTGTTGGCGTTGTAGCTCCGGCGCTCGCCCGCCATCAGCGACAGAGGGTAGGCCGCGTCCGGTTCCGCCGGAGAGGCGGCGAGCTGGCTGAGCGCCTCGAGCATGGAGGGGATCGCCAGACGCACGCGGCGGTCCGACGTGCGCATCAGCGACCAGGTGTCGTCGAACGTGTGCTCGCTCAGCACCATCCCGCTCCGGCTCTCCAGGATCGTCTCGAAGAGCGCCTCGCCCAGGCCCGCGCCACGGTCCTTCACCCCCGCGCGCTTCACCGCCTCCGGGTGCTTCTCTGCGTACCGCAGGGCCGCGCCCCAGAGCACCGCCGCGCTCGCGGTCCCGTCCGGCAGGGCCTTGCCGAGTGTCGCGTACAGCACCGCCGGCACCATGCCCACCCACGCGGGACGCGCCTTCAGCGCCGCGGCGAGCGCGAGCGGCAGCGCACGGCTCTGGGGGAAGCGACGGTGCAGCCGCGCAGCCGCCTCGAGGCCCGCAAAACGAGGTGGCAGCGCCCCCATCGCGACGACGAGTCGGTGGTAGATCTCCGGCTCGCTCAGCGTGCCGGGCAGCGGCGGAAAGAGAGGCCGACGATAGTGAAAGCCGTTGTGCGGGAAACCCAGCGTGAAGAAGGTGGCCTCGCCCTTCTCGAACTGGCTGCTCGCGGGCAACACGAAGTCACATCGGCGTGCCGTCTCGGTGAACGCGACATCGATGCACACGCTGAGTTCGAGGCGCTCCATGGCGCGCTCGTACGCGCCGGTGTCGGCGGCGCTCACCAGCGGGTTGGCGCTGTCGACGACGAGCGCGCGGAGGCGGCCGGGATGATCGGTGTTGATCTCCTCGGGCAGGATGTTCGGTGGGTAGAGCTTTCCGATGGGCCGCATGCCGGTGACCTGCGTCAGCGGCACGTCGGGGTCGTCGGCGGGGTCGTTGGAGTGCCCGATGAGCGGCAGCAGGTAGGTGTGGAGGTTGTTGCCGCCGCGCTTGCCGAAGTTCCCCGTCAGTAAGAAGAGCAGCTTCTCGAGATAGGAATTGAGCGTGCTGTTCGCGCTCTGCTGAAGGCCGAGGTCAGCGCGCACGGTCGCTCGCTCCGCCGAAGCGAAGCCGCGCGCCACCTCCCGCACGGCGTCCGGAGACAGTCCCGCGCGCGTGGCGTAGGCATCGACATCGACGGACTGAAACACGGACTCCACCGCGTCGTAGCCGTGGGTGTGCTCCGCCAGGAACGCCGCGTCGACGCGCCCCTCCTGCACGATCACCGCGAGCATGGCGGTGAGCGCAAACGCGTCTCCCCCCGGTCGGACGGCGAGGTGCACGTCCGCAAGATCCGCCGTCTCCGTGCGACGCGGGTCGAGCACGACCATGGTGCGCGCCGGGTCCTTCGAGAGCGCCTTCAGCTCTTGGCGAGCGCGAGGGAAGCCGTGCGACTGCCACGGGTTGGTCCCCAGGAAGAGCACGTAGTCCGCGTCGGCGACCGAGCTGGTGACGTGGCAGGTCTGGCGCCCGAAGAGCTCGCCGTTGACCCAGAAGTCCCCCGTCTTTTCCTGAGCCAAGGCGGTGTAGACGTAGGGGGTGCCGAGCGCCGAGCGGAGCGACGCGCCGTACACCCCGCCGAGGTGGTTTCCCTGCCCGCCGCCGCCGTAGTAGGCGATCGAGCGACCGCCGTGGGTATCGCGTATCAACGTGAGCCGGTCCGCGATCTCACGGATCGCCCGCTCCCAGGTGACCGGCTCGTAACTCCCGTCCCGCCGCCGACGGAGCGGCGTGTCGAGGCGGTCGGCGTGGTTCTGGTAGAAGTTGAGCCGCGCAGCTTTCTGGCAGAGATAGCCCTGGGAGTCGGGGTTGGCCTTGTCGCCGCGCACCTGGGTGATCGCGCCGTTTTGCGTCTTCACCTCGATGCCGCAGTTTTCACTGCAGAGGATGCACGCCGCTGCGTGCCACGGATCGGTCATGGGTCCTCCGAACTGGGTTCTTCTGGGCGGGGTTCTTCAGGGCCGAGCGGTTCCGAGCGAGGGTCTTGCGAGAATCGGGTGCGCGCCGCGCCGAGAAACCGGGCGACGACGTCGAGCTCGTCGTCGGTGAACCCGTCGGTGAGCCGCGCTTGGAGCCTTCCGAGCAGCGGCTTGCTCGCCCTCACGAGTTCGCGGCCCTTGGGGGACAGATCGATCGTCCTGACGCGCCGATCGGCCACCGACGGGGTGCGCTCGATGAGCTCCGCCTCTCGCATCCGCCGCATCAACGCGGTGATGGCCGACTCATTGTAGCCGAGCGTCTGGGCGAGCTCGCGCTGGCTGCGACCCGGGCGCGCGCCGATGACCGTCAGCGCCCCGAGCTGGGCCGCGCTCAGCCCGAGCTCCTCCTGCGCGACCCGGTCGGCGTGCTTGAACACCCGATGGCGAGCGAGGTTGAGCAGGTAGAAGAAGCGATGGCGAGGCACAGTCCTTCACCTATGAAGCATTATCCTTTACTTGTGAAGGACCTGGCGCCCTTTCCTGGTGACTACAGAACAGTGTGCAAAACCGGTACACTGAGCGGATGGGACGTGCGCAAGCCAGTTGGTGGGCCGTGGTGCCCCTCGCGCTCGGCCTCTCGGTCGGCTGCCAGGGCACGTTCTCGATCGTCGACCCCGGGAGTTCCGCGGACGGGAGCGTGGGCATCGACGCGACCCTCGGGTTCGACGCGGGCCCCGGGCGCACGGACGGAGGAGGCCGCGACAGCGGAGGCCCGAGCACAGGTTCGGACGCGGGGCCAGGAGTGGACAGCGACAGCGGAGCGGGTGTCGACGGCGGACCGGGTTGCACCCCTTCGTGCACCGGCCGGGAGTGCGGCGGCGACGGCTGCGGCGGAAGCTGCGGCACGTGCGGCGCGGGCACCAACTGCAGCGGCGGAAGCTGCGTCTCCACTGCGCCCGTCTGTGGCAACGGCGTCGTCGAAGGCGACGAGCGCTGTGACGGCGACTGCCCGACCTCGTGCCCCAACACCGCCTGCGCGACCCGCACCCTCGTCGGCAGCGCGTCCAGCTGCGACGCACGTTGCCAGTCGAGCCCCGTGACCGTGTGCACCTCGGGCGACGGCTGCTGCCCGTCCGGGTGCAGCCTGCCCGGCGACTCCGACTGCTCCCTCGACTGCACCAACCTCGCCGCGTGGCCGGCCGATTGGGCCGCCCAGGAAGAGATCGCGCTCGACGAGATGAACCGCCATCGGAGTACGGGCTATACGTGCGCGTCGGGCCCCAAGATGAGCGTGCCGCCTTTGGTGATGAACGACGAGGCCCGCATCGCAGCGCGTTGCCACAGCCAAGACATGGCCGACAACAACTTCTTCAGCCACACCGGCACGGTCATCGCCCGCTTCTCCGATCGCATGCGCGCTGCTGGCTACACCGGCTCCCCGCGGAACGAGAACATCGCCGCCGGCAACGGCACCGGCGTCGCCGCGAACAACCAGTGGATGACCAGCACCACCGGCCACTGCGACGCGGTCATGGCCGAGGGCAACCGCGATGTCGGCATTGGCTACATCCGCCAGAGCGGAACCCGCTGGACCCACTACTGGACGGCGGTCTACGGGCGCTGACGGCTTTCCCCTGCTGCTCGCGCCGCGGAGCTCGTGTCCGTCCGCCGGACCCACACGTGCGCCGCGCCTCACGCGTCCGGGAGCCAGCCCGCGGCCACCCGACCATGGCCATCCTGGACCAACGCCCAACGGTCCTGGGGTCCGATGAGCATCCGGGAGCGCGGGGACAACCGCACGCACACGTAGGAGGCGTCGTCGGGCCAGTCCTCCACAAGCGGGCTGTCAGGGGAAGCATCGAGCCCGGGCGGGCGGAGGTCAAAGGACGTGTCGGCGATGTGCATGCCGTGGGTGTCGGACGGCCTGGCCACGGGTTGCGTCAGGATTCGAAGTCGGTGGCTGGGGAATAGCCACCCCACTGGTCCCGGTCTCCGCACCCATGCGAACTCTGTGTGCGTGCGTGCTCATCGTCTTCGGGTTCGGCAGTCTCGTCATCCTCGCGGGGAGCGAGATGGTCAGCGTCAGCGCTGGCTACTGACGGTCCAGCCCCGAGGGAACTTCACGGCGCAACGAGACTCGAAACCAGGCATGAGCACTTCGCGAAGGCCCCTCCCGTCTCGGTCCTGCCCCCGAGGGCCCGGCCCGCGCATCGCCGCGCTCACACGCCTGAACCCAGGGCGCCTCGTGCTCGCCGGGCTCTGCTTGGTAGGGCTCTCACTGGTGCTCGCGACCTTTCTCTCGCAGGCCACCGCCGAGACAGCGGTGCTGGGCGGATACTAG
The DNA here is from genome assembly GCA_045106715.1 of Sandaracinaceae bacterium. Taxonomy (GTDB): domain Bacteria; phylum Myxococcota_A; class Polyangia; order Polyangiales; family Sandaracinaceae. Next base: position 47,925 of record JBGCFC010000050.1, read on the forward strand.
GTGCTGGGCGGATACGGGATGGCCGAGGCCGAAGCGTCGTGATGCGCGAGCTCGCCCACCTCCTGATCGAGCCCCTGGTCTATGCGGCTCTGGTCACGCTCGTGTTCGTGCCGCTCGAGGCGCTCGCTCCCCTTCGCGCGCAGCGCCGCTGCCGGTATCGCGCGGACGTGCTGTTCGCCACCGTGGGCGCCATCTTCGCCCAGCTGGGCGTCTACCTCACTGCGGGCGCCCTGCTCGCGCTCTCCGGACACCTCGGAAGCACGGCCCGGCTCGCGGACGCGCCGAGCTGGCTGGCGCTGCCCTTGTCGTTGGTCGTCTTCGAACTGGGGGGCTACGCCTACCATCGCGCCGCCCATCGCTTCGCCTGGCTCTCTCGTCTGCACGCGGTGCACCACAGCGCCACACACATGGACTGGCTCGCGGGCTTCCGACAGCACCCGCTGGAAATCGGGCTGATGACCGCGGCCCAGAACCTGCCGCTCGTCTTGCTTGGTTTGCCGGTCGAGGCCCACGCGCTTCTCATTCTTCTCGTTCGACTCAACAGCCTCTTCGTTCACTCGAACGTGCGCACCCCCGCGTGGCTCAGGCACGTGTTGGCCACCCCGACGTTCCATCATCGGCACCACGGCGTCGACGGCCCCGCGGCCAACTTCGCCACGCTGCTCCCGGTCCTCGATCGCGTCTTCGGAACCCACGCGGAGGATCAAGCGAGTCGATTTGGGCTCGGAAGCGACGAAGAGCCGAGCTTCCTGGCGCTGCTCTTGCTCCGGTCGACGGAAGCTCCGGAGCGGCCAAGAAACGGAGCGTCGCCGTTCAGTCCATCGCGATCTCGACCTCGACCGCGCCGTTCGTCCCCTCCTCGTCATCCCGAATGACGATCCTCCCACCTTGGACGAGCAGTGCGGGATCTCCATCGACGCTCGACGTGCTGGCGTCGTTCGCGAGCATTCCCGGGGTCCACGCGGGGTTGGAGCGCGGATTGTATCCGCTTTGGCCGGCGCCATAAAGCACGACTCCGCCGCACGAGACCTCCCACCGGCTGTCCAACTCACCCATATCGGGAGACGCGTTCTGCCGGTATGTGCAACCGGTCCCAACCTCGACGCCCCTCACCGATCCGCTGAGCGAGGTGACCTGGCCCTCACCCGACAGGAGGCTCTCCCGGCCGGGTTCCGGACGCATGCAGTAGCGACCGCCGCCCACCTCGTGGCCGTTGCGGGTCACGGTGCTGGAGTCACAACTCCACGTCTCCGCGCAGTCGGCGCTCGTCTCACATGGAACCGTACAGAAGCGCCCCACCGCATCGCCCATGCACGTCTGGCCCGCAGACCGATCACAGCGACGAGAGCTGCAGTCGTCTCCGACCTCCGGCCGTGTCAGCCAGATGACCAGGGCCCCGACGAGGAAGAGTACGATGGTGATCCCGGCACAACCGAAGCCCGCGATCCCCTTGAGAACGGTTTGCCTCTGCACATCCACTCCTTGAACCGGCGTCGCGCGTAAAATGCGTGACCCTGTGCTTCATGAAGCGTATCGAACAGCGGTTCACACCAACAGTCAAACGTATCACCGATCACCTCGCAGCTCGTCGAAGCCGACTTGATTCCCGGGGCAGTGAACGAGAGAGAGAGCCGGGTCCGGGACCCAAACCTACGAACGCTCCGCTCAGAACGTGCCCGCTACGCCGACGCCCGTCGGCGAGATGACCAGCTCCACGGTCGACTCGGTGGACGTTGGCTCCCCGCCCGCACGGTATCGGCTCCACAGCTGCTCGACCCCGGACTCGAGGAAGGACAGTCCGATCATCAGCCCGCCGATCGCTGCGAGCCCGGCGCCTGCGCCGACGGTGCTCCAGCGCAGTTCGTCGTCGACGTCTTCGAGCGCGCCCCCCAGGATGGCAGTGATCGCGCCGCCCGCCGCCACTCCCACGCCGAGCACGAGCGTCGCCGTTCGAGACACGCGCGCGGCGTTCGCCTCGGCGCGCAGCTCCCCTTCGAAACGGGCAAGCTCAACCGCGGACAGCCCGCCCGCCCTCGCGGAGGTCCAGCGGAGCAGACGGTCGTTGTTGGCGCCGAGCCCCAACAGCGAATAGACGCCCCAGACGAACATCACCGGCGAGATGGCAAACCCGGTGATCATGGCGGGGCTGGCGCCGCCGAAGCCGCCGAACGCCTCGTCATCGGCGGCCATCCAGATGGAGCCGGCCAGCAACGTCGCGCCGCTCGCGAGGCCGAGGATGCCGTTGACGACATTGCCGCCGCTCTCGCCGCTGGCACGCTCTCTGAGCAGCCCGTTCATGCGGAGGACAAGCGCGGGGTCCGCCTCGACGAAGCGGCCGGTGTCCCCGTCCGATGCACCGCCGGAGGGCGGGTCGAGCTCGCTTGCAGACTGCGCGTGCGCCACCAGCGACTGACTCGAGACGAGTAAGCTCACGACGAGACCAAAGCTGCGGAGGGGCGTCATGGGGTCCTTTCGAGAGGGGGCGTTCACTCGCATCGCAGGACCGGATCGGAGAGCGTCGTCTCGATGCGAAACGACGAGTTCGAGGTCTGCCGTTCCGCGAAGAACAGATGCAGCGGGTAGCGGCCGCCCTCTTCGATTCCGAGCTCCTCCCGGCGTTCGTCGAGGTCCACCGAACGGGACTGCGGTCGATGCACCCCACCGAGGTCGATCACGAGGCGGCGGTTGATGAAGACGAAGACGTCGTCGTCCCCACGGAAGCGGAACGTCTCGCCGCCTTCGTAGATGAACTCGGTGGCCGCGGAGAGTGTGAAGTGGAAGTTGTGCGCGCGGCCCTCGTTGCCAAAGAGCAGGCCGTCGATCGGAAAGAAGTCCGCGTCATCGAACACGAAGCGCGCCGGGTCGCCGCCGTCTTCGGGCCGGAGGGCCAGCTCGACGGCGGCAGAGAGGTTCACCCCATCCACGTCGCGGTACCATTGATCGAACGCGTCTCGACCGCTGGTGGTCCGCGAGTCCCCGGCATAAACGGGCACGCCGTCCGGCCCGAGCGTCTGCTCGACGATGCCGCGATCGTTTCCTTGGCTGCCGCTCTCGAAGTCCGGGTGGGTGTCGCGAAAGTCCCGCACCGTCACCGCGAGCACCGGCGCGACCGGAGTCGGTGAGCTGCACGCGCTCCACTCGCCGCGTCGGCACGTCTCGATGCCCGACCCACACGCCACCTCACAGGGACGCGTCGTCACTTCGCTTGCGCACGGCCCCCAGCCCGCCGGCGTGCACGCCTGCACCCCATTTCCGCACGCGTCGTCACAGGAGCGCGCGAGCACCTCCGGGACGCACTCGCTCCAGACGCCGCGCTCGCAGCTCTGCGTGCCCGGCCCACAGGGGTGCACACACGCGCGCGTCCCCGCATCCTCGCAGAGGTCGACCGTGAGCCCCGTCTTCGATCCGCACCCCGAAGCGAGCACGACGAGCGAGAGCAGGCCCCCGAGCCGCGCGGTGATCAAGCCATCCGTCATCTGCACTCAACCTGCGTCCCCCCCTCAGGGTGGGCTGGTTAACTGCGGTAAAGCGTGGCGGCGGGCGGCTCGGCCCCAGACTCAGGCCGGGCTCGACCACACCGCGAGTTCGAGCCCGCTCGGATCTCTGAACTGAAAGCGACGTCCTCCGGGAAACGCGAAGATCGGCTTCTCGATCACCCCTCCGGCCGCCTCGACCGCGGCGAGCGTGGCCTCGAGGTCGTCCGACCAGAGCACCACGAGCGGGCCGCCCTCCCCGACCGTCTCGACCTGGGTGAAGCCGCCCGCCTCCCGCGCGCCGCGCGCGTGGTCGACGAAGCCGGTGTAGCCGGGGCCGTAGTCCTGAAACGTCCAGCCGAAGACGGCGCCGTAGAAGGCCTTGGCCGCGGCCAAGTCGGTCGCGGGCAGCTCGATGTAGTCGAGCCCATGATGCGTCGGCGTCGGTTCTGCGGTCATGTTGGCGAGGGTAATGGGTATGCTCGCCCAGATCGGAGGAAACGATGGCAAGCGAAGACGATTTCAAGGCTGCGGTGGACGGGGTGCAGGGGCTCTCCAAGCGCCCGGGCAACGACCAGCTGCTGGAGCTCTACGGCTACTACAAGCAGGCGACGACCGGGGACGTCTCGGGCAAGCGCCCGGGCATGCTCGACATGAAGGGGCGCGCCAAATACGACGCGTGGACCAAGCGTAAGGGCCTCAGCGCGGAGGACGCCCGCGCGGCTTACATCGCGGCGGCCAAGAAGCTCGGCGCCTGAGTCTTCGAATGTGCGCGCTTCGCTCATTTTTGCACATTCGAAAACTCACCATTTTCTGGTGGCGCTTGCGCGCCACGGACGAGGGGCAAGCCCCTCGAGCTCCCCGTCTCCGATTCATCGACAGTTTTGAGTCGTCATAGCGGACCGGGACAACGCCTCGCTCACCGCCGGCGACTGGATCGGCTTCGGCTTGGCCGTCGTCGCCGTCGGTGGGCTGCTCGTGTTCCCGCTGTTCACAGATCCGTTCGAGGCGATGTTCATGGAGTTCGGCGCGGGAGACAGCCTGCCTGGGCTCACCCGGCTCGCGCTGCAGCCGTGGTTCGCTCCTGCGCTCGCCGTGCTCCCTCTGGTGGGGTTGGGGGCGGCGCTCGTGCCTCGTTTCTCGCGGCTCGTGCGCCGCGTCTTGATCGTGGCGGGCTTTTTCGCGGCCGTCGTCTTGCTCGCCGCCGGCGTGATCGCGCTCTATCTGCCTCTCCACCAGCTTGCGAGCGGCGTCCGCGCGTAACGCATACCGCGCGCCTGCTATGCTCCGCCGCGCATGGAGCAGCTCCGACGGCTCAATCGAGTGTGGAACTGGTTGCCCGCGTTTCGCGCGGTGGCCGAGACGGAGCACCTTCCCAGCGCCTCCGAGATCCTGCACGTCACGCCCTCGGCGCTGTCGCGCGCGATCAAACAACTCGAAGAAGAACTCGGACAGCAGCTGTTTCGCCGCGTGGGCCGTCGCCTCGAGCTGAGCCCCGCGGGCGAAGAGCTGCTGCGCGCGCTGCGGGAGTCGATGCGGAAGCTCGACCGCGGGCTCTCCGCCGCGAGCACGTCGCAGTTCGTGGGGCCGGTCCGCGTGTGTGCCCCGGAGCCGTTCGCCACGGCCTTTGTCATCGACGCGCTCGAAGGGCTCGTGCAGGCGCACCCGCTCGTCGTCCCCAACCTGAGCGCGCTGGCCGCCGCGACCGCGTGTCGCTGGGTGGTCGACCGGCGCTTGGACGTCGCCATTCTGGACGACCCCACCGGCGAGGAGGGTCTTTGCATCGAGCGCATCGGCGCGCTCTCCTACGGCGTCTATTGCGCCGAAGGGCACCCGCTGTTCCGACTCGAGCGCCCCACCATGGACGAAGTGCTGCGCTACCCGTTCGTCGCGCCCCCCGCCAGCACCGTCGAGCCCTGGCCCGTCGAGCACGACCGGGAGATCGCCATGGTCGTCGGCGACATGCACCAGGCGCTGGCCGTGTGCGCCCGTGGCCGGTTCCTCGCGCTGCTCCCCGACGTGATCGCGCGTGCCTACCGCGGCGCCCGGGCGCTGCGACGCGTGCCGCTCGGCGAGGCGAGCGAGCGCGAGGTCTTTGTCGTGTACCGCGAGTCCTCAATCGAAGGGCCCGTGCTGGCGCTGCTGTCTGAGCTGCGCGCCTGGTTCCAGACCGCCGACCTCTGAACGCGAAGCGCCCACCGTCCGAATGGACGATGGGCGACGCGACCGCGGAAGATCGAGTTCAACCGGCGCAGAAGAGCGAGTCGAACACGACGACGGTGCGGCTCGAGGCGTCATGCATCACGGCGACGTCGATCTGGCAGTCGCCGAAGTTCCAGCTGATGTCGTGCTGGAACATGAAGCCCTCTTCAACCTGGCTGGTGTTCACGCCGAGGTCGCCGATCTGCGCGAGCAGGGGGGTCTCGATCTCGTAGGTCTCGGCGAGGCCCTCGACGGCCCCTTCGCTCGCCTCGATCTCGAGCCCCGCGCCGGGTCCGATCTCGGAGCGGGACCGCACGTAAGCGAAGATGTCCTGGAGGCTCGGGCGGTCCCCAGTGTAGTTGAAGGCGCTGAGGCTGACGGTGCAGCCGGACTCCGGACCGACGCCGCAGCCCTCCGACATGTGCGCCGCGTCGGCGAGCTCGTCGAAGTCAGGCGTGTCGATGGCGGTCACACGCCCGCTGAGCGAGTCGGCCGGGTAGGTCGTGCGGAGGTGGGCCTCGCAGGCACGGATGACGGTGCCCTCGCCGCGGAAGCACCACTCGGGCGCGTCGGCTCCGTCGCAGTGGTACTCGAAGGTGAGGTCGAGGTCGCGGGTGCAGTCCGCGGCGACTTCGTTCATTGGGACGCTGTAGTCGTTCTCGTACGAGACCTCGTCCATGCACTCTCGGATGGAGCGGCGCATGTCGTCCGCGCAGATCGGCTCGGCGGGGGTCTCCGGCGCGCAGTCGCCGCTCAGGCAGGACAGGGTCAGGCGAAAGTTGCCGCGCCCGGCCGCGTCCTTGGTGCCCACGACAATCGCGTAGAGTCCCTCGGAGAACAGGCGGAAGTCGGTGACTTCGCTGAGCGCACCCCAACCGCCGTCGTCGTCGGAGCCGATGCGGGACGGCTCGGCGCCGTCGGAGAGTCGGTAGAGGAACATCGTGGTGTCGAGGCCGCGCGACGAGCCGCGCTGGGTGACCTCGGCCTGGATGACGGCGTCCTCGCGCGCCTCGAACTCGTACGCGAAGTACTGGAAGTCGCGGTCGAACTCGGCCGTGGCCTCTTCGCCGAAGTTCAGGTGCGAGGCCTCGATGGAGGAGAACCCATCCGTTTTGCTCTCCAGCCCCGGACCCTCGAACTCGGGCTCGAGCAGGTCGGGCGCCGCGCAGCCGGCGACGGCAAGGAGGGAGGCAACAATCAGGGCACGCTTCATGACGATCCTCGTGGGTGGGCAGTGAGCGGGTCTGCCTCATCACTAAGCAACCCCCGTACCACCTTGTCCCACATTGGATCCTGGCTACTGCCGCCGCGTCGATCTTCCCAGGGTCCGTTCGACTGGCCAGTCCAAGCGCCACTCTGGGAACCACAGACCCCTGGATCGATGTGAGGCACCGACTAAAGCGCCATCGTGAGGGGGCCGTTGACCTGGTCGTGGCCTCGTATCTCCCCATCCGCCCCTGGCCGGCGCCCATCGAGGCGACGCCCGACCTCGAGGAACGCAGCTACAACGCGGACGCCGTGCCCATCCGGCACTGGCTCGACGAGACGCGCGGGGGGCTCTGGGTGCAGACCCTGCCACCGAAGTGCGGTGACCGAGAGCTGACCCTGGCGTTCGACCACATGGACCGGAGGGTGGAGGCCGCCACGACCTTCGAGGACCCGCTGGGCCTGGTCCTCGACCACCGCTTCGCCGAAGTCGGCACGCCAGTCCAGCGCCGCCGCATCGCCGAGACCTTCGCGCGCGCCCAGCGCGTCGCCTCTCATCTCATCAAGGCGCAGGCCTTCGTGGTGGACACAGCGCCGCAGCGGGGCGCCCTGACGGCCACCCTCTGGCTGGTCAGCCCCAGCTGGCCGCTCAAAGTGTTCACCGACCGGCTCAGCGCGATCGCCTGGGTCAGCAACCGGATGTACGGCCCGGCCACCTCCTGGTCCCCGGCGACGCGTGGATGAGTTCGTAGGTTCGGATCCCGAGAGCGGATGCGCCGTAAGCACTCCGTGCCAACCCGGGTGTCGACCACGTCGAGGTACTCGAGCTTCCACCGGTCTACGAGTTCGGCGACGAACGCGTCGGTGACGGGTGTCCCCCGCAGGCTCAGCTGAGTCACGGACTCTACCCGCGACAGCAGCATGTTCACCTCCGAGTCAGACGCATCCGACAAGTGGAGGCCAAGAGAGCCGACTTCCTTCGGAAGCGGGTGAGAGGCCGCGCGCGCGCTCAGAACTGGCGCTCGTACTCCACGGCGAGCTGTGGGACATCATAGGTGGCCGCAGGCGGCGTCACGTGCTCGAGGTCGACCACGTACTCGTCCACCGTCAGGCGCGTCTCGTCGATCGGCTCGGCGCTGCGAACGGAGACGAAGGCGTAGTGCGCGTTGGCGGGCACGCTCATCTCGCAGCGCTCGGTCGCGTCCGGGCCGAACGGCCGGCAGTCCCACGTGTGCAGGGTCGGCTCCTCGTCGAACCGAACATAGAGGTCGAGGTCGCCGCTGCCGTAGAGCTCGACAAGAAGGCGCGACCCCGCCTGAACCCCGACCGGCGGCAGGTCCGCGGTCATGCCGGCGGCGACCAGGCCCGACTCCACCCGGCTCTGCAGGTCGCCCGTCACGGCGGGGCGCTCGAGCTCGCTGGGCGCGCCGTACAGCTGACGAGCGCGGGCCCGCTCGGTGTCCGTCATGTCGTGGCCGTGTCCATCCGCACAGGCGAGGTCGCCCATGACGCCCGGCTCACACCCGTTGAGCGCGGTGCCGAGGCGCGTGTGGTCGAGACCGAGCGCGTGGCCCAACTGGTGCTCCAGGACCTTGTTGAGAGACGGCGTCGCCGTGTTCAGCGAGTCCATGTTGATCAAGAGGTTCCGGTGCGTGCGCCCCGTGCTGGGGAAGAACGCGCGCGCCAGGTACGGCTGGCCGAAGACAGGGCGCACGTCGAACGCGACGGTGTCGTTGTTCGCATGGCAGCGCGCGTCCTCGGACGGCAGATGGTGGAAGTCGACATCGGCGGCGGCCTCCCACATCGCGGTGGCCTCCTGCATCGCGCTCACCACCACGTCGTGGTCGGCGAACGTGTCACTGACGCAGTAGCGGAGCTGGTGGCGCTCGGTCGGCCCCCAGGTGCCGACGCCCGGGAGCCCACGAACCGTGTAGACCTCCCGCAGGCGCTTGTCGGACTCCACCGCGAGGTCGCCATCGAACAGGTAGACACCGTCCACGAAGGTCTCGCGGTCGAGGGACGCGCGGAACCCTTCGAAGCCCTCGTCGGAGGAAGTGGACGAGGCGCAGCCGCCCGCGAGGGCGACGGCGAGGGCGAGGGACAGGGCGTTGCGTCGGTACATGGTGTTCTCCACGACGAGCAGTAAGCGGCGTTGTGCACTTTTCGTCCATCGCAGCGTTCGAACGAGCTGTTGTGTTTCGTGCAACGAACCACAATACATTGGAATCACAGGTTTAAATCGGCGGCGGGGACCGAACTGAGAGCTCGAGGCGTGCATGGTTTTCCAGCCTGTGCTTTGAAGGGCGCATGCAACGTGTCCTCTTGCTCGTCCTCTCTGTCGCCCTGTCGGGTTGCTACGCATCCCACCTGCGTGAGAGCGACGCCGGCTCGGTCGACGGCTCGACGCCGGACGCGGGCGCCTGCTTCGAGGCGGAGTCAGACCTGTACCTCCGCAACGACTGCGAGTTCTGCAATGCGCTGCACTACAGCTGGCTGCGGCGGTGCGGCTCGACGATCTACGTGGCGGGTGGCTTCTCGCCGGCAGCGCAGACCTCCTACCAGCTCGGGCCTTGCGGCGAGCTGACGATGCTGGCCTGCGTCCGAGACCGAGCGTGCCTGCCTGCCTCCGAGTGCGAGGCCGTCGACGTCGACACGCTCGAGGCCTTGCTCGACCTCCGAACCGAGTTCAGCCCGCGCGGGGGTGCGCTGCCGTTCGAGCCGTTCGACCCGGAGAGCGACCTGACGAGGTGGCTCACCCCGCCCGAGTGCGACGCACTCGCCGATGACGTCTCCGTCTGCGAGTAGGGCAAGGCTTCGTCCGCGACGGGCTCAGAGCAGCCCCCGAAGCCAATCGATCGCCTCGCTGCGTTCGGCGAACGTGCGCACGGGCCAGGTCGGCCGCGCGAGCCACTGGACCGCGGTGAGCGCGCCACGCTGCATGGCCGACTCCATCACCACGGCTTGCCCCAGAATCCGGGAGCCGAGCAGACGCTCGGCGAGCTCATTGGTCTTGGCCGCGCGTTGACGCTGAATGGAGGTGCCCATTCCGTATTTCCGCATGTCCACCACGAGCCCGAGCCGCTCCGTCCGGGTCGCGGCCTCCCGGATTCGCCGGTCGAAGTGCTCGAAGGCCCCCATGAACTCATCGAGTTCAGGTGCCTCGGGGATCGTCTGAATCCAGATGGGATGTCGGCTCTCGTCCAGCCAGTGAGCGTCCACCATGAGCGAAGCATACGCCTTGAGAGGCGCGAGGTGGTGCGCCACGAGGGCGTCGGTGGTAGACCCGCCGGTCATGAGCACCGATGGTCCCAGCTTCGCCGATCTGTTCGCCCAAGAGTCCATGCCCGCAGGCCGCGCCAAGCGCGTCTCGGTGGGCGACGAGGTCAAAGCCGTGGTGGCTCACATCACCACCGACGCGGTGTTCGTCGACCTCGACGCCAAGCAGCAGGGCTTCTTCGATCGCTTTGACCTGACCGGACCGGACGGCGAGCTTCAGGCGAAGGTGGGCGACACCATCAGCGGCTGGGTCGTGCACATCGACCCGACGAGCCACCAGGTGAAGCTCGGCAGTCGGCTCGGAAAAGACGCCGGACGCGATCAGCTGCAGACGGCGTTCGAGGGCGGCCTGCCCGTCGAGGGCGAAGTCACAGGGCTCAACAAGGGCGGCGCCGAGGTCACCATCGCGGGCCTTCGCGGCTTCTGCCCGATGTCACAGCTCGACGCCCGCTACGTCGAAGACCCGGGCGCGTTCGTGGGGCGCACGCTGAGCTTCGTCATCACCAAGCTCGACGAGCGCGACGTGGTGCTCTCTCGGCGCAAGCTGCTCGAGCGGGAGGCCAGCGAGGCACGCACAAAGGTGCTGTCGAAGCTCCAGGTGGGCGCTGAGCTCTCGGGGCAGGTCACGCAGACGCGCGACTTCGGGGCGTTCGTGGATCTGGGCGGGGTCGAAGGGCTCATCCCCATGCGGGAGCTCAGCCACGACCGCGTGCAGCGCGCGGATGACATCGTCTCGGTGGGCGACGTCGTGCACGTCAAGGTGACGAAGATCGAGCCCGACAGCGACAAGGACCGCGTGCGGATCACGCTGTCTCTCAAGGCGCTCGCCGCCGACCCATGGGAGGGCGTAGAGACGATCGCCCCCGTGGGGCGTGTCGTCGCTGGGCAGGTAACGCGCATCGCCGAGTTCGGCGCCTTCGTGCGCCTCGGGACCGGCATCGAAGGCCTGCTGCATGTCTCAGAACTGTCGGTGAAGCATCCGTCCGAGGCGCTCGAGGTCGGCCAGCAGCTGATGCTCGCCGTGCGCGGCATCGATCAGACGCGGCGCCGCATCTCGCTCGCGCTGGCCGCGGACGGAGCCGCGCTGGGCGAGGCCGTGAAAGACCTGCGACCCGTCGTGGGCGCGCTGGTCGACGCGGTGGTCGAGAAGCACGAGCGATTCGGTGTGTTCGTGCAGATCGATGGCACCAAGGGGCGCGTCGGTCGCGGCCTGATCCCGCACGCGGAGTCCGGGTTCCCGCGGGGCGCGGACATGCGCAAGGAGATGCCGGAAGGCTCGAACGTGCGCGCCAAGGTCATCGACGCGACCGAGGGCCGCGTGCGGCTGAGCATCAAGGCTGCCAAGGACGACGCCGAGCGCGCCGTGTACGACAACTTCAAGCAGGCGCAGGCCGCGCAGGGCGGCATGGGGACGCTGGGCGACCTGCTCTCGAAGGCGCTCGACAAGAAGTGAGCGACAGCCCCGCTCGGAGGGAACGCCGGCCGCTCGACGCATACCTGCACCGCGTGGGTCAGCGGTCCCGTCCGCTGACCGACGTCTACGCGTATCTGCTCAGGGCACGCTGGCGAACCGTGGTGACCCTGTCGTTCGGGCTCTACCTCGCGTTCAACCTGGTGTTCGGGGCACTCTACTGGTTGGCACCCGGGGCGGTGGCCAACACGGACGGGTCCTTCCTCGACGCCTTCTTCTTCAGCGTGCAGTCGTTCGCCGCCATCGGGTACGGCTACATGTACGCCGATGGCGTCGTCGGGAACGTGCTCGTCACGCTAGAGGCGTTCGCCTCGCTGTTCTCGATCGCGCTGCTCACGGGGATCGTGTTTGCCAAGTTCGCGCGGCCCCACGCGCGGGTGCTGTTCAGTGAGAACGCGTTGATCGAGACCCGCAACGGCAAGCCGACGCTCACCTTTCGGCTCGCCAACGAGCGTGGCAACGACGTCGTGGAAGCGTCGATCCGGGTCAGCGTGCTGCAGAACAGCACCACTGAGGAGGGCAAGAGGCTCCGCCGCTTTCACGACCTTCGGCTGGAGCGAGAGTCGACCCCGGTGTTCATCCTCAGCTGGCAGGTGTTCCACACCATCGACGAGGAGAGCCCGCTCTATGGACTCACCGAGCAGGACCTGTTGGACGGGGATGTCCGCGTGACGGTGGCGCTGACCGGGCTGGACGGGACGTTCGCTCAGACCATCCACTCGCGGCACATGTACTTGGCGGAAGACATCGTGTTCGGCCGGCGCTTCGTGGACGTGATCGAGAACCGGGACCGCGACGTGGTGATGCACTTCGAGCGCTTCCACGACCATCTCCCCGACGACGGGACCGCCGACCCCGCGTTCGATTGACCGCTCGCTTCAGAGCGAGGGCCAGACGTGGCCGGTGGTGCCCTCGGAGGCGTAGCCCATCCCGAGCGCGGCGTTTCGGGCGGCGGTCGAGGTGACGTAGAGGTGATCGTTGCCCAGCACGAGGCGATAGAGCGGAACCGAGCCGCAAGCGGCGGCCGTGCCGACGAAGCCCTGTGCCCCTTCGTTGGTCGCGCCCGGAGAGCCCTCGCAGCTGGCGCTGGTCGTCAGAAGGTGGAAGCCCGACGCCAACAGGCATCGATACAGCGCGCGACGTCCGGCCCCGTCGGCTCGATAGAGGTGGAAGTAGTTCGCGTTCTCCACGCTGAACCCGCAGCAGCCCGCCTCGGAGAGGCTCTGAGAGTAGAAGTGCTCTCCGGTCGTCGCGTTGAAGCTGCGGTGGATCGCCCGGCGGCATCCGCCCGCGACGCCGTTGTCGCAGACCCCGTCGCAGTCGTCGTCAAACAGGTTGCAGCTCTCCGCCGGAACGGGGGGCGCCGTGCAGCTCGTGAAGCTGCCCAGAGAGCAGGTCTCCGTGCCTGTCCCGCAGGCCGTCGAGCAGGTACGGAGGAGTCCTTCGTCGATGGTGCCATCGCAGTTGTCGTCGACGTTGTTGCAGGTCTCGGCCATGGGCTGCCGCGCCGAGCAGTTCATGAACGTGCCCCCGACGCAGGTCTCGATGCCGCCGCCGCACGCCGACGAGCACGCTCGGGTCACCCCCTCGTCGATGCGCGTGTCGTCATCCTCGTCCGTCCCATCGCAGCTCTCCACGCCGCCGCCCGCGTCGGGCATGCCTGCGTCCACCGGCCCCGCATCGAGACCCCCGGCGTCCAGATCACCGGCGTCCAGATCCCCGGCGTCGACAATGGCCGCATCCGTCTCAGCACCGCCATCGAGGGTGGACATGATGGGTTGGCACCCCGTCTCGGGTACACACGCCGCCCCTGCACCGCAGAGCCGGCGGTCCTCGTAGAAACACGCCCCCTCGACACACCTCGGGGCCGCGCAGAACGAGAGCGCGTCGCAATCCGCGTCCCGCTCGCAGCGCGGTGTGCAGTCCGGGTTGTCGGCCTCGCACTCCGGCGACTCGCAGCGCCCATCACGACACTGTGTCGCGTTGGGGTCCGAGGCCGGCGGGCAGAGAACGCCGCGACACGATCGCTGAAGCACCAGGGTGACCGCGGTGTCGTCGATGTTCTCCACGAGTGCCGATTGCGCCAGCACGACCTGCCCCGCGGCGTCCAGCAACGACACCCGAACCTCGCGCACGGACGAGGGCGCGACCCCGGTCAGCTCCGCCACCCGCGTTCCGCGAACGTAGTCATCGGCCGGGTCCACCACACTCGTCGCGACGACCTCACCATCGACCCACACCGACACCGATCGGAACTCGAGCACCGGAACCACGTCGGTGCGTACATTGATCAAGAGCACGGAGCCCGCGGACTCACACCCGCCCATGCAGAAGACAAACAGGGCCAGACCGAGCGCGGCCACGGCCGCACGTCCCCGGTCTCGAGAGCGTCGAGTCAGACCGGAATCCGGATGCGGGTTCGGCTGCCCCGGCGGGACGGATCCCAGCGCTCCAACCCGAACGCACCGAACCGACCGTAGCTGGTTCCCCGGCGCGGACCGCGCCGCCCGGGGACGAGGGTGAGGCACTCGCGATCGACGAGCAGCTCCGTGCCCAGCGAGGGCAGGTGCGGCGTCGCGGTGAGCATCGCGCCGAACCGCTCCACCACGGTGCGGGAGAGCGTCGCGTCCTTGAGCACGTCGAGACGCAACTCCAGCTCGGGCAGGCCCAGCCGGCCCAGCCCCTCGGTGACGATGTGCTCGTCTACCTCACGGATACGGGCCCAGAAGTTGAACCGATGCCGCGGGAGCAGCTCATCCACGGCCGCGGAGCGCATCTCGTCCGGCAGAAGGAGCCGGTGCTGGTCGGGAAGATACGCGGCCTCGCCCACGCACTGGTCGAGCACATGGCCGGCGGCGTCCAGCAGCCAGCACAGCTGCGCGTGGCGCGCTTCCCCGTTGGGCACGAGCGGCACCGTGAGCTCCACGACGCGGCTGCCCGCAGGGAGCACGTCGGGCAGCGAGGGCGGCGAAAACGGCCCGTTGAGGTGGATGAGCCAGGGCATCGCGCGGTGCCCGAGCACTCCGTTGTCTCCATCCATGAGGAGATCCCCCGGCACGCCGTCGCGCCGCGAGAAAGACACATCGTCCAGCACTTCGGCGGTCGCCGTCACCCAGACGCGGAAGCGCTCGTCGGGGGCTTCGTTCGTGCAGACCACCTTCCAAGGCGAGTCGACGTCGTCACGCCGGACCACGCTGACGATCGGCAGCTGCTCTCCCCGCAGCCCGAGGCGCTCGTAGATCTCTGCCTCCCTCTCGGTCACCGCGCGCACCCACTCGAGCTTCGTCTCCGCGCCGAGCCAGAAGCGACCGAGCCGCTCCACGGCCGTCTGCAGACCCTCGGCCGCGGCCATGTCGCTGAACAGATCCCGCTCGCCGGGAGGGCGCGGGGCCAACCATCGCAGCGCCTGGGCCGTCTCGGCATCTCCGCGGCAAAGCGAATCCCGAAGCGCCTGGACCGCGGACGCCGCACCCCGCACGACCCCAGACGGGACCGCCTCGGGACGGCTTCGGCGAGCGCGGATTTCAGGGCGGGTCGGCATGAACAGAGCCTCGGTAGGCCAGCCCCAGAGTCGTTACTACGAACCCTGTGACCGAGCGCACTATAGCGCGTCGCCGCCGATCGTGCCCGCCGGGAGCGATCCGCGAAAGACCCTGTTTGGGGACAGCCTCTCTGGGGCCGGCCGACCGTGCAGCGCAGCCCCTCGTTCGAGTGCTGTCCTCGTCCTCCTCCGCTCCTCGCCTCTCTGCTGCGTTCAACCGTCAGGCGCGTATCGCCGGAGACCGACCAGACTCTTCTTCCTCTCGAAGCGAGGAGCACGTCTCCCGATCGAGAGCGCCATGGGGGGAGGAGGAACTTCAGCGGCGCGGCCGGTACTCAGCCGGCGACCGAGCGGACGGCAGCCTCTCGTTCAAGCCCTCTCCTCTTCATACTCCGCTGCTCGCCTCTCTCCGCCGAGTTCGACCGCGATGCGTGTCCCGCCGGAACACCCGGCCGCCGCGTCG
>JBGCFC010000051.1:0-80717 GCA_045106715.1 Sandaracinaceae bacterium
GCGATGGAGGCGTCCAGCCAGTCGGTCCGGCTCGACGGGCGCTCCCCCTCGGGGCGCGCGGTGCGTGGGGCCATCCTGTTGGTGGCCGGACAGGCCGACCAGGGCCTGCAGGAGCTGCTCTCCGCCAAGCAGCTCCGCTCCGACGCCCCGCGGCGTAACCTGCTCGCGGGTGTGCACATGGCGCAGGGCGACCTCGACGCCGCGTCCCGCGAGATCGCGGCCGCCCTCGAGGAGTACCCCGACTTCGCCCCGGGCCGCGCGACGCTCGCCGCGATCCACTTGTCCCGCGGGGAGACCGACATGGCACGCGCGGAGCTCGAGTACGCCGAGCGCGCGGACCCGCAGCTCCATCTCCTGCCGCAGCTCTGGGCCGGCTACTACGCCTCGACGGGCGACCTGGAGCGCGCGGTCGAGCGCGCCGAAGCCGCCGTGGAGGCGAACCCCGACCTCCAGACGCGCCTCATGGCCGCGCGCATCTACCGGCAGGCCGCGCAATACGACCGGATGCGGCGTGAAGCCCGGGCCGTCTTGGCGCAGACGCCCTCCCAGCGTGAGCCGGAAATCCGCAATCTCATTCGTCAGATGCTCGGCCCAACCGCGCTCGAAGACCCGGACGAAGAGATCGAGCTCGACGACGAAGCGCTCGCCGAGGGCGAAGCGGACGAAGGCCTCGGCCTCGGCGACCCGAGCTCGCTCCAGCTGGACTCCCCCTCGCTGGGCGCGGGCGGCGACGACGGACCGAGCCTGCTCGGCGGCGGCGACGACGACCTTCAGCTCGGCGGCGGCGGAGGAGGCCTCCAGCTGGGTGGCGGAGGCGGCGGCGGCCTCCAGCTTGGCGGGGGCGGCGGCGGCAACTACCGGCTCAACCTCGGGAACTGACCGGGAAGGCGAGGACCCATCACGGAGGCGGGCACCCGCGCGCCAACCTCAGTGACCGAACACCTGGGTCCCCCCAACCAGTCCCGTGCCGCTGGACGTCGTCCCGGTGGACCCCTGCCCCATTCCGCGCGACCCGGTCGAGGAGCCCGAGCCGAAGCCCCCAGGAGGGGGCGGCTGGACGACCACGCGTCGACGGCCCCGCCCGCTGGGACGCGGGCTCCGCTCCAAGGAGACGGTGATCTCGGCATCCCGCGTCACCTCTCGGTGCTGCTCGTGACGCTCGTAGCCATCGGCGCTGGCCACGATGTGGTGCATGCCCGGAACGAGCGTACCTTCGAACGGATTCTCCCGCTGGACGCCGTCGATGGTGATCGTCGCCTCGGGCGGGGTGACCGTGAACGAGAGCCTCGGCGCGGACGCGACGGGCATGACCGCCGTTGGGGGCGTGGGCGTCGGCGCGACCACGGCAGCCGGGGTGGCCTCCGCTACTTCCGGCGCGGGAGCGGGATTCGCCGCCGCCGGGACCTCGTCTTCCACTGGCCTCGTCGGCTCGACGTCCGTGACCTCCGCCCCCACCGGGTCGCCGGAAGGCCAGAACGCAAACGCCACCCCGAGGGCGCCGCCGGCCATCACGAGCCCGACAAACAGCGCGAGCACGATGAAGATGGGCGCCCGGTTGGGAGGCAGGGACGGGGAAGACTCCGCCATCGGGGCGCCAGGGGTGCTCGGAAGGTACGCGGTGCCCGTCGGAGACGACCCGAAGCCAGGGTTGGACCCCGGAGTCATCGCGCCAGGGTGAGAACCGCCCGGCGTGGACGCGCGGTCGAGCACCTGTGGCGCCCGGGCCGCCGTGCTGGGCATGTTCGTCGCGAGCACGGGGGCGCCCGCGTGCTGGAGGAACGGGGTCAGCGCCGCACGGACCTCCGCGCAGCTCTGCACGCGGTTCTCGCGCAGCTTGGAGAGCATCCGGTTCGTCAGCTGCACCAGCTCGGGCGGCGCGTCGGGCCGGTACGCCTGGAGCGGCGGCGGCGCCTCGGTGCAGATCTTGAGGACCAGCATCGGATAGGACTCGTCGTCGAACGGGTACTGGTTGGTCAACGCCTGAAAGAGGATGACCCCCAGCGCGTAGATGTCCGCACGCCAGTCGGTGTCCTTCTTCCCCTGACATTGCTCCGGCGCCATGTAGTAGGGCGTGCCGAGCGCGGTGCCCGTCTGCGTCAGGCTGCGGTCCTGGCTGTCGGCGAACTTGGAGATGCCGAAGTCGAGCACCTTCACGAACGCCGGATCCCCGCGCCGCTCGATGAGGAAGATGTTCTCGGGTTTGAGGTCCCGATGCACGATGCCTTTCGCGTGCGCCGCCTCGAGCGCGTCGCACACCTGAATCAGGATGTGCGCCACCTTTGCGATGGGCTGCGGCCCCTGCTTGCTGATGTCGTCCGACCAGTCCCGCCCGTCGAGGAACTCGAGCACCATGTAGGCCGCACCGTCAGGCAGCTCGCCCATGTCGGTGACCTCGATGATGTTCGGGTGACCGATGCTCGTCGCCGCCTGCGCTTCGCGAGAGAACCGCGCGACGATCTCCGGTTTGTCCGCGAACTGGGGGTGCAAGATCTTGATCGCGACACGGCGACCGATCTTGAGGTGTTGGCCCTCGTAGACAGAGCCCATCCCGCCGTCACCGAGCTTGCGAAGGATGCGGTAGCGCCCTTGTAGCTCCATCCCGATCCGCGGGTCTTGCCTCTGTTCCGGTGTTCCCATGCTCAACGCCCGACCTGACGGTACGTTTGTCCGGTCAAGCGGGCAACCATGCCGTGTTCCTCGCCCATGCCCCCCCATCGGTCGAGAGACGCGCCGGGTGCGCGATGTCTTGGGATCGAGCGGAATCTCCCTCAGAAGACGCGCGGACGCACCACCTCGACGAACCGGGTTTCGGCGGCGTCGAGGTCCCGGAGACGTTCTCCGCTCGCGTCGAACTCGCCCGTGCAGATCGCCGCCGCGACGTCCGCCTGGAACGTGCTGATCAAGACGCGTTCGGCCCCCCCGGTCGCTTCGGCGTGCACCCGCGCGAGCTCGGCGCAATCGGGCGGCTGGCCGGCGGACGCGCATACGAGCAGGGGCCGCGTCGGCGCGCTCAACTGCGCCTCCTCCCCGACGTCGTCGACGAATCGGGCCATCTGCGCGGGGGTGTACGACATGGCGTGACGGCAGCCGGCGTCGCGAAGCGACTGCGCCCCGGGGCCCTGCAGCGCCTCCTGGTTCATCTCCATCGCGGCGCCCGCCGCGCGCACCCCGAGCTGGACCCGGGGGTTGGACATCGCCGAGAGCCCGAGGCACATCGCTGAGCCGCCGCACGCGAGACCAAGCCCCACGAGCACCGCGAGCGCGATCAGACAGCCGCGTCGCCGCTTGGCTTTGTCCTCGGGGGCGGGCTCCATCGCGCGGAGCATAGCGTGGCTGCTATCCTCCCGCGCGCGCATGACCGAGAAGAGGACAGCACGGGTCGGTCCGTACGAGTTGGTTCGGCGGATCGGCAAGGGCGGGATGGCGTCCGTCTACCTCGCGCGCGGCAACAGCGCCGACGGCGCTGCGCACACTTACGCGGTCAAGGTCATGCACCCGCACCTCGCGCAGCAGCCCGAGCTGGTGGACATGCTCATGGACGAGGCGCGCATCGCGTCGTCGCTGGACCACCCGCACATCGTGCCGACGGTGGATCTGGGCGTCGACCGCGGCCGGTACTACATGGCCATGGAGTACGTGGAGGGCATCGCGCTCGACCGCTTGCTGCGCAGCCACGCCGAAGACCGCCCGCCCGAGGTCCTCGTCTCGATCGCGATCGACGTGCTGGCGGGGCTGGCCGCGGCCCATGCGCTGCGGGGAGACGACGGCGAGTCGCTCGAGCTGGTGCACCGGGACGTCACGCCGGGGAACATCCTCGTCGGGCTCGACGGCCGCGCACGGCTACTGGACTTCGGGGTGGCCAAGGCCCGTGCACGCCTGACCAAGACGATGCCGGGCATCGTGAAGGGCAAGGCCGGCTACGTGGCGCCCGAGGTCGCGCTCGGTCGCCCGCTCGATGGGCGCGCGGACATCTTCTCGATGGGGGTGCTGCTCTGGAACGCGCTCACGGGAGAGCATCTCTACGACACCGACGATCTCGCCAAGAGCATCAAGCAGCTCGTCACGGTGCAGCCCCCCGCGCCGTCTACGGTCGGCTTTGGCCCGCCCTCGATCTTCGATGCGGCGATCTTGTCCGCGCTGGCGCAAGACCCGAACGGCCGCCACACGAGCGCGAGCGAGATGGCCGACGCGCTCTACGACGCGCTCGCCAAACACGCCGGCGGGCCCTCCCCCCACGCCGTGGCCAAGTGGGTGCACACCGCCTTTGGGCATGTGTTCGAACAGCGTCGCCGGCTCACCAGCCCCGACGATGTGCGGGAAGACGCGACCCTCCAGTTTGCGCGCGGACAGAAAACACAGGGCAAAGGTATCCCTGCGAAAGTGATGGAGGCGCTCGCGGCGTCGGCCGACCCGCCCGAAGAGTCCGGCGACGAGGGCGCGGCGACGGAGATCGCAGACGCGAGCCTGCTGGCGGCCGAGATGGAGGCCGCCGCGCAGCAAAGCGAGCGCCCCCCTGCCGGCAGTCCACCGGCGCCCAACGCGCCGCTCCCCGTCGCGCCGACGCAGGTGGTCTCCTATCTCCCGGCGCCCCCCTCCGGCGTCGTCGAGACCAAGCCACCGTCGCTTGCGCGGACCCTTCTGGTGGGCGTGTTGGCGGGCATCTTGATCCTCCTTCTGGCCGGCGCGGGGCTCTTCGCGTTCCGCATGGTTCAGGTTGGCGCGCTCGAGCCTTCCCTCTCGCCCGCCGCCGAGAAGTAGGCGACGCAGCCCTTCGGCCTCAAGCCAAGGGGGGGAGCGGTCGTCTTGGAGGGGGAGATGATCAACATCGAGCCTTCACTCTTCAGCCGGGGACTGCATGCCGGCTGGTGCAACCTCCTCGACGACGTCCGCGCAGCGGGTCTGGCGAAGGAATTCTCATACGCCGAGCTGATCGACCACCTCGGTCACGGCACCGCGCGCCCTCCATTGCCCGGTCGCTTCGTCTCCGCGCTGCATCGTTTCTACGACGCGAGCGGGGACCGGCCGGCCGCCCTCCGGCGGCGGCGCGCAGACGCCTACGCCGCAGTGCGGCTGGGAGAAGCGATGAACGCCACGAGGTGGCTGGCTCGCCTGATCGCCGCTGCGCCCGCGCTCGCAGGAATCACGGTGATCCGCGAGCCTTACCCGGCGTTGCTGGGCCCCGGCACGCTCTCCCCGCTCCCAACCAACGAGGGATGGGTGGAACTCGCCGACGTGGTCGACGCGGTGAACATCCTGCTCGGGGAGCGCGGCGAGGAGCGCTTCGTACCGCTCCGCGCCAGCCCGGATCGCGAAGCCTACGTGCTCGCCGACTGGACGCGTGCCGCGTTGCTGGACGACGCGGGCGTCCTGGAACTGGACTGGATCGACGCCTTCGAGATCCCCGAGGTGAAGCGCGCCGCGTAGGGAGGCCGTCGGGCTGCAGGCCCGCGCTGACCAATCACGAGGATGGCCGCGCGTGCACGTCGACGAGGACGCGGACGTGCCTTCTCAAGCGCCGGCGTCCCCAAGGCGCAGGCGCTCACTCCTCGGTGGTGGGAGGGCGCGTTCCGTTGAACGCCTGCTGGTTGCGGCACATCTCCAGCATGCCGCAATCGGGGTGTCCGTTCGTGACGGGGCGCCAGTTCAGATCGCCCTCGATCACGTCACCCGTGACGGTCGCGTCCAGCTCGATGGTCCAGGTGAACCTGCACTCGCCTTCTCGGCCGCTGTTGTCGCCGATGAGCTCTGCCGACACGCGGTCGCCCGCGACGTCCCCTGCGAATCGATTGGAGCCGACAACCAAGTTCAGGAAGGTGCCGGACACCCCTTGCACCTCGACCTGCACATCCCCTTCGTCCTGCGTGATGACCGCCGGCACGTTTGCGCTCGACTCCCCCACAGTCCACCCGTCGACGTCGCAGCCGTTGTCTCCGTTGGTCACCGCCAGGGAGTAGTTGCCCGCCACGTCGGCGGGCGCGCAGCCTGACACGGCGCCGAGCAGCGCCAGGCAAGAGAGAGCGGTGCGCATGGGTCGAGCAATCACGAGAACTCCTTTGAGGCTGTGGGACGTTCCACCGCTGCGGGCACGGGCTGCATCTCATCCCATCCGAAACGCCGGAGGTAGTTGCCCCAGACGCCTTCACAGACCGAATCGTAGCGACATGTGCGGCACTCCGCGCGTTTGCTGCGCGCCTCCTCGTCGAGGTCGGACCGGCGGATCTGAACGAGGTCCCCGTCCGGCCCTGTCCTCGGTCCCTTCTCTGCCGCCAGCTCGATGTCGTGGCTTCCGAGGTCCGGCGGCTCGTAGTGCGCGTAGCTCTCGACGTAGCCCCGGTTGAAGTCCGGCAGCCCCTCCGTGGTGCAGAGAGGGATATCGACCAGGAACGCCATCACCTCCGGTTCGGTTTGGGATTGCTCCTCGACGAACTGGCGCGCCACCTCCGCGATCTCGGTGTACCGAGGGAAGATGCGCTCGAAGTGCGTGTTCGCGCGGCCGTTGGCCTGCATCACGTTGAACACGACCTGCTGCACGCCGAGGCTCCGCAAGAACCGGTAGATCTCCGCCATGTGCGGCAGGTTGCGCTTGGTGATCACGGTCGACGTGTGCAGCTCCACGCCGTGCCGTAGGTACCGGGCCACCGTCTCGATGCCGGCGACCGTCTGCTCGAACGAGCCCGGGGTGCGGGTCAGCCCCTCGTGGAGCTTGGCCGTGTGCCCGTGGATGCTCACGTAGAAGCGACGCATGCCGGCCGCGAGCAGGCCGCGGAGGTAGCGCTCGTAGCTGAGCGCGCGGCCATTGGTCATGACGCTGATGCGCGGAATGCCGGCGTCCTTCGCCATCTTGGTCCACGCGGGCAGCCGCTTGTTCGTCGTCGGCTCCCCCGAGGTGAAGCAGATCTCCTCCGCCTCCGGGTTCTGCTCGAGGATCCATCGCACCAGCGTGTCGTTGGTGCGGGCGTTCGTGACCTTTCGGCCGTCCCGATCCTCCTCCATGCAGAAGATGCAGTTGTTGTTGCAGACCGTCCCGGTCAGGACGTGGATGCGCTCCTGCTTCTCTTCGATCCGCTGGACGACGCCGTCGGTGTCGGGCGCGCCACTCATCGGCTGCACCTCGACGACGGACCGGTCCCGACCCCGGCGAACCGGGAACGCGCTCCAGCCGACGGCGCCGGACAAGCCGCGCGCATCGTGTTGGGCCTACCAGCTCCCGTGAGAGCCGTGCGAACCGTGCGAGCCGTGCGAGCCGTGACTGCCGTGCGAGCCATGGCTGCCGTGCGAACCGTGACTGCCGTGCGAGCCGTGGCTGCCGTGCGAACCGTGGCTGCCGTGCGAACCGTGGCTGCAGTGCTGCCCTGGAGGGAGCGGGGTCCCGTCGGGGTTGAACTGCGCATCGTCGGCGCCAGCGCGCGCACGGGTGGAGATCTCACGCTGGTCGGCGTCGAGCGCACCCGCGGCGTCGCGAGTGAAACTGGGGAGCGCATCGAGATCGTTCTCGGCGGAGCCGGTCTTCTGGTCTGCCATCGGCGCTACAAGCGTAGCGCACATTGGTGGGGGTCGTCACGCCGGCGCCCGATTTGTCAGGCGAGCGAAGGTCGAACCATGACCTCGGTGTCCTCATCCAGGGACGCAAACTCTTCTTTCACTGGCAACATCGTCGCGATCGTCGACGGCTCGACGGCCAGCGCGGCGGGCACCGAAGTCAGCATGGCTGCCCGGGCGGCGGCGGCAGTCGCGAACCGCTCCTCGAGGTTCCGGCTGAGCATCGTGGCGATGACGTAGTCCAGCTTCTCGGAACACTCGGGGCGCAGACCGAGGAGCGACGGGACCGCCTTCTCGCGAATGTTGAGGATGGTCGCGAGGTCGTCTTTGCCGAGGAACAGCCGCTTGAGCGCCAGCATCTCCCACACCACCGCGCCGAGCGCGAAGACGTCCGCCCGGCGATCGAGCTCGGACATGGCCAGCTGCTCGGGGGCCATGTACGCGAGCTTGCCCTTCACCATGCCGACCGTGCTCCGACTCAGCCGGTGCCGGGCCTTCGCCACGCCAAAGTCGATCAGCTTTACGTGACCGCTGCGCGTGAGGAGGATGTTCTGGGGGCTCACGTCCCGGTGAATCAGGTTGAGCGGGCGCCCGCGCGGGTCGATGCCTTCGTGCGCCGCGTGCAGTCCGGCGGCGACCTGACCGGCGATGGCCACGGCGATCTCCACCGGCATGCGCTGCTTCTTTCGATGCAGTCCGACGAGCACCTGACCGAGCGTCACCCCGTCGATGTACTCCATCACGATGTAGTGGCGCCCATCTGCCTCGCCGAGCGCTTCCACGCGAACCACATTGGGATGCTGGATGCAGGCCGTGAGGCGCGCCTCGTCCAGGAACATGTTCAGGCCGGCTTCATCCTCGGCCAGGTTCTCGTGCGCCACCTTGATGGCTGCGAAGCGCGCGAAGTCGCCCGGACCGGTGGTGCGCGCGCGGTACAGCTGTGCCATGCCGCCGCGGCCAATGCGCTCAACGACCTCGAAGCCCCCGATCTGCTGACCGATCTCCCACATGGCTCAGCGCCCTTCGCCGTGCGGGCACGCCAGCAGGCCTGCCAGTGCGTCGATCCTGCTGTCCCCCACGCTCACCACCGTGACGGTATCAGACTGAGGTGTGTCGGCGCTGCGGGGACGGCCCCGACAAGGTCACTCCTGGCCCACGCCGTCGTACAGGAAGTGTTCGCGAGGGCGAGTCGTGGTCCAACGGCGGAACGCCTCCATCGCGGACGGCTCCCCCTCGGCGAGCTTGTTGAACAGATAGTCCTGAATGCCCTTGTGGACGGCGCAGATGTTGGACTCCCGCATGCGCCCAAAGATGCTGCCCTGCGTCTTGTGGTTGTGCGTCGTCTGAATCCCACAATAGGGGTTGTACGTGCACGCGACGCAGTCCGGCTGTGTGTCGAGATTGCTCGCGATGACCATCGCGCGCACGGTCGGATGGCCCACGATCTCCCGGTAGGAGCTGCTCGCGACGTGTCCCAGGCGGAACGTCTGGTCCCCTTGCGCGGCGAGCATGCGGCCCTCGTCACACGAATAGATGCTGCCGTCGTAGCTGTAGGCGAGCTGTCCGATGCCGGCCCCCGCGGGACTTCGGATGTCGAGAAAGTTCGGGTCCTCGCCCTGCAAGATCTTGGTGAGGAAGATGGCGCCGAAGCGCTCGATCATCTGCGTTCCCGACGCGTTGAGTTCGAGGATGTAGTCGGTCGCCTCAGCATAGAAATCGAGATACGCCTGCCGAGGATATTCGACCATCTTGGCCGTCTTGCCGGCGAACCCGAATGGGTCGAGCGGCCGTAGAAAGAGCGCCCGGCAGCCGAGCTCCGCGTACGTATCGACGATCTCCTTGGGTCGCGAGAGCGCCGCCTTGGTCGTCGTGAGCAAGGCCTCGACGTGATAGAGCGCCGGGTCGAGCCCCTTGGCGATGTACGCCTCGTTGATGGTCTTGATCCACTGCGTCGCCGCGTCGTACGCGCTGTACGTCTTGAGGATCCGCTGCTTGTCGTGCAGCTCCTTCGGACCGTCGATGCTGGTGCAGAGCTGCACCTTGTGCTCGAGCAGGTAGTCGAGCTTCTCGTCGGTCATCAGCGCCATGTTGCTGACCATCGTGAAGTCGAGCGCCTTCTTCGCGGTCTCGTTCTTCTCCGTCGCGTACTCGATGATGTGCTTGACGATGTCGAAGTTCACCAGCGGCTCGCCGCCCTGAAACTCGATGGTGATGCCGGGGCTGGTGGAGCTAAAGGCCAGGTCCACCCCCTTCTCGGCCGTTTCACGGCTCATGTCGGTGTCCACCGCGTCCATGTCGGCGCGCGACGCGTGGCAGTACACGCACGTCTCGTTGCAACGCAGGGTCACGACGAAGATGTGGAGGTTCGGGCCGTAGCCCAAGAACCGACGTCGCTTGGCGAGCGCCTCGCGCGCGGCGTCCTGGTTCCAGGTCGCGCGCAGGAAGTTCTTGTCCGAGAGGCGCTCGTAGAGCCCGGTGCCTTCCTCGAGCTGCCCGGTCGCGAACGCGCGCATCTCCGCATCGCTGAGCACGATCCAGTTGCCCTCGAGGTTCGTCAGGAGGGTGCGGTCGGGGCCGATGCGCCGGTGCCGAAAGAACGCCTGCTGCGTCGTGTCGAGCTTCTTATGGAGGTCTACCAGCTGCATCACTGCTCTCCTCGCGCCGTCAGCGTGAGACCGAGCGCGTAGTTGCTCAGCTCGTCCGCGACCCGACGCTCACGCGCGGGGGAATCGGAGCTGACCTTCACCACCCAGTGCGCCTCTTCTTCCGCGCGCTCGAGCGTCGCGAAGCGGTCGTAGATCTTGATCGCTTCGTCCACGGACTCGCCGCGGTACAGCTCACGGTGAAATCGCAGCTCCCTCACTGGCTGTCCTCGGCCTTGACAGCATCGGCGTCGTCCGCAGAGTCGCCGTCCGCAGCGTCTCCGTCCACGGAGCCCTCGGACTCGGACTCGCCTGACGCTTCCTTCTTCTTCGCGTACTTCTCTTCCCAGCTCATGGCGATGCCGAGCGGGTCCTCGAACGCCTCCTCGGAGAAGTCGAAGTCCTCGAGGTCATCGAGCGAGGGCGGCCCCATCGCGCCGGAGATCGCCTGCATGGTGACCGCTTCGATCTGGGCGCGGTTCTCCTGGGTGATCTGGTGTCGCCACGCTGCGCTGACGAGCTCGTTGGCGAGCTCCCCAACGAGCGTGCGGAGCGCCGCCTCGGGCTCTGCCGGCGGCTTCTTCGGCGCGATGACGACGCGGAGCCGCGTGGGCTCGGGCCGGTCGAGGAAGACGTAACAACGGTCGATGAAGACGTACGCGGCGCCGTAGAGCGCCTCGACTGGATAGAGCCCCGCGTCGATGTCGACGATCGCGCGGTTCTCATCGAGGTCGATGCGGGCCAGGTCTTCAGGGATGCCTTCGATCGAAGTGGTGCTCATCGCTTTGGATTGGTATCACGAGTGGCTTCGAATGGCTCGACCCAAGCCGCGGCTGGTGGGGCCCCTCGAACGGCCCTAGGCGACTCGCGTGAGCGACCTCGCATCCGCCCTCGGCGCCCTCCCCTCGCATCTCGGAGAACGAACCCGGGCCGCCGGTGCAGAGGCCACCCCGCGATTCGTTCTGTACTGGATGCGGACCGCCCTCCGGGCGCATGAGAATCCGGCGCTCGATGTAGCCGAGGCCCTCGCTCGCCACGCCCGGGTGCCCGTCTTCGTCTACCACGCGCTCGACGAGCGCTACCGCTACGCCTCGGATCGCCACCACCGCTTCATCCTGGAGGGCGCGCGCGACGCCTCGGCCGCGCTCCGGGCGCGTGGGCTCGGGACGGCGTTTCACCTGAGCCGCGAGGGACACCGTGGGCCGCATCTTCTGACGCTCGCTGCCGACGCGGGGTGGGTGGTGACCGAAGACCTTCCGGTGCCGCTCCTCGCCGAGTGGAACACGCGGGTCGAGCGCGACGCCTCGCTCGTGCGCGTCGACACCGCGTGCCTCGTGCCGATGGCGACCGCGCCCCGACCGGACCGCGCGTTCCGATGGCGTGAGCAGACCGAGGTCCGCCGCCGCGCGCGCCTGGCCACGCCGTGGCCGGAGCCGGCGGGCCCCGCGTCGACGTTCGTGCCGGAGCTGCCCTTCGAGCCGTTCGACCTCGAGAGCGACCTCGCCGCCGCGATCGCGGAGTGCCGCATCGACCACGGCGTCGGGCCCGTGTGGGACACGCCAGGCGGCACGCGCGCGGGGCGAGCGCGGTGGGCGCGCTTCCTCGAGTCCGGGATCGAGCGCTACGCGAGGGAGCGCAACGATCCGACCCGCCCGAGCGTCAGCCGAATGAGCGCGTACCTGCACTACGGGATGGTCTCGCCCATGCGTCTCGCCCGTGAGGCGCACGCGCGCGGCGCCGACAAGTTCGTCGATGAGCTGCTGGTCTGGCGCGAGCTGGCCTACGCCTTCTGTTTTCACGAGCCGAATCCGGCCGCGCTCACCGCACTGCCGAAGTGGGCCTGTGAGACGCTCGTCGCGCACGCGGACGACCCGCGGCCGGCGCAATACAGCTGGGAGACGCTGGCCCGCGGACGGACGGGCGAGCCACTCTGGGACCTCGCCGCACGCTCGCTTCTCCGCCACGGCGAGCTGCACAACAACCTCCGCATGACGTGGGGCAAGGCGATCCTGAAGTGGACTCGTTCCCCGGCCGAGGCGCTCACGCGGCTGGTGGATCTCAACCACCGCTATGCGCTCGACGGCCGGGACCCGGGCTCCTACGGCGGCATCCTCTGGTGCCTCGGGGCGCTCGACCGACCGTTTCCCGAAGGCCCGATCCGGGGCACGGTGCGCGACCGCTCGGTGCGCGCGCACGAGAAGCGCGTCGACATGCTCGGCTATCGGGCACACGTCGAGCGGCGCACGCGCCACCTCAACGTCGCGGTCATCGGCGCCGGCGTCGCGGGCCTTTCGTGCGCACGGACGCTGTCGGACCACGGCGTGCACGTCACGGTGTTCGACAAGGGGCGCCGCGTCGGCGGCCGCTTGAACGTGCGGCGCAGCGGGGCGACGCAGTTCGATCACGGAGCGCAGTACCTGACGGTCAAGGCGCCCTCCTTCGCGCGGTTCGCCCGCGCGTGGAGGGAGGACGACGTGCTCGGGACGTGGGCGTTCACGCTGCGCGACACCCGGGGGCCGACCCCGAAGACGACCGCGCAGCGTCGACCGGTTGGCGCGGGTTCGAACCGCCGGTTGCCCGAGCACCTCGCCGCCGATCTCGACGTCCGACTCGAGACCCGGGTCGCGCCGCTCTCGGCGGGCGCGGGCGCGCACACGCTGCACGATGTCGACGGGCAACCGCTCGGCAGCTTCGATCACGTGGTGGTCACCGCGCCGCTCGAACAGGCGCGCACGCTGCTCGCGGCGCACCCGTCGCTCGTCGAGGCGCTGGGCGATGCGGGGCACGCGCCCTGCTGGGCGCTCATGCTCGCCTTCGACGCTCCACTCGACGCGCCGGACGCGCTACAGACGAGCGGCCCGATCGCGTGGGCCGCCCGCGACAACGGCAAGCCGGGCCGCCCGGAGGGAGAACGATGGGTCGTGCACGCGAGCCCCGAGTGGAGCGCCGTGCACCTCGAACGGGACAAGGACGACATCGCCGACCGGCTTACGCGGGCCCTCGAGGAGGAGCTCGGCGCGCTGCCCACCCCGACCTACTGCGCCGCGCATCGATGGCGCTTCGCGCGGGTATCGAAGGCGGTCGGGAAGACGTGCGTGCACGACCCCGAGCGCGGCCTGACGGTCGCGGGCGATGGGCTCTTGGGACCGCGTGTGGAAGCCGCGTGGCACAGCGGCGTGGCGGCGGCCGGCCGCATCCTGGGCGCACCGGTTTGAGCGTCAGAACTCGACGGTGAGGCCGAGGCTCGCGTAGGGCGTGCCCACCCGGAGGGTGAGCTGAAGGATGTCCGCGATGCGATAGCCGATGCCCGCCGCAGCCACGACGAAGTACCCGGGCTCGAGAGGGTCGCCGGTGCCGTCGTCGAACAAGCGCGGATGCAGAAACACCTGCGCGCCCAGCTCCGCGAACACCGTCCAGTTCGCGTCGAGGTACACCTGCCACTGCACCGTAAACGGGAGGCCGAGCGCACCCCCGTAGGCGTGGCTGCCGTTGAAACGGTTGCGGCGGTTCTGGACGAAGTAGAAGTCGAAGCCGACGTTGAAGTAGAGGGCGTCTTCGAAGTCCGGCAACAGCCCTTCGTGCAGCAGCGGGATGCCGAAGCGCGCCCCCGTGGCGAGCCCGAACCCGAAGAACGAGACCCCTGCGTGCAGATCCAGCTGGTAAGGCCGCGGGCCGGTCGGCGCCGCATCGGCATCGTCCGCGCCCAACTCCTCATCCGGGGGCTGCGCGCTGTCCTCCTCGGGCGGCGGTGCATCAGAGATGCCTTCGGCCTGGATGCGCTCGACCTCCGCGCGGGCATCGGCCCGGCTCTCGTCATCCAGCGACGGGTCGTTCTGAACGCCCCGGAGGTAGGCGACCCCCTCCCGCACCTCGCCGGAGTTCACGAGCGCGAGCCCGAGGTTGTAGCGGACCGCGGCGGTGTCCCGGACCTCGAGCACCGCACGGAACCGGGGAACGGCCTCCGCCCAGCGCTCCTCTTGAGTGAAGGCCACGCCCTCCCGGAACGCCGCGCGCGCTTCGTCGAGCTCGGCCTCCGTCTGCGCGCGTGCGAGGGGGGCGAGGGACAGCAAGCCGAGAGGGAGAACGAACGTCAGGCACAGGGCGATTCGTCGGCACCACACGCGGCAGAGACTATCAGGCGTCGCCCCTCCGGGCGGCTTCAAACGTCGGTCCGCTCCGACGCCCACGTTGGGCAGCCGCGCGTCGGCATCGCCGCGGGAGGCTGGTAGGCTGCAGTCATGCGTCGGACGCCGTTTGTACCTTGCGCGCTCATCGCCCTCGCCGTCGCGCTCGGATGCGCGCCTGACGTGGCCGATCACCAAGCCGCTGTCGTCTACGAGACCGACGGTCGGACCGAGGTGGAGGACCACCCCAACCCGCTACTCCAGGACGTCGCGCGTACGGTGATCGCGATGAAGGTGGACAGCGACCACATCGACGCGACCAACCCCGACGATGTGTGGATCACCTATTCGCGCACCCTCGGCGAGGCCCAAACGCTGTGCCCCGGGGAGCGCTTCGCCGATCAGGTCGACCCGGGCACGTGCTCGGGCACGCTTCTCGACCAACAGCACATCCTCACGGCGGGCCATTGCATGGACACGGCGTCGGACTGCACCGGGAAGCGGTGGGTGTTCGGGTTCCGCTACGGCGCCGACGGGGAGCTCACGCGGCTCACCTCCGACGATGTCTATCGCTGCGCGCGCGTGTTGGCCTACCGAGACGACGACGGGGTCGACCACGCCGTGGTGGAGCTCGACCGTCCGGTCGTCGGTCGCGTGGCCCCTTCGATCCGGCTGGCCACGGAACCCCTCGCCATCGGCACCCCGCTCGCGTTGATCGGGCACCCCAACGGCATCCCGATGAAGATCGACAGCGGCGGAGTCGTCACCTTCAACGCCGCCGACGGCCTCACGCTGGAAGCCACCGTTGACGCCTTCCGGGGCAACTCGGGCTCGGGCGTGTTCGACCACAACGGACGCCTGGTCGCCCTGCTGGATGGCGGAGAAGACGACTACATCGAGAATGGCGACTGCAACGTC
Organism: Sandaracinaceae bacterium; assembly: GCA_045106715.1. Taxonomy (GTDB): domain Bacteria; phylum Myxococcota_A; class Polyangia; order Polyangiales; family Sandaracinaceae. The sequence goes on from JBGCFC010000051.1 coordinate 15,224, forward strand.
GTCAACGTGATCGATCCTGCTCCGGCCGACGACGGCGAGAGCTTGACGTACCTCGCGCCGGCGCTCGCCGCCTATTGCAGTGAACCGGGCATCGACTCACCGGTCTGCGGCTGCGACGGACCGTGTGTGCCCGCGCTGGAAGGCGACACCTGCGACGACGCGACGACGCTGGACGCGGTCGACCAGACCGTCTCGGGATCCCTCGCCCGCTACACCCCCTCCAGCCGCGGGTCCTGCGGCGGCGCCGGCCCCGACCGGGCCTACACCTTCACGCTCACCGAGGCCGCGCGCCTCACCGCAGGGCTCTCCGGATACGACAGCGTGATGCACCTGTACGCCGGCTGCGGGGGCGAGGAGCTCGCGTGCAACGACGACATCTCGGAGGACGCGCGCGGTTCGCGCTTCGAGGTCGATCTGGCCGCCGGCACCTACACCCTGGTCGTGGACGCCTTCGGCAGCCGGATCGGCAGCGGGTTCACACTCGGGCTGGTGTTCGCTCCGACCGCCGCACCGCCGCCCGAAGACGACGCGGGCCCCGCCCCGACGGACGCCGGGCCGCCTCAAACCGACGCCGGCGCACCGCCCCCCCCGACGAGCGGAGGCTGCCGTGCGGTCCCGAACGCGGGTGGCGCTTCGGGTTGGGCGCTCCTCGCGCTAGTCGTGTGCGCCAGGTCCCGTCGTCGCCGAAGATGAGGATCGGTCCTCGCGGGCCTCGACGACGCCAGGTTCGATCCCCCCGCGCGAGAGCGCGAACAAGCGCGGAGGGTCGAGCGGAACGCATTTGTGGCTCCCCGACATGAGCGCGCCGAAGAACCGCGACACGCGGGCGATCGCGGGTCGGTGGTTCGCCGTGACCGAGGGCAGCCGGAACGTGCGGCGGAGGCGGGCCTCGAGGCCATGCCGTTCCGCCGGGGCAGAGCCTCCCGTCACGCCGGCCGGGGCTGGGCGCGCAGCCACCAGAGGGTGCTGGTGCCGGGCCCGACGTCGCGGGCTTCCGTCACATCGAGGTGGGCCTGGATGACCGCCGTCGCGTCGGCGGCGGTGTCGTTTCGGTAGTGCTCGAACTCCGCGTCGGACGCCTCGGCGCGGGCCGCGACCTGCCGGGTTCGGGCCAGGCCAAAGGCGGCGTCGTCGGCGACAAACAGGGAGCCCCCCGGCCGGATCGCGCGGGCGGCCCCAACGAGAAACGCGTCCGGGTCGGCGAGGTGGTTCCAACTGCGTAGGACCAGCACGTGGTCGACGCTGTCGGGCGCCGCATCCCGTGCCCAAGCCTCCCCTGTGCCGACCTCGAGACGTGTGCCCGAGGGCAGCGCTGCGCGGTAACGTTCGATCCGCGCACGGTCGGGGTCGAGCCCCGTGTACCGCACTCCCGCCGCGATGCGCTCGGACCACAGCGCGGGGTAGCACCCCTCACCGCAGCCGACGTCGAGCACCTCGCCCTCGAGGGTCGCGAGCGCGGCTTTCAGAGCGGCGTCGTCCCGGGTGAACGGGTCGTCATCGAGTCGCGGCTCGAACATGCCGGCGCATCGCGGCTTCTCGGGGCAGGTCTCACAGAGTTCCGCGCGCACGAGCGGGCGCAGGTCGGAGGCGAAGTCGTCCGGCGCGTCCTTCTTCGAGACGTCCAGATACACCTGCCCAAGCTCGTGCTTCGTCGCGGCGATCTCGGTGTCGGAGAAGTCCCGTGTGCGTGCGACGAAGCGGGCCAGCCGCGGACCGTGCCGAACGAACAGATGACGACCGCGCTCCCATGGCGTGACTCCGTCCTCTCGAATCGGGCAGCCGCCGTTCATCTCCCGGGTCACGAGCGCGTCGAACACGAAGTTGAACGAGTTGCTGCGCGGGCGCGGCGCGGGGCGCTGAAGCTCGTCGGCACCGTGTACCGCATGGTAGCCGCGGTACAGCCCAGGGCAGGGTCCGCTCAGGCTGCATCCCCGGCATGGCTCGTCCGGCTGCAGCTTATTCAGGTCGTCGACGGGATAGAAGTCTGGCTCCCCCACCTCGATCATCGTCTCGAACCGGTGCGTCTTGAGGTCGTCGAAGCCGTCCTCGAGCCCCGGCATCAGGCAGAGCGGGATCGCGCCATGCGTGAATCGCGGACCTTCGCCCTCGGCGACCTTCTCTCGCCCGTATCGGATGGCGTCGGCGACCCGGTCCGCGACGTGACTGACGCGCGGCATGAGGTGCTCGAACAGCTTGTCGCCCCCACCCTTCGGTTCGACCATCGAGAACTTCACGAGCACGTCGGGGTACGGGAGCATCGCGTCCACGACCCCGCGGAGGTGCTCGACGTTGTGGCGGGTGACCACGCAGTTCACCGAGAAGTCGAGCCCCCGGCCACTCAGAACCGCCACCGCCCCGAACGTCTGCTCGAACGCCTGCGAGCGGACCATCAGGTCGTGAACCTTCGCGGTTCCACCATGCAGCGAGAGGTACACGTAGCGCAGCCGCCGCTCCATCAGCTGCTCGGTCAGCGCGGGGTAGCTGAGCATCCGGCCGTTGGTCACCAGACCGAAGTCCATGTCGAGCGAAGCGACGTGGGAGGCCCAGCGCACCAACTCCGGGCGGATGGTCGGTTCTCCGCCCGAGAGCACCACCATCGAGTGCCCCAGCTGTTTGGCGCGCTCGATCTTCTGGTGCACTTCGTCCGCCTCCGCGTCGATGTGGCGGACAGCGGGCGTGTGGGGAAACGAGCAGTGGTCGTTGCACCCGTACCCGACCTTGATCAGCGCCTTCATGCCTGCACGCAGGGTAGCAGCGTCCGCCCGGCGCGTACGGTCAGAGGTGTCGCGATCGTTCGAGGCCGAATGACAGGCTTTTCCTTACACAAAGTCCGGGCGAAACCCCGAGAAATGACCACTCGAGGCGTTTCGGTCGATTTTATCCCTGGCGAACCGACCAAGCCAACCTAGGCATTCGGCGAACCGGGCGGTTTCGGATGGATCCCGCCCCCAGTTTCTTCCTTGGAGGAGGACCCGATGCGGACTCAACGTTGGATTATGATCGTGGCGACCCTGGTCGCTCTCCCGCTTGCGCTCGTCGGCTGCGACGAAGACCCGGACCCCGCCGACGGCGGCACGGACGCCGGCATGGCCGACGCCGGTGACACCACCGACGGCGGCGAGATGACAAACACCCTGCTGGACATCGCAGCCGGCAACCCCGACTTCTCGATGCTCGCAGCGGCCGCGACCCGCGCGGGCATCACCGGCGTGCTCAGCGCGCCCGGCAACACCACGGTGTTCGCGCCCAACAACGACGCGTTCGCCGCGACCGGCATCACGATGGAAGCGATCGAGGCGATGGAGCCGACGGCGCTTCAGGGCATCCTCACGTACCACGCGGTCAGCGGACAAGCGCTCATGGCCAGCGACCTCACGGACGGTCCCATCACGATGGCGGCCCCGTTCACTGCGTTCATCGGCACCGGTGATCCGGTCACCATCAACGGCGGCAACGCCGTCGCCGGCGGCGCGAACGTCATCATGGCGGACATCGTGGCCGACAACGGCGTCATCCACGTCATCGACCGCGTGCTTCTGCCGCCCACCGTGGCGGACCTCGCGCGCTACGGCGGCCTCACCGACTTGGTCGGCGCGCTGGGCGACGCGAGCCTCGTGGAGACGCTCGGGGGCGCGGGGCCCTTCACCGTCTTCGCGCCCACCAACGCTGCCTTCGGCATGCTCGCCGCGGTGCCCACGGGCGACGCGCTCAGCGAGATCTTGCTCTACCACGTCGTCGGCGCGGACGTCGGTTCCGACGCCATCCCCGGCAACTCACCCACGCTCGCCACGCGCGAGTACACGATGGACGCGACGACCCGTGAGGTCGGCCTCTCCCTTCTCTTCGACACGACGAGCGGCGTCGCCATCAACGGCGGCACCGAGGGCGCGGACGCGTTCGGCGCGACCGTCGCCATCGCCGACCTCGCCGCCACCAACGGCACCGTGCACGTCATCGACCGCGTCCTCGTGCCGATGAACATCGCGCAGGTGGCCATCGCAGCCGGCTTCACCGAGCTGGTCGGCGCGGTCTCGAACTCCGACGATATCCCCGCGGCGCTCCTTCCCGGCGACGACGACGTGGCCGTCATCGACGCGCTCTCGGGGGACGCCCTCGCGCCGCTCACGGTCTTCGCGCCGACCAACGAGGCCTTCACCACCGCGTTCACCGGCGGCACGCCCGCGGCGGGAGACGCCCTCTTGCCCGTGCTCGCATCCCACGTGGTCGCGATGGCGCTCCCCGTGCGCGCTGAGGACTTGCCGACCGACACGACCGCGGAGGTCCCCGCGCTCACCGGGCCGAACCTGACCTTCGACGCGTCGGCCCCGAGCGTCTCGCTCGTCGGTGGCAACACCGCCAACATCGCGGCCGCCGACATCGGCGCCACGAACGGCATCGTGCACGTCATCGACGCGGTGCTCCTCGAGTCCACCGGCGGCTGAGGACAGGCGCGCTCATCTTCAGGCGCGCGCTTCGACGTCGGGCCGCTCGGCATCTGCCGGGCGGCCCGTCTTCGTTATTCGTCTTCCGTTGCAGGCTCGTCGCTCGGCTCGAGGTGCTTCTCGAACAGCGCACGATACTTGTCGGGGATCGGCTGCCCTCGGAACGTGTCCATGCTGATGCACGCCACGGTGATCCGTCCGCGCACACACGGCGTATCTTCGAGGCGCCCTTCGAAGCCGAAGGTGGCGCTCTTGGTTCCGATGCGCAAAACCCGCACCGTCATGCGCAGCGTCTCGCCGAAACGCACGGGCTTCTCGAAGTCCGCCTCGGCATGCACGGCCGGCCACCCCACGCGGTCGTCGTCGAGACAGGCTCGGTACGGGAAGCCTTGCTCGTCGAAGAAGTCCTCGAACGCGCAGTGGAAGTAGTGGAAGAAGCGCGGGTAGTACACGATCTGCGCGTGGTCCTCGTCGCCAAACCGGACCCGGATCGAAGCCTCGAATGCCATAGCGCAGGAGTATGCACCCTCGCCCGCCGACGGCGACGGGCGAGAGCCGTCACGCCGCGCGTTCGGTCTGCGCCTCCGGCGGGGCGTCCAGGAGGATGACCTGGTGCGCGACCACTTCGTCCCGCCAGCGCGCCGGCGGGCCCTCGGTCTTGTACCCGTGCAGACGCCCCTCGACGGCGACGCGGCGGCCCTTGCACAGGAACTTCGAGAGGGCCTCCCCGCGTGCGCCCCAAACGACGACCGTGTGCCAGCCATGACTCTCGCGAGGCAGGCCGGCCGGGTCCTTGTATCGATGCACCGTGTGCAGCCGAAGCACGAGGCGTGAGCGCCCCTCGGTGGTGGTCTTGATGCGCGGCTCCTCGGCCAGCGCGCCGATGAGGATGACTTTGTTGAGACCCTGGCTGGGCATATGACGCTCCTTGGAAAGAGATGGACGTCCGGACTCCTCAGCACGGCGCGTGCCGGAGACCTACCCAGTGATCACGGGGACTTGGCGGCTCGGATCGGCGAAACGGCGGCGGGTCCGCCGCCACCCGCCGCCGTCACGGGGTGAGCCCCAGCGCCTTCCGCCCGGGCTCACGCCCCCCGCGCGTCGCCTCCGGCGCTTCGGGCGTGGCCAGCTGGGCGAACGCCGCGGCGTGCACACGCTCCTCGGGGAGGGTCTTCTGGAACACCGCGCGGATGTCGCTCGGCGCACGCTCGTCCGCGCAGATCACCGCGACGCGTTCCAGCCGCATTGCCTCGGCGTGGGCACCCACCGCGCAGCCCGTCTCGAGGTCGCGGATGCCGGCCAAGGGGGCCTCCCAGTACCGGTCGGGTTCTTCGGACACGACCCGCTCCTCCCCGCGCCCCACGAGCAGGTCGCGCCGACCCATCTCGCGTGGCGTCGCTCGTCGGCCGCGATCCGAGTCAGCACCCGCGCCGCGTGGCTCGCCGGGGCGGCGTAGGTGTCTCGCAGGCGCTTTCATCGCTGCCATCTCAGATTCCCGCCTTTCACGACAGCGCTCTGCATCGCGGATCGGTACCGTTCCAGGCGCATCGGGGTCCGATCCACCTCCGTCGCAACCTCGGTCGGTTCTGCGACCGGCTTCCTGGGCAACCGATGAGGGAGGGTACGGTCGAGCGTTTGTGAGACGACCCGGCATCGTCGTTCGCGCCCACCGAATGGCCGACGCCCTCACCCCCGTATGTCAAGGACCGGCAGGCGACGCAGAGCCCTACGGCGCTGCGCACGGAGCACCGCCTCGTAGCCGTCGGTGCGCGCTGGGTGAGCCGGCTCCGAGGCCGCTACGAACCCCTCACTGCGGGGAGCCAGATTGCGTCCGCGCAGGCCATGTCGTAATGGCGAGACCGTGCGTTCACTCCTCATTCCTTGCTGGTTTGCCGGCGTGTACGCCTGCGGCGCGCCGCCCGTTGTGACGCCTGCCGAGCCGGCCGCCGACGTCTCGGCGCCCATCGAAGAGCCTGCCGCCGATCGTGTCGGCCGGGAGCTGGGGTTCGCCGTGTTCCCGCAGGGCCCAGCCGAATGGGTGGAGGAGGGGCGCTGGTGGTTCGACGGAGTGCGAGTTCAGGTGCGCGGCCGCTCCGTTCGCCTCGGACGGGACCGCTTCGCGGGGCAGGGATGGGCCGCGCGGCTCGACCAGAACGGGGAAAGATGGCTGGTCGTCGACCTCGCCTCGGGCCGCGCGTACGAGGCCGACGGTTTCGCGGGGCCGCTCACCCCGCTCGGTGAGGCAGCTAGTGCGCTCAGGCCATGCGGGTTCGACGACGGGCCGCCTTACCTGTTCCTCGGCGCGGACGGTCGGGTCTATGAAACGGGGATCGGGCGGCCATTGGCGCCTGTGACACGGACCTCGACGTCCTTCGTGCATGATTGCGTCGGGGGAGCTGAGGGGCGGCGCTGGATCGTGTCCGCTCGTCCGATGCACACCCCCGACGGCGGCACGACTTGGAGGGCGGCGACCGAGGCGGAGATCGAGGAGGCGCGCGCGTCCGAGCTGGAAGACCTCCGGACCCGGGCGGAGACCGCGCTTGGCACGTCGTCGTCTTGGATCGAGGACGAGGTGCGCCGCGCCCTCCACGCGCCGTCCGCGCACGCGGACGCGCCCGAGTGTGACCAGCCGGCACCGTGGCTGTGGACGTGCGGGTCGGGGACGTACGTGCACGACGGTGGGGGTCGCCGACGCATCGGGCCGCGGCTCGAGCGCCCGCTCGTCTCGCCCTCTGGCGACACCGTCTTGTTCGGAAGCGGCTGCCGAGGCGAGGCGGAGCAGTTCTGCCTCGTCGGGCGCGACGGGGAGACGAGGCCGCTCACCATCTCTTTCGAGCTGGCCGACGTTCGGGCGTTCGACGGCGAGCGGCTGTACGCGCTCGGAGCGCGGCGAGACGCGCTCCACGTGGTGGAGCTCGAAGGCGGCGGCCATCGTGAGCTCGCGCTCGGACTTCGGCCGAGGCTGGTCGCCGCCGGGACGGAAGGCGCGCTGGCCCTGGGCTACGGGCCGAGCGCCCGGCTCCTCTTCGTGGGCCCTGGCGGGGTGGATGAGAGGACCGTACCGGATGGCTATGACGTGCGGCATGTCTTCGACGACACGTTCGCCTACGCGACGAGGCGAGGCGGGGGAGGGCTAATCTATACCGCCGACGGAGGACGGAGCTGGGAGGACGCCCCGGTGCACCTCGGCGCTGACGAGCGTGCGCCGCCGGAGTGCGACCGCGAAGCGTGCGTGACCGAGCGCTACTCGGTGCGGCTCGAGGGGTCCGGGGCGGTCACCGGACGCGCCGTCGAGCCGCGCGCCCTCCCCGTGGTGAGGGTGCGCTGCGAACGGCACGACGATGGCGCAAGCCTCGGACCTCACGTCGACACGGAGACCCGAGGTGAGCGGCTCTTGGTGACGGCGCGCTGGTCGTACGAGGGTGAGGCGCGAAGCTCGACGGGGACACTGCCCGCGCCGCGCTCCGGAGAGTCCGAGTTCTACGCCGTCGCGCACGGGCCCGACACCGCATGGTTCGATTGGGACCGCGGCGGTGGCGAGCCCACGTGGCTCGTGGCGCGCCACGGGGGAACCTCGATGACGGTCGACGGAGGGGGGTCTGCGCTGTTCGGCGGAATCGACGGGACGCTCGTCGTCACGGGCAGCGGGCACAACGCGGTCGCCGCGCTCCGAGCGAACGGGCAGCGCAGCGAGGTCGTGTTGGAGGGCGAGCGAGCGGTCGCCGCCGTCCTCGACGACGGCACGCTCGTCGAGGGGCGCGAGGGGCTCACGTTCGACGGAACGCTGAGGCTCCAGCACGGCGGTGGCGCGCCGCGCGACGTGCCCCTGGCCAGGCTTGGGATCTGCACGCCCGACGCGCCCGCCCCGAGCGTGCGTTTCTCGCTCGACATTGGCACCGTGGTGTTTCGTTTGCACGGGGAGGCTTCGCTCGACCGTGGGCTGGTGGTCGACGTGGCGGCCTCTGGGGCGGCGTGCATACGCGCGCTCGGCGCACTCGGCGTGCGCGGAGGGCGCCTCGCCGGCGACGGGCTCGTGTGCGAACTCGAGGCCGCACGCCCTTGAAGAACCGGTCGCGTTCCATCGCTGCGATCGAGCTCCGCCACGCTCAGCCCATCTGTAGCTGGCGCTCGCATCGTGCGCGCGTCACCTCGCGGACTCCAGTTCCGGGATGCGCCGGACGGACGCGTGTCCGATGCCCGTGTGACGGGCGTTTCCGCCATATTGCAGCCTTCTCGATGGCCTAGGCGGGAGTCGTACCGCGGATCGACGAACGCGAATGGGTCCACCTGGGGGGCGTGACGAGTCGATGTGGTGCATCGGCGCGGAGCGACGCGCCGCAGGGGGCCCGCTCCCGCCGGCGAGGCGCGTCGCGACTTCCGACGACATCTAGCCAGAGACGTACGACCTCCGGGGCTTTGAGGGCAGCTGACTTGGGGCGGCCGAGGCGGCGCCCCTCCCGCCGAGCCTGCTCGATTCCGGCGCGGACGCGCTCGCTGCGGATCCATAAGATAGACACTCGCGCGCGTTCTCTCGTCGATGGAGAGCTCCTGCGCGCCTTCGCGGCCTTCGCAGAGACACGCAACTTCACACAGGAGGCCAAGCGGATCGGGCTCTCGCGGCCGGTGCTCTTCGAGCGGGTTCGCCGGCTGAGCGAGCGCGACGGGCACGCCGTTTACACACGTGAGAAGCGCACCATCACGCTGACGCCGGAGGGTGAGGCGCTGGCCGTGTATGCGCGGCCTCGGCAACGCGGCGCGCTTCGCGGATCGCATCGCATGCAGCCCGCCCGATGGGGTTATGCTCCGCCCGGTGACGGAGCTCGGGGAAGTCACCTATCGCGTGTTGCGACGGGAGCAGGGCCTCGCCCCCGAGGTCGAGGCCCTCGCCCGGATCCTGACCGAGGCGACCGCGCGCTGAGCACCGACGGGGAGGCGAGGCGACGCCCCAGATGGGGCCGGTCCCGCCGCGGAGGCGCGTTGCGACTCACGCCGAGGAGATCTTGGCCATCGGGCGCGCTGGCCCCGGTTGATGAGCGGGTCTGCGACGGGAATCCGGGCGCGCGAAGCTCGTCTCGCACCCGGTGGATGGGCTCTCCCTGGCGACGCGCGCGAAACGCGTCCGGGACCCGCAGCTCGTCGTCGACGCGCAACGGACGGAACGCACCACGCTCCCCTCCCTCCCGGAACATCTCCGGGATCCGCAACTCCGACCTGGACGACGACGGAGCGTCGCGCTGCCATTCGGCCGGGGTTCGGATGGGGCCCGGGCTGGCGCCGTCGCGGAAGATCTCGGGCACGATCAACTCGGAAGTCGTGGCGGACGCGGACGGCGGGCCTCCGAACCCCGGCGGCACGATCAGGTCACGTGAGGCCCGCGGACCCTCGGATGCGGGCGCTGGGGCCGGCGTAGTGGATGTCGCAGGTGCCGATTGCGCGAGCGCCGGCGTCGGCCCCACGACGGTGAGACAGACAGCACCCAGGCACACACCGAACCGCTCCAGACCACGCATCCAACTCAAGTCTGCCAAATCGGGGCGCGCAATTCGAGCGCTGGGGCTCAGCCGAACCGACGACCCAGGAGCCGAGCGAGCGACTCGAGCGCTCGCTGGTCGACGTCGTCGAACGCCGCGGGTTGGTCGGAGTCCACATCGAGCACCGCCAAGATGCGCCCGTCGGATCGGAGCACCGGGACGACGATCTCACTCTGGGTCGAGCTGGCGCACGCGATGTGGCCCTCGAACTGGTGCACGTCGTCGACGCGCTGTGTCTGACGGGTGCAGGCCGCCGCCCCACAGACCCCTTTCGAGAACGGGATCCGCAGGCATCCGTGGCTTCCTTGGTAGGGACCGACCACCAAGAGGTCGTCCCCGACCGCGCGATAGAACCCGGTCCAGTCGAAGTGCGCGAAGGCGTGATGGAGCTCGCAGCTCACGGTGGCCATGGCCGCGACCCAGTCGTCCTCGCCCTCGAGCAGGCTGTCGATCGCGGCCCGCACCTCGGCGTACCGAGCGGCCTTGTCCATGGTCTCGGTCAAGGTGCGCCGGTCAATCCTCGGCGGTCGCCGTCCGACATACGTTGTCGAAGTCGGTGAACGGCACGGGGCCGCAGTCCGGGAAGAGCCCGCCGCAGTCGGAGGTGTTGGCGCCCTCGGTGCTGCAGGGCATCGTGCACGCGGTGGTGCCGTTGCTCGTGAGGCAGTTGCCGTTGGCGCAGTCGGAGTTGTCCGTGCAGGCGTCGCCCACGTCGCCCGTCCCGCGCGCCGCCACCTCACACTGACAGCTGTCAGAGGTGCAGTCCGTGCAGGCCTGGTCGGCCGCGCACTGGAATCCGTAGAGGCACATGTCCCCGACTGAGGCATCGGAAGACGTCAGCGCTCCGGCGTCCGTCGGGCCACCCGCGTCCGTCGCGCCGCCCGCGTCCATGCCCGCGTCGGTGGTGCCGCCCGCGTCCGTCGAGCCGGCATCGGTGGTGCCGCCGGCGTCACGTCGCCCGCCGGCGTCGGTCGGCTCGGGGTCGCTGTCGCAAGCGATGAGGGTCAGGGCCAAGAGAAGGGAAAGACTGATACGCAGCATGGGCGTCTGATATCACGATCCTGCGACATGGAGGAACCTGACGCGCCGGTCTTCGTCATCGACCTGCGCCCATCCACCGCCGTCCGCGCGCGGACCGTGCTGGATGGGCACGCCGATGAGCTCGTGGAGCCGATCGCGCACGTGGCCATTACGGACCACGATGGCGACATCGACGTACATGCCATCGAGCCGACGACCGACCTGCGCCTGCTCGACGCGCTGGCGAGGCTGATTCGCTTCGCGGACGCGCGGGGGTTGTCTGTCATGGTGGCGGCGGAACGCTACGGGACCGAGTACGAGCGGCGGCTGCTCTTCGAGCGACGCTTGCCGGCCTGGGCGCTCGGATGGGGTGGAACGCGGGATCGCAGTTGACACTGAACAAGTGATCAGTCACGCTGGAGGGCGATGGTGGCGGCCCCCCGACTCAGTTCCTTGCACGGCGCGGAATCGCGGCAGGTGTCAGCGGAGGAACGAGCGTCAACGGAGTCGCAGCGGGCGTCCGCGGAGGACCGCGTGCGCGCCGTCCGCAGCCTGGCGCGCTCGGCGGGTGTGGGCTCTACCGCGGCCCTCCGAGCGCCGGCGCCCGCGATCGACCGGGCGCCAGGCCTGCCGCGCGGGAGGCTGATCGAGCTGAGCGGAGACGCGGCAGGCGCGCGGCGAACCGTGGCCGTGCAGGTTGCACTCGCGGCGCAGCGGGAAGGCGACCCGATCGCGTGGATCCAAGCGGAGGGCGGCGGGCTCTATCCCCCAGACGTGGCGGCGGCCGGCGTCGATCTAGAGGCGATGTTGGTCGTGCACGTTCCCTCTGACGCCGGGGTGGTGGGCCTCCCGAAGGCGGCGGAGCTGACGTTGCGGACGGGCGCGTTCGGCGCGGTGATCGTGGACGTGGAGGGCGTCCGCTTGCCGCGTGGAGCGGCGTGGCTGAGCCGTCTCTCCGCGCTCGCGCGGGAGCACGACACCCGGTGTGTGTTCCTCGCGCCGCCGTGCGCTCGGTCGCTGGGCCCGATGGTGGCCGTCCGGCTCTGCCCACGCCGCCGACAGACGCGGCCAGGCCGATACCGGCTGGAAGCGGAGGTGTTGCGAGACAAATCGGGCTGGCTTTCGGGCGCGGACCGCGCGCTGCCGGGACCCAAGAGCTGGGTTGGCCCGGCGGGGATGCCGTGAGGAGGCGGGTGGCGTGCGTGGACGTGCCGGCGCTGCCGCTTCAACTGCTGATGCGACAGCATCGGACCGCCGGGGCCGGAGACTGGCGGCGGACGCCGCTCGCCGTGGTGGCGGACGACGACCCGAACGCGCTGATCGAGTGGGTGAACGCCGCCGCTCGAAAGAAACGCGTTCGGGTGGGCCAGCGCTACGCCGCCGCGCTGTCCCTCTGCAGGGAGCTGCGAGCGACGCCGATTCCGTCCGAAGCGGTGGGCAGCGCGGTGCAGGAACTCACCGAGCTGCTCTATGGATACACCCCGCGTCTGGAAGCCGAGGCGGAGCGGCCGGGCGTGTTCTGGCTCGACCCTTCTGGACTGGGCGGACTGTTCGGCCCCCTCGAGCGTTGGAGCGCTTCGGTCCGCGACGCGGTGCGCAGCAGCCGGTTCGAGGCCACCGTGGTGGTCGGCTTCGCCCGGCTGCCCGCGTGGGCCATCGCGCGCCACCGGCGTGGGGTTTTCGTGGTGGAGAACGCCGCGGAGGAGGCGGAGCTCACCCGCAATGTGCCGCTGGCATCGCTGGAGGTCCCGCCCGGATGGAAGGTGGGCGACGCGCGCAGGCGGACCCGGGTCTGGGCGGAGCTGCGCGACGCGATGCTGGCCCTCGGCGTGGACACCCTCGGGCGGTTGCTCGCGCTGCCGCGTGGGGACGTAGGAGTCCGCTTCGGGCCCGATGCGCGCACGCTTCACGCGCTCTTCGCAGATGCGCTCCGTCCCCCGATGGACCCGGTCGTCCCGCTCGAGCCGTTGGTCGTCGAAGCGGACATCGAGCCGCCGGACGACAACCACGCCCGGCTCTTGTTTTCGATCAAGGGCGCGCTGCACGCGCTGATGGGGGAGCTCGCCGAGCGCGCGCTGGCGATGTCGGCCTTGACCATCGAGCTCACCGAGGAGCCCGCCCCGAACGAGACCCATGGCGTGGTGCGCACCCAGCGGCTCGAACCCGCCACGCCCACGCGAGACGCGCTCGTCGTGCTGGAGCTAGCCCGCCTGCGGCTGAGCGCGGTGCGGCTCGAGGGGCGCTGCGAGCGACTTCGGATGGTGGCGGAGGCGACCGCGCTCGACGGAACGCAGCTGACGCTCTTTGGCGGCCGACGGCGTGACCCAAACGCTGCGAAACGCGGCATCGCGCGCCTTCGCGCCGCGCTCGGAGACGACGCCGTCACGCGCGCGCGGTTGGTGTCGCAGTGGGCGCCCGAGGACGCCTTCGTCTACGAGCGCGCGGAGGAGGTCGCCCCACCTGAACGCCCTCCCGAGCTGCCCGATGGGGGCGTGTTTCAACGTCGCCTGTTCCGTCAGCCCAGACCCTTGCCCTCAGACCCGCGCGGGCGCCCGCGGACCACCCCACCCATCGAGACGATGACGGGCCCTTACCGGCTGCAGAACGCGTGGTGGACATCACGCGAGGTCGCGCGCGACTACTTCTATGCCGAGCGTCAGGACGGAGCTGTGCTCTGGCTCTTCCGTGTCCCACGCGGCGGCTGGTTCCTTCAGGGACAGGTGGAATGAAGGTCCCGCGAACGCCTCTCGGTTTGGCGAAGTCGATCTCGAGCCAACCACCCCTCGAGCCGACACGGCCGAGTTCGACCCACAGGTCCCTCGACGCGGCTGAGCCAACACGGGGCAGCTCGAGGGGCACACCCCTCGGCGCCGCGCACCCGCACCGCCCGAATCACCCCGGCGCGTACGTCCCGCTCTGGGTCAAGTCCAACGGCTCCTTGCTGGAGGGCGCGAGCCACCCCGAGGAACTCGTGGACCAGGCCGCGGATCTGGGCCTCGACGCCCTGGCGATCACCGACCGAAACTCGGTCAACGGCCTGGTCAAGGCGTGGGTGCGTGGGCAGGAGCGCGGCGTCTCGGTGCGGGTCGGCGCGGAGGTCACGGTCGGCCATTCCGACCAGGACGCACACCGCGTCGTGCTCCTTTCGGAAACACGCGCCGGCTACGGGCGGCTGTGCCGGGCGCTCACGCTCGGCCACGCGCGGCAAACGAAGAAAGGTGCATCGCGGATCACGCCTCGCGAGCTGGCGGACGCCGCCGAGGGACTGGTGGCGCTCTGCCCGAGTCCGGCCGCGCTCGATTCCGCCGCGGAGCCCTTCGAGGGGCGGGCGTACGCGCTCTTGGCGCGGCATCGACTGGCGGACGAGGTTCGCGCGGAGCGGCAACTTCGGGTGCGCGCCGGCGAACTCGGCGTCCCGCTGGTGGCGGCCGTGGAGGTGCTCTACCACGACCCGTCGCGGCGCTTTCTGTCCGACGTGCTCGCGTGCATCCGCCACAAGACGACCCTGGCCGACGCCGGCCGTCTGCTGCGGCCCAACGCGCTCCATGCGCTGCCCTCGCTCGGAGCGATGCAGGCCCGCTACGCGGATCTCCCAGACGCGATCGCGCGGACCCATGAGGTCGCGGCCCGTTGCGCGTTCGCGATGGGCCAGCTGGAGTACCGATACCCCGCGGAGCACCTGCCCGAAGGCGAGGACGAAGGCAGCTGGCTCCGGCGGCTCACATGGGAGGGCGCTCGCTCGCGCTACGGGTCAAGCCTCCCGGACGACGTCGTCGCGCAGCTGCGGCGCGAGCTGAACCTGGTCGAGGAGCTCGGCTACGGCGGCTACTTCCTGACGATGTGGGACATCGTTCGCTTCTGCCGGGAGTCGAACATCCTGTGTCAGGGCCGAGGGAGCGCGGCCAACTCGGCCGTCTGCTACTGCCTCGGGATCACAGCCATCGATCCAGTGCGCATGGACCTGCTCTTCGAGCGGTTCTTGAGCCGCGAGCGCGCCGAGCCGCCGGACATCGATCTCGACATCGAGCACAGCCGTCGCGAAGAAGTCATCCAGTACGTCTACACGCGCTGGGGGCGGCGGCGCGCGGCGATGGTCGCCAACGTCATTCGCTACCGAACCAAGAGCGCGATCCGGGACGTGGGCAAGGCGCTCGGGCTGCCGGCGACGGCGCTGAACCACGCAAGCAAGCTCTCCAGCGGTTGGGGCGAGCCGCTGTCGGACGATGTGCTGCGCCAGGCGGGCCTCGACCTCGAGTCGCGTGCGGTCCGGCAGCTCAAGGCGCTGGTGACACAGATCCGCGCGTTCCCGCGTCACCTCTCGATCCACCCGGGCGGGTTTCTTCTCGGTGCCGAACCGATCGACACCCTGTGCCCCGTCGAGCCCGCGACGATGGCGGACCGCACGGTCGTCCAGTGGGACAAGCAAGACGTCGAAGACCTGGGTCTGTTCAAGGTCGATCTGTTGGGACTCGGCATGCTCACGCAGATCCACCACTGCTTCGATCTGCTGCGTGACACGGACGGGCCTTCGCTCACGATCGCGACCGTGCCGGCCGAGGATCCGGCGACCTACCGCATGGTGACGGCGGCGGACACGGTGGGCGTCTTTCAGATCGAGAGCCGCGCCCAGATGTCGATGCTGCCTCGCCTGGCGCCGAAGACATTCTACGACCTGGTCATCGAGGTCGCGATCGTCCGGCCCGGTCCGATTCAGGGCGACATGGTGCACCCGTACCTTCGGAGGCGCCGCGGCGAAGAGCCGGTTCGGTACCCGCACCCGTCCCTCCGGCGCATCCTGGAGAAGACGCTGGGCGTGCCGATCTTCCAAGAACAGGTGATGAAGCTCGCCGTCGAGGCCGCGGGGTACACGCCGGGCGAAGCCGATCAGCTCCGCCGCGACATCGCCGCCTGGCGGTCCCGCGGGCGCATCGACGAACACGAGCAGAAGCTCATCTCCAACATGACCGCGCGCGGCATCCCGCTCTCGTTCGCGGAGCGCGTGTTCTCCCAGATCCGTGGCTTCGGCGAGTATGGGTTCCCAGAGAGCCACGCCGCATCGTTTGCGCTCCTCAGCTACGTCACCGCCTGGCTCAAGTGCCACCATCACGACGCGTTCACCTGCGCGCTGTTGAACGCCTGGCCGATGGGTTTCTACCAGCCGTCCACCCTGGTCGAGGACGCCAAGCGGCACGGCGTCCCGGTCCGCCCAATCGATGTGCAGCGGAGCGCCTGGGACTGCACGCTCGAGCCGCTCTCGGGACTTCCGCGCGGCCACCCCCACGTCGACCCGCCACGCCATGCGATCCGCATGGGGCTCCGCTACGTGTCGGGCTTGGGCGCCCGCGAGCAGGAGCGCCTCGAACGGGCCCCGCCACCCTATCGAGACCTCTCGGACTTCGCGCGACGCACGGGCCTCGGCAAGCGCCCGCTCCTCGCCATGGCCGAATCGGGTGCCTTCTCAAGCCTTGGACTCGACCGGCGCAAGGCGCTCTGGGCGGTGCGTGGCTTGCTCTCGAGCGACCGTCACGGGCTGGACCTGGCTCCCTCCACCGCGCCGTCGTCGCTGCCGGAGTTCGCCCCGCTGCGGGCGTCGGAAGAGATCAGCTGGGACTACCACAAGAGCCTGCACTCGGCGCGCGGGCACCCCATGACGCGGCTGCGGGCCGAGCTCCGACGCCGGCGCGTGCCGGACGCCAAGACCCTCAACGCGCTGCCGAGCGGGCGCCGCGTGACCTTCGTGGCGATGGTGATCTGCCGGCAGCGGCCGCAGACCGCCACCGGGGTCACGTTCATGACGTTGGAGGACGAAACCGGCCTCGTAAATCTGGTCGTCTGGCGGCAGGTGTACGAGCGGCATGAGACGGTGGCGAAGACCGCCGTACTGCTCCAGGTGGAGGGGCGCGTGCAGAACGAGCAGGGCGTGGTGAATCTGATCGCCGACCGGCTCGGGGAGCCCGAGGTGAGTTCGCCCGCCCGAAACGGTGCCCCCCGCTCCCGTGACTTTCATTGATTGGCGGCGCTGGACGCTCAGGATCCGGGTCCCGGCCCCAGTGGTTTACCAAGACTCGAGGTGCGCGGTAGCGTCTCGACATGCCACGCGAGAAGGAGATCAAGGTGAGCTCAGGGGATGTGGTAGCGCTGGCGTTTGTGCTGCGCGATGCCGAGGGCAACGTGCTGACCGAAGTGGCGCCCACCGACCCGCTGGTCCTGCTCCACGGCCAGGGGTTCGCCATCGCCCCCATCGACAGTGCGCTCGACGGCAAGGAGGCCGGCGATCGATTCGAGCTGAGCCTCGAAGAAGGCGTGTTCGGCGAGGCGGTCACAAACGGCGAGCGCGTCGTACCTCGCGACCGATTCCCCCCCGGTCCCCTTCCCAGCGGCACGGCGGTCTCGGTGATGGACGCCGACGCGTCGCGAACGGTGTGGGTGCTTCGGGAGAGCGGCGCGCACGTCGTCGTGTCACTCAGTCACCCCTGGGCGTCCGCGACCCGCATCGAAGCCGAGGTGGTCAGCGTGCGTGCTGCCACAGCGGAAGAGCGGGAGGCCGGCTTCGCCACCGATGTGGCCGCCGCCGAGGGAGCTCCCACGGACGACTGCGACCAGGACGACAGCGACCAGGACGACAGCGACAAAGACGAGCGCAGCGAAGAAGAGCGCAGCGAAGAAGAGTAGCCGCGGCTACGGGCAGCGGCCGTGGTAGCGCTCGTAAGCCGGAAGGCAGCCTGCACCCCCACTGTCGCCATCGACCTTTGCGCGAGGCACTGAGTCTAGCGGCGCGCTACCTCCGTGAGAGGTCCTTGGTGAGGTTCTTCTGATGCGCCTCGATGGTGCCGCCGCCGATCTCCAGCAGCTTGGCGTCGCGCCAGAGCCGCTCCACGGGGTACTCGCGGCAGTAGCCCGCGCCGCCCATCGTCTGCATCGCCCAGTCGGCGAGCTGCTTGCCCACCGGCGCCGCGAAGAGCTTAGCTGCGTCCGAGCCGATGCGCGCGCGGTTGCCGGGCGTCACGTCGCGGGCGACGTTGTAGGTCAAGGCGCGTGCCGCCGCCGTCATCGCGTAGCCGTCCCCGATGTAGCGCTGGATCTGCCCGTAGCGGTTGATCGACTGGCCGAACGCTTTCCGCTCCTTGCCGTAGTCGACCATGATGTCGACACACCGGGACGCGATGCCGCAGCTCATGGCGGCCAGCGTGAGCCGCTCGATCTCGAGGTTCCGCATCATGTGGGTGACGCCGCCGCCGATCTCCCCGAGCAGGTTGGCCTTCGGGATGCGGCAGCCCTCGAAGATGAGTTCGGCCATGGTCGAGCCGCGCATCCCAAGCTTGTCGATGTGGTTCGACGTCGAAAATCCGGGGCATTCGCGATCCACCACAAACGCGGTGATCTGCCCGTCGACCTTCGCGTACACGAGGAAGCAGTGCCCCTCGCAGCCGTTGGTGATGTACGTCTTGGTGCCGTTGAGCACCCACTCGTCACCCTCGAGCACAGCCGTCGTGGTCATGCCGAGCACGTCGGTACCGGCGCCCGGCTCGGTCATGCCCATGCCCGCAACCCACTCGCCGCTGATGGTCTTGTCGAGGTAGCGCGCCCGCTGCTCGTCGTTCGAGCAGTAGTAAAAGTTGTTCACAAACAGCATCGAGTGCGCGAGGTACGCCAGGCAGAAGCCCGGGTCCGACTTGCTCAGCTCTTCGTGCACGATGCAGGCCGCGATCGTGTCCATGCCGGCGCCCCCGGCCTCCTCGGGCACGGTGACACCGAGCAGCCCCAGCTCCCCGAGCTTGCGGAACAGCGCGACGTTCAGCACGCCTTTCTCGTCGAACTCAGCCGCCTGCGGCTCGACCTCGTTCTTGACGAAGTCGGCGACGGTCTGGCGGAGCATGCGGTGCTCCTCGGTAGGGTTGAACAGCGAGTCTGAGGCGAGCGTCATGACCCGAACCTTGTCTCATGCGGCCGGCCGGCACATCGGGGGTGTGCGGAACCTCAGAGGGGCGGGATCTCGACACGGTAGAGGTCGGAGCGGAGACGCATCACCGACAGCGCGAGCCGGTCGCCGGAGGGCGACGGAGTGGGGTTCGCCATCCACGCGTGCGCATCCTGTCGTAGCGGCCGCGAGGCCCCGTCGGATGCCAGCTGAAGTAGGCGAAACCGGGGAGACTCGACGCTGAGCGCGGTCACGAACCACCCGCCCTCCCCGTCCGGCGCGAGGTACTGATAGACGCCAGCGGGAGAGGGGACCCACGGCTCAGACACCGACCCGGTCCCCGTGTCGACGACAAACACACCTCGGTCGGTGGAGATCGCGACGCGCTCGAACTCCGCGTCCACGGCGACGTCGTGTAGACGGATGACCGCCGGCGACACGTCCACGACGCGGGGTGCGTCGGCGTCGGCGAGCGCATGGAGGGTGAGCCTCAATCCGTCGCGGAGCTCCGCGAGCGCGCAGCGTCCATCGGGCGTGCAGTCGAACGCACCGCTCCGAGGCACCGCGCGGCCGGTGCCCTCGTCGCCCACCCGCTCGGCGAGCGAGGCGAGGACGCGGGGCGGGGACCCGTCTCGCGCATCGATCACCCAGTCGACGCGGTCCGCGCCCGAAGCCGGACGAAACCCGAGGAGCCCGAGCGACGTGAACTGAGGCCACGTCCACCACCCCTCGGGGCCCTCCGGGGTTGGCGTCCCACGTCGCTCCGGGATCTGGACCACGCGGTGCTCGGCCCCGACCCGCATCATCCCGAGCAGTCCGTGCGCCTCGGTCCAGTCGGTGGGCCGGTCGTCCCGCGCGCTCAAACTCAGGCGCTCGATCGGGCCGAGGTCGGCCCCATCCCATGTCATCACCACGGTGTCGCTCTGAAGGAACTGCTGCGCAAAGACGACGCCGCCTCGTCGATCGACACTCAGGCGCGTCGCGGGATGAGAGAGCGGGTGCAGCGGTCGCGGAGCCCAGGCCTCGATGGGGGTGGAGACCAGCGCGGCCTCGCGCCCTTCTCCGGGAATCGGCGCCAAGCCCAAGACCAGCCGTTCCGGCCCGTTGAAGGCCAGCGCAGCGACGCCGGAGTCCGCCACGAGTCGGCTGCTTTCGGCCAGCACCCGCGTCGTCTCGCTCGCGACGTCATGCACGAAGAGGCGGGCCGTGTCCTCGCTCTCGAAGACGATCCACGCGAACGTCGCGCCATCGGGTGAACAGGCGCTCGCGACCAACGCGCCTCCCAAGACGGGCACGCGGCGAGTCTCCTGGAAGGCGCCCTCCCGGAGACGACCGAGGCGGAGAAGCACCCCGGAGCTGACGAGAACCCAGCCCGAGACGGACGCCCGGGCCACTCCCGACGGCAGGGCGAGCGGCGTCAGCGAAAGAGAGCTGACCTCGATCCGGTAGGCTCCTCTCTCGGCGCTGAGCAGAACGTGGTCCGGTGCCATCCAGGACACCGCTCGTGCAGGCCCCGCGGAGGGCGGCAACGGGAGCGCGCGCCGTCGCGCGCCGTCGGTGCGAAGCAGCCAGGCGCCCGAGACGTCGAGCAAAGCGACCCGTGAGCCGTCCGGCGAGACCGCGGCGTCGTCGATGGCGCCTTCCTCCGTGTAGAAGGTGAGCCGCTCGGGCGGCGACATGGTGGACGCGGTCGGCGGGTTGGCCGCCACATCGAGCGCGCGTCGCCCATCCCAGCCGCCCCCCGCGCCAGGGACGAGCAGGGCCACGAGCGCGACGAGCAGGCCCATGAGCAGGGCGAACACCACGCCGCCGATGGCGCCGGCACGCGCGGACATCCGGCGAGGCGTGAGAGCCCGGACCAACGCATCGCCGTCATCCGGTCGCGCGGCCGGCGCCTCGGAGACGCAACGCTCAGCGAGGCGCCGCAGCGCGCGAGACGCACGCGCCTGGGACAAGAGCAGCGCACCAAACGCAAACACGTCGGCCCGCGCGTCGCGACGACCTCCTTCGACTACCTCGGGCGCGACAAAGCCCCGGGTGCCGCCCACCTGTACGGAGCCCGCGGCGGAAGCCAGCCCGAAGTCGATGAGGACGGGGCCGGCGTCTCCGAGGAGCACGTTTCGCGGACTCAGATCCCCGTGCACGAGGCCTTGCGCGTGCAGGTGACGGAGGGCGCGCGCCAGCCCAACCGCGAGCGTGTCCGCTTCGCTTCGGGTCACCCCGGCCGGCAGTCGGGAGGCGAGTGTGGGGCCGTCGATCAGCTCGAACGCAATCCACCCGCGCACGTCGTCCTGGCCCACGTCGTAGAGCGCGGCGATGTTCGGATGGGACACGCGCGCTGCACACCGCGCTTCCCGTAGTGCCGCCGATCCCGCCGGGACGACCTTGAGCGCCACCGCGCGCCCGAGACGGGTATCTCGCGCCCGGTACACCGTGCCCATGCCGCCGGCGCCGATGCGCGACTCGACCGTGTACGGACCCAGGAGGGCTCCGACCACCGGGTCGACGAGCGGGAGCGAGGGCGCGCGGGCCGCCTCGCGAAGGAGGTCCTCGAAGGAGTCCGAGGGCACGCTCACGGCCCCGTTCCCCCATGCATCGAAGCCCGCAACCGTGCCTTGAGTCGCTCGAAGCGCTTGCGCACCTTCGCCGCCTCGCGTCGACGTGCCACCTCGTCATCGAGCGGTGCTTCGGCCAGCACCTCCGCGATCTCGGTCCAGCTCATCGCCCGATCGATGCGGAGCGTCAGCAGAGCCTGAGAGGCAGGGTTCAGCTCCGCGCGCAACCGGGCCAGCCGTTCCTTGTTCTCCGTCTTGAGGTACGGCCGCGTGCTCGAGCGGGGGGAGGCGGGGAGCGCGTTCATCCGGGCGGTGTCGAGTCGCCGCGGCGAGCGTTGGCGCAGCCGATTGAGTGCGGCGTGGCGGGCCACGGAGTAGGCCCACGTGCGGTACGAGGCGCGCTCCTCGAAGCGACCTATGTCGCGCACCAACGCCTCCGAGACATCCGCGAAGACGTCTCGGGCGGCCTCCTCGTCGCGGAGCATGGCAGCGAGAAAGCCGAGCAGCTCCGGGCCGTAGAGCGCGACCAGCTTCGCGGCGACCTCGGCCGTTCCATGTGCGCGCCTCGCGTCTCGCAGCGCTCGTTCCGCTCCTTCGCTCATCGCCGCTGACGTGTTGCAAGATTCGCCCCACGCCACGGCCCTCACAGACCGGCGACGGAGGGTGGGCATCCTGGCCCGCCGTGCACTTCGTGACGGTGGGACCGTGTTTTGTTTGTCACATCCGCGTGCGGCCGTTCCTAACGGGCATGAACACTCGATGGCTCTTGGCGAGCGGGTTGCTCGTTCTGGTCGCGTGCGACCCAGGCTCTTCGGAGAGCGACGGAGGCGCGGCCGACTCCGCGACTCCAGAAGGGTTCTCCTTCCAGTCCCCCGCACTCATGACCGTCGGCGCGTGCGACGGGCTGGCCGGGTTCGAAGCCCACGACGAAGGAGAACCGGTGCTCGATTGGTCTGCGTTGCACGCGGACGTTCGCTTCTTCGCCGAGCACACCGACCCGTTCCAGATGGATGCGCACCTCGTCGATGCACTCGGCGGCGCGGCGGCCGAGCCTGGCGTGGTGGTGGGGTCTGACGAGGCGTTTGGCGCCTACGCGACGGCGGTCCCCGGGGGCTGCTGGGTCGGGGCGTGGCCACTGCCTGATCCACCGGAGTCGAGTCGGCCCGAGGTCCGCTGGCTCGTCCCAGGCCAGCCCATCGCCATCGATGGCGCGACCCACGTGCTCGTTGACCTGCGTGCCGCCCCGGAGGGCCCGGCCCTGGTTGCGTTCCTCGAGACCGTGGTGGATGCCGCCGTCGCCGACGCATTCACGGTCCGCCCTGTCGTGCGCGCCTTCAACGGCATGCGGGACGAAGTGTTCTCGCCGATCGTCCTCGGCATGGGGGAGAACCTCTACCGCTCGCGCCTGGAGGAGCTGTCGCTGACGTCGGGCGGCAGCGGCCAAGAGGTCGCGCTTGGATTTGTCGTCGGCGATCGCATCGCGCCGAGCGGGGCCCGACTTGCGGTGAGCCTGCGCGCCCTCGGTCGCGCCGCCATCCTCGGGCACGCCATCGAGACCACCGTGGCGGAGCGAAGCGCGCGGCAGGCGGGCTCCGGCGGGGTGACTTTTCGCACCATGACGCTCTACGACGACGACCTGAATGTGCTGCCGGACCGGTTCGAGCCGGACGTACCGGTCGGGGCGGCCACGGCGGAGGCCGTGGAAGACGCGTTCCTCGCGCTCGGCGACCTTCTGCCGGTGACCGGCGTGGGTGTGCGAGCCGATCTCGAGGTGCTCCCGGCGAGGACGGAAGTGCGTGCCATCGAGCGACACGAGGGCGCGCGGCAGGCGTCCCTGATCGCGATTCACGGCGCCGCCGAGATCTTCTTTCCGTACTGGGATGTGGTCGACACCGACTCGAACGCGCGCCTGCGAGAGGCGCTCGCGCTCGAGCCGTTGGAGGACGAACCGCTCGGGAGGTTTCAGGTCCGCTCCCTCCGCCACTGGTCCCACGCGCTGGCCGACAGCCATGGAACCACCGCATACCTCGCTGACTTTCCGGAGTTCGACGAGCCGGTCGGCACGATCCCGTTCCTTCTCGATCTGACGACCGAAGGCGAACCGGTCGTGCGCGCATCGAACTACCCGGACTTTGCACCCGGGGACGTCATCGTCTCGAGCCGGGGTCAGCCCGCGAGCGAGCTGATGGCGAGGCTCATCCGAGAGGGCTCCGCGAGCGCGTCGAGCGCGGGCCGGTACGGGCTGCTGGCGTTTCCGTCGGTTCTCGAGCGGCGCGACTACGTGGTCCGCGCCCCCGACGGAATGGAGCGTACGGTCGAGGTCGACGCGACCGACTTGGACGGGCTGATGCGGCCGCTGCTCACCGACCGCACGCACGGCCCGCTGACCGACCTCGGGCACCCAGAGATCTACTACGCGGACCTCGGGGGGACAGCGATCGCAGGCCAGTGGACGGCCGTCCGCGAAGGCATCGACGCCGCCGAGCAGGTGGTGCTCGACATGCGGGGCTACCCGGGAGAAGACTCGTGGCGCGTCGCGAACCACTTGCTCTTCGACGGCTCACCCGGGCCAAGCATGGTGGTGGCGAATCAGAGCATCTTCGGGCCCGACTTGGTGCCTTTGGATCAGCCGACACCGGCCGCCACCAACGGCTACCGCGGGGATGTGGCCGTGCTCATCTCGCCGAGCACCCAG
Organism: Sandaracinaceae bacterium; assembly: GCA_045106715.1. GTDB lineage: Bacteria > Myxococcota_A > Polyangia > Polyangiales > Sandaracinaceae. Next base: position 39,385 of record JBGCFC010000051.1, read on the forward strand.
TCGCAGGCCGAGCATCTCGTGCTTACGTTGCAAGCCGCGAACCGCATCACGGTCGTCGGGCGGCCGAGCGCGGGGGCGAACGGAAACATCACGGCGCTGGCCCTGCCGGGGCAGGTCTACCAATCGTTCACGGGGATGATCATCCTGCAGCCGGACGGCTCCACCTTCCACGGCCGCGGCGTCCAGGTCGACCACCCCGTGCAGATCGAGGTCACCGACCTCGCCGCGGGCGTAGATCCAGAGCTGACGCGCGCGGTGGAGGTCCTGACCGGCACCGCACCTTGAGCTCGGATCGCGACGTGACGCCGGACCCGACCGGACGGGGCTGCTACCCTCCGCGCCGATGGACGGTAGGCACATCCGGCTCCCACGCCGCGCGGTGAATGGGGCGCGCTCCCAGACGCGCCTGCTATGGGGTCTCACGGCGCTCCTCCTGGGCGCGCTCGGACCGCAGCCATGCGCCCAGGCCCAGGACACCCCCGCTCTCGAGACCGCTGGGGAGGGCGCGGGGACGGACGACATGGACGACACCGAGGCCAGCGAAGCGGCGCCCGAGGAGGCGACGCCCGAGGAGGCGACGGTCGAGCCGCCCCCCGCACCTGAGCCCGACAACGAACCGGCCTCTGCCACCGTCGCGCCCGAGGACGAAGAAGAAGACGAAGAGCCGCCGCCGGACGTGGCGGTGCTGAGCGTCGGGGGCGACGCCAGCCGCTCCCAGGCGCGCCGGACCCGGCAGGCTGTCGCGGCCGCCCTGGTCGCTGAGGGCATGACGCCCGTGCCGGACGCCGACGTGGCGCTCCGTGTACCCCCGAGCGCGCTCTCGGCCTGCGGTGACGCCGCGTGCGCCTACGGGTTCGCCGAGTCCCTGAACGTACGCATGGTTGCGGTGGTCACGACCTGGGCTGGCGAGAGCGGGCCGAGCTCGCTCACCGTGAGTTTGCTGCTCGGGCGCCGGCGCTCGCACTCCGCGACGGAAGACGTCGGCGACGATGGGCTCCAGCGGGCGGCCACCCGCGCGGTGCGAGGCGCCCAGGACGCGCGCCGTCAGGCCCTCCTCGTGTCGGGCGTCTCCGCCGAGCCGGACGATCCGAGCGAGGACGAGATCGACCCCGAAGACGACGGCCGAGAAGAGAACTTCCTCAACCGCGACCGCCCGCTCGAGCAGTGGGTCTTGCCCAGCTTGCTTGGCGTGGTCGGCATTGGCCTCGTCGGCACCGCGGTGTATGCGCTGCTCGACGAGACCTGCGACCGGTTCTCGTCGTCGATGCCGGAGGTCTGCCTGCGCGGCAGTCGCCCCAACTACGGGCTGGGCATCCTGTTCTCGGTCACCGGCGTGCTCTCGATCGCGGGCGCGGTCCTGTGGCTGGCCGTCGGGGGCGAACCGGCTCAGACCGGCAACATCGTTGTCGTGTTTAATGCTACGGCGACCGCCGCGATCTACACGGGGCAGTTCTGATGCGTCGGCTCTTCACCCTCGCCTTGGCGCTGCTGTTGATGCAGGGCTGCATTCGCATCGACTTCGATCTCTGTGAAGAGGAGCCGTCCAATCCGGCCTGTCCCAACGACGCGGCGCCAGAGAGCGATGGCGGGCCGCCGGATGCAGGGCCGGCCGACGCGGGGTCCGTCGACGCGGGGTCCGTCGACGCTGCGTAGATGTGCGAGGCGGGCTCGATGAGCCTGATCTCGGAGTGCGACGTGGATCCGCTGGGGTCCGGGAGGACGAGGCGATGCCGTGCATCCTCGAGGAGGCGCGGGGCGCAGCGGGGCCGCGTCCGCGCGCGAGGAGGTTTGGCAAGTGCGTCGAGCACATCCTGACCATCGGCATCGAGCTGCTCTTGGCCGCGGACATCTAGCCCACGCTCCCGGAACGCCGGTGAGCACCGAGCCCCATCTCCGGCTACGATTTCGGCGCGATGGCGGCGAACCCCGGACGCATGCGCTTCGGGCGCTACGAGACCCTGTTCAAGATCGCCTCCGGCGGGATGGCGGATGTCTTCGCCGCGCGTGCCCTGGGTGAGGCCGGCTTCCAAAAGCTGGTCGCCCTCAAGCGGATGCGCCCGGAGCTCGCCGAGGATCCGCGTTTCGTCACGATGTTCCTCGACGAGGGCCGTATGGCCGCGAACATTGCGAGCCCCAACGTCGTGGGCACGCTGGACCTCGGGCGGGCGGAAGACAACTCGCTCTACCTCGTCATGGAGCTCATCACGGGCGTCGCCCTCCAGGACCTGATCGAAAGCGTCGAGCCGGGCGAGCCCGCCCTCCCTCTTCCGATGGCGATCGAGGTGCTCGCCCAGACCGCGAACGGGCTCCATGACGCACACGAGGCGCACAGCCCGACCGGTGAGCCCCTCGAGATCGTCCATCGCGATTGCTCGCCGCACAACATCCTGCTCGACGTGCGCGGCCGCGTGCTCGTCACGGACTTCGGGATCGCCAAGGCCCTCGAGCGTCAGACCCAGAGTCACGCCGGAGAGATGAAGGGCAAGCTCTGCTACCTGAGCCCGGAGCAGGCGCGTGGGCGGCCGGTCGATCGCAGGACCGATGTATTCATCCTTGGCGTGGTCGCCTACGAGGCGCTCACCGGCCACAAGTTGTTCCCCGCGACCAACGCGGTCGAAGCCCTTCACAAGGTCGTCGCGATGGACATCCCGCGCGTCGACACGGTGCGACCGGAGATCCCCTCCGACGTCGCGGCGGCCGTCGACATGGCGCTTCAGCGTGACCCCGACCATCGCTTCGCGACGGCGGCGGCCTTCGCCAACGCGCTCATGCTCGCCTGGCCGGAGCGCGCCCCACGAAGGGAGCTCGGCGAACTCATCCGCGAGCGAGGCGGCGGCTCCCTGGCGACGATGGAGTCCCGCATTCGGGAGGCGCTCCTCGAGGCGGGGGTCACCCCGACGCGCCCCTCCGAACTCCCTCCGAGGCTGGAGCCGAAGCCATCCCCCGCGCCGACCGCAAGGGAGACGGCCATCACCGAAGAGGCGCCGGCCGCGCGGCGCCAGCGGACCTCGACCGCGCCCCTGTTGCTGCGCGCGAGCCGCGTCAAGACGGAGATGCTGGCCCGGCCCGCGACTCCCCCCCCGGTCGCTCCGGCCCCCCCGGCGAGGCGTGGAGGGATGGGGCTGTTTGTGGTGGCCGCCGCACTGGCGCTGCTTTCGTTCGGCGGCGCGGCCTGGGCCGCGTGGGCGTGGTCGTCCCGCGAGCCCGCGTCGCCGACCGCCACCCCAGCCCCTGTCGGGCCGGCTGTCGGACCGGCTGTCGGACCGGCTGTCGAGCTCGCTGACACGCCCCCCGAGCCCGCACCGTCAGAGACGGAAGCCCCACTCCCGAGCACGACACCGGTGGAGGTGCCGACCTCGGCCCCTCCGGAGGAGCCCGACCGCCCGAGGCGCCCGAGGCCAGCCCGCCCAGCTCGCCCGGACCGCGCGCACACCGAGGCCCCGTCGGACCAGGTCCCGTCGGAGAACGTCAACACCGTCGGCGGCAGCGTCAGCCCCCGCGGCGACCGGGCAGAAGCCATGGGCGAGATCCCCTGGAAGTAACTGCGTCGCCACCGATTCGCGAGAACGCCAGTCTCGCCGATGGCGTATGGCAACACTGGCGCGCGCGGCACACCGACGGCATGGTCTGAGTCATGCGCGTTCGCCAATGCCTCGCCCTCGCGACCCTCTTGGCCCTCACCGGCTGCGACGACACCGAGCCCGTCACGGATGCGGGGACCGACGCCGGCGCTCCGCCCATGGCACCGAGCACGGTCGGTCCCGCCGACCGTCCCGCAGACCTCCAGGCCCCGCTCGCCTACGACGGCACCACGCCGCTGCCGGCCGTCATCTTGTTGCACGGCTTCGGCGCGTCGGGCGACGCGCAGGCGACCTACCTCGGCATCAAGCAAGCCGCGCGACGCGAGGGATTTTACCTTGTCACGCCGGACGGAACCGAGGGCACCGACGGGCGTCGTTTCTGGAACGCGACCCCGGGCTGCTGCGACTTCGGCAACCTCGGGGTGGACGACGTGGCCTACGTGGAGGCGCTCATCGACGCGCTTTCGGCGGCGGTTCCCGTGGCCGACGGTCAGGTCTACATGATGGGCCACAGCAACGGCGGGTTCATGAGCTACCGTTTCGCCTGCGAGCGATCCGACCGCGTGGCCGCGATCGTCAGCCTGGCGGGCTCGGACTTCATCGGTGAGACCGACTGCGAGCCGACCGAGCCTGTCGCGGTACTGCAGATCCACGGCGACCAAGACGCGACGATTCAGTACGGCGGAACGGCTGGCTTTCACCCGAGCGCTCCGGACGTCGTCGCGCGCTGGGCGGCCCGGAACGGCTGCGGCGAGACGGCGGGCATGGGCGAGCCACGAGACCTCGAAGCCGCTCTGGCCGGCGACGAGTCGGAGGTCCTCATCTACCCGGGCTGCACCGAGGACGTCGAGCTCTGGACCATCGTCGGCGGGTCGCACATTCCGGCGCCCTCGCGGGACTTCGCCGTTCAGGTGCTCGACTGGATGCGCGCGCACGCCGATTGACGACGCGACGGCGGCGGCTCGCGGCGGGACCGAGTAGACTCCGGCCATGCGAAGGCCCCTGTCCGCCGCGATCTTCTGCGTGAGTCTCTTGTCGTCCGCCGGCTGTGGGCTGCTGGACGAGGAGACCGACGAACCGCCCCCCCCAGATCCCGCGCTCGCTCCGCCGGTCGCGCTCCCTGCGCCCTCCCCTGCACCCGTTGCGCCCACGCCCGCGCCCGTCGCGCAGCCGGCGAGCCCCGGCACGTTCACCATCCCCGGCCTCGAGGGCCTGTCGATCCCGCTGCCCGCTCCGCAGGGCCCATACACCCCGCCGGAGCCCCCGGCTGTGGGCACGCTGACACCAGCGCCGGGCGGCAGCTTCGACGGACAAGGCAAGATGCCCTCGGCGTTCCTCGCGACGCGCGCAGGCGACGTGCACCGCGCGCTGGTCGCCGCCCTCGATTCCCACGAGAACAGCCAGGTCCGCGACATCCCCTTTCGGGTCGTCACCGAGGCGCGCCAACCCAACGCGGCCGCGGCGTGTCGGGGCGGGACCCCGCTGATGATGATCACCTCGTCGATGCTGGAGCTCGCCGCCGGCATCTCCGAGGCGACGGCGTACGACGAGACGGCGGGCACCGAGACGTACGAGGCGTACGTAACTTCGGTGGTCGAAGCCGTGCGAGGGCAGCGCCCGATCCCCCGTGGCGGGGCAGGCGTGCACACGGCGCCGCACGCGACCAACCCCCACAAGCTCGCGCGGCAGCTGCATCTGTTCGACCAGCAGGTGGCGTTCATCATCGGCCACGAACTGGCGCACCACTACCGCGGGCATACGAGCTGTGTGGGCGGGCGCAGCGACGCAGAGGTCCAGCGGGACGAGCTCGCGCGCATCCTCTCGCGCACGGTTCCGCCCTTCGAGCAGCCCCGCGAGGTGGAGGCCGACATGTGGGGGCTCACCAACGTGCTCGAGGCGGGGCGAAGCCGCACCGGCGGCACGTGGACGGAAGAGGGCGGCCTGCTCAACCTCGACTTCTTCCGTCGGCTCAGCGACCGCGGCGGCGCCGAGCTGATCATGGTGTTCCTGAGCACGCACCCGGCCTCGTTCATTCGGATCCCGATCGTGCGGTCCACCGCGCAGCAGTGGCAGCCTGGATGGCGCCCGCCTCGCATGCCCGTGCCCGGTGAGACCGGAACCGGGCCCGGCATCGATGTGCCGACGCCCATCGGCAACGTGCGCTTGCCCTCCAACCTTCCCATCGACCCGAGCCAGCTGCCCATCCCCTTCCCGCTGGCGCCGGCGCCGGCGCAGGGAAATCCCTGATCGCGCGGCGCGACGCAGTGGAGGCGCACTACGATGCCTTCCCGTACCCCGACCCGCGCGAGCTGGTCCCTCCTCGCTCCCCGCGCCACGCCGCGGGCGTGCTGTCGTATTTGGCGCGTCGTCGCCCGAACGACGCGCTGAGCGACACGCCACGGGTCTGGGTGGCCGGGTGCGGCACGCAGCAGGCGAGCACGTGGGCGCTGACATTCCCCGACAGCCACGTGCTTGGCACCGACGTAAGCGAGGTCACGCTTCACGAGGCCAGGCGGGTTGCCGCGCACGTCGGGGCGGCCCCGGAGCTCGCTCGGCGCGATCTGCGCGAAGCACCCGGCGCGGCCGAGGCGTTCGACCTCATCGTGAGCACAGGGGTCGTGCATCACCTGGAGGATCCCGCGGCCGGGCTGGCGCATCTCGCGCGTGCGCTTCGGCCCGGCGGCATGATGATCCTGATGGTCTACAGCGCGACGCATCGTGCCCCGTTGACCGGCCTGCGCGCGGCGGCGCGAAGGCTCTCCAAGGGCACCTCGGATCCGCTCGCCGTGGCGCTCGACGTGCTTCGGGCGAGCCTCGCGGAGCGATGTGAGCCGGTCACCCGCGGGCTCGCGGCCCGGATGCTGGAGATCGCGCGAGAGAGCCCCTCGTTCGTGGCCGACGTGCTGCTGCACCCGGTGGAGCATCACTACGACATCGACAGACTGCATCGCTTGCTGGAGGCAGCGGGGCTGCGCTTCACCGAGTGGCTCTTCCCCGCCGCGTGGTCGCTGCGACGCTATGTCTCGACTCCCTCTCTGCTCGCCATGGCTTCCTCCTTCGACCCGCGCGCCCAGGCCCAGACGGTCCTCGACGTCGCGGGCTTGGCGTCGCCGCTGCTCGAGGTTGTCGTCGAGCGTGCGGACACCCCGGCGCGCCCGCCCTACTCCCGCGAGGAACGCCTCGCCATGCCGCTCTTGCTTTCGCCGGGGAGTCGGCGCCTCTCCCTTCGTGACCGGACGGTCGAGCCGATACCCAGCGTGTCTGAGACGGAGTCGGGGCTGGTCGGCACCGCGCGCGCTGGGGTGGGCGCGGGCACGACCTTTCAGATTCACCCGTCGATGAAGCCGCTGCTCGACGCGTGCGACGGCACCCCCTCGCTCGACGCCTTGCTCGCACGGTTCGGCACGCCATCGACGCGTGAGTCCCTGTTCCGAAGCCTGACCGAGCTGCTCCCTCACGAGGTCGGGCTGCTCGCGCCAGCCTGGGGCGACTGACTCGATGTCCTCGGCGGAGGTCGCAACGCGCCTCGGCCGCGGAGCGGGATCCGGTCGCGCTCGTCGATCCGCATCACGACTTCCGCTCAGACAGCTAGCGCCGCGCCCGCACGCTCTTCGTGCGGCGGTTCCTCAGGCGCGTCGCGTCGTTGAGCTGTCGCTCCGCCCGCTCGATGAACATCTCCTGGGAGCTGCGCCCCGACCCGCTCGGGGGCGTGTACTCCCCCTCGCTCGACATCTCCCAGGCCGCGCGACGGTCCGCGAGCTGCGTGTCGAGCAGGTAGCTGAGCTCCTCTCGCAGACTCACGTCCTGGACAGGAAACACCGTCTCGACCCGGCTCTCGAGGTTGCGCTGCATCAGGTCGGCGGAGCCGAGGAAGTACTCGTCCTCGCCCCCGTTCAGGAAATGGTAGATGCGCGCGTGCTCGAGGAATCGGCCGACGATGCTGATCACGCGCACGTTCTCGCTGAGCCCCGGGATGCCCGGCCGGAGTCGGCAGGTGTCCCGCACGATCAGCTCCACCGACACGCCTTGCTGCGCGGCGCGGTAGAGCGCGCGCGTGACGTCCACGTCTTCGAGCGCGTTCATTTTCATTCGAATGCGCCCGCGGCGACCGGCCTTCACGTGCCTGGCTTCGCGCTGGATCTTCTTGAGGATGGAGCGCTTGAGCAGCTTCGGGGCCGGCAAGAGCTTCTTGTAGTCGCGGCCCGGCGTGTAGCCGGTCGTGAGGTAGTTGAAGAGCTCGGTCAGGTCGTGACCGATGGCCGGGTCGCACGTGAACAGCCCGAGGTCGCCGTACAGGCGCGCTGTCCCGGAGTGGTAGTTGCCCGTGCCGAGGTGCGCGTAGCGCCGCAGCCCGTCGTAGTCCTGCCGCACGACGAGGATGACCTTGCAGTGCGTTTTCAGGCCGACGACCCCGTAGGTCACGTGGATGCCGACGTCCTCGAGCCGCGCCGCCCACCGGATGTTGGCGGACTCGTCGAACCGCGCCTTGAGCTCCACGACGACCGCGACCTGTTTGCCGTTGCGGGCGGCCGTCTCGAGGTGTCGGACCACCTTGGACTCCTCGGCCGTCCGGTAGATGGTCGCCTTGATGGCGCGGACCTTCGGGTCGTTGGCGGCGTCTTCGAGGAAACGCTCGACGCTCGTGGCGAACGACTGAAACGGGTGGTGAACGAGCAACGATCCGCGGTCGCGGATGACGTGAAAGATGCTCCGGTCGCTGATGAAGTCCGGGTGGTCGACCGGGTGGTGCGTCGGATCGCGGAGCTCAGGCAGGTCGAGGAAGGCGACCTCGCTCAGGTCGGCGAGGCCCATCATCCCCCCAACCCCCGAGGGCCCGTCGACCGACGCCTCAGAGTGGGTTTCGATCTCGAATACGTCCTCGACCTCGTCCAACCCGAGCTCCGCCGCGAGGTAGCCGCGGGTCAACGGCGTCATCCCCGCCGCGACGCTGAGTCGCACGATCGAGGCGAACTTCCGCTCCCGAAGCTCCGTCTCGATGAGCATCAGGAGGTCATCAGCCTGCTCCTCGTCCTTCTCGGTGTTCGCGTTTCGGGTCACGCGAAACAGCTCCACCCGATCGACGTGCATCTTCGGGAAGAGCAGGTCCAGGTTCGCCGCCATGACGTCCTCGAGCGGCACGAACACGTGCTCGTCCTTGACCTTCATGAAGCGCTTCACGCCCGGGCCGACGGGGACCTTCACCCGCGCGCGCAGGCTCTCGGGGTCGTTGGCGGAGCGGCGGAGCGTGACGAGCAGGTTGAGCGAGAGGTTGGACACGAAGGGGAACGGGTGCGCCGGGTCCATCGCCTGCGGGGTCACCAGTGGGAACACGTTGTGGAGGTAGTAGGCTCGCAGCTCGTCTTGCTGGGCCTTCGTGAGCTGTCCCCAGCTCGCCACTCGGATCCCGTGCTCCTCCAGCGTCGCCACCAAGCTCTCGAGCAGCGACTGGCTTCGCTCCTTGAGGCTTCGCATGACGGCGTAGCACTCGGTGATCTGCTGGCGGGGCGTGCGCCCGTCGACCGAGCGGCTCGTCACCCCCGCGGCGACCTGTTGCTTGAGCCCGCCGATGCGCTTCATGACGAACTCGTCCAGCGTGCCGTTGGCGATGGACAAGAACTTCACGCGCTCGAGGATCGGCAGGCGCGTGTCCTCTGCCATCGCGAGCACGCGCCGGTTGAACGACAGCCACGTGAGCTCGCGATTGAGCAGGAGCGACGGATCGTCGAGCTCGGTCAGGGCGTCCGAGACGGGCGTCGAAGAGGGGGCTGACGCGGGCGTCGCAATCGGCTCCACCACGGGGTTGTCTTCGCTCATGCGCGGGATGCTACCGCCGACCCGGCTGGACTGAAACTTCAGCGAGGCTAGGCTCGCTGGGCCTGTGCCCTACCGCAGCGATTCCAGGGACGACGCCGAGAGACGTCTGCGGGACGCGACCGCTGCGCACGAAGAAACCCAGAAGCGGGTACGCGCCACGGCAGCCGGACTCCAGCGACTGACGAGGCGCTTCCAGCGGGAATTGACCGAGGCGGACCACGCCGTCGCGGAGGCCGAATCCGCGCTGCGAGCCATGGTGCGCCATGGACTGGCCCAGGACGGTGGCGAACACACCCGGGTCCGCACGGCGCTTCGATCCGCGGGCGTGATGGCGGCGCTCGAAAGGGCGATCCGCCGCGCGAAGCCCCGGGACGAGGCGCCCACAACACCCCGTGCGCCGACTGGGGGCTTCGCGCCAGAGCGGCCCGGCGACTCCAAGAAGGTCCGTGTCATGGAGGCCGAGTCGCGCCTGGCCGAAGCGCGCAAGACGCGCGCTCGCCTGAATACCCAGCGGGAACCCACTCTCGAAGCCGCCAAGGCCCGCATGCACGACGCCGTACTCGCCCACGACGATGCCACACGTGCGCTCGAGGCCGCCCTCGCGAGGCTCGACGCCGAACAGCGCTAACGCCGGTTCGGTTTCGAGCCCGAGCGGGCTGTTCGCGCACGAGGACGTGCACGTCTCCGAGAGCGAATACGTGCGCAGGAGGTGAGCTAGCTCGCGATCATGATGACGGCGATGACCGTGCCGGCGAGCAGCGACAGCGCGCCGAAGCCCACGACGGCCCAGATCACCCACTCTCGGTTCACTGGCTTCTTTGCCTTCGGCGGCAGGTTCGGCGCGAGCGGAGGGGGCGGCACGTCGGCGACCGGAGGCGCTGGAAGCGCGCTCGCGGGAGGAGGCGCGACCACGGGGGCGGAGAGCTTGATGGACTGCGAGGACGCAAGACTGGGGTCCTGCATGATGACCGTGCGCGGAACCGAGGATTGCGGCGCGTCGTCGGTCACCGGCCAGCCGCTCTCGTCCGGCGCCGGCGTGGCCTCGAGGTACTGTTGCACCTGAGCTTCGCCCATCAACACGGCGGTGGGCGCCTCGTCCTCGTCCAGATCGCGGAGGTAGTCGGGGAGTTGGTCCTCGGGCACCGCATCCTGAACCACGGTGGCCCGCACGTCGTCGTCGACCGGCACCTGGGCGACCATGGTGGGGGGCGCGTCATCCCAAGGCGACACCCCATCGGTCGGCACGTCCCAGTCCTGGTCCGCCACGGTCGCGAGGTCCACCGCCGGCGCAGGGGCGGCCGCAGGGGCGGGTGAGGTCCCGGCCCAGGGTGGCGAGGCGTCCGCGACCCCAAAGCCGCTCGGGTCGGTGGAGAACCCGGCGCCACCTCGGTCGCGTGGCGCGGCAACGGGGGTCGCGAGAGGTGGGGCTGCGGGAGGCGGCGCGGCCGCGGGGGACGCGGCGGCGACCGGCGGAGGCGCAGCCGCGAAAGGCGGCGCGGCGGGAGGCGGCGACGGAGCCCGCGGGGCGGGAGTCGCAGCGGGGGCGGGAGTCGCGGCGGGGGCGGGAGTCGCGGTGGGGGTGGGCGACGCGGTGGGGGTGGGCGACGCAACGGAGAGCGCGCTCGGCGAGGAGGAGACCGAAGGCGCCGCGGTCGGCGCACCATCCGGGGCCACCGAAGGCCGTGCGGTGGCGGGAAGGTGCGGCCGCGCCATCTCTCCGAGCGGGCCACGCCATGCCTCGGTCCGGTCCACCAGACCGTCGAGCACCTTGACGACGTCACTCATGGACGGCCGATCGGCAGGCTTGGCCTTGAGCATCGACATCACGAGCGTCGCCACCTCGGACGGCATGTCGATCCCATGTTTGGCGATGGGATCGGCATGCCCCATCGACAGGCGAATGCTCACGCCCAGCGCGCTCGGCGCGTCGAACGGCTGCTTTCCGGTCAAGCCTCGGTAGAGCAACACCCCCAGGCCAAACACGTCCGTGCCCGGTCCGACGTCCTCCGGATTGCTCATCTGCTCGGGCGTGAGCGCGTCGATCGACGAGCGCATGAGCGTCGAGTTCTGCCCGGAAGTCGTGGCCACCAAGCGGGCGATCGCGAAGTCCGTGACCACCAGCTTGCCGGCGTCATTGACCAGGATGGCGCTCCCGGCCAATCCGGCGTGGATGAGGTTCGCTCCGTGCGCCGCCGCCAGCGCGCGCGCGACGTCGAGGCCGAGCCCGATGGCCACGGAGCTGCCGAGCGGCCCGTCCCGGTCTTCAAGAATCGTGGTCAGCGGTGTGCGGTCGATCGGGCGGGTCGACACGTGCAACGGCTCGCTGCTCGACCATGAGACGATCGGCTCCACGCCCGCCGAGTTCATGCGCGTGGCGGCCTCGGCATCCTGCTCGAAGCGCGCCTTGATGGCCGGCGTGACGTCGAATTCCTCCACCAGCCGCAGCCGGGCACGTGAACCGTCGGGCCGGGTGGCCTCGTAGGTCGAGATCAGCCCCGTACTGCCCAGATCGGCACCGAGCACGAGATCACCGACGCGGTCCATCGTGCGTACCGTAACGTAGTCGGGCCGGCTGGCACTAGATTGTCGGTGCGACTCATTTGGGGTGCAGAGAAGTCGACGCTCGTTCCCGCCGTACGCACACTTGGAGTGAGATGCGGTCGACGAGCACCGGGGTGGCGCGGGAGATGTCCGAAAAACGCATCAGTCGGGCCGCGCTCATGTTGGTTTGGCTCGCGGGCTGCGGTCCCCAACAGAGTCCGCCGGTCGAAACCGAGCCGACGACCGCACCCGAACCGACGAGCGAAGCCGAAGCGCCGCCCCAAGCGACCGCAGCCGGCGAGAACGCGCCGAGTGAGGCCGAGGTGACCGCCGGGCTGCGGGAAGCCCGGCAGGCGATGCTGGACGGCCGGGTCCCGGCGGACGTCGGCCCCGAAGGCTGGCTGGGCACGTGGCGCCTCAGTGGCCGCACGTGGGTGTCGAATCGCCCTCGAATGGAGCTCTCCGAGGCCGCGTCGGGCGCACCGGAGGTCACCCTTCACGCCACGATCCTCGCGCCCCACGACACGCACGCCTGGTTGCTGGTGGGCATGCGTGGCGCCGCCGAGGTTCGCCTGGATGGAAACCCGGTCGCCGAGGGGGAGAGCGCTGAGCGGCTCCGCGTCGACCGTGTGTTCGCCCGCCTCCCGCTCGAGCGTGGAGAGCACGAGTTGGCGATCGTGTTCCGGCGGCCCGAACGGGGGGCGTGGCGCGGCCAGGTTCGGTGGATCGGAGCGGATGGACTGCCCGGGCTCGGCCACGCCGGCGTCGCGCTGCCGGCGATGGACGCCGCGGCCTTGGCCGAGCGCGCCGCTTCGTCGGTGCGCTTCGAGACGCGTTCGACACTGGACGAGTCGACCCCGACATTGTGTGTCTCGGGCACGCGGCCCGCCGGAGGGGTGGACGTCCTCGCGCCGGTCACGGTCGGCGAGGTGAGCGCCGAGCTCGGACCGCGCGACCGCGCTGAGCATTGTGAAGCCATGCCGGCCCGGGGTTCGATGGACGTGGTCGCCACCCGTGAGGGGAGCGAAGCGCGCTTCGGGGGCCGCATCGCGTCGGATCGGACGGCGCTGGCGTCGGCCGCCGCGTTGCTCGGCATGGTCGACGAGGCCCCGGAGTCGGCGCGGGCTCCGATCGCGTGGCGAGGTCACGAGCTGCTGCGCGCCGTACGGGAGGGGGACGGTGACGCGCGCTGGCGGAGGTGGCTCGACGGGGAGCGTCGGCGCATCCGACGTGCGCTCGACCGGGAGCAAGACCCCTTCGGCGCCCTCCGCGGCTACCAGCGCATGGCGTTCTTCTCGCGGCTCGACGGTACCGCGCAGATGTACGAGCTCTTCGTGCCCCCCGGCCACCGCGCCTCCCGGCCGCTGCCGCTGCTCATCACGCTGCACGGCTACGAGGGCAACGCGGGCGACTACTTCCGAAACACGTTTGGGCTCGCTCGCGACTACGAAGGGCGAGAGAGCCTGCAGGCGCACGGTCGCCACGGGGAGGCCCCGACCCGGGGTCCCATGATCGTCATCGCGCCCACCGGCCGCGGCCAATCGTTCTACCGGCACGCGGGCGAGATCGACGTGCTCGAGGCGATCGCAGACGTGCGGAGTCGGACGACGGTCGACCCGCGCCGCATCTACATCACCGGCGGCTCGATGGGTGGAACGGGCGCGGCGTACCTGCCGTTCCGCCACCCCGACCTGTTCGCTGCGAGCGCGGCGCTGGCGGGCTACCACGACCAACGCGTCCGGGTGGACACCGACCATGCGGCGCTCTCGGACGTCGAGCACTTCATGGAGGCGCATCGGAGCGACATCGACTGGACGGAGAACGCGCTGCATCTGCCGATGCTCCTGATCCGCGGCACGCGGGACCGGCCGCTCGCGTGGACCCGCCGCCTCGTCGAACGCATGGACGCGCTGAACTATCGGCACGAGCATCGCGAGCCCGAGTTGGGCCACAACGTCTGGACCGAGGCCTACGCCGAGGGCGCGATCTTCCGCTACCTCGGCCGCTACCGACGCCCCGAGTCCCCACGTCACGTGCGCCTTCGAACCGCGCGCGAACGCACCCTCGCGGCCTACTGGGTACGGGTCGAGCAGCGGGCCGCCGCCGACACCTTCGCGGAGATCGACGCGCGCTACGACGACGGGACCATCGAGGCGAGCATCGACGGCGCCGCCGCGGTGACCTTCTCCCCGCCAGAGGCGCTGCACGAAGCCGGCGCCCCGCTGATCGTGCAGGTCGGAGAGAGCACGGTGGAAGGACCGGCGCCGCTCACCCTCGAGGCCTTCGACGGGGGATGGCGGCGCGCGACGCAGGCCTGGCCCGAGCCCGGCGCCCGCAGCGAGTCGGTCTCCGGGCCGATCCGCGACGTCTTTCACGAGCCGCTGACCTTCGTCGTCGGCACCCAAGACCCTGCCCATACATTCGCCAACCGCCTCGTCGCCGAGCACTGGTCCTCGCCGCATGGCTGGATCGCCGACTACCCCATCGTCGACGACGTCGACGTCACGGACGCCATGATCCAGGAGCGCACCCTCGTCTTGATCGGCCCCCCCTGGAGCAACGCCGTGCACGCCCGCCTCGAGGACCTGCCCCTCACCGTCGAGCGGGACGGCATGCACCTCGGCGGCGCGGTGCACGAGGGAGAGCAGGTCGGCGCCGCCTTCGTCGCCCGCAGCTCGCTCGCCCCTGATCGCAGCGTCCTGGTCATCGCAGGCGTGAACCCGATCGGGACCCTGCGGTCACGGGAGCTCCCCGACATTCTCCCGGACTATGTCGTCTACGACGAGACGGTCACCCACTCCCGTGACCGCTGGGCCTGCGGCGGGACGGGGTGCGTCTACCGGGCGCACGGGTTCTTCGACATGCACATGCGCTTGCCGGAGTGAAGACGAGGGTGACGGCCTGTCAACTCGACGGACTCCCGGAGACAACCTGTCGACGGCCGCGCCGAGCGCCCTCTCTCTCTCTCAGTCCACTAACTGGCCGTTGAAGAACCGACGTCGATGGATCGGGCCCGCGACGTGCCGTCCGCGTCGCATGACGCGACGACGTGCATCCTTGAGGATTTTGGAGGAGCGGCAGGCGGCGAGGGCGGTGCGTCCCGGTTCTGAGGTGCGGCACAACGGTTCTTCAACGGACAGCTAAGGGCAGGCACGGGGCTCGCAAGAGGTGCTGCCATGCCCCCCTCCCCCCACCAAGACCGGCTGCGCGGTGCTCTCCTGGGCGTCGCGCTCGGTGACGCGCTCGGCCTCCCGTACGAGGGCCTCAGCGCGAAACGCGTGAAGCGGCGCCGTCCGCGCGCGGATCGCTTTCAACTGTTTGGTGCGACAGGCTTCGTCTCCGACGACACGGAGCAGTCCGCGCTGCTCGCGCACGCGCTCGCCGAGGGCGACGACGACGCGGATGTCGTGTCCCGCTTTCGGCGTTCCATGGTCGGCTGGTTCCTGCGGCTGCCGTTCGGCATCGGCTGGGGAACCCTGCGGGCATGCGTCCGCATGGCGATCGGGTGGCCGCGCCCCGGGGTCGGTTCGGCCGGCAACGGGGCTGCAATGCGTGCAGGGTGCTCGGAGCGTACGTGGACGATCGGCGGCGGCGGCGTGATCTGGGCCGTCGCGTCGCCGCACTGACCCACACTGACCCCCGTGCGATTCAGGGAGCGCTCTATGTGGCGGAGCTCAGCGCTGCCTGCATTGGGGCCGAATCACCGTCGACGTCAGCTCGTGAGAGCGCGGTCACGGCAGCGACTCCTGTCCTTCGTCACCCCGACTTGCAGGCCGCTGTGACCAGGGCGCGGGGACTCCACGAAGGAGGGGTCGAGCTGGTCGCCGCCGCTGAGGAGCTCGGTACCAGCGGGTTCGTGGTGCACACCGTCGGGCTGTGCACCTTCGTCTTCCTTCGGTTCGGTGCGGGCCCCGGTCCATGTTTGCTCGCCGCGATCGAAGCAGGGGGAGACACTGACACACACGCGGCCATCGTCGGGGGCTGGATGGGCGCGCTGCACGGTGCATCGCTGCTTCCGTCCACCGCGAAGCTCCAGTCGGGCCCCTTCGGCGTCGCGCACCTCACAGGTCTCGCCGACGCGCTCCTTTCGGGTGAGCCACCACCGGCGTGGTCTTGGTCCTGGGCGCTCGTGCGCAACCTGGCCCTCTATCCGGTCGTGCTCGGCCATGGCTTGTCCCGCCTGGCGTTCTGGTACTGAGCCCTGAGCCTCACTCGCCAACGCACCGCTCGAGGCGTGGCTCGACGAGCCGCCCCTCCGCATGGTCGGCCAGATGCACGTCGAGGACGACGACGACGTCGCGCCCCTGTACATCGCTGAGCGGAAACGGGTCGAGCGAGGCCTCGCCGGGCGGGAGCGTGATGCGGTGCACGTAGGGCTCGGCGGCGCCGTCTTCGGCGTGCACCGCGATCCGCACCGGGCTCTGTGCCGCGGTGCCAAAGCCGAGGCAGAGGTGCGAGAAGCCCGGCACTGTCGCCTCGACACGCGCGCCCCCGGCGCTGAGCGCGAGGTCGCGGCCGACGCGGGTGAGGGAGCCTCGCGGAACTTCCAACCTCTCGACCTCGGTGAGCATGACCTCGAGCGCGCACGGCTGAATGCGCGGTCGGATGATGCGCGCGGCGTCCTCTCCCCACTGCCGCCACGGGAGCGAGCGCAGCTGGAGAAGGACGGGGCGGCCGGCGAAGTCTTCGAGCGGGAGACTGATCTCCTGCGGCTCTCCTCCCGGCCGAATGACCTCGTAGTAGACGTCGGTTCGCCGGGGCGGCTCGAACACGTGCACGCCGAGCTCGATGCCGTCGCTCGCCGACGCGGGCGCCTCCACCGAGGCGCTGAGGCGCAGGCAGCTGTCGGCGCAGGGGGTCACGGGAAAGGAGACTTCGGCCTCGTAGTCGTTGGGGCGGTTGGGCTCGAAGGAGAACCGGTCCGCCCGCACGTCGGGGGCGAAGTAGCGGCCGTAGGCCTGCCCGTTCTGGAGCATCGAGAGCAGATCCACGCGCCCGTCGCAGCTCCTCTCGGGACGGGCTTCGATTGGAATGCGGAGACGGTCGATCGGGCGAACGGACACCTCGACCGTGTGCGGCGTCGAGACCCCGCGCGGACGCAGCCGGAGCGCGAGCGTGTCGGCGCGGCGATGGCGGCTCGGCTCGCGGCCCCCCATCCAGAGCCACTCCGTCGCCGCCGGGTCCGGGCTGAGCTGCACGGTCCCCCACCGGTTGAACGCGACGTCGGGCATCGGCACCCAGCCCGCCACTGGCTCGCCATCGCGCTCGAACCGCCATTCCACGACCGGGGCGCCACCCACCCGCATTCGCCACCCGTCCAGCGTGACGCGGAGGGGGAGCTCGACGATGTCGGTCCCTTGGATCACGCCGCCCAGCGGCACGCGGATCTGGCCGGGTACCTCCGCGCTCCAGGTGCGCCTCTCCGCGGTCAGTCGCGCGCGCTCGATGCGCCGAGGGCGCACACGCCGGCGCATCCCAAGCACACTCGCTCCCACCTGCCGGTCGAGCTCGTAGCGCCGCGCGACCTCGACGAAGTCGGGCCCGAGGATCCAGTTGGTGCCCGGCCACTCGTAGGTCAGCAGCGAGTAGACGAAGTGCGGGCAGTCGCGCTCCGCGATGGCGTCGGCGAGTTCTTCTTTCCACGCGGAGGACCAGCGGATGGAGAGCTCGGTCGGTCCCCGCACATCCGCCATCGGATGCACCAAGGTCAGGTCCGCGCTCGCTGCGACGCACTCCCCGGGCCGCCGGACCGAGCGTGCGTAGGCGACGGCCGCCGCGTCGTCGCTGCGCCAGTCGGGGTTGGGTCGTTGCTCCCCCGCGGCCACGGCCGCCGCGGCCCAGAACACCCTCGGGTTGCCTGCGAGGGCGTCCGGTCGGGACACGGCGATGGACCCCGCGGCCACCAGGAACAGCACCGCGGCCGCAGCGCGCCGAACGCGCGACTCCCCCTCGAACGCACCAACCGAGAGCACCAGGAGAACGGCCACGAGCGGCAGCGTCGCAAGAACGAGGTGTTCGGCGTCGGCGCGTATGACGCCGAAGGCGACCGCGGGCAGTGCGCCCATGAGATACGGAAAGCTGGAGTCGGGGGCGTCGAACGCATCCCGACGACGCACTGCGGCCAGCCCACCTACGCACACCACGAAGGCGGCCACCGCCCATCCTGACACCGGCGCGGACCAACCCATCGCCATCCGGCCCGCGTAGTCCCCCGCGATGCGAAGCTGCGTCAGGCACTCCCTCACGAGGCTCCCGCCGGCGAGCGCAAACCCCAAAGCGAGCACCACCGATGCGACGACGAGCGCGCCCACGAGCCGGACCTGCGACGCCATCCACGCCTTGGCCGTCCGCTGGAGGACTGCCACCAGCAGCCCCGCGCCGAGCACCGCCAGGACCGACAGTGTCATCGCGACCAGGCGGTCGAACGACACGAGCATGCCGACCGCCATCCACGCCGCGACCCTCGCCGGGCCTCGCCATCCGTCCTCGTTCGCCCTCACCGCGGCATCGATGGCCATGAGCGGCAGGAGCGCGCGCAGCGTCGCTGTGCCGACCGCCGTCGAGAACACGCCCAGCACGGTGAACACGACCCACGACGCCGGCGCACGCGGGACACGCCGGCGCACGAAGGCCCCGAGGAGCGCGAGCGTGCACAGCTGAAACAGCAGGTCGTAGAGCGCGTGTGTCCAGCCGGCGTCCCCGTTGCAGAGCGCGTGCGCGACGCCGCCGACGAGCTGCCACAGCGGGCCCCGCGGATAGTGGAAGTCAACGCCGCTCCAGGCGCCGCGGCCCGCGAGCCAGGCCAGCTCCAAGCGCCACGTTCCGTCGAGCGGGTCGCGCGCGTGCGCGCGGAAGTCCCAACTCTCGCCGTGAACCCACGCGCCCACCGCAGCCACGAGCACGAGGTAGGCGACCGTGATCGCGAACACGAAACGCCACTGCCGTCGGCGGGCGAGACTGCCTGTGCGAGCGTGGTCCGGAAGAGTCATGGGAAGCGCGCACGAAGTCCGGCGAACGACGCCATCCCTTCGATGCGGGGGTGAGAGGAGCGCAACAAGAACGACAGTACGCGAAATGCGCGCACGCGGGCGCCGCCGGTGACAAGCTCGCCCGATGGCACACTCACTGCGCGAACACCCCATTCACCTCGGCCTCGGCGCGACGGCGGTCTCAGAGCCCAAGTTCAACGGAATGGAGTGGTACGCCGGATATGGCGCCCGCCACGCAGACGATGGCGTCGAAGGACGGCTGGTGTCCATGCACCGCTTCAACGAGTCATGGGACGTCTGGGAGATGCATCCCCTCGGGCACGAAGTCGTCGTGTGCGTGGAGGGCACGATCACGCTCATCCAAGAGCGGGACGGGGAGACGCAGCGGGTGACGCTCTCGATGGGCGAGTACGCGATCAACGAGCCCGGTGTTTGGCACACGGCCGATGTCGAGGAGACCGCCGCCGCGCTGTTCATCACCGCCGGCCAGGGCACCGAGCACCGCCCGAGGTAGTTCGTCAGAGCGTCAGCGGCGCCTTGGGTGCGACGGTCTCGGGAAGGTGTGCCCTCCACCACTTCTGCATCGTGCGCGCGTCCCAGGGTGTCAGGTCCCGCTGCGCAGCCTCGACGGCACTCAACAGCGCTTCGGCAGAGGGCAAACGTGCGCCGGCATCGCGCACCAACAGGGACAGCACGAGCTGCTCGACGGCCGGTGGGACATAGAGCCCGGGCACGCGCACGGTCGGCGGCTCCGGGTCCTTCGTCAGGTGCGCCGTCATCAGCTCCATCTTGTTGCGGGCCGAGAACACGCGCTTGCCCGTCAATAGGAAGTAGGCGACGCAGCCAAGCGAGTAGAGGTCGGCGCGTCCATCGAGGGCCTTGCCGGCCAGGTGCTCAGGCGCGACGTACCCCGGCGTTCCACTGATCGCCCCCGCCACGCTGACCGGGCTGTCCGAGGCGATGTGGCGAGGCTTGACCAGACCGAAGTCGAGCACCTTCACGAAGTCCAGCTCGATGCCGATGCGGCAGAGAAAGATGTTCGCTGGCTTGATGTCGCGGTGCACCAACCCGAGTTGGTGGGCTTCGGCCAGCGAGCGCGCGACTTGCTCCAGCACGTGGAGCACGCGCTCTGCCGGCATTGGACCAAACCGCGCGACGAGCTGCTCGGAGTCGATCCCTTCGAGCAGCTCCATCGCGTAGTACAGCGTGCCGTCTTCCGTGCGGCCGTAGTCGTAGAGCGAGACGGTGTGCGGAGACCGCAGCGCGCCCGTGGCCTGCGCCTCTCGCTGGAACCGCGCGCGCGCAGAGTCCCCGTAGAGCCCTGCGGTCGCGGCGCGGATGAGCTTGATCGCCGCGGGCCGAAGCAGCCGCGCGTGCCGGGCCCTCCACACCTCGCCCATGCCTCCCTCACCGAGCTTCTCGACCAGCTCGTACTGCCCGAACGCGAGCGCGCGGTCCACGTCCAGCCGGAGGCGATGCACCACCTGGCCGAGCCAGGCGGCGACCACGGCGACCAGCAGCGTGGGCGCGCTGCCCAAGAGCAACGCGCGCAGGCTGAATCGCTCGCTCAGGAACGCCACCCAGCCCATGGCGAGCGGCACGGCGAGCGCGGACAAGAAGGTCGTCACGATGCGCCACCGCGGCGGCGTCGGGATCGCGAGCGGGAAGATGAGTACGAGCACCGCCACGACCGAGAGGCGGAGCGGCATCGGCACGAACCCGACGAGGATCTGCTCGACCAGCGCCAACCCGAAGCAGACCATGACCTCGTACAGCAGCCCGATCTGGAGCAGCAGCCGACGCTTGACGGGGGCGACGCGCACGACGACCAGCGCCATCAGGCTCAAGCCACCAAACGCCGTCGAGACGAGCGTGCTCAGGAGCGAGAGCGAGCCCACCCCGTCGGCCCACGCCATCGCTGCGCGCAGGGGGATGCTCGCGAGGAACAGCCCCGCGATCGCCAGGATCATCCAGGAGAGTCGAACGACGGCCTGTGCCTCGAGCTCCGGCGGCAGGCGATCGGCGCCCGGCGCGGCCGCGTCGACGAACATCGCCCTGAGGATTCGTTTCGCCGCCATGGCGGGCAGGAGCGTACCAGGATGGCTTGACGGGCCGCGCGTGGAGTCCAAGCGTGGGCCCATGTCGCTCGACACCGTGACCGAGCTGGCCGCCCGGCAGCTCAACGCCTACAACCGCGCAGACCTCGACGCGTTCTGCGGCTGCTACCACGAGGACGTCTCGGTGCTGGCGGAGGACGGGAGCGAAATCGCGCGCGGGCAGACTGCGTTCCGTGCGCGGTACGAGAGCTTGTTCGCGACGCGCGCGTTTGGGGCGACCGTCGAGACGCGCGTGTCGGTCGGTGTGCACTGCGTCGACCATGAGCGCTACTGGCGCGAAGCCGACGGAGCGCGGGAGGAGGGCGAGGTGATCGTCCGCTACCGTCTCCGGGACGGGCGCATCGACGAGGTGCAGTTCTTTCGCTGAACGGTGTCCTCTTTGGCCTCCTACGGCGCGAACGTCAGAGACTCGGCGGCGTCGGCTTCGATCTCGCTCCGCTCGAACAGCATCGGTACATAGTTGCCCTCGATCCAGTCGCTCATCGCGTTGTCGAAGAAGGCGCTCTCTGGGTCGCCGCTGTTGCCCCGCGCGGTGTTGACCTCCGCCACCGGGCGGCCCGCTTCGTTGAACCCCGCCACCATCCGATAGACGGCCCCGCCACGGCTCTCGAGGCGCTCGACGGGCGCGCTGCCGGCCCCGAGGAAGCTCGCCGAAGACACGTTCACGGTGCCGACGCCGCCGTCGGTGGGGAACCACCCACCCGACTCCCCGCCCGGCCACTCCGCGGCGAACAGCGTCCCGTGGTGCTCACCCCACGTGTAGTTCTCGGGCTCGACGCCGCCGAAGCGCTCGGTCAGGAACTCCGCCGTGTTGCTGAGCGCGCGCATGACGGTGAAGTCCCGCCCGTCCTGAAGGACTTCGTCGGCCCGCTCGAAGCCGCCCGTGAGGGCCAGCACCGCCCACTTGATCATGAACACGGGCTGCCCCGTCAGGATGGCCTCGAACGCGACGGTGAAGTCGTCGCGCAACGCCGAGCGCGTCACCAGGAACATGAAGGCGTCGAACACCACCGCCGCGGACGAGTCCCGCGTGAGCTGCCGGTCCCACGCGCTGAGCTGCGCGACGAGCCCGTCGAGTTCCGGACGGTTCCGGAAGTCCGCCAGCGCCTCGTCGGTCGCGACATTGGACGCGGCCTCTTCGAGGACCGGGACGAGCGCGTCGGCGATGACCGTGTACGCGTCCATCTGCAGCGCCTGCATGTCGGCCATCGTCACATCGCCGCGCTCGGTGAGCCGGGTCAACTCGGACTCGATGCGCGCGGCGCGCGTGCCCGGGTCGTAGAACACGCCGAAGTAGAACGGGTCACCGACCGTCGTCCCGTCTCCCGTAAACCCAAACGGGTCGTTGTTCGCGCTCGTGATCCATCCGCGCTCCCCGCCCCGACTGCGCGGCATGTCGCTGAGCGGGATGCGCTCGCCGCTCCAAAGCGACGCCGCGTCGTCTCCATCGAGCAGTGCCCAGTGCGCGCGCGACAGCGCCCCAGGCCCCCGGTCGGGAACGAACGGCGAGCTGCGGTACGTGATGCCGTCGCTCGTCGCGGCGAGGAAGTTGAAGCAGCCGATCTCCATCCGGTCGACGGCCGCCTCGAACTCCTCCAGCGTGGACGCACGGTCGATCGCGAGGAAGTCTCCGGCCTCGGTCGTCGCGCGCATGCCCACCCAGTTGTAGAGCAAGCGGCGACCTCCCGCGGTCACCGGGAGAGGGGCGATGCCTTCGGGGAGCAGCACCCCGCGGCCGGGCACCTCCGCCACCGTGATGGTGACGGGGTCCGCGTCGCGCACCTCGATGACCTCGTCATGCGAGAAGAGGTCGAGGTCCTCGCCCCCGAGCGACACGGAGGTCGAGGTCACCGACACCTCCCAGAGGTCAGAGATGTCCGGGTACGTCGTCGTCGCCGTCCACGCCAGGCGCGCGTTGTGGCCGAGCTGCACCGCGGGGGTGCCCACGAACGAGAAGCCGGTCACGTCGAGCGTGCCGCCCGCGTCCGCACTGTTCAGGTGCTGCATCCAGAACACCCCGGGGCTGCGCAGCCCCTGGTGAGGGTCACCCGCGATGAGCGGCCGGCCGCTCTCGGTGTGCCGGCCCTCGAGCGCCCAGTTGTTGCTCGCGAACTGCGCCACCGGGGATGGAACGATGTCGAAGATTCCCCGCATGCGCTCCTCTGCGTCCGCCGGCAGGAGGTGCTGGTGACGCGGCCCGGGCGCACGCCAACTGCGGTCCGCGGCGCCCGCGGGGCGCTCTTCGGGAGGCAGCACGAACGCGTCGGTGAGCGGCGCCATGACCGGAACGATCTCGAAGGCTTCCGCCACGTAGTCCCGCAGGATCGTCGCGAGCAGGTCGAACTCCAGCTGGTTGGCGTTGCCAAACAGGATGAGCTTGCCCACCACGAAGGTGTCCGGCACCGCCCACGGCTCAGGCGCGAAGTCGAGCTCGCTCTCGCGGTAGCCGTAGGGGAGCGGCACGTCGCCGTCGAGGATCTCCTGGATGCGGCGGTTCACGCCCGCTGTCCACGCGACGACCAGCTCGAAGTCCTCCGGACTCTGCTCCCGTGCCAGCGCAGCGGACGCGCGGCCCCAACGCTCCACACCCACTGTGCGCACGAGCTGGTCGTCGTCCACGAAGCCAGCCCCGAGCACCTCGGCGCGGCGACCGAGCGCGCGGCGGCGCTGGAGATCCATCGAGAACAGCCGGTCGACGGCCTGCATGTAGCCCGACGCGTAGAACACGTCCGCGTCGTTGTCGCCGTAAATGTGCGCCACCCCGAGCGAGTCCCGGTAGACGTCGACCTCGCCGGTGAGCGCATACGCCGCTGGCTCGAACGTGGGCGGCGGCGGCCCCGCGTCGACGTCGGCGTCCGCGGATGCGTCCACCGCTGCGTCCTCCGGAGGCTCGTCTTCGTCGCAGGCGAACGAAAGGACCGTGAGGCAGGAGACCAGGAGCGCGGCGCGGCGGGTGAGCATGCGACTGACACGATGCCCCAGTCCTCCTGGCGTGTGAAGCACGCTCAGGTCGTCAGCGCGCGGGGTCGATGTCGCCGAGCAGCATCTGTCCGTCGATCTCGAGGAAGGCATAGATCTCGGCTTCGTCGCTCGCGTAGCGCACGGTGCACAGATGCCAGAGGCGCGCTGATTGGCGCTCCTTGCGGTAAGCAACCCGCTCGTAGTCCGCACCGCGCCGCATGCCGTTGACGCGCTGGCAGAGGCTCTCGACCGCCTCTCGGCGGCCGGGCTCCTCGATGTCCATAGCGCGGTGCCACGCGGACGAGGGGAGGTCTCGATCGACGATCCCCGAAGCCGCGGTGGCGAGGTCTCCGTCGGCGCACGCCGTCATCAGCCGGTCGAGTGCGTCCCCGGTGCGCTGCTCGTCGGAGGAAACACGTGGTTGGAACGCCTCCGGCTCCGGCGCGGGTTCGACCGAGCGCGGCGACCCGGCGCACGCCGTCGCGACGCACACGAAGCCAGCGAGCCATGCGCGCATCAGATGACCCGCTCGTTGCCGCCGTCGAGGGGGACCTGCGCGCCGGTGGTAGCGCGGAACGTCGGCCCCAAGAGCGCGCACGCCGCGTTGGCCACGTCGCGGCTCACGATCTCGACGCCCAGCAGGTTCGAGCGCTTGTAGGCCTCGACGCTGAGCCCGTAGTGCTCCGCCCGGAGGCGGATCTTCTCTTCGCTCCAGAGGTCCGTGTCGAACACCTTGTCGGGATGAAGCGCGTTGACCCGCACGCCCTTCGGACCGAGCTCCAGCGCGGCCACCCGCATGAGCTGCGTGAGCGCGGCCTTGCTCGTCGAGTACGCCGCCGCGCCGGGCCCCGGGGCGGGCACGTTCTTGGAGGCCACGAACAACACCGCCGGCTCGAAGCCGTGCGCGAGGTAGGGCGCCGCCGCCCGTAGGGTGCGCATGTGGCTCGTCAGATTCAGCTCGATCGTCCGCTCCCAGACCGCGTCGTCGATCGCGTCCAGCGCCTGGCTCTTCGGGAAGTCGCCCGCGTTCGCGACGACCACGTCCAGCCCGCCGTACGTCTCCACGCAGCGCGCCACCGCCGCGTCGAGCGCGGCCCGGTCTGTTACGTCACAGAGGATGGGCAGGTCCGAAGCGAACGTCTCGAGGATCGACTCGGCGATGTCCAACACGCAGACCGCCGCGCCCTGTGCGCGCAACGCTTCGGCGATGGCGCGTCCGATCCCCGTGGCGCCGCCGGTGACGAGCGCGACCTTGCCCGCGAACGGCGCCGGCGCGCCGCCCTTCTTCAGCTTGGCCTGTTCGAGCTCCCAATACTCCATGTCGAACAGGTCCTTCTCGCCGAGCGGGGTCCAACCGCCGAGCGCTTCGCCCCGCTGGATGCAGGCGAGCGTCGTGTTCGCGATGTCCCGGACCTGGTCCGCGGCCTTGACGCTCTTGCCGAAGGCGACGAGGCCCCGCCCTTTCCAGACCGCCCAACGCGGCGCCGGATCGAGCATCGTTTGGCCGTCGGCGTTCCGCTCGAAAAACCCGCGGTAGGCCTCCGCGTAGGCGTCGATGGCGTCCTCGTGGCCCTTGTCCTCGACGACCACCGGGATCCGCTTCGTGCGGATGACATGGTCCGGCGTCACGGGCCCACGCGTGGCCAGCTCAGCCGCGTCGGCTCGTGACGCGAAGCCGCGCGTGCGGGACGACGTGTCGCTTCGCGCGATCATCGCCCGGCCCGCCACGCGGCTCACTTCACCCCTCAGCGCGGCGAGGGACAGGAGCTCCATCTCTCCGGGATCGGTCGTCGCAAGCACGTCCCAGGCGTGGGCCTCCTGGAGTGCGCCCTCGGCCTCGCTGACGAGCTGGATCATTCGCTCGTAGCTCGTCTGGGCGTCGTCCGCGAAGGTGAACACGCCGTGGTTGAGCAGGATCATCCCCTCGAGCGCTTCCCAGTCGACCCCGCGCGTCAGCTCGTAGACCTTCTTGGCCAGCACGAAGCCCGGCATGACGTACGGGATGAACAGCACACGGTCACCGTAGAGCGCGCGCAGTCGCGCCTCACCGTCCGGGCTGTTGCTGAGCGTGACGACCGCGTCTGCGTGCGTGTGGTCGACATAGGTCGACGGGATGAGCGCGTGGAGGATCGCCTCGACGGACGGGTTGGGCGCGGACGGGTCGAGCATCGCGGCCCGCTGCTCGCGCACCATGTCGGGGTCGTTCAGGTCCGGCAGCGCCGCCATGCGCTGAAGCACGTCCAGGCGAACCGGCGCGAACCCGGGGGGCTCGATCGCGGCGAGATCCCAGCCGCTGCCTTTGACGCTCAGAACCTCGACCTCGTCGCCGAAGAAGTCCGCGCGGGTGTGCTTGACGCTGGTGTTGCCGCCGCCGTGCAGCACCAGCGTGGGCTCCGCGCCGAGGAGGCGCGAGGTGTAGGCCCGGAGCGCGAGCGGGTCGTCGGGGGCGAGGGCGGGATCGTAGCGGCTTTCCATCGCGGCGGAGCATACGGCAGCGTGCGCCCGTCCGGGAGCCGTGGTAGTCGCGCCCCATGTCACTCGAGATCAAAGACATCGAAGTGGGCGGCGGCGCCGAGGCTGTTTCGGGCAACCGCGTCGAGGTTCACTACACCGGCTGCCTGACCGACGGCACCAAGTTCGACAGCTCGCTCGACCGCGGCCAGCCGTTCGGCTTTCAGCTCGGTGCGGGCCAGGTCATCAAGGGCTGGGACCAGGGCGTCGCCGGCATGAAGGTGGGCGGCAAGCGCAAGCTCACCATCCCGCCCGAGCTTGCGTACGGCGAGCGCGGCTTCCCGGGCGCCATCCCGCCCAACTCGACGCTCGTCTTCGACGTCGAACTCGTCGCCGTCGGCTGAGCCACCTACGCGACAGCGAGCAGCACGGCCGCCAGGAACGCGCCGACGCCGATCACCGCGGCGAGGACGATGAGGCGGTCCATCGCGCGGGACGCCAAACGCTCCTCCTCGACGATCACCTCGAGCGCGGTGGGAGTCAGACGCGGCAGTCCGTCAAACACGAGCCCGTCGTCGCCTTTGATCGGTGTCCCCAAAAGAGTGAGGGTCTCGCCGAGCGTGATGCGTCGCACGGTCAGCTCCCAGCGCACTCCCTTCTCGGGTCGAGTCTCATCGGGCGGCGGCAGCGCGTGCGGGGTGCCTTCCAACAGCGCGCGCATCGCCTCGTTGGGGATGCCTTCCGCGCGGACCGGCGGCGCTTCGTCGATGTCGATCTGCGCGCCATGGAGCGCCACGCGAACTCCATCGACGGTGAGCTCCTCGCCGCCCTCCACGAGCAGCAGTCGCACCCGACGTCCCGCGTCGTCGAGCCGCTCGAGGCGGGCCTCCCAATAGGCCACCGGTTCCCCCGTGACGGGGTCGGTCTCGGGCTGCGCGCTCCTCACCTCGCCACGCACGGCACTGAAGGTGCCCGCGGTGAGCTCCCCAACGGAAGGGTCGACGCCTTCGAGCTGCGCGAGCGCCCGGCGTTCGTCTCGGCGCGCCACCCAGAGGAAGCCCGCGACGATCCAGAACACGCCGCCGATGACCGCGGTGGCGACGCTCATGGCTGCTCCGGGCGGGACAAACTCACAGGATGCCAACGGCGTGCAGCATCACGAGCACGATGGCGATGGGCACGACAATCCGGAGGATCCACAGCCAGGCGGTGTACAGGGGAACGATCTGGCCCAATGGGCTGCCGTCCGCGAGCGCGTGGTGCCGCTCGAGCCCGTTGATGCGCCAGCCGACGAACAACGAGACACCGAGCCCGCCGAGCGGGAGCATCCAGTTGGTGGCCAGGTAGTCGAGCAGGTCGAACCAGTTCTTGCCTTCGCCCTCCCCGAACACCTGGCTCGTCATCGTCGCGAAATCGGCCCCGAAGAAGTCGGTGCCGCCGCTCAGCGCGGACGGGATGCCGAACAAGAAGATGACCCCAGCGCAGCCCGCGACCGCCACCCGGCGCGGCACCTTCATCTCGTCGATGAAGTAGCTCGCGACGACCTCGAGCAACGACACCGCGCTGGTGAGCGCCGCGAACGTCAGCAAGAGGAAGAACAACACCGCCAACAGGCTGCCGCCCGGCAGCTGCGCGAAGGCCGTCGGCATGTTGACGAAGACGAGCCCGGGGCCGGCCGACGCCTCCATGTCATACGTGAACGTGATCGGGAACAGCGCGAGGCAGGCCAAGAGCGCCACGCCCGTGTCGAGAAGCGTGATGGCGACGCCGCTGCTCACGACGTCCTCGTCCCGCTTCATGTAGCTGCCGTACGTGAGCATGGCGCCCATGCCTAGGCTCAGCGTGAAGAAGCTGTGCCCCAGCGCCTCGAGGACCCCGGCGCTCGACAGCGCGTCCGTATGGAAGCCGAACACGAAGTCGAACGCGCGCCCAAACCCGTCGAGCGAGCTGCCGTAGAGCGCCATCCCGCCCAGCATGAGCAGCAGGGTCGGCATCATGATCCGCGCCGCGGTCTCGACCCCCTTCTGGATGCCCGCGATGACGATCGCCATCGTCACCGCCATGAACACGGTGTGCCACGCGAGGTTGAGCGTGGGGTCGGCGTAGAGCGCGCCGAAGTGCTCCCCGACCGCACCGATCTCGTCGGGAGGGACGTCGCTGAAGGTGCCGATGACCGACAGGTAGGTGAAGTGCATCGCCCAGCCGGCGACCACCGAATAGTACGAGAGAATGATGAACCCGCCCGCGATGCCCAACCACCCGAAGGCAGGCCAGGCGCTCTTCGGCGCGTGCTCGGTGAACGCGCCCACGGGACTCTTCTGGGTCATGTTCCCGAGCAACACCTCGGCGATCATGATCGGAAGCCCGACGACCAGAATGCACACGAGGTAGATCAGGACGAAGGCGCCGCCCCCGTTCTCGCCCGTGATGTAGGGGAACTTCCAGAGATTGCCGAGCCCCACGGCGGAGCCCGCGGCCGCCAGGATGAACCCCACACGCGACCCCCACTGGCTCCGCGCTGGCTCTGTTGTCGAAGTCACCATCAAGGGCGCGAGTACCCGAGCGCTCCGGCCGATGTCAACCGGGGTCAGTGCTCACGGCAGCCGCCGCGGCACGTACCGGTCTGCATCCTCGTCCTCGCACAGGGGAGTCAGGCGGGAGAAGGCGCGACGAGGACGTGACGAAAGCGGGCTCGTGAGACCGGCTTCGCAGACACGCTCTATGGCAAGAAGCAGCCGGCGCCGTCCGGCGGCATGTAGTCGAAGGTGGGGGACTCTTCGCACGGGTGGTTCCCCTCGGAGGCGGTGGCTCCGCCCAAGCAGATTTCGCCCGCCTCCACCGGCCGAAGCATGCCGACGCTGATGCAGCCGAGCACCCTGCAGCGCTCGATGTCGACGGTGCAACGCCCCTCCGGGAAGAACTCCAAGCCCTCGCAGTGCCCCGCTGCGCATTGCGCGTCGTCTGTGCAGCCGCACCTCGCCGTACTGGATACGCACACAGGGCCCGCCTCCGACGTCGCACACTCCGTGTCTTCGATGCAGCTGTCCAAGGACGGCTGAATGTTGGGCGCCCGGCGCCGAACGTGAGTGCGCCGTCCGTTGTAGAACGGCCTCTCGATTTCAAACCAGTGCTCGATCGAGGGTTCCAGCGGGTCGCACCCGTCTCGGCAGTAGCGCAGCCGCACACGGACCGTCTCGACTGAGGGGTCGCCCTGCACGCTCGTGCAGTTCCACCGCGGATCCTCGGCGCCGGTCGCCAGCGGGATGGCGCCGACCCCCGCGTTGGTCCACTGCAGCGGTCCCGCCTCGGTCACGAAGTCGAACGATGTGATCTCCAGCTCGGAGTCCCAACGGCCACGGTAGATGCACCGACCCGCCTCGCAGGTCGTGTCGGCGGCATCGCACGCCCCCTCGACGCACTCCCCCAAGTCGAACGACTCAGGCGCGGGAGGCAGCCTCAACTCAAGCTCCATGATCCCCGGGTCCTCGCAACCGAGGGTGAGCAGACAGGTGAGCGCGAAAGCGGCGGAGGCGAGCCCTCCACGACGGGGGCCAGGGCGAACCGAAGCGTGCATCGCCTCCCATGATACCCCAACGCTGCGTGGATGCGCGCACATCCTGTGCGCTCCCCTGTCCCCCTCGTTCACCCGTCGAGCCCGTGCTATGGAGCCGGCGATGACGCGCTGGACCCTCTCGCTGCTGACGCTCGCGCTCTGTGCTTCCATCTCATTCGGCTGCACGACGGGTGTGATCCGAGGTCCCGCGTCGGCCTCCGACGCGAGCGCCCCACGGGCCGACGGAGTGGAAGCGATGCGGGTGCGTCGGCTGCTTGTGGCTTTCGACGGAGCCGACGGCGCGGCGGCCTCGATTCGACGTTCCCGCGAGCAGGCCGAGGAGCGCGCGGTGATGATCGCCGGGCTGGCGCGCACCTCGGACCAGAGCTTCCGCGAGCTGGTGTCGCAGTACGGCGACACGCCGCCCGACACCGACGATCGCAACACCGTGCGCATCCTGAGCCGCGGGGAGTCCGGTTTGCCTGAAACGGTGGAGGCGGAGGCGTTCCGCTTGGACGTGGGGCACGTGACCCGCCCGCTCCCGACGCCCATCGGATTCGTGATCCTCGCCCGCGAGGCCGATCCCAGCGAGACCGGCCCAACTCAGATCGCCGCGCGTCACATCCTGATCGCCTGGCAAGGCGCGTCGAGCGCCAACGAAGAGGTGACCCGCTCCGAGGACGAAGCCCGCGCACTGGCGCTGCAGATCGCCTCGTCCGCACGGGACGAAGCCAACGACTGGGTCGAGCTGCACGCGGAGTACAGCGACGAAGCCAACGGCCCCCGCGGCGGCGACCTCGGGATGTTCGGCCGCGGCCAGATGGTGCCGTCCTTCGAACGCGCGGCGTTTGCGCTCGAGATCGACCAGATCAGCGACCCGGTGCGCAGCCAGTTCGGCTACCACATCATCCAGCGCACGCAGTAGGTCATCCTGCGCACGCAGTGGCGCGGCGCACGCAGTGGCGCGGCGCACGTATTGTTCAGTCTTCGAACAGGCGCGCGCGGAACGCCTCGGGGCTCTCGCCTTCGCCAATCGCGACGAGCGCCTCTTCCATCCAGCTGAGCCGGGCGGCGTAGCGCTGCTCGAGGTCACGCTTGACCGACGCGAGATCAGCGCGGAGAGCGTCGCCCTTGGCGCCCTTGGCGACGCGCACGAGGCCCTCCTTCAGGAGCGGCTCACCCGCCGACTTCGCGAGCTCGGCCAGGGCCTCGAGACCGCCTGCGTGGCCGATGGACACCAGGTCCGTGAGCACCTCGCGGAGCGCCTTCTCAGGCGCCTTGGGAGCCTCCGCCGCGCCGACGGACTCCGCCTCGGGCACGCCGATCTCCCCTTCGACGAGCAGCTTGTTTGCCACCTTCAGGACCCGCGCGTGGGCGTCGTCCCGCTCGGCGTCGTTGACCGCGCCCATGTGCTCGAGGTTCTGACGAATCCAGACCACGGACTCCTCGCTCAGGTTTCCGAGAATGCGCCGGCGAAGCGTGTCGTCGCCGGCCGCGACGAGCACGAGGAGGTGGTCGGGCGCAGCCTTCGCCAGCACCTTGCGCAGATCCGCCTCCGTCAGACCGGTCAGCTCGTCGACGGAGTTCAGCTGCGCCGCCGTGCGCGTGGCTTGGGCCGTCTCCATCGCGGCCTCGGCGGCGCGACGTAACTTCACCGCCTCCCGTGCCTCGATCTCTTCGACCTCCTCGGCCGCCCGATGCACCGCGCTCTCGTCGAGCATGTCGTCGAGCAAGCTCGACGTGTCGTCTCCACTCATGCTGCCTCCGAGGCGGGACCATACCAGGCCGGCGAAGTTCCGTGGCGTCTCGGAGGCGGGCTGCCATACTCCGCGGCCTCCATGCGCCCCGCCCCCCGTCGCCTCACCCGTCTCGCCGATGCCCTCGAGGGCGAGGCCCACCGCGCGATGTCCGAGCTCAAGGCTCCCGGCCACCGCCGCCCGTACTTCGTCTCGTACCTCGTGCGTGACGTCGCGCAGCGCTGGTTCGCCGCCCGCTTCGGCACGCTGATGACGAGAGAGACGCGCCGGTGGCGCCGCGGCTATGCCGACGTGCGGCTCGGCAGCTACCGCACCGACCACGTGCGCGACGGCGGCCTGGGCGACAACAACAGCAAAGCGGAGTCCTTCGGCTACGGCCTGCTCCCCATCGGCACGCAGCTCGACGGGGTGCTGCACGGGGTCTGGCAGCTCACCGAGGCACGCTACCGGGAGGCCGCCGAGGACTGGCTCGACAAGCGCGCGGAGTCGCTGCACTACCGCGACGAGAACGCCGGGATGCAGGCGTTCGAGCGCCGGCCTCCGACCCAGTACGCGGCCGTGTCGACGCTCCGCGCGATCGACGACGAGGCGTGGGTGCGGTTCGTCGAGAAAGCGAGCGCGATCGGCAAACGGGCGACCGGCATCTACGGCTGTGAGGTCGAGCTGAGCGTCCGGGACACGACACGTGTGTTCGTCAGCACCGAAGGCAGCCGCGTGCTCGACACCGCGCGTGTCTATCAGCTGACGGCCATGCTCGACTACGCATCGGAGGCCGGGGTCACGGTCCCTTGGACACTGTCGTGGTTTGTGAGAGACCCAGACGAGCTTCCCGACCTGAGCGCGATGAAGGCCGCGATGCGGCGGGCGTTCCGGACCATGAAGGAGATCGCCGCGGCCGAGACCCTGCGCGCGTACTCGGGGCCCGTGCTGCTCGACCCGAGGCCGTCGGGACTGCTGATGCACGAGGCGCTCGGCCATCGGCTCGAGGGCAGCCGCTTGCTCTCGCCCGGCGAGGGCCAGACGTTCCGCGGGGCGCTGGGCGTGCAGCTGCTGCCAGAGTCGATCTCGCTGTCGGACGACCCGACGCAGACACACTTCGAAGGCCGCTCGCTGGTCGGTCACTACTCGGTCGACGACGAAGGCGTTCCGTCGCTGCCCACGGAGCTCGTGCGGGGCGGTTTCATCCGCGGCTACCTGAGCACGCGCGCGGGAATCGGCCCCCGGCATCACAGCAACGGGCACGCGCGCTCCGAAGCCCACGAGCGCCCCATCAGCCGAATGGGCGTGACCTTCGTGGAGGCGGCCGACGCGTTGAGCGACGCGGAGATGAAGGCGCGCTTGCTCGAGGAGGTGAAACGCCGCGGCCTGCCGTTCGGCATCCACGTACTGCAAGCCGACAGCGGTGAGACGGCGACCTCGAGCTACGATTTCCAGGCGTTTCTCGGCCAGATCCGCGCGGCCAAGCGCATCTACCTCGATGGCCGCGAAGAGTGGGTGCGTGACGTGAGCTTCGTGGGCACCCCGCTCAACGCGGTCCGCGGCATCGTCGCCGCCGGCGGCCGGCGCGAGGTCGACAACAGCTACTGCGGCGCGGAGAGCGGCGCCGTCCCCGTGTCGACCGTCAGCCCCGCGCTGCTTCTGGAGAGCCTCGAACTGCAGTCGAGCGCCCGCTCCCCCCACGCCGCCCACACGTACCGACTCCCGTGGAGCAAGTAGCCCGGGGCTTGCCTTGCCAACTCACACCCTCTCCAAGATCAGCGGGAGGCCGTCGGTGGGCTTGGGGATCGGCACGCGGCGCATGACGTGCCTTCGGCCCTCGGGGAGACGGAGCCGGTAGCGAAGCAAGAACGGGTGGAGGAACGCCTTGACCAACAGGTAGGCGAAGGCGCGCCCGATGCACGTGTGCGCGCCGCCGCCGTAGGGCACGAACGCGAACGGGTGGGCGCGGTGCTCGGCGCGCTCGCTGAAGAAGCGCGTCGGGTCGAACCGCTCCGGCTCCATGTAGAACCGCGGGTCCCGGTGAGTGAAGTCCGGGACGACCGAGACATGCGCACACGCGGGGATCATGTGGCCGCGGAAGACCACGGGCTTCGT
The DNA here is from genome assembly GCA_045106715.1 of Sandaracinaceae bacterium. Taxonomy (GTDB): domain Bacteria; phylum Myxococcota_A; class Polyangia; order Polyangiales; family Sandaracinaceae. The sequence goes on from JBGCFC010000051.1 coordinate 73,243, forward strand.
CGTCCGGCGCGGGATGAAGGGGACCGGGGTGTCGAGCCGGAGGACCTCGTCGAACACGTGCTGGTGCAGCTCCATCTTCGGTAGGTCGTCGAACCCGACGTGCGGCGCCCCGAGCGCTTGGCTCGCCTCGCGAAGCCGTGACTGCCAGAGCGGGTTCGCGGCGAGGCGGTACGCGGTCGACGTGAGCGCGCTCGTGACCGTGTCGTGCGCCGCCATCAAGAGGAACACCAGGTGGTCGACGACCTCATCGTCGCCGAAGCGCCGCCCCTCCTCGTCCGTCGCGTGGCACAGCTGGGAGAACATGTCCCGGCGCTCCGGCTGGGCGCGGCGCGCGGCGATGTGGCGGCGGATGAAGTCCACGAGGAGCGCGCGGCCCTCCAGCCCACGGGCGAGCTTCAGCCCCGGGACGGGCACACGCACGAGCGCGAGGGTCGCCTCCACCGTGTCGACGAACGCCCGGTTGAGCGCGTCGGCCTCCGGCCCCAGCTCGAGGCCGAGAAACAGCCCCGCTGCGTTGTCGAGCGTCAGCGCCTTGATGTGCGGGTAGAAGCGGAAGTCCGGCACGTCCGCCCAGCCGGGCAGGGTCGCGGCGATGCGCTCGTTGATGCCCGCCAGGTAGCCTTCGAGCGCAGCTTTCCGGAACGCGCTCTGCATGATGCGCCGATGGTGCCGGTGGACTGTGAAGTCGCGCAGCATGAGGCCGTTGGGGAACATGCGCCCCAGGCTGAACCCCCACCCGTGCTCGTTGCTGAACGCCTCGTCACGGTCACGGAGCGCCAGCTCCAGGGCGTCCTCGCCCAACATGGTCACGTTGTGCATCCCGAGGAACTGCGTCCGGTAGCAGGCGCCATGGCGCTTTCGCATGCGCTCGAGCAGCGCGCGCGGATCGGTGACGAAGCGGAGCGCGTGACCCACGAAGGGCACCCCCGTCTCGCCCGGGATGTGGCGAACGGCAGAGAGACTGGCGGGGGCACTCGGATTCATGGGGCACCGTAGTCATGCCCTCAACGGCGCACGGCGCCAAGCGGAGCGAGACGGAACCACAACGGCGCCGCCCGCCCGAAGGCATGACGGCGCCGTCGACGAGCCGGTCTCAGCGCGAGGCGACGACCGACGGCTGCGCCACGTCGACGAGGCGGAGCGAATCGACCAGCTCCCGCACATGCGTCTCTCCGAGGAACGACCACACCTGGTAGACGCACCCCTGGCCCTGGACCGTGAGGGTCGCGGCGGAGACCGCCTCGCCTTCCGCGGTAGGCTCGATGGCAAGGTGACTGCCGTCGGCGAACGTGGGCGTCGGCAGCTCCGCGTCATCGTCCTCCGAGACGAGCTGGCCCGGCGTCATGCGCGTGCCGGCGATGCCGAATACCCCGCGACCGCAGTTGGCACACGTGTCTCCGTCCGACTGCATGCCGGGCAGTCCACGGCGATCGAACTCGACGGCCCAGCCGCCCTCGACCAGGTCGGGGGAGACCCGCGCCTCAGCGCCCTCGGCGGCGCCGAAGGCAGCGGGCGCCAACGGGGCGCACTCCCCGCGGTTCGACGCTCCGGCCCACGCGGTCAGCACGGGCGCGGGCGCCGCATCGGAGCTGAGCGGCGTCTGGGACCAAGGCGCGGCCGGCAGGCCGGCGATCGACACGGTTTCTGCGCTGGCTTCCGCGAGCGTCTGGGCGATCGGCGCGGTCGGTCCTGTTGCAACCGCCCCTCCACTCGCGCCGCACCCGTAGGCCATCATCCACGCCGCGCATGCGACGAGCTTCGAGACTCGATTCATCGTTTCCTCCCTGGGATCCACGCGTCGGGCTCGCCCGCCCGGCTCACGCGATCCCTTCCCGGATACCGGGGCGGGCGGGGGAAGTGAAAAAAGTGGACAGACGGACGCTCCGTGCCGGCAGCGTGAAGGAGAGTCACAGGTCCACCGGCCCACGGGCGCGAGGACGCAGAGAATCGGCTTGGCACGACGTTTTCATAGAGAGCGGGCATGAACTCTCGACTTGCTTGCTTCGCGCTCCTCTCGCTGACCGGACTGCTCGCCACGGGCTGCGACGGCGTACGCCTGACCGACAGCGTGGACCTCACCTTCGACTTCAATTTCCTGCGTGGCCCCTCGGACACCCTGCACAGCCCGTACGTCGCCGGCGCCGACTTCACGCTCTTCACCACCAACGTCGACCGCAGCGAAGAGAACCAACTGGTGATCGCGTCGGCTGACGACGCGATCCTCCAGGTCCGGGGCGCGGGGACCCCCGGCGAGGCCGACGCGATCGCCGTCACGCCAGGCACCGTCGACCTGCTCGTTCGCGACCTCGACGGCAATGAGATGCACCGGACCCCGGTCGACGTCGTCCGCGCTGATGAGGCTCGCCTGGTCGCGCACGGCCCAAGGATCATCGGCCGCCCCGCGCTGCAGCCAGAGAACACCGACGAGCTCCAGGTGCTCGTCGGGGGTACGGCGACGTTCCTCGTCGAGTGGTTCGCGGACGACGAGGCGCTGAACGGACACGGTGCGCTGACCACCGAGCATGGCGATGGCGTCGAGGCCCAGCCCCGCCGGACCCACCTGTTCGAAGATCGGGAGTGGGTCTCGTTCAGCGTCTTGGAAGAGGGAGCCCACGAGGTGCGGCTCTTGGCCAACGGCGAGCTGGTGCGCACGATCACGCTCGTCGGCGTCGCCGAAGACACCATCGACGTCGTCCGCCTGCACGGCATGGACGAGACGGACGCGACGACGGACCAAGAGCTGGTGGTGTACGCCCAGGCCTACGCGGCGGACGAGACCCCCATCTACGGCGTGGAGTACGAGTGGGACCTCAACGGCTTCTCGGAGCCCGGGCTCGGAGACCTGTTCCGCTACCGGTACGCACCGGGCGTGAGCGCGGAGCTCTGCGCACGGCACGGCGAGCTCGAAGGGTTCGCGACGGTCTCGGCGACGGAGGGGTTTGTGGACTCGACCAACGAGCTCGGCTGCAGCGTCAGCGGCAGCGGGCCGGGCTGGCTGGGGGGACCGATCGCGGCGGGCCTGTTCGCGCTGGTCTGGACCCGGCGACGCTACCCGCGCGTCTGAACGGCGAGCGTGGGAGACTGCGCGCATGCGGCGCGCATCGACCTTCGGCCTGCTCATGGCGACCTTCCTGACGGGGGCCGTCGTGATGGGCTTGGAGCTCGCGGCGTTCCGGCTCTACGCGCCGCACTTCGGCTACTCCACCTACGTGTGGGGCAGCATGATCGGCATCGTGATGCTCGCTCTGGCCGTCGGGTACACGCTCGGCGGCCGGCTCGCGGATCGCGCGTCGGGCCCGGCTCCTCTCTTGATGGGGGTCACCGCGGCCGGCGCCTACCAGGGCGGCATCCTGTTTGTCGCCGAGCCCATCCTCGCCGCCCTCGCCGAGCTCGACCCGCGCGTCGGCCCCGTCCTCGCGACGCTGGTGATCTTCGCGCCGCCGATCCTCGCCCTGGCCATGATGTCCCCGTTCGTGACCCGGCTGCTCGCGACCGGCGACGACATCGGCCGCACCGCCGGGCGCGTCTCTGCGATCTCGACCGCCGGCAGCCTGGTCGGTGTCTTCGGCACCAGCTTCGTCTTGGTCCCCTGGCTCGGCACCCGCATGACGCTCATCGTGATGGCGGTCACGTCGGTCGCCGTCGGCGGGGTCGGTTTGCTGCTGCTCCGCCGGCGCGTGGGGGCGCTCGCGGTGCTCCCGCTCGTCGCTGTGCCGTTCAGCCCTCCGTTCGGCTTCAGTGAGGACGCGATCTTCGTCCGGGAGTCCGAGTACAACCTCGTCCGGGTGGTCGAGCGCGCCGGCGAACGCATGCTCGTGCTCAACGACCCGCGCACCGCGCAGACGACGCGGCTCATCGGGCAGCGATGGTCAGACCGGTACTTCGACGTGTTCGCGGTCGGCCCGCTCCTGACCGAAGGCGACCGGCTGCTCGTGCTCGGCATGGGCGCGGGGAGCAGCATCGTCGCAAGCCGGAACGCCGACCCCGAGCTGGAGGTGGACGCGGTGGAGATCGACCCCGCAGTGGTGGAGGCCGCGGCGCGCTTCTTCGACATCGGCCCCGGCCCGCGTACACGCGTGCACACCGCCGACGCGCGCCCCTGGCTCGCCGCGCAGCGCGGGAGCTGGGACATCATCCACCTCGACCTCTTTCAGGGCGGGCTGTACCCCCCGTTCTACCTGCTCACGCGAGAGGCGTTCGAGGACGTGCGCGCGCGGCTCGCCCCCGGGGGTGTCGTGATGATGAACGTCTACGACCGGAGCCCGGAACGACCTGTGCTCGGCGCCGTGGGCGCGACGCTACGCGCGGTGTTTCCGTCTGTCTACGTCGTCCCCGGCGGCCGGCGGAACCACATCGTGCTTGCGTTCGGGGAGCCCACCGAGGCGCCTGTCATCGAGGCACGGCTGCGGGCCGGGCACCCGGACCCTCAGGTCGAGGGGCTCGGGCTCAAGGCAGCCGAAGAGCTGCGGCCGCTCACCGAGAGCGGGCCGGTACTGACCGACGACCACGCGCCGGTCGAGGAGCTGACGCGGCGCATGCTCGCCGCGGGTTGAGTGTCCCACTGGGACAGGCTGGGCCGCACCTGAGAGCCGCCGGGCAAGTCCGACGATTCGGGGAGGTGGCCCGCGCCTTGCTGTGGAAGCAGGAATGACTTGTCGCTCCCTTCGACGCGCCCACGTCGCGCTCGTGTTCACATGTCTCTTGGCCGGCTGCTCGAACTACGCCCTGCCCCACCATGCCTACGCCCCCTTGCTCGAGCGAGGCGGCCAACTCGAAGTGCGCGGCAGCGCGGGGGTCAACCTCGGCGCGGGCACCCCGGAGCTCGTGCTCGAGGGGCAGATGGCCGGCTCTCCGGTGGACGGGTTCGTCATCGCCGGAGGCGTCACCACGTCGGTGATCCCGGGCGAAAAGACATCGAACCACTTCGACGGAGAGCTCGCTTTGGGCGCCTACCTCGCCGACGATCCGAGCTTGCGTGCCGAGGTGCTGGCGGGCTGCGCGGTCGGCTACGGGACGGGTTTCTACTTCGGGGAAGAGGGCGACGCGCGCCTCTGGGGAACGTACACCCGCCCCTTCGTTCAGGGCACGCTCGCCGGCGTCACGAGCAACGGCTTCTTCACGATCGGAGGTGGGCTGCGCGTGGCGGCGAACTTCATCGGCCTGAACGCGCGCGACGTCGCTCCTGTGGAGGACGGACCGAGCTTCGTCATGTCAGGGTTCCGTGAGGCGCTTCACGTCGATCCGTTCGTGACCGCACGCTTCGGCGACGACGTTGCGCGACTCGAGGTCGGCCTGGGCACCTCGGTCATGCTCCTCGGAAGCAGCGCTGTTGGCGCGCTGATGAACGTCTGGTTCAACGTGGCGCTGCGGCTGCGCTTCGATCTCGCCGGCCCCCCCACCGGCTCGACCGCGCCGTCCCCTTGACGCGCCCCGGGTCGGCGCGGCACCCCTCGGGCTGCATGACCCGCGACGAAGCGCAGCTGTACGCCCTCGTGCACGACGGCTCCCCCGGGGACCTGGCGTTCTACGTCCGGTTCTGCGGCGAAGGGAGAACGGTCCTGGAGCTCGGCGTCGGCACGGGCCGGGTCGCACGGGCACTGGCCGACGAGGGGTTCGATGTGACCGGCGTCGAGTGTGACGCGGGCATGCTGGCGGAGGCGCGCGCCCACCCTCACGAGAGCGTCACGCTCGTCGAGGGCGACATGCGGGACCTCAATCTCGGAGCGACGTTCGACCGGATCATCCTTCCGTTCACCGGCCTGTATTGCCTGCCCGACGAAGACGCCCTCGACCGCTGTCTTACGGGCGTCCGTCGCCACCTGGCGCCCGGCGGACTGTTCGCATTCGATGTGTACGCCGCCGACGGATTCCACGAGGAGGCGCGCCCCGAGGACTACCCCGACGACCAGATGGACCACGTCACGGACATCGAACACGGGGGCGAGCGCCTGGCGGTGTTCGAGAGCAGCTCATGGGATCGCGACGCGCAGACCATGCTCGCGCGCTACACGTACCGCCGGGAGGACGGGACGACCCGCGCCAGCATCCCGATTCATCACCGCTATGTGCTGCGGGACCAACTCTCGGCCGCGCTCGAGACGGCCGGGCTCGCATCGCTGGGCGTGTTCGGGAGCTTCGACGGGGCGCCGTATGACCGGGACAGCGCGTCGATGATCGTGATGGCGGAGCGCGCCTCGTGAGCGCCGTGGTCGCCGCCGGCTGCCACGAGACCGCGGAGGCGGCGGCCGAAGTCCTTCGCGCGGGGGGCAACGCGGTCGACGCAGCGGTCGCGGGCTCGTTCGCCGCGTTCGTCGCCGAGCCGCTGCTCGCGAGCGCGGGCGGCGCCGGCATCCTGACCGTGGCGCTGCCCGACCGGCCGCCCGCGGAAGTCGACTTCTTCAGTCCAGCGCCTGGTTTCGGCGCGCCGCCGGACGAGCCCGACTTCGTCGCTGTGCCCATCGACTTCGGCTCCGCCACCCAGACGTTTCACATCGGGCGTGCTTCGGTGGCGCCGCCGCTCGCTCTGGACGGGCTCACGCTGGCCTCACGTCGGCTCGGCCGGCTGCCCCTGCTGGACACCCTGACCCCTGCGATCGAGATGGCGCAGCGCGGCGTCCGCGTGGGCAAGGAAGGCGCGCTCGTGTACTCGTTGCTCTGGCCGATCCAGGCGCACAGCGAAGCGACGCGTGCGCTCGCGGGAGGCGGGGTGCCCGACGAGGATACCCGGCTGGCCAACCCAGACCTTGCGGCGCTTCTCGAGGAGGTCGCGCGTCACGGCGGCAGCCCGCCTTCGTTCGATGAGGCGCTGCTCCGTGACTTTGGCCCACACGCCGGCGGGCTGCTGACCCGGGCTGACCTGGACGCCGCGGTCCCGCGCGTGGGCGCGCCCCGCAGGGTCGATCTGGGCGCGTGGACCGTGCTGACCTCGACGCGCCCAGGAGGCGCAGCCCTCGGGGCCATCGTCCGGCGGCTCATCGAAGACCCGTCCGTGCTGGAAGAGGCGGCGCACGTGGCGCGCGTCGCAGAGGCATGCCGCCACGGACACGCGGCGCGCACGCTCGACGCGCGCGGTAGCACGACGCACCTGAGCGTGATCGACCACGAGGGCGGAGCGGCCGCGGTCACGCTGACCAACGGCGAGGGGTGCGGCTACGTGGCGACGGGGACCGGTGTGCAGCCCAACAACTTCTTGGGCGAAGAGGACCTCAACCCGGCGGGCTTTCACCAACACCCCGCGGGAGACGCGTTGCCGACGATGGTCGCGCCGACCATCGCCACGCTTCGAGGAACCCCGCGCTTCGTGCTGGGCAGCGGCGGCTCCAACCGCATCCGCTCGGTGGTCGCCCAAGTGCTGCACCGCCTGGTGCAGGGAGAGCCCCTCCAGGACGCCGTGCTGCGCCCCCGTGTGCACGCCGAGGACGACGACGTGTGGGTCGAGCTCACGGGGCGACGGGCCCCCGACGCCATCCGCGCCG
>JBGCFC010000052.1:0-13506 GCA_045106715.1 Sandaracinaceae bacterium
CCAGCTGACGCTGGTCTGACCAGGACTACAAGCCCGTTGAGGAACCGTTGTGCCGCGCCTCGTACCCGGGACCCACCGCCCAGGCCGCCTGTCGCTCCTCCAACATCCGAAGGGATTTCGTCGTCACGCCATGCGGCCAGGACGGCGCGTCGCGTGCCCGATCCATCAACGTCGATTCTTTAACGGGCTGCTAACGAGCCGCGTCCGCGCGCATATACGTGTGAGATGGCGGCCTTCGACGACCCGACGCTCCCCGAATCCGCCGCGACGCCGCGTGCGGTCTATCTGTCCCGGCGTCGGTTCTTCGGGCGCGCGCTGGGGCTGACCGCGACCGCGGGGGTCGTGGGCGCGGCGGCGTGGGGGCTCGAGCGGCGGTACGGATTGGACGACGTCGCGACGCTCCCGCCGGTGCCGGCCGACGTGCTCTCCGCGTTTCCGGGCACCCCGAGCGCGCACCGACTCGACCGCCCGCTCACCTCGCAGGCCGCCGCCGGCTCCCACACGAACTTCTACGAGTTCTCCGAGGCGCAGGACGACGTCGCGGAGCGGGCGCGCGCGTTCGTGACCCGCCCGTGGACGGTCGAGCTGGCCGGCGAGGTGCACCGTCCGCAGACGTTCGACGTGTGGTCGCTGATCCGCCGGTTCGGCCTCGAGCAGCGGCTGTACCGGCATCGGTGCGTCGAGGCGTGGGCGATGGCGGTGCCCTGGAACGGATTTCCGCTCGCCGCGCTGCTGGCGCTGGCAGAACCGACCAGCCACGCACGCTTCGTGCGCTTCGTGTCGTTCCACGCGCCGCGCCAAGCGCCCAACCAACGCGGTCGCCGCTATCCGTGGCCCTATCACGAGGGCCTCCGCCTGGACGAGGCGATGCACCCGCTCACAATGCTCGCCGTCGGCGTCTACGGCGAGGTGCTGCCCGCCCAACACGGCGCACCCATCCGCTTGGTCGTGCCGTGGAAGTACGGGTTCAAGAGCGCCAAATCCATCGTGCGCATCGAGCTGACGCGCACTCCTCCCCCGACGTTCTGGAACCAGCTCGCGCCGGCCGAGTACCCGTTCGAATCGAACGTGGACCCGATGGTCCCGCACCCTCGCTGGTCGCAGGCCACCGAGACGCTGCTCGGCACCGACGAGCCGCGCGCCACCCAGCTCATGAACGGCTACGTCGAAGAGGTCGCCCACCTCTACCGCACCTGATACGGGGAGCGTTTGCCCCGGAGGCTGCGCTTGGTAGCGTGCGCGCCCATGCCCCTTCGACCCGCCTCCGCGGCCGCCATCGCGGCCTCCCTCCTCGTCTCCGCCTGCAACTGCGCGGGGGACGAGCCCCCCACCGAACCGGTCACGGAGACCGAGACCGAAACGGAGACGGAAGCCACTGAAGCCGCCGAACCGATGTCGCGCCTCCGCTTCAACCAGCTGGCGATGCGCCTGAACCTGCCGCTGTTCTGGGCGGCGGACACGGACGAAGACGGCGCGCCGGAACCGGACGAGGTGCGCGCGCTCGCGTTCTACCCGACCGAGGGCGAGTGGGTCCGTGACGGGGAGTTCACGGACGCGTACACGGAGGCCTACGACGCCATGGTCGCCGCCGACGCCGCGGACGCCCCCGAAGACGCGCGCCTCGCCGCGGTGCACGAGGAGTTCGACACCACCGCGCCGACGCTGGTGGAGAACGACCTCTCCGACATGCCCGAAGCGCACCGCGCGTTCGCCGGGCACATGGCGCGGGTCGCCGGGCTCATCGACCAGATCTACGCGCAGCAGGTCGGCATGGCCGCGCTCGCCGATCAGGTCGCCGACGACCCGGCCAGCCAGAGCCTGTTCCGTCGCAACTGGGGCCCGCGCTGCAAGTCCACCACCGGCGAAGCCAACCCCGCGTGCTCCGCCATCGAGGACGCGCCCCAGCCTCGGGTCGACGTCTACCCGGCCGCGTTGCAGGCCGACGGGTTCTGCGAGCCGCTCGAGGCGCGCGACGACGCGTCGACGTTCCTGTCTCCGTTTACCGTTGTCCGCGGCGAGGGCGACGCGCTGACGCCGACGCCGTACACCGAGGCTTACGCCGAGCCGATGCAGGCCATCGCCACCGAGCTGCGCGCCGCCGCCGACGCGATGACGGACGAGAACGAGGAGCCGCTCCGCACCTATCTCCGCGCCGCGGCCCAGGCCTTCACCGACAACCAGTGGGAGCCCGCCGACGAGGCGTGGGCGGCCATGAACGTGCGCAACAGCCAGTGGTACGTGCGCGTCGGGCCCGACGAGGTCTACTGGGATCCGTGCAGCCAGCACGCGGGCTTCCACCTCACGTTCGCGCGCATCAACCAGGGCTCGCTTCAGTGGCAGGACCGCCTGACGCCGCTCCAGTCGCGCATGGAGGCGAGCCTCTCGGCGCTCGTCCCGGACGACTACACGGCGCGAGAGGTCAGCTTCCACCTGCCCGACTTCATCGACATCGTCATCAACGCGGGCGACGACCGCGACCCCTACGGCGCGACCATCGGCCAGAGCCTGCCGAACTGGGGCCCCGTCTCGGACGAAGGACGTGGCCGCACGGTGGCCATGACGAACCTCTACCAAGACCCCGACAGCCGCGCGCGTGGCCGGGCGGTGGCCGAGAGCCTGCTCACCGAGGAGGCGATGGCCGCCTACACCTCGGACGACCAGCCAGGCCTGCTCTCGACCATCTTGCATGAGGCAACCCACAATCTCGGCCCGGCCAGCGGCTACGAAGTCGACGGCCAGGAAGACACCGAGGTCTTCGGCGGCGGTCTCTCGAGCATGCTCGAGGAGCTCAAGGCGCAGTCGGGGGCGCTGTTCTTCGTCGAGATGCTCCGTGAGGAGGGCATTCTGACCGACGAAGAGGCGCGTCAGACGTACCTCAACTCGGTCATCTGGGCCTTCGGTCACATCTCGCGCGGCATGTACACGCCGAGCGGGCAGCGGAAGGCCTACAGCCAGCTCGCCGCCATCCAGGTCGGCTTCCTGATGGACCAGAACGTACTCAGCTGGGACCCCGAGGCGCAGGCCGCCGACGGCGAGACAACGGGCGCGTTCAACCTCGACTACACGCGCTTCGCCGAGGTCGTGAACGAGCTCATGACGCAGGTCATGCACATCAAGGGCGCCGGCGACCGGGCCGCCGCGGAGGCGCTCGCGACGCGCTTCGTCGACGGAGACGTCGTCCCGATGGACACCATCGCCGAGCGCTACCAGCGCTTCCCGCGGACCAGCTTCGTCTACGCGTTCCAGATGTAGTCGCGGTAGGCTCCTCGTCATGCGGAGCCTCGCCCTCGCCTTTCTTTCGTGTCTGCTGGCCGCCCCCGCCGCGGCACAGGACCCCGACGACCTTCGGCTCGGGGGGCACTTTGCACTCGGCGTGCTCGGCGAGGCGGACGCCAGCATTGGCGGCCTTTCTGGGAGCGCTGAGCTCGACCCCACGCTCGGGTTCGGCGCGCGCGTCGACCTGCCCGTGCACGACTACGTCGCGATCGGCGGGCAGCTCGAGCTGCTCTTCTTCGACCAAGGCAGGGCCGACCGCGAAGCGGTGTTCGACTTCAACGCCTATGTGCGGCTGCGGTACGCCATCGAGCTGAGCCGAGACTCGATGTGGATCGAACCCTACGTCCAGCTCCCGTTTGGACTGGCGCTCGCCGCCTTCCAAGAGGGAGACGACGTGTGGCCCGGTTTCAACACGGGCGCGTTGGCAGGTGCGTGGTTCATCTTCGACTTCCCGCTCTCGTTCTACGCTGAGGTCGGCTGGCGACATCACCAGGTGTTCAGCGAGCAGCGCGTGCTCGGAGCGGACGTGGACCTGAAGGTGGTCACCAACCAACTCGCGATGAACGCGGGGGTCTCGCTTATTCTCGAGTGAAGCCGTCTCGACTCACCAGGGAGACAAGACCTCACCCTCGCCCGACGGCGTGTACCGGCGCCGCGCTCCCCCCGCCGGGGCAGCCGCACCGAGCACGATCTGGCGAGTCAAGCGCGGCGCCACCCGCCTCGAACGACGCACAGGCTCGAAGAAGAGGTCGTCGCTCCCCCGTCGTGAGCGCGGTTCGTCGAACACCGTGAGCCAGGTGTCATCCGTCCAAGGGAAGTTTGGAATCACATCCCCTACCGTCCGGCGCAGGGACGCCGCCCCGGGCGTATCCGCGTAGCCGACGCGGGCGCGCCATCGCCGTCGGCCGAGCCGCGCGCGCATTCGGGTCGGCGCGATGACGCTCACCCGAAACGGCCGGGCGGGCGCGCGCGTCCGCGGCTCCGAGTACGGAAAGAGCGGTCGGTCGGTCTGAAAGGTCATCCGGATCGCCTCCGAGCCGAACCCCGCGCCCACGGTATCGGCGGGATCGTATCGAAAGGCGGTCACGAACCACCCCTCCGCCACGTAGCGCTCGAGCCATCGCTGGAGCCCGGCGCTCGACGGGTAACCGTGCTCGCCCAGCCAGCCGTTGAGCGCGCCGGCGTCGTTGGCTGCGAGCACGCTGGTGTCGAGCCCCGCCACCGTCCGGCGCTCGACAACGTGAACCCACGGGTCGTCGACTTCCGCGGAGCGAAGCCTCGAACGCGTGCGGCTTCGGCGCACGGGGCGCGGTCGCCGATAGAGGCGGAACAGGCGTGTGAAGACCTGCGCGTCCGCCTCGTGCAGGGTGGGCTGCGAAGGGGTCGGCACGAGGAAGCCGAAGTCGGAGGTGGCGCCCGCAAAGCCCGCCCGCCGGATGAAGTGCTCGGTCCGCTGCTCGGGGTCCCAGACGATCAACGCCTCCTCGCCAGTGATGCGAACGGGCGCCTCCTGGTCCCACACCGCCGCACACGCCTCCACCGGGGCAGGGGTGGGAACGAGCGTGAGGACGATCGTCAGCCCGCAGACACCGGCGAGGAGAAAGGCGCGCATGGCGTAGAGGATAGCCTGTCGCGGCGACGCGTCGCTCCACATCGCGTGCGGGTGGAGCAAGCGAGCCTCACGGCGCGGGACCTCGCCGCGTGCCTCGCCAGCTCCCCTGATCCGCCATCCCGAAGCCGGTCGCCGCGAGCGTACCGGTCAGCCGCTCGCCCTCGAACGACGCTCGGTAGCGAACTCGGCAGGGGCCCGTCCGGTACGGGTCGAACTCGACGCTGCAGTCCTCGAGGATCCGCCCCACGATGTGCCCGCCCGTCCCGCACGCGGTTCCGCGGACACGAATGTCACCGTGCAGCTCCATCCCGCCGCCGTCGGCGGGGCGCTCGGTGAAGTCGGCGGTCCAGCTGCCCCGCGAGCTCGACGCTCCCCAGGTCCCCGCCCAGTGGCCCGAATGGTCGGGGCAGGATCGCGCTTCGGGCTGCGGGACCACCAGCTCGGGAACCACGGCGTTCACCTCGGGCTCCTCCTCGCCCCCAAGAGCACCCGCGTCGGAGGCCGCCGGCCCTGCGTCGAGTCGCGCGGTCATCGGGGCCGTGACCCGTTCGCCAGGCCTCGAGAGCAGGCATGCGGTGACGCCCCCACCCCCGAGGAGGACACACAGCCCGACGGCTCCGGCGACCCACACCCACGCGGCGCTTCGCGCGCGCTTCGAGGGCTCGGGCACCGACGGCGCATGCATCTGGACGACCGGAACGGGCACCGCACCTCGGTCCGCGGTGGGAGAGTCCGCGGTGGGAGAGTCCTCGGTGGGAGAGTCCACCCGCAGAGGGTACCCGACGGGCAGCGCGAAGGCGTGTCAGCCGCCGTCGAGAACGGTGCCCGCGTCTCCCGCCCCGGTCCCTGTCCGTGTGAGCATCACGCTTCGCCACAACGTCTCAGGGCATTCGCATCCGGACACGACCTGCTCCTCGAGCGTCACGTCGAGGGTCGCGTCTTCGAACCCGGGCGAGGACACCCTGACGGTGTAGTCGCCGGGCGGAGTCGAATACGCGGTGCAGCGCCAGTCCGACGCGGACATCTCACGAGTACAGAAGCTGCTCTCGATGCCCGTGATGGTGACTTCGGACGCATCACCTGCGGCGCTGACCTCCACCTCGAGGAGGTTGAATACGCACCTGCCGCAGTCAACGCACCCACTGAAGACGAGCGCGGGCAACAGCAGACCTGTGAGAACAGGCGTTCGCATCGGACGACGATCCCACGTTTGTGAACGCGAGATCCAAGGGTGCGTCCACGCCGGCATCTCACCCCCGATGGCACCCCGCTGGCTCCTGCTCGTCTCGCTCACGCTCGCGCCTTCCTTGGCGCACGCGCAACGGGTCGAGCCCCTCGAGGTCCAAGGCCACGCTCCGGCGGCGTTTGTGGCCCCCGAGGGAGCCGGCCCGCGCCCCCTGGTCGTCGCGCTTCACGGCAACTTCGACCGGCCGGAATGGATGTGCGCCTGGTGGGCCGAGGTCGTTCGCGGCCGCGCCTTTCTGCTCTGCCCGCGGGGCGTACCACGCGACGACGCCCCGGGGTCGGATCGCTGGTCGCTCCCCGCCGTGGAGCCGCTCATGGCCGAGATCGCCGCCGGTCGCCGTGCGCTGGAGTCGCGCTATCCGGGCCGCCTCATCGGCACCGACGTGTATGTCGGCTTCTCCCAAGGCGCGCACCGCGTGGCCAGCCTGGCGGCGCGTGACCCAGGGGCGCATCCGCGGATCCAGCTGGTCGAGGGAGGACGCGGCATGTGGCGGCGGGCAGGTGCCCGGCGCTACGCACGCCACGGCGGACGGGTCGCCGTCGTTTGCGCCATGCAGTGGTGCGAGACCCGCGGTGAGCGGATGGCCCGGACGCTCGAGCGCGGAGGGCGCGTCGCGGTTCAGCGCGAGCGCATCCCGGCGGCGCACGCCGACCTCCGCGCGATGGGCCCCGCCATCCAACGCACATTCGACTGGTTGATCGCCGGGGACCGGCGCTTCGAGTCCGCGACGATGCCTTGAGCTCGATTGACGCGATTTCGAAGGCACCAGGAAACCCGCCGCCAGCGCGCTCGATGGAAGCGGCATGCAGAACATCGGCCGCTTTCTCCAACCTCCGCGCCTGCTCGTGACCGCCGTCCTCTCTCTGTTCGCTGCGCTATTCGGCGTCGGCTCGGTCTACTCGTTCGTGTACGAAAGCACCCTGCGACTCGGTTCCATCGCGCTCGGGCTCCTCTTCTTCGTCGCGGCGCTGGCCTCGTTCGCCTGGGTGTTTCCGAGGGGCTGCAAGCGCTGCCGGGTGCTCCTCGATGACCACTTCGGAGCCTACCCGCCCGCCATGTTCGACACGGTCGCGGCCGCCGTCGCGAACCCACATCCGCAGACCAGCGCCGGCCTCGGCCCTCATCGACTCCAGCAGGGCGGCTCGCACCGGACGCTGGTGACCGTCGAGGTCTGCCCGCGCTGCCGGGCGGTCGGCGCGGCGCGGGTCATCGAGCAGACCTACCGCCAAAACTACTGGCACATCAACCGCGACGCGCCGGAAGTCCTGGTGGACGCAGCCAACGTGGACGCACTGCTCGGTCTCACGGGCTGAAGGTTCGATCGGCTCCCCCGTGTCGATCGCAGGCGAGCCTTCCGCGAGGTGGTCGTCGCCGACGGCGACATCCACAAAGCTCGTCGCCTCGCTCGCGAGAATCGGCGAATGGGCCCCGGCAAACCGCTCGGTGGACGCGCTCGCGGCTCAGAAGACCCGTTCGGCGCTTCCGATGGTCACGAACTCGAGAGTGACCGGTGCGATGTCGTCTTCGTATCGCACCGCGGTGCCAACGTCGTCGACCACCGCCGGCAGCGAACCGGCCGTCGCCTGGGAACAGCGCGGCGCCCGGTCAGCCGTCGTCAGGACGGATCTGACGCCCTTCGTGCTGCCCGTAGAGCACCCAATGCTCGGCCGCGTCCATGCCCGCCCGCTCGACGTCGGGGTTCGCGGCGTAGTACTCGGCTTCGTCGAACCCGTCGGGAAGGTCGGGCTCACGGATGCGTACCGCCTCGACGAAGTCGGGCCGAGGCTCGTGCCCAACGAGGGTCGGCACCGTGGGTTCACCGGTGAGGAGGTTCAGGGGCCGCCGAAGATCGATGTTCCCCTGGAACGGGTCTGAGTTCATCGGCGTGTAATAGACACAGTCGTCGAAGTAGTAGTGGGTGACGAGGGACCAACGCGTGCGGTCGGGGCTGCGCTGGGGCTCGCCGCCATGCAGCAGGTTGGCCGCCCAGATGAGCGCCTGCCCCTTCTTGGCGGAGAAGCGTTTGGGCTCCGCTCCGTGCACCCGAATGAGCGCCTCCCAAAGCGGCTCGAACACCTCCTGCGTGGAGCCGTAGCCCAGCGTGCCGGCGTGCCGCCCGATGTGCTCGTTGCCGTAGATCGGCCACCGGTGACTGCCCGGGTAGTAGACGAGCGGACCCGCGTCCTCATGCACGTCCTCGAGCGCAATCCAGACGCCGCACATGAACCGCTCCGGCACGCAGCTGAAGTGCACCGCGTCCGAGTGGTAGTGCTGCTGCGTGCCGACCGGGAACGTGAGGGTCTGGAACGGCCACGCCCGCCGTCCGTACAGCGTCGAGAGGAGCTCGGTGATGGCCTCGTTGGTCGCCAGACGGCGCACGCCCTCGTCGTAGCGCCACGCATCCTGGAGCCGCATCCCATCGCCGGTCTTGATTCCCCAGTCACGCCACTCCTGCCAGTTGAAGCGCGACTCGAGGCGCTCGCGGATGCCGTCGGCGACGCGGTCGATGTCGTCGTCCGGAAAGTCGAGCACGGCGAAGCCGTCTTCGTGCAGCGCGCGCGCGAGCTCCAGCGTCGCCGGCGCGTGGGACTCCGGCGTGAAGACCTCCTCGAAGAAGGGAGACTCGACCAGGGGTACCCCCGGCAATGGATGGCCGTCCTGGCTCATGTTGGTCCTCTCTCAGACGATAACAGCTCCCCACTCGAGAGAGCGGCTACTCCGCGCCCGGACGCCACTCCCGTCGCAGCCGATTGACCCGTTGGTCTGCGGCCCGCGTCGTCTCGGGCTGCCGGTAGCGCGGCGTCAGCCGGAGCACCCACTCGACCGCCGTGTCGAGCGACACGCGGTGCCCGGGGGAGACATACACCGGCTTGATCTCGTCCCGGGTTCGCAGCGCCACGCCGAGCACGCGTCCATCGCGTCCGACCAGCGCGGTATCACCCCGCGAGCCACCGGGCGGCTCGCCCACGATGAGCGGGGTCTTCGCGCAACCGATCGCAGGCACATCCAGCACCAGCCCGAGATGGCAGGCGAGCCCGAAGCGACGCGGGTGCGCCGTCCCCTGCCCGTCCACGACCACCAGATCGGGCTCCAGCGGCAGCGACTCGAAGCACCGCAGCAGCGGCGGCAGCTCGCGGTAGCTGAACAATCCCGGCACGTAGGCGAAGCCCGCGCGGCCGACATGGGTGGACTCCGCGACGACCTCGAGCGTCTCGGCGTCGAGGACCACCACCGCGGCGAACAGCCGGTCGCCGTCCTTTTCGTATGCGACGTCCGTGCCCGCCACGAACCGCACGTCGCCCAAGCGGTCCTCGAGCTCCACCTCGTCCGCCCACCGACGCTGCTGCTCCTTCGCCTCTTGCACGCTCAGGTCGAACCGCACCTCGCGACGTGTCTGCACGGACGCCGGACTACCACGCACACGGCTCGGTGTAACGTCCGCCCGAAGAGCACGTAGGGAGAAGCGCATGCGCGTCGTCATCATCGGAAACGGAGTCGCCGGCATCGAGGCCGCGCTCACGGTTCGAAACCGAGAGCCAAGCTGGGACATCTCGATCGTCTCGGAGGAGTCCGACCACTTCTTCTCGCGGACGGCCCTGATGTGGGTGGTGTCCGGCCAACTGAGCCACGGCTGCATCGAGCCGCACGACCGCGACCTCTACACGCGCATGAACTTTACGCGCGTGAGGGCGCGCGCCGTCGGCGTCGACGCGAAGAAACGACAGGTGCGTCTCGCGGGCGGGCTCGACCCCCTGCCGTACGACCGCCTGCTGATCGCATGCGGCTCTCGCCCTCGACCGGGGCCCTGGGCAGGCTCGGACCTCGCCGGCGTGGGTCACTTCGTGACGATGCAGGACCTCGAGTGGCTCGAGACGGAACTGCACGGGGGGCCCAACCAGTTTGGGCGCCCTCCCCGGCCCGACCACCACTTGAAGGCGAGTGTCGACGACTCGCCCTATCAGCCGCGGACCTCGCTGCGCAACAAGCGAGGCGGGCCGCCGAAGGCGCCCGTCGTGATCGGAGGCGGGCTCATCGGCATCGAGGCCATCGAGGTCATGGCGGCGAACAAGCTCTCCCCTCGCTTCTTCATCCGCGAAGAGTGGTTCTGGCCGATGGCCATCAATCAGCCCGAGAGCACGTGGATCACCGAACGCATGCGAGAGCACGGCGTACACGTGCACCTCGAGGAGAACGTCGAAGCGCTCGAGGGCGACGACGCGCTCACCCACATCCGCACCGACAAGGACACCTATGACGCCGATCTTTGTGTCATCGCCATTGGCGTGGTGCCGAACACGGACTGGCTCCGGCCCGCGAGCCCTGACGCCCCGCATGTCACGCTGGCCGAACGCGGCGGCGCGATCCTGGTCGATGCGGGACTCGAGACGAACCTCGAGGGCGTGTTCGCAGCCGGGGACTGCGCCGCGGTCACTTGGTATGACGGCCAAAAGCGCCCCGAACAGCTCTGGTACACGGGGCGCGACCAAGGACGGCTCGCGGGGCGCCGGCTCTGCGGCGAGAGGGCCGAGTATGCGCGCGGACTCTTCTACAACTCGGCCAAGCTGATGGACATCGAGTACACGACCGCGGGCTTCGTCAACATGGGCGTCGAAGGCGAGCAGAACTGGTTCCACGAGGAGACAGGCTCCGTCCGCAGCACGACCCGGATCGTCGTCGCTGGCGGCGCGGTGGTCGGCTTCAACCTGCTGGGGCGGAGGTGGGACCACACCATCCTCAACCGATGGATTCAGGAGCGACGTAGCCTGGAGTACACGCTCTCGCACCTCAACGAGGCGCGGTTCGACACCGAGTTCGTGCCGCCGCTCGTGGTGCCCGGCGGCGCCCCCACCCTGACCGGACCGTCGCCGACGCGACTCGGCCCTACCCCTGTCCCCGTCCCCGCGGGTTGAGGAACTGACGCATGGATCTCCAAGGACAGAACGGGCTCATGAGCACGTTCCGGGAGCCCTTCCGGACCCGGAACTACCTCGCCTACCTCATCGCCGGCGGGCTCCTGCTCTTCTACACGCTGCTCTATTTCCGCGATCAGGTCATCGGGGTGGCGCCGTTCCTCGATCTCGAGACCGCCGCGCACGCCGTCGGACTTCGCAGCCGCTGGCTCCTCTATGGGGCGCTGTATTCGGTGGCGATGCTCGGCGGCGGCATCTACTACCTCCGGCGTCACGGCAACTCCCGGTACAACCGCATCCGCATCACCGTGAACATCAGCGTGCAGGTGCTGCTGGCGTTCCTGCTGCCGCTCGTCATGCCGTTCTTCTTCACGAGCGACGCGGGGGAGTTCTGGAAGTACGAGTTCTACTTCAGCTATCTGTGGCCTCTCGACTGGTACAAGCTGCACCCCGGTACGCTGCAGAACATCCCCGTGATCTTCGCCGTGTACGCCATTGGCGCCTCGCTCATCGCGACGCCGATCCTCGCGTACTTCTTCGGCAAGCGCTGGTACTGCAGCTGGGTCTGTGGCTGCGGCGGGCTCGCCAACACGTTCGGCGACCCGTGGCGGCACCTGACCTCGAGCACGACGAAGTCCTGGCGGTTCGAGAAGGTCGCCGTGCACACGGTGATGTTCCTGGCGATCGGCTCGACGATGCTGCTCGTGCTCGATCAGCTCATCGGCAGCAGCCACCCGACGTTCCACCGCTTCATCGGTTCCGAAGAGTGGTTCTCGATGAAGAAGCTCTACGGCTACATTATCGGCGCGGTGCTCGCCGGGGTCGTCGGCGTCGGGTTCTACCCGCTCTTTGGCCCGCGCCTCTGGTGCCGCAACTTCTGCCCGATGGCCGCCATGCTCGGCCTGTTCCAGAAGCTCGGGCGCTTCCGCATCACGGTCAAAGAGGACATGTGCATCAGCTGCGGCAACTGCACGACCTACTGCGAGATGGGCATCGACGTGCGCAGCTATGCCCAGTCCAACGAGAGCTTCACCCGCTCGTCGTGCGTCGGCTGCGGGATGTGCGCCCACGTCTGCCCGCGCGGCGTGCTGCGCCTCGAGAACGTCGACAACGAGCAGGCCGACAAGAAGCGCGTTCGGCTTCCCATCGTGGATCTGTAAGCGCCTGCGTTCGATTGTCTGCGCCACTCGCGGCCGGGACGCGTTCCGGCGGTGATGACGACCACAAAAACGCTCTTGCTCTTGTGCTTCTCCCTCCTCCTCGGCTGCGGGGACCCAGCGGACTTGGCCTGCGCGCACGCCCCGGGCGGCCGCGCCGATCCGGAAGGGCCTGTGCCGCCACTTCTGGAACACTGGCGCCATGCTCGACGGACCGCGCGCGCGCGCACGCCTGAGGCCACTCAACTCGGCGTGACGCTGATTGACGGGATCCGCGCGACCGCCGAGGTCTTGCTCGTCGACGGTGCAACACGCGCCACCCATCTGCGCCGGGTCGTGCCGTTCGATGCGAGTTCCTACGCGTGGCGCGTCGCTCCGGAGGAACAAACCACCGAGAGCACGTTGGAGCGGTTCGCCATCGCCCGCAGACTGCAGAGGCGCCTCCCTGCCGGCTCTCTCGTCCTGGATCTGCGAGAGTGGCCTGACGGCACCTTTAATAGCCGCTACGCGATCAAGGTTGAAGGCGCCTGGGAGGTTCGGGATGTACGCGGCCGACCGCCGAGTGGAGCGAGCCGCCCGCGGATTCAGCTCCTGCAACCCTCGGGCGCCTGGACGTAGCCTTCATGGCCTGCCGCCTGCGAAAGACCTCAATCATTGATCTCGAGGCAATACAGACGCCTCGGTCCGGCTGTCCACGTGCAAGGTGCGGACGGGAGCACGGCGGTCCAGTTGGAGTTGGTGCTCACCGTGTTGCCGACGGTCGCCGTGCCCGCCGAGCTGCTCCACTCGCCGCAGTCGGCGCCGGTCGACCCGCCTACGAAGGACGTGCCGGTCCACACGCCCGCATCGACGGGGTTGCCTTGTTCGTCACGGCCAAACGGGGTGTCGAGCGTGCCGTCGGTGAGGTCGCTCCAGTTGTCCGCGAGGATGGTCCTGCCCGTCGCCCCCACGCGCAGCACATACGGCAACGTTGTCGCGCCGAAGCGGTCCCGCGCCGCGGACCGCGCCGTGCTCAGCCACGCGCGGTACGCCCCCGGGAAACCCGCGATGGATGCGTGGCTCTGGCAGATGACATCCGCGTTCGCCTGAGACCCGATCAGGCCAGCCTCGGGGTAGTTCGTGCTCGTGACGAAGGCGAGGCGACCCCGGATGCAGCTCCCGGCCACACAGACATAGCGCGGGTCGCTGGCGGCGCAGTCGTCGTGCGTCGTGCAGCTCGTCGGGCAGGCGGCCGCCGTGCCGGAGCACGCGTAGGGCTCGCAGCCGGGCGCCGAGGGCGGCTGGTATGTGTCCGGGCTGCAGTGG
>JBGCFC010000053.1:0-15288 GCA_045106715.1 Sandaracinaceae bacterium
ACCGGGGCGCCGCAGGCGATGATGGGGACGCGGGTTCGCGGTTCGATGAACAGCGACGACGCGCTCGCGATGGAGAGCGAAGAGGCTCCATCGGCGCCCACGCCGCGTCCGTTTGAGGAGGTCGAGCGCCCTTCCCTCCAGGGCTCGACCGTGCCGACGGCGCTCCACCGACAGGCCCGCAACCAGCGCGCGGCAAACGACTGCCGGAGCGCGGTGGCCAGCTACGAGCGTCTCTTCTCGGGCCACCCTCGTTATCCCCAGTCCGGGCAGGCGCGCCTCGAGGCCGGCGACTGCTACCGCCGCATGGGTCGGCTCGCCGACGCCCGGCGCATGTTCGAGCGCGCCTCTCGATCAGCCCAGGTTGCGGCTGCCGCCCGCCGCGAGCTGGCCCGTCTCGACGCGACCGAAAACGCGCCTGTGGTCGACATCGCGACCGAAGCCCAGTAGCGGAATTCGAGCAGCGGCCTTGTGGCAGGGCCGAGTCAGCGGCCGACGAAGCGGCGGAGCGCCTCGCCGAAGCCGCGCCCCTGCCGGACGGACAACGCGCAGGCTTCGAGCGCCAGCTGAAACGCGTCGGCGGGGTCGGCTTCGATCTCGACGAGGCTCAGGTCCAGCCCGCGCTCCTCGGCGGCGCGCTGGAGGTCGTCGCTGACGCCCGCAAAGATGCATCGAACGCCGAGCATTCGGCAGGTCGCGTCCAGCGTGAAGACCTGGGCCGCGGTCTCGGGCGACGGCGCTTCGAGCCTCGCCACGTGAACGAGCAGCGCGGCTGCGTCGTGTTCGAGCAGCTTGCGCCCAATGCCCTCCAACGCGGCCTCGATCACGGAGGCCTCCTGAGCACCACCGATGAACGCTGACCACAGCCGGGGCAGCAGCGCGACGTACACGATCGCGTCTCCGAGGCGTGCGGCGTGCTCCTCCGAGAGGCGTTCCTCGCGCCCCGCGACAAACCCCTCGATGAACACGGGCTCGAGCTGCTCGCGCAGGTCCGCGTCGAGTTCGAGCGAGGCGAGAAGCGCGGGGAGCACGGACAGCGTCGCCGTCGGCGTAATCTCGAGTGTGCCCACGCGGCGTCCCAAGAGGCTGGTCAGCGCCAGCGCCTCTCGAAGCTCGAACCGGCCGGGCTCCTCGCGGTCACCGAGCGCCAGCAGCGCGATCGCCACCGGACGTGCCTCACGACTCACCTCTTCGCTTCGTGCGCGGTCGCGGGCGAGCGCCCAGCGCTTGTCGAGCGAAGCACGGAACAGGTCCAGCGCCGCCGCGATCTCGTTTTCTGCCGCCGCTTCGGTCACCCGCCTCCACCTTATCGACCTGGCGTGAGGCGTCCACTTCCGGGCAAGGACGCTCGCCTTCTCGCGCCGCCGGCCCTGTTGGGCCCGCACACGAGCTGCTATGAGCGCGGCCATGGCGGTCGTGGTGCAGAAGTACGGCGGGAGCTCCGTCGCCGATGTGGACAAGCTCAAGCGGGTCGCCGAGAAGGTGGTGCAGACCCGCGCTGCGGGGAACGACGTCGTCGTGGTGATCTCCGCGATGGGCAAGTCCACCGATCGGCTGGTCGAGCTGGCCCACTCGATCGACAAGAACCCTCCGCGCCGCGAGCTGGACATGCTCGTGACCACCGGGGAGCGGGTCTCGATGGCGCTCTTGTCGATGGCCATTCAGACGCACGGTCAGGACGCGATCTCCTTCACCGGGTCGCAGTGCGGGATCATCACCAACGACCGCCACTTCGACGCTCGCATCATCGAGGTGCGCCCTTTCCGGATCGAGGACGAGCTGGCCCGCGGCAAGGTGGTCATCGTCGCGGGCTACCAGGGCATGAGCTACCGGCGCGAGATCACCACCCTCGGCCGGGGAGGCAGCGACACGACGGCGATCGCGCTGGCGGCGGCGCTGGGTGCGGAGCGGGCGGAGATCTACAGCGACGTGGACGGCGTCTACAGCGCAGACCCGCGGCTCGTCTCCGACGCCGAGCACCTCGAGCGGCTCAGCTATGAGGAGATGCAGGAGATGGCGGAGGCCGGCGCCAAAGTGCTCAACTCCACCGCGGTCGAGTTCGCGCGCCGCGCCGGGATCGCCATCCATGCGCGCTCGACGTTCACGCCGGGCCGGGAGACGGTGGTCGGCACTTCGGGGGACAACCCCAACGCGGTGGTCGGGCGCCGCGATCTGACACGCGTCGTCACCGCGCCGGACAGGTTGGGCGCCGTCCGCGAGCGACTGGACGAGGCGGGGACGAGCGTGCGGCGATCGCGGATCGACGGCGACACTGCGGAGCTGCTCGTTGCCGATTGGCCGGCCGACCCGACCTCGTTGGTGGAGGCACTCGAACTCCTCGAGGCACCGCACCAGGCTGGGCTTGGCGCGGTCACCGTGGTGTCGCAGGGGCTGGTCGCGCGCGCCGGGTTCGCCGAGCAGGCGCGCCTCGCGATGCAGCGCGAAGGATTGATGGCCACCGAGGTGAGCACCGGGCCGCTCGGATGGACTGCGGTCCTGCCGGAGGCGCAGGTCGACGACGCGGTACGGCTCCTTCACCGGCTTCTGCGAACCCCAGCGAGCTGAAGGCAGCGGGCCGCGTTGTGAGCGGCGCCGGACTGGGATACCACCGACCCATGAGCGCCACGATCCTCGTTGTCGACGACGAGAAGAACATCCGCCGTACCCTTCGCATGGTGCTCGAGGGTGAGGGCTACGACGTGGTCGACGCACCGAACGCCGAGGAGGGCCTGGAGCGCGTGCGCGCCGGCGGAGTCGACCTGGTCCTGCTCGACATTCGGCTCCCCGGGATGAGCGGGCTCGAGGCCCTGCCGCTCCTCCGCGCCAGCGATCCGGCGCTTCCCGTGATCGTGATCTCCGGCCACGCGAGTCTGGCCGAGGCGGTCTCGGCGGTGCGTGACGGCGCGACCGACTTCTTCGAGAAGCCGCTCGACCGTGACCGCGTGATCGTCAGCGTCAGCAACGTGCTCCGGACGCGGGACCTGGAGCGACAGGTAGCGCGACTCCGGGCGGACGTGGAACGCCGGTACGAGATGATCGGCGAGAGCCCGCCGATGCGCGCGCTCTACGCCGACATCGAGAAGGTCGCTCCGACGCGCGGCCGGGTGCTCGTGACGGGCGAGAGTGGGACAGGGAAAGAACTCATCGCACGGGCGATCCACCGTCTCAGCCCGCGCGTGGACGCGGCGTTCGTGAAGGTGAACTGCGCGGCGATTCCCGGGGAGCTGATCGAGAGCGGGCTGTTCGGCTACGAGCGTGGCGCGTTCACAGGCGCGCAGGCACGGCGCAAAGGCCTGTTCGAGATGGCCGACGGCGGCACGCTGTTCCTCGACGAGATCGGCGACATGAGCCTCAACGCGCAGGCCAAGGTGCTACGCGCGCTGCAGAACGGGGAGATCACGCGGGTCGGGAGCGAAACGACGATCTCGGTCGATGTCCGCGTGGTGGCGGCGACCAACAAAGATCTCGAGAAGGCGGTCTCGGCCGGCACGTTTCGTGAGGACCTGTTTTTTCGACTCAACGTCGTCCCCCTCGTCAGCCCCGCGCTCCGGGAGCGAAGCGCCGACATCCCGGCGCTGGCGCGTTCGTTCCTCGAGTCGTTCTGCGAAGAGAACGGGCTGTCCCGCAAGCCATTCGCCAGCGGCGTGCTCGAGGCGCTCACGCAGCGGGCATGGCCCGGCAACGTGCGGGAGCTCCGCAATGTCATCGAGCGCATGGCCATCTTGAGCGACGAGTCGCTCGAGATGGGCGACTTGCCCGAGCAGGGCAAACTCGAGGCGGCCCTGAACGAGTCCGAAAGCGGCCATGATCTGCCACGCCCCACGCTGGCGGACGGCCGGCGGCTCACGCTCCGCGAGTACCGCGACGAGGCCGAGCGCGGCTACATCCGGGTCACCCTCGAGCAGTGCGACTGGAACGTCTCGAAGGCCTCCGCCCTGCTCGGCGTCGAGCGGACGAACCTTCACAAGAAGATGCGATCCCTAGGGCTCCAGCGAGCTCAGTCGTAGGGCGGCGTCGATCCAGCCGACGACTCAAAGTCCTCAAGGTCCGGCAAACCATCGAATCTTGGCAGGGGGCGTCTCTGGGGAGCTCGAGGGGCTTGCACCTCGTCCCGCGGCGCGCACGCGCCGCCAGAAGATGGTGAGTCTTTCGTCGGGCTATCGTGGCGCGCGAAGCGGGTCCGCCCGACGAGAGACTCAGCCGGCGACGGCGTCGACGGGTGGCTCGGAGTCCGAGTCGCCGAAGTCGTCGCCGAGCTTGCCCGCGAGGAAGCGAACGAGCTCCGCCATCTCGAACGGCTTTGGAAGAAAGCCGAGGACCCGCACTTCGGCCCGCTCGAGCTGCCGCTTGGACAGGTGATACGCGCTCGTCAACACCACCGGCACAGTCGGATGGCGGAAGCGCATCCGTCGGGCGAGGTCCAAGCCGTTGATGCCCGGCATCATCAGATCGACGATCGCCAGGTCCACGGGCACTTCGGCCAACCGCGCCAGAGCGTCCTCTCCGTCGCTCGCCTCGAAGACCTTGTAGCCCTCGAGGCGGAGGCCGATGGCGAGGCTCACCCGGTGGTTGACCTGGTCATCGACGATGAGGATGCGGCGGGACACGACGCCCGGAAGACCTGCAACAGCCATGCCTCGGGATCATTCCGGCTCCATCCGAGGATCCGGTCCCCGGGGCAGCACGAGCTTGCCCAGGGTTGAAAGCCGGCTCTTTCACACCTGAAACGCGCTCGTTTTTGGGTTCGCTCAGGACGAGAGTTCCAGACGCTTCATCTTGCGCCACAAGGTGGTGGCGCTGAGTCCGAGCTTCTCCGCCGCCCGCTCCTTGTTGCCCTCCACCTCCCGCAGCACGCTCGAGATCGCGTCCCGCTCGGCCCGGTCCACCACGTCCTGCAGGGTCTCGTGCGCGCCCGGGGCCTTCTTCTTCTCGAGCGCGCGGGCCTCCGGTGGGATGATGTCGTCCAAACACACGACACCATTCACGGACAACGCCACCGCCTGCTCGACCATGTTCTCGAGCTCGCGGATGTTCCCCGGGTACTGGTACTGAATCAGGTAGTCCATCACCCCGTCGCCGAGCGTCACCGAACGCCGCATCTTCTTGGAGAACTTGTCCATGAAGTGCTCCACCAGGAGCGGGATGTCCTCCAGTCGCTGCCGGAGGGGCGGCAGGACGAAACGCGCCACCGCCAGCCGGTAGAAGAGGTCTTGCCGGAAGCGCTTGTCGGCGATGGCCTCCTGAAGATCCTGGTTCGTCGCCGCGATGGCGCGAACATCGACGAACACGGGCTTGTTGTCCCCGAGACGCCGCACCTCACCCTCCTGCACCGCGCGCAGCAGCTTCGCCTGGAAGCTCGGCTGGGTCTCCGCGATCTCATCGAAGAAGAACGTCCCGCCGTTGGCCTCCTCGAACAGGCCCTTGCGCGCCGACACCGCGCCGGTGAACGCACCTCGCACATGACCGAACAGCTCGCTCTCCAAGAGCGTCTCGCTGATGGCGGCGCAGTTCACGCTGACGAACGGCTTGTCCGCACGCTCGGAGTTCGCGTGGATCGCCCGTGCCACGAGCTCCTTGCCCGTGCCGCTCTCGCCGGTGATCAACACGGTGGTGTCCGTGGGCGCGATGCGGATGATCCGCCCCAGCACGTCCCGGATGGGGCCGGAGCGCCCGATGATGTTCTCGAACTGATAGCGCTCGCGAAACTCCGCGGCCATCACGCTCATCTCGCCGGCGATCTGGCGCTTCTCGATGGCGCGCTGGACCTTGACGAGGAGTTCTTCTTCGCCGAACGGCTTCTGAATGTAGTCGTAGGCGCCGACGCGCATCGCCTCCACGGCGCTTTCGATCGTGCCAAACGCGGTCATGACGATGACCTCCGTCAGCGGCGACTCCCGCTTGACGAAGCGCAGGACCTCCAGGCCGTCGAGCCCCCCCATCTTGAGATCGGTGAGCACCAGGTCGTAGGACTCGGCGCCCACCCGGTCGCAGGCGCTCTTCCCATCCGGCGCCTCGTCCACCTCGTAGTCCGCCCCGCGGAGCATCATGGACAGGGTCGTGCGCATGTTGCGCTGATCGTCGACGACAAGAATCTTGGGCATCGCGGCCTCGATGGTTCCCCATCCGGCCCCTACGCACAATGCCTCGCTCGGCCGTCAGGTGTCGTCGAGGTCGAGCCCAAGCGGAGGGCCGCGCATCGGGAGCGACGGGGTGAGCCCACGCTGGAGCTCTTCTCCCACCTCGCGGAGGCGCGCTTCCGACGCCTGCTGCATCTGCACAGCCCATCCGGCGAGCACGAGCGCGACGAGCGACACGGCCAGCGCGACCCCCGCCATCACGCGCGTCAGCCGGTCGGAGCTCACTCGTCGTCCTCGGGGCGCTCGGGCGTCTGGACCAAGTAGCCGCGGCGACCTTCGGTGATGCGTACCACCGCCGTCTCGCCAACGAAGTCCCCCGTGAGCGCGTTCAGGTCGTAGTCGGCGCCGTCGTGATCGAGGTGCGCCGTGGGCGTCAGCTCGTAGATCCCGGGGAGCAGAAAGGTGTCCTCGGGGCACAGCTGCGTGGCCGAGAGCGTTTGGCGTGCGGCGTAACGCGTCGTGATGCGCCGATAAAGGTCGGGCGCGGGGTGGCCCTGGCTGCCTTCGAGCCGGCAGCGCGCGGTACCGAGCGGCCCGTTCACCGCGAACTCGAACGTCGCCGGCCGCACGAAGACCCGGGCGGAGCCCGCGCGCATGTTCACCGACACGGGCAAGCTGAGCGAGCCACCCCGGCGCGCGGAGCGATCCCGCAGTCTCACGCGAACCGCCGAAGCAGGCCCAGCGTTCCCGGGCTCGGCCTCCGTGCTCTGCGGCGTCGCAGGGAACGTGAACGGGGGAAGGTCGACGCCGCCGGTCCAGTCGCGCCAGCGCGAGTTGGGCACCCGAGCGACCCACGCCGCGCGGGTGCGTCGCCGAAACCCGTAGCGTGACGTCACTTCACCGCCGGCCTCGAGGGCGGCGAGCGCCCTCCCCCAGCAATACATCCGGAGGTCGACGTACTCCTCGTAGACGCCGCCACCTTCGTCACTGCTACGGAGCACCTGCACGCGTCCGCCGGCCGGCCGGCGGGGCGTGTGGGGGTGGCGACATCGGAGCGCGCGGCGTCGGCGGGTGCCGGGCGCCCGCACCTGAAAGGACAAGAGACGTCGGTCGGCGACCGCCTCGACGGGCCCGGCATGACGCGGCGCGATGCGGAGAATGTAGCGGAAGGGACGCTCCACTCCGTCGTAGGCAGCCCACGGAGCGAGGGTCACCTCCACGGGCGCCTCGTCGGCGGAGGCGCGCGAAGCGTGAAGACCGAACAAGGCGACCGTCAGGGTCGCGAGAGCGAGAGAGAGTGGGCGGGACGCCATGTTCATCGAAGGGTCTCCTCGACCGCGTGCTCGATGGGCTCGCGGATGTCGGCTGCGAAGATGAGGCGGGGGCGCACGATGGTCTCGTTGCGGAGCTGGCGCAGGACAAACGAGACGTCGCCCAGTCGGAGCACCGGGCGGTGGGACATGACCACCCACATCCCATCGGGTCCGGGCGCCGCCGGCTCCTTGTACGGAGAGTCGGTGGAGACATCCAGCCACACCGAGAGGTCTGGGCGGAGGCCGTGATCCCGCGCGACTCCCTCGGCCGCGGCTTTGGCGGCGTCCCAGATCGGCTTGGCTTCGGCGCGCTCCGGGAGCGGGATGGTCTTGGGCAGCCGACGGTGACGCAGCCGGGCTGCAAAGTCGGCCAGGAGAGCGTCCTCGCCGCGCTCCCAATAGGCGAAGCAACTCATCAAAAGCGGGTCGTCCAGCTCGAGGTAGTCGCTCAGCGAGAGCGTCTCCCCCAACACGGCCGCCCGCACGGCTGGCGGCGTGCCGTCGGGCACGTTCCCGGCGCGAATCAGCTCGGCGAGACGCTTGAACATCGCCAGGATCAGGCACTCGGCCGCGCGCGTGGCCTTGTGATGATAGACCTGCTCGTACATGAACTTCCGCGCGAGGAAGAAGCCCTCGATGGGCGGAAGCCCCTTGCGCCCCTCGATGGCGAGCACCCAGTCGCCGGTCGGGATCTGCGCGAACGTGAACGCGCGCAGCAGCCAGTCGAGGTCGTAGAGCCCGTAGCGAACGCCGGTCATGTGGCTGTCGCGGAGCAGGTAGTCGCTGCGGTCCACGTCGATGGTGCCGCTCACCGCACGGCTCAGCCATCCGAGCGGGTGCGTGCCATCGAGCAGTGACGCGACACGGCCGGCCATGCCGCGAGAGAGCCGCTCGAGCGCGTGATGCACCTCGGAGTCCCCCATGAGAATGTCGCGCGTCCAGGTCTCGTGTTTGCGCGGCTCGGGCAGCACCTCCTCGAACAGGTGCGAGAACGGACCGTGCCCGAGATCGTGCAGGAGCGCCGCCGCCAGTGCGTCGCGCGCCGATTCGTCGGTGAGCCGCTGTTCCGTCGGCAGCGCGTCTTGCCGATCACGGAGGTGCCGCTGTAGCCGGACCATCACCAGCGCGGCGCCGACCGCGTGCGCGAACCGCGAGTGCTCGGCCCCGGGAAACACCAAAGACGTCAGCCCGAGCTGCCGCACGCGGCGCAGGCGCTGCACCTCGCGGGTCGCCAACAGAGCCATCACGACCCGCTCATCGTCGCGTTCGAAGGCGACCAGGCCGTGCACGGGATCGCGCAGTATCACGAGCCCGAACGTAGCAGGACCCAGACGGGCCGCGAGCCCTCGCGGAAGAACGCGGCCGCGCTGGCGCGCAGGCGGATCGATGCTTTACGGTCGGCCCATGTTGCGTCGGTCATCGCTGCTTCTCACCGTCCTCGTGGCGCTCTTCGTGTGGGCCCCCTCCGCGTCCGCGCAGTCGGCCCCGCTCGTCACCGAGCTGCGGCGCCTGGTCGACGAGTCCGGTCTCGGCGACGAGGTGGGGATCTCCGTGGTGAACACCTCGACCGGTCGGCCGGTGTTTCAGTTCCATGCCGAGCGGCCCATGAACCCTGCGTCGAACCAGAAGTTGGTCACCGCGTACTGCGCGCTCCGGGTGCTGGGCGCGCAGTCCGTCATGCGAACCGCGGTCTACGGCAACCTCTCTGGGGGCCGGGTCGAGGGCGGGCTCGCGATCCGTGGCTACGGGGACCCGGACCTCACCTACGGGGACTTTCTCTCGCTTGCGCGCGACGTCCGCGACCAAGGGGTGACGCGCGTCGACCGCGTGATCGTGGACGCCGGCTACTTCGACGACCAGGTGTTGCCCGCGCTGTTCGAGCAGCAGCCGAACGAGGTGGCTGCCTTCCGCGCGCCGATCTCGGCCCTCGCGGTGAACCGGAACGCCTACCAGCTGCGCATCCTGCCCGGCTCCGAGGTCGGCGCCGCGCCGGTCGTCCGCCTGCTCGGCGCGCCTTACTTCGACGTCACCAACCGCATGACCACCTCCGAGCCCGGGCGGCTCAATGTCATCGCGGATCAGCGCGACGCCGGCGACACGATGTCTCTCCGGCTGAGCGGCACCGTGCCGGTCGACGTGCGTGGCGTCTCGTATCGCCGCCGGATCGAGAACCCCCTGCCCTGGGTGGGGCATGTCTTCGCGGAAGCGCTTCGGGCCAACGGCATTCGGGTCCCTGAAGGCCGCGTGAGCATCGGCTCGACTCCGTCCGGGGCGGCGGTCCTGGCCACGCACGAGAGCGCGCCGGTCTCGCGCCTGATCCATCAGTTGGGCAAGTGGAGCGACAATTTCGTGGCCGAGATGCTCTTCCGCAGGATGGGCGCGGAGCGCCACGCGCCGGGTCGCAACGAGGACGGGGTGGCCGCCATCCAGGCCTGTCTGACCGACGCCGGCGTCGAGACGGACGGCATCGTGATCCACAACGGATCCGGGCTGTTCACCGGCAACCGAATCCCGCCGCAGCGCCTCGCCAACCTCCTGACGACGGCGTACCGAGACCCCGCGATCCGAAGCGACTACTTGGCATCGCTGGCTGTGGGCGGCGTGGACGGCACGCTCCGCCGCCGGCTGCGCGACCTCCCGGCACCCCGGATCGTGAGGGCGAAGACGGGCACGTTGGCCGCGGTCATCGGGCTGTCCGGGTACGTTCTGGGCCCCGCCCCGGACCAAGCCTACGCGTTCAGCTTCCTGGCCAACGATGTGCGTGGCCGGATTGGGCCCAGCCGGCATCTCGCAGATGACATCGCCAGGGCGATCGCGGCCCACTTGCACGGCGGTTGAGCCCGACCTGCGCGGGCCGTTTTACGCCGTGGGCATTTCACCCACGCACGGCACGATTCCTGATCTGAAACGGCGGACCCCAGGGAGGGAGCCCGCCGAAAGGGACTGAAGGGGCGATTCGGCCCTGCGACCGGGCGTCCCCCTACTCCTTGATCTGCCTTCGGATCTTGCCGAGCGCCTGCTCCTGAAGCTGACGGATCCGCTCGCGGGACAAGTTGTATTTGTCGCCGATCTCCTTGAGCGTGAGCTCGTCCTCGTCATCGAGCCCGAAGCGCCAGCGCAAGATGCGCGCCTCCATCGGGGTCAGCGTGCCCAACAGACGCCGGAGCTCCTCGCCCCAGGTCTTGCTGACGAGCTGCTCGTACGGGGTCGGAACGTTCTCCTGCTCGAGGAAATCGATGAACTTCCGCCCGTCTTCGTCGTTGACCGGGCGGTCCAGCGAGAAGGGAGTCTCGGCCCAGTAGCCCTTGATCTTCTCGAGCTTTTCCGCCGCGATCCCCGTCTCCTTCTCGAGCTCTTCGGGGGTCGGCTCCTTGCCCGTCCGGGTCGCGATGGCCTGCGTGGCGCGAGCGACGCGGTTGTACGTGTCGAGCATGTGCACAGGGATGCGGACCGCACGGCCCTTATCGGCCAGCGCCCGGCTGATGGCGTGCCGAATCCACCACGAGGCGTACGTGCTGAAGCGGTAGCCGCGGTTGTGATCGAAGCGCTCGACCGCCTTCATGAGGCCGATGTTGCCTTCCTGAATCAGGTCGATCAGGGGCAGACGGCCGCGGTTGTAGCGCCGCGCGATGCTCACCACGAGCCGCAGGTTGGCCGCCACGAAGCGGTTCTTCGCCCGCTGCTGGCCCTCGCGACCGTGCTCCACGGTCTTGAGGTACTTCTTGAACGCGGGGGTGATGCGGACCTCGTCACCGAGCATGTCGCGATCGGTGGCGTGGTCCCCGGCAAGCCGGTGCACGGCCTTGTCCGCCTGGTTGACGAAGATGCGGTCCGAGTCCAGTCCGCGCAGCTTCGTGGCCAGCTCGAGGCCGACGACATCCCAGCGCGCCTGGGGCTTTTTCGTGAGCTTGCCCCGGTTGGCGCCCCGGGCGATTTTGCGCATCGCGCCCACCTCGGAGAGGGTCTCCTTGACGTGGTGCTCGATGATCGCCGCGACGGTCTCGAAGGCCGGCGGGTAGCTGAAGAGGCACTCCCAGTAGCCGATCTCGAGGCGCTCGACCTCTTGCGCCGCCTCGATTTCCTCCTGCGGGGTCAGCACACGGTGGTGCGCCATCTCGCGGAAATACTTCGACAAAGTGGAGTCGCCGCCGCCCTGGCGCTCGAACTCCTTGAGCGCTTTGCGCGCCTCCTCCTCGGCTTCCTTGAGCTGCTTCTTGTCCGGCTCCGCCGTCCCGTCGATGCGGGTCTTCTTCGTCGCCACTACCGCGGTGCGCGTACGCGCTACTGCCTGCCTTGCCATCGAGTCGGTGCTCCCTTGAGTTTCTTCTGCCGCAGCCGCCTTCGTCGAAGGCTTGGAGGCTTTGCTGCGTGACCGCGTCGAAGCTTTCTTCTTCGCGGTGGCGCGACCAGAAGCCGAAGCACGGGTCGTGCCACGGGACTTGCTGGACTTCGCCGCGGGAGCGTCCTTCTTTGCGGACGCGCGGGATCGGGAGGTTCGGGTGCGTTTGGCCTCGGCCATGGTCGTCTCTGAGTCCGTAGAGTAGGAGGTAAAGCGCGGGCTCGACCGCAAAGGGTACGCACGGTGGCGGGTTCGGGCCAAGCCCTACGTGCATTCTATCGGTGGCTGGCGCGGTGACCACCGCGCCGGCAGCTCGGCTCGCCGGTCTCCTGAATCCATGCACACTTCGTGCGCGTTCCGCGAGATGAGGGCCGAAGCGACTGCGATCGGCTCGTGGGAGCGCGCCCATTCGCGGACACATTGTGCGATGCTCGGCTCGATCATGCGTGCCTCGATCGCAATCGCCCTTCTGTGGCTCACGCCGGTGACGGCGTGGGCGCTGCCCCTCCCCCTCCAAGCCCCGACGGAGCTCGGCGACCCGGCTCGCACCGTGACCGTCTCGGTGACGGCGAATGAGAACGTGGGCGAGCCTGAGGAGGCCGACGCGGTGCAGCGCGACGCGGGGGGCGCCACGCTGACGGTGCAGTTGGGTGCGCGGTCCGCCAGCGAGACGCTCGCCGTGCCCGAGGCGGAGGACGCGGTGGTGGAGGTCGTCCCCCTGGCCGAGGGGCCAGCCGCGCTGGTGCGGGTCCGCGGCTCGAGGGAAGTGACCGCGCTGGTCGTCGTTCGTCGAGGCGCGCCGCGCATCGTGTGGACAGGCCGCACCGACCTCCACGGTGACCCGGGGGAGCGGACCGCGCAGGTGGTGACAATCGACGACCGGACGGGCGACGGGCACCCGAATGTGGTGGTCGGCATGCGGAGGGAGGGCGTGCGGCTCTGCGATGACACACCGCTCCTTCTCTATCCCCGCGCGTATGACCCCAACACGGGCGAGATGCGTCCGGTGACACTGCCGCGCGTGCGGGCACAAGCCGACGACCCCGTCGTCACCGCAACCCGAACGCCTCCGGTCGAGACGGACACCGCTCCGCTCGTCCGTGCGCTTGGCGCGATCGGCGCATCGAGCACGTCCGGCGTGGAGGAGGGTCCGGGCGGGATGGCTCCGCCGCGCAGTCTCACCGACGGAAACCCGGCCAGCGTCTGGGCCGAGGGTCGCGGGGGCCCCGGCGCGCAGGAGCTGGTCCTGTTCCGGCGCGGCTCTTCCATGCCCGTGCGCGCGGTCGCTCTGACCCTGAGCCCCACCGAGAACGCGGCGCTCTTCGGGCGACCCCAGGAGTTCTGGCTGGTCACCGACACCGGCCGCATCCGCGTGATCGTGCCGGAGGATCCAGCGGCCACACCGGGCGCACGGTGGTGGGTCGTCCCCCCCGAGCCTATCGAGACGCGCTGTATGGCGGTGGTGCTGGACAGCGCGTACACGCCGGAGCGCGTGCGCGACGCGGCCGTGCACACGGGCATGGCCGAGGTGGAGGTCTACACGCAGCTCGACTTCGGCGGCGGTGTCGAGGCGCTCGTCGGCACGCTCATCGAAGGCGGCGACGGCGGCGATGAGGCGACCCGCCTGCTCGGCACGCTCGGGCAGGATGCGGTCGACGCGCTGATGCCGGCATGGGACCGCCTCGGCACGATGGGTCGGCGGCGCGCGGTCCGTGTCTTCGCGACCACCGTGCGGCAGGGCGTGGATGCCTCGCACGACGGGCTGGGGCGCGCGAGCCTCGACGAGGATGACGACGTCCGGCGCTCGGCCCTCGCGGCGCTGGGCACCCTGGGCCCTCGCGCCGGCGCGATGCTGGCAGAGCTGGTCTCCGAGGCGGGCCCGACCGGGGACGACGCCATCCGCCCTCTCCTCCGCCATCCGGCCTCCATCGCCGTGCCCGGCCTGCTCGCGGCCGTCTCGGCCGAGGGTGGAAGCGAACGGCCCGCGCTTCGGGAGGGCCTGTCGCGCTCGTTGGCGCGCGCTGAGGACGCGGAACGTGCACGGCTGAGCGAGTGGCTCGAGGCTACCCCTTCCCCCGCTGCCTTGGCCGCAGTGGCACTCGCACTCGCGGATTACGGGCCCACGCGGCCTCTCGCCGGTCCGGCGGTCACGCGGGCCACCACCCGGGTCGAGTCGTTCGAGGACCGCTGGCGCACCATCCGGGCCGCACGATCGCTCCGGAGCGACGGCGCGGTCGACGGCTGGCTCGCGACGCAGGCGCGCCTCGCCGAAGAGTGGATGATCCGCGCTGCCGCGATCGAGGCGCTCGGCCGGCGTGGCTCGGACCGTCGTGAGGGCGCCGCCCGGCGCGCGCTGGAGGATGACTATCCCCGCGTCCGCGTCGCGGCCATCGAGGTGCTCGACCAAGTCGACGGGACGGATCGGGAGCTCGCCGAACGCGCCGTGCGGGACTCGTGGCCGATGGTGCGTGAAGCCGCCATCAGCGCGCTCTGGGACCGGCCAGAAGCGCGCCGCGTCGTACGGCGGGGCATCCGGGACCGCTCTGCCCTCGTGCGGCGCGCCAGCATCCGGGCCGCCATCCGCGCGGGCGACGAGGAAGCGTGGCCACTCGTCCGCGCGCGGTTGATGGACGATGACGAGTGGCCGCAGGTATCGGTCGCCGGCCTTCGCTTCGTTCGCACCTTCTGCATCCAGGAGGCGGCCGAGACGCTGATGACCGTCATCGAGCGCGGTCTCGAACCCGATCCCTGGGCGCCCGATCTCGACGTCGCCGCGGTGGCGGTCGACCTCGCGCTGCGGCTCGGCAGCGACATCGCGGCGCAGGTGGTCGCGCGCGTCGACCGCCCCGAAGCCGAAGCCGCCCTCCGCGCGGCGCTCACCCGTGGCCGGGAACACGCCGGTCAGTGCCCCGGAGACGACTGAGTATTTGTCTTGGGGAGCGCGATCCGCGGGGCCCTTCAACTTGGCAGACTCCGCGCGCGCGACCGTGGTAGGGTCCGGCCGGCTCGCGCCCCCGCGCGGGTCTCTGGAGGAAACGTAAGATGAGCCCCTCTCGCCTCGCGTGCGTGCTTTTGCTGGCTGGAGCGACCCTTCTGGGTGGCTGTGGTGAGCAAGCGGCGTCCGACCTGACGATCGAGCGCCTGCCGGATGTCGACCCGAGCCTGCCCTCGGTCCCCACCATCCCTCCGCCTCCCTACGAGGTGCAGTACAGCGACAACTCGTACAGCATTTACGGCGTGCGCCGCCGCGGTGGAACGACGATGGACACCGAGCTGTCCGTCACCGGGTACATCGTCGACATCTATGTGCCACCGGAGTGCCCGGAGGGTCGCACGTGTGATCCGCCAGCGGCGCCGCACATGTGGATCGCGGATGTGCGCGAGCCCGGCGAGGACGACACGCGCCTGATGGTGGCGGGCTACGCCGAGAACCAGACGCAGATCGATGAAGCGGTGGAGTTGGCCGAGCGCGGTCGCTACGAGCCGCCCGATCCGGAGTCTGGCATCCTGCCGATCCCGACCGACTTCGGAGTGGGCGCGAAGGTCCGCATCCAGGGCCGGT
>JBGCFC010000054.1:0-23499 GCA_045106715.1 Sandaracinaceae bacterium
CTCGAGATGGTGTCCAGGCTGCGCGGGCTGAGTTCGCCGACCAGGTGGATGCCGCGGAGCAGATCCGCGATGTCCTGATAGTGGGCGTCGAGGAGGCCCTCGGGGCACCCGAGCTCGGCCGCGACGGCGCGCTGCCGAGTGAGCACCGTGTCGGGGTCGTAGTCACCGGCCGCTGCTTGGCGAGCGGCATTCACCAGCGCGTCAGTGACGCCCTTGTGCGCCGAGCTGACGACCACGACGGGCCCGCGCCCACGCTCCGCGTGCACGATGGCGCGCACCTTGTCGATCTGCGCCCGGTTCGCGACCGAGCTTCCGCCGAATTTGAGGACTCGCACGGCGCGCACCCTAGCAGCAACTCACGCTCGACGCGGGCGGTCGCCGATGCCACACCTGCGTTCGTGGCACGCGCGAAGAAGAAACACCTGCGCTGGTGGCAGGGCTCTCTAGCGCTCCTCGTGGGCGGCATCGGCGCGCAGGTCGCCGGTTTCGTCCCTGTTCTCGTCGCCATCGCCTGGGTCATCGTCGACCGCGGCATTCAGGAACCCGGCGCGCTCGAGCCGCTCATGCAGCGCACGGTCACGCAGTTCGCCGTGCTGGGTCCGTCCATCGCGATGACGGGCGCGACGATGGCGCTCGTGGCGTTGGTGATGCCGCTCCTCTCCGGGGCCCGGGTCAAGACCGCCCTGGGTTTGCGCGGCGCGCACTGGGCGACGTTCCTGGTCGCGCCCTTCGGGATCCTGTCGCTCGGGCCGACGTCGGACGGCATGCGTCGGCTCATGCAGGCGTACCTGCCCGACTTCACGTTCGGCACGCTCGAAGGCCTCGACCAGATGGCGCGCAGCGCGCCTTGGTTCTTGGTGGTGCCCGCCATGGCGCTGGTGCCGGGCTTCGCGGAGGAGCTGCTCTTTCGCGGCGCGTTCCAGAACGCGATCCGCAACCGCGGGCTGGCGCTGGTGCTCTCCGCGGTGCTGTTTGCGCTCTACCACACCGATCCGCACCACGTGGCCGCAGTGCTGCCGCTCGGGTTCTATCTCGCGTGGCTGCGCCACCGAACGGGCAGCACGTTCGTGCCCATCGCGGCGCACGTGGCGAACAACGCGACCGCCGTCATCGCGACCCTCGCGCTCAGTCAGGAGCAGGCCGAGGACGCGTTCGAGTGGTGGTGGATCCCGATCGGGTGGGTGGTGTGCGCGATCACCGTGGCCGTGGTGTGGTTCGTCACGCGGAACGACACGGGCGCCGAGCGCGACGGGCCCGAGGAGACGCCGGTTGTCGAGGCATCCAAGGAGCCGCCTCACGCGGCCGTGGGCGGACTCGCCGAGGCTGCTCTCCCCGCGATGCCTTCAGCGGGTGTCGAAGCACACCTCGACCCGGCTGACGACGAGCGAGTTTGAAGGCCCCGCGGGCCGAATCCGAAGCAGGATGCCGTCGTTGCCCGCGGGGAGGGCCGCCGTCGCATCGCCCGGGTACCAACGGTAGGGCGCGGCGTTGGACACGCTCCCGCTCGGCGTCGCACCTACGCCGTCGAACGTCTGCCACTCGAAGCTGCCGCTGGTCGTCGTGTTGAAGCTGCGCCCGTACAGCGCCACCGTGGCGCGCGAGATCGGGGGCAGCCCCGCGGTGCTCAGCTCGATGTCCATGAACACGGTGCCCGACATGTCGAGCCCGCCCTCGGCCAGGAACGGGTCGGAGAACACCGGGCGGTAGGTCGGTGAGGTCGAGTACGCGGAGGCGCGCCAGCGCGACGTGTCGGGCAGGGTGTTGGCCTCGTAGCTCACGTACGCGGTCGAGCCGGAGCCCGAGCCATTCCAGCGAAAACGGGCCACGTGCGTGCCCACGGCGCCCGAGATGCAGCCGCCGCTAGGGGGGCCGCTGTCGCTCGTGCCGCTGTCGCTCGGGCCGCTGTCGCGTAGGCCCGCGTCGCCCCCACCCCCGTCACTGGCACCTGCGTCAGTGGGGCCTGCGTCGCTGGATCCGGCGTCGCCCACAGAGCCAGCATCCAGGACACCGGAGTCTCCCGCATCCGGGCGGGCGTCAGGCTGGCCCCCGTCCACCGACGCGGCGTCCGAGGCGACTCCGGCGTCGTCCGGCGCACCTCCGTCGCGGACGCGGGTATCGCGGCCACAGCCCATCGCGAGCACCGCGATCAGCACGAGAAGGGGTCGACTCCATCGCATCGAGTGAGCCTACGCCCGCCAGGCCGGGAGATCCCCTGGCGGCCGACGGTCCCGCCTCCATACTCACGGCGTGTTTACAGGGATCGTCGAAGAGATGGGGCGCGTGGCGGCGCTCGAAACGCAAGAAGGCAACCTGCACCTCGTTGTGCACACGTCCGCCGTGCACGAGGGCGCGCGCCTCGGGGATTCCATTGCCGTTAACGGCGTGTGCCTGACGGTGGTCGCGATCGGCGAGTCCCCGTCGTCGCTCGCGTTCGACGCGGTGCCGGAGACGCTGCAGCGCACCAACCTCGGGCAGTTCGCCGTGGGGGATCGCGTGAACCTGGAGCGCGCCGCGACCGCGAGCACGCCGATGGGCGGTCACTACGTGCAGGGACACGTCGACGCCACCGGCACGGTGCGCCGGAACGAGCGCGTCGAGGGAGCGCTGGACGTCTGGTTCGACGCGCCAACCTTGCTCTCGAGGTTCATCGTCGAGAAGGGATACATCACGGTCGACGGGGCGTCGCTCACGGTCGTGGATGTGGATGCGGACGGCTTCTCGGTCACCCTCGTCCCGCACACGCGCGAGAACGTCGTGTTCGGTGAGGGCGAGCCGGGGAGGGCGGTCAACCTCGAGGTGGACGTGATGGCCAAATACGTCGAGCGCCTCCTGGGCCCCCGCCTCGCCGCGTTCGAGACGCGCTTGGCCGCCCTGGAGTCGGGCGAATAGGGGGGGGCGCGGCTTCGAGACGGACCGCGGCAGGGTCGGCTAACCGAGATGGGGAACTCGAGGGGCTTGCCGCTCGACGTGGCGCGAAAGCGCCCCCAGCCAGATCGTGAGTTTTCGTTCGTCCTACAGGGGCGCGCGCGGCCGCACGAACGAGAGCTTATAGCCGCCACCCGCAAATGGTGAGTTCTCGCTCGTCCAATCATGTCGCGCGAAGCGCGGCCGCACGTGCGAGGACTCAAAGACGGTCGACTCGTCGGAGACGGGGAGCTCGAGGGGCCTGCCCCTCGTCTGTGGCGCGCAAGCGCCACCAGAAAATGGTGAGTTTTCGAATGTGCAAAAATGCGCGAAGCGCGCACATTCGAAGACTCAGTGCCCGGCGGCGAAGTTCTGCGTCCAGTACGTGCCGAAGCTCGAAGAGCTGTCTTCCGCGTACCCGATCCCGATCACGTTGTACGCCGGGTTCATGATGTTGGCGCAGTGTCCGTCGGACTCCATCCAGCCATCGACCACGCTGGCCGCGGTGCGCTGGCCGGCCGCGATGTTCTCGCCCCAGGGGGACGGGCCCGTGAATCCGGCCGTGCTCATGCGCTCGTCGAAGGTCGACGCGTTCGGGGGGGGCGCCACGTGGTCGAAGAAGTCCCGCTGACCCATGTCGACGCTGTGGCTGCGCGCGGCGACCTGGATGACCGCGTCCATCTCGAGTGGCCCGGCCGGCCCGAACTCGCCTTCGGTGTCGCAGTTGTAACCCATGGCCCGATACATGTTGGTGCGCTCGAGGACCTCCCACTCGAACGCGGACCAGGCCGCGGGCCAGTCGTCTCCGGCGCACTCGACACTGAAGCAGTCGGGGTCGTCGCAGTCGGTCAGGCCATCGCCGTCCTCGTCGATTCCGTCGCTGCACATCGACTCGCGACCCGAGACCTGGACCTGCACGGCGCCGACGTTCTCTGCGCTGTAGCCCTCGACGACGATGACGATCGTCTCACAGGCCTCGAGGTCCACGACGACCGAGGACTGCAACATCATGTTTCCCACGTCGTCGTTGCAGGCGAGCTCCTCGCCGTCGCAGCCGCGTCGGACCGAGAGCACCGTGTCGAAAGCCGATCCCTCTGTCGTGATCTCGTAGCGCCCGGCCGCAGGCGCCGTCCACTGGAACGCAGTGTCGGGAATTCCAGCGCCGTCGCCGCCGCGAGGGGTGCAGCCGCGGCCGGAGAAGCTGTCGGTGGCGCCCATGGTCGTACCGGTCGCCATCAGCGGCAGCTCGCTGGGCATCGCGGTTGCGCACACGAGCGGCTCGGGCTCCTCGCAGGACTCGCCCGTCATCGTGCCCGGGCCGGTGCGGGTCTCCGACTCACAACCGAGGACGAGCACCGCAAACGAACCCAAGACTGCCCATGCACACAAACGCATCCCGCCATCATAGACCGACGTCCCCGATCTGACACGTGCCGTAACGACACCGCGTTCCGCTCATAGGTTTGTCCGATGCGAACTCTCCCCATGCTCGTCGCCGCGCTCGCCCTCGTGGCCTGCGCTCCCTCCTCCTCTCAAGGCCAGGCCAGCGCGCCCTCCACCGAGCGCGCCGCCGCGCCGCCCTCGGGGCGTGCCGTCGCCATCTTCGCCGGTGGCTGCTTCTGGTGCATGGAGGGCCCGTTCGAGGCCCTCGATGGCGTCGACTCGGTGACCTCGGGCTACACCGGCGGGCGCATCGAGGGGCCGTCGTACCGACAAGTGTCGAGCGGCACGACCCGCCACGCCGAGGCCGTGCACATCGTCTACGACCCGGAGCGCGTGACCTACGCGAGGCTGCTCGAGGTCTTCTGGCACAACGTCGACCCGACCCAGTCGGACGGACAGTTTTGCGACCACGGCCCGCAATACCGGACGGGCATCTTCGTGGCCAACGCCGAAGAGCGCCGGCTTGCGGAGGCGTCCAAGGTCCAAGCCGCGCGCACGCTTGGACGCCGGATCGTCACGGAGATCACCGACGCTGGCGCGTTCTGGGTGGCCGAGGGCTATCACCAGGATTTCTACCGGACGAACCCAGCCCGCTACCGGAGCTACCGCGCGGGGTGCGGACGAGACCGCGTTCTTCGCTCGCTCTGGGGTGACGCCGCCGCGCACTGAGCCTGCGTTCTCGCTTCAGCGTAGACCGAACGCGGTACCTTCGCGTTAGCGCGCGTCGCCGCCCGCGGGCCGAGCGGGCCGGCGGTTGCGCTGTCGGGCTGCGCGCTGACGACGCTGCTGTGCGCGTCGCCGGGCTGCCTGCCGACGGGTCCGGGCGCGGCGTCGCTGGGCGCGTGCGCGCTCACGGCGGGCCTGCCGAGCGGCGCGAACGCGCGCGACGCGGCGCTGACGTTGCCGCATACGGCGGACGACGGGCGGGCGCGGGGCGGCCTCCCCGATGTACCAGTCGTGCAGCGGCGGGTCGTCGACGCATCCGGGTCGGTCGTCGACGGGGCAGTAGACGCGGACGTGGAAGTGGCTCCGGTGGCTGGCGCTTCCGCCGTGCGGCTCGGTCGCGATCCGCACGCGCTCCATGACGGCCGGAGGCGCGTTCTGGCGCTCGCCTTCGGCCAGCAACCGCCGCCGGATGTCTCGGGCGACGAGCACATACTGAACGGGGGTCTCGGGGTCCTGCATCATCGCGGCGAGCAAGGCCCAGTTCCGGGGGGCGTCGAAGCAATAGCGGGTGTCGCGCACGGTGCCGCAGCCGTCGCGCCGCAAGTTCACGAACTGCGGGGCTTCCACCGGCTCGTCGTCTGACGTGAGGTAGAAGCTCACGTCCGCGTCGCGGCCACTTCGGTGCGATCGATGAGGCCGGAGATGGCCCCCGCGCTCGCGCGACAGGTCCCCCACCAACAGTCGCGGGCCGGGATGCGCCGCGTGCACCGCTCGGGCGGAGCGTCTCAGCAAGCCGACGAGCTCCGCCGTGCCGTAGCGAGCGCTGCGCCCCTCGCGGATGCGCAACGCGGGCGTGCTCGTGAGCGCGACGCCGTTTCGAAGGCGACCGCGGTCCGGGACCCCGATGGATCGGCTGGCGGACTCCATTGCGGCGTCGGAGCCTTCTTCCGGCTGGGCCTCCGCGATGCGCGGAGCCACGACGACGACCATCGCCAGAACGACAAAGCGCGTGACGCGGAGCGCGAGCGAGCGTGGCGGGATCTTGGGCGTGGCGACCTCGGAGCGCAGACGTCCCCATCCGGTCGGCGATTCATCCTCGGGCCCGCGGCAACGAACCGCGGGCGATGCGAGCGGCGCGCCCATCCGGGGGCAGTGTCCCCCGATCCTCCAACGTTGACAAAGATCACGTGGCCGCGACGATGCCTGCGTGCGCCGCTGCCTCGCTCTTGTCGTGGTCTCCGGTCTGCTCGCGTGCGGCGAGCCTTCCGTGGAGGCACCCGCGCCCCCAACGGCCACCGCACCCCCGTCGCTCGCGTGCGCCGAGATGACCCGTCACGCGTGTCTGCGCTCGGTGCTCTGCACCCTCGAGCGACCGGAGCGCGGCGCCTATCTGTCCGTTGAAGAACCTCTCGCCGCACCTCAAACCCGGGCCGCACCGCCCTCGCCGCCTGCCGCTCCTCCAAAACCCTCAAGGATGCACGCGTCCCATCATGCGACGCGGACGGCACGTCGCGGGCCCGATCCATCGACTTCGGTTCTTCAACCGCCAGCTACGCCTGCCGGGACGCTCGCGGGAACTGCGAGGTGGGGCTGCGCCAGGTCCCCGAGGACGAGGACCGCTGCAACGACCGAGACGGCTGCCGATTCCAGCCCGCCCGCTGCTATTGCGCTTGCCGGGGGGCTGGCCGGAGCGCGGTTCCGGACGGTGACGAGGCCGAGTCGTGCGCCTGCGAGTGCGGAGGCGGACCGCCCGACCAGTGCGTGCGGTAGCCTCAACCATGCTCCGCGTTCCCGTTCTGGCCCACGTCGTCGTCTGTCTGCTGGCGCTGGCCGTGCCCGCCTCCGCGTCCGCGTTCGGGGTGGTGCGTCCCATCGCGGGAGACGGGCTTCGCTGCGTGGTGAACGGGGTCCCCGTTTGCGACACCGCTGGATCCTGCGCTGGCATCGGCACCGGATGCGTGGGCGCGCCGATGGGGATCTGCGTGTCGAGGCACGAGGTGCTTTGCCTGACCGGCTCCGAGACGGAGTGTCCGACGGGCACGGTGTTGCGGGTGTTGGAGCCCGCCGCTGACCTCGTCGTCTGCGTGCCTCGCGCCTACATGGACTGCTCCGGACTGCTCAGCTGCTTCCGAAACGGTACTGGGCCCGAACTCGTGCGGCCGCGAGACGGCGACTGCGACAACGACGGCGTACGCAACCGATACGAGGTCGACGGACAGGCCTGCAGCGAGGCGCCCGAGCTCGGCGTGGTGGTCGACGGAGAGTGTGAACCCGCGAGGCTCTGCTCGCCGGACCGGGAGTGTGAGGACGACGAGCTCTGCGGCGAAATTCCAGGGTCGGGTCACAGGTACTGTCAGGCGACGGAAGGGCCTACGGTCCTGTGCTGCAACATTGGCTTGCCTTGCGTGGACACAGCAGAGGCGTGCGAGACGTTGGACGAGGACGACGACGCGGTCTGCGGCTTGCCCTATTGCCCCAACCGGTCCTTCGCGTTCCGGCTGCAGTGCTTCCAGTTCGACGGCTTCCCGGTCGCCGACGTGGACGATGGCGACTGTGACCTGGACGGCTTGAAGAACGGAGATGAGGCGTTCGAAGATCCCGGCTCGGAATGCGTGCCCGTCAACGTGGTTCCGGCGGACGGCGGCCTCCCTGATGGCGGCCTTCCCGATGGCGGCCCGCGCGACGCGGGTCGGGGCGACGCGGGTGTTCTGGATGCGGGCGCCCGTCCGAGCCGCGACATCCGCTTCGGCGGAGGCGGCGGGTGCGCGTGCCGTGCGGCGCCGGGGACACGCTCCGGCGGCGGGCTCGTGGCTCCGCTTTTCGGCTTGGTCTGGCTTCGTCGCCGTTGGTCCTCGCGTTAGTTAGGCCTCGTAGGCCTCGACCGCGTCGACCCACGCCCGGACGGAAGCATCGCTCGGCATGCGCCAGTCGCCCCGTGGCGACAGGGCGACCATGCCCACCTTGGGGCCGTCCGCCGTGCAGCTGCGCTTGAACTGGTTGCCGAAGAACCGCCAATAGAACTTGGACAGCCACCGCTTGAGCTCGTCCACGGAGTACCGCTCGCCGAAGGCGACGCGGGCCAGGTCCAGGATGCGCGCCGGCCGGGCGCCGCGGCGGACGAACTGATAGAGGAAAAAATCGTGCAGCTCGTAGGGACCGATGGTGGCCTCGGTCAGCTGCGCGATGCGACCCTCTTCGTCGGCGGGCAGCAGCTCGGGGGAGATGGGCGTATCGAGCACGTCGAACAGCACGGCGCGCAGGGCCTCTACGTCCGTGGACCACGTCTTGGCGCGCTCGTTGGCGACCCAGCGGATG
Source organism: Sandaracinaceae bacterium (assembly GCA_045106715.1). GTDB lineage: Bacteria > Myxococcota_A > Polyangia > Polyangiales > Sandaracinaceae. The sequence goes on from JBGCFC010000054.1 coordinate 8,329, forward strand.
ACGAAGCGAATGAGCGTCTTCGGGACCGACGCGTTCACGTCGTACATCGCGATGTGGTCGCCGGCGTAGGTCGACCAGCCGAGCGCCTTCTCCGAGAGGTCTCCCGTGCCCACGACGAAGCCGCCGTCCAGGTTGGCGTAGGTCATCAGCACCAGCGTGCGGAGCCGGGCCTGCGCGTTCTCGAGCGTCACGTCGCCGAGACTGGGATCGGCCCGAACGTTGTCCAAGAGGGCCTCCACGGTCGCCTTCTCGGAGGCGGCCGGGTGTCCCACGCCGCGCAAGATGAGCTCGGTGGCCGCCGAGACGCCCACCTCATGGAAGGTCGCGCCCAAGAGCGCGCTGAGCGTCTCCGCGCTGGTCCGAGTTCCCGCGGTGGTCCCCAGTCCCGGCATCGTCACGGCTACCAGATCCGTCCGGGGCTGGCCGTTGAGGTCGAGCGCGGCGGCGCACACCAGCGCGGCCATCGTCGAGTCGAGTCCGCCTGACACACCCAGGATGAGCTTCGGCGTGCCGATGGCCTTCATGCGGGTGGCCAGGGCGTTCGACTGGATTTCGAAGATCTCCCAGCATCGGGTCGCCAGCGTCGCGGGGTCCGAGGGGAGGAAAGGGTGCGGCTCAACGTGACGCTGGAGCCCCGCCGTCGGGGTGCCGGCGGTGAACGCGACACGACGGAACGGAACGCGGTTCTGGTGGCTGCAGTCTCCGAACGTCGTGGTGACCGTGCGCTCACGCAGGAGCAGCTCGAGGTCGACGTCGAAGGTGACGAGCTGGTCTTCCCGGAGGAACCGCGTCGACTCCGCGACGAGCGCGCCGTTCTCGCAAATGAACGCGTCCGCATCGAACGCCAGGTCCGTGGACGATTCGCCCGGGCCAGCGGCGACGTAGAGGTAGGCGCACTTGCCCCGGTCCGCCGCCGAACGCCCGAGCAAGCGCCGCAGCTCCGCCTTGCCGACGGTGAAGTTCGACGCGGAGAGGTTGGCGATGACGGTCGCGCCGGCGGAGACCTGGAAGACGCTCGGCGGCACGTGCACCCAGTAGTCCTCGCAGACCTCCAGCCCCACCACGAGATCGGGCTGGTCGTGCGCTGCGAACAGCACATCGAGACCGAACGGAACCGTCTGGCCCAAGAGCGTGATGTCTGTGCCGGGCGCGACCTCGACGCCCGGACGGAACCAGCGTGCCTCCTCGAACTCGCGGTAGTTGGGAAGGTAGGCCTTGGGCACCACGCCGAGCACACGGCCGCCCTGCAGCGCCACCGCGCAGTTGAAGACCCCGCTCCCGACCCGCAGCGGCATGCCGACGACCGCCATCGGGGACAGAGCGCGGCTGGCTTCGAGCAGCGTCGACAGGCCGGCCTCGCACTCGCTCAAGAGATGCGGATCGAGCAGCAGGTCGCGGGCGGTGTAGCCACAGAGCCCAAGCTCTGGAAACACGACGACCGCCACGCCTTCGACGCTCGCCTCTGTGAACAGCGTCTTCGTGTGCTCGATGTTGGCGTCGAAATCGCCGACCCGAACGACGGGGACTGCCACGCTCACCCTCGCGAAACCTCGGTGCATGCGGCAGGGAGCCGCGCGGTGGGCCGTCTGTCAAGCGGGGGGCGTGGGGTTTGTGGGCTCGAGCCACGAAGCGGCGGGCCCGTCGAGGGCGCGGATCTCCTCCAGCCCGCCCGCGCCCCATCGCAACTCGATGTTGTCGAGCGCGACGCGTGTCGCCGAATCGTCCTCGGCGGCCAGCACGTTGGCGCGCGCCATCTCACGGATGCGTTTCGACCACCCCTCCGGCCGCATCCAGCGGTCGAGTCGCCTGCCCGCCGCGCTCACGTCGCCGTCGACCGCGTCCAGGAGCGCGGTCAGAGCGTCGACGCGCGCCATGAGCCCCTCCGAGGCGTCGCTCAGGTCCATGGTGAGTGCCCAACGCGCCTTCTCGCGATCGCCCGCCCGGAGCAAGTAGTACGCCGCCATCGTGCGGTGCAGGGCGCTCAGGATCGGGTTCAGGGGGTAGTTGTCGAGCATCGCGAGCAGCGCGGCCTCGTCGTGCCGGACGCCGGCATCCTGCAGCGCCTCGAGGGTGCCGAGGATCCAGAGCGCCCACGTTTGGCCGGCGGTCGAGCCGCGGTCTTCTTCCTCGGGGCGCGCCGCGGTGGCGATGCGGACCAGCTCTCCGGGGACGAGGTGGGCCAAGGCGCGGGCGATCGCGCGCGGGACGCGGAGCTGGTGCGCGATCCGACCCAGGCCCAGTGCTCCCGACATCAGCGCGGCCGTCAGACCCCACGCCGGCTCGGTCGCCCAGCCGAGGAAGCCGCCTGCCAAGCCCGCGCCGCCGGCGTTGGCGACCGAGAGCCGGAGCGCGGACCGACCAGCGAGCCCGAACGGCAGCCCCGACAGCCGCGGAAGCGATAGGCGCGTCACCAGAAAGAAGAACCCGCCCAGCGCGGCGAGCCACACTCCGGTCTCGGGGGTCATGCATGGCCCCGCACAGTGACCGCCTCTCGAACGCGCACCTGGCCAGCCTGGCACAGCTGCGGAGGCGCCGTCCGAAAAAGGGGCTGGCCAAACGCACGGTTGGCTAGTAGTCGCAGCGCATGGGCGAAAACGCGAAGATTCACGACTCGATCCTCTCCACCGTCGGACAGACGCCGCTCGTGCGCCTCTCGCGCATCGGGCGAGACCTGCCCGTGGAGCTGTTCGGGAAGATCGAGTTCATGAACCCCGGTGGTTCCGTCAAGGACCGCATCGGCGTCCGCATGCTGCTCGAGGCGGAGAAGCGCGGCGACATCAAGCCGGGGGACACGCTCATCGAGCCGACGAGCGGCAACACGGGCATCGGGCTCGCGATGACGGCGGCGGTCCGCGGCTACCGGATGATCATCACGATGCCCGAGAAGATGAGCCGGGAGAAGCAGGTCGTTCTGGAGGCGCTCGGCGCCGAGATCATCCGCACGCCCACCGAGGCCGCGTTCGACGCGCCGGAGAGCCACATCAGCGTGGCGAAGCGGCTTCAGAAGGTGCTCCCGAACGCACACATCCTCGACCAGTACGGAAACGAGGACAACCCGGGCGCGCACGAGGAGACGACCGGCCGCGAGATCCTCGAGCAGACCGGCGGCAAGATCGACGCGTTCGTATGCGGCGCGGGTACCGGCGGCACCATCACGGGCGTGGCGCGTGTGTTGAAGCGCGAAGTCCCGGACTGCCAGATCATCGGCGTCGACCCCGAGGGCTCCCTGTTGGCGGGGCCAAGCGAGATCAAGGGCTACAAGGTCGAGGGCATCGGCTACGACTTCATCCCCGACGTGCTCAACCGGGACCTCGTGGACCGCTGGATCAAGAGCAACGACAAGGACGCGTTCCGGGTGGCCCGCCAGTTGATTCGCCAAGAGGGCCTTCTGTGCGGCGGATCGAGCGGCACGGCCGTGTGGGCGGCGATGGAAGTCGCCAAGGACATGAAGCCCGGTTCGCGCGTCGTGGTCATCCTCCCCGACTCGGTGCGAAACTACATGACCAAGTTCGTCGACGAGTCCTGGATGCGGCAGAACGCCTTCCTCGAGGACCACGGCGCGCTCGGCACGATCGGCGACATGATCCGCGTGCTGCCTCCCAAGGAGGTCATCACCATCGAGGACGACAAGACCCTCGGCTACGCGGTGCGCGTGTTCAAGGCCCACGGGATCTCCCAGATGCCGTGCGTCACGAGCGGACGGCTCAGCGGGATCATCACCGAGAGCGACGTGCTCAGCCTCTTGGTCGAGGGGCGCGACGAGAACACGGCGCTCGCCGAGGTGATGGTGCGCCGTGTATCGACGGTCGGCCCGCACGACGACGCCGAGCAGCTGCGCGACCTGTTCGAGCGCGGCGAAGTGGCCATCGTGGTCGACGCGGACCGCGGGGTGTCGGCGGTGCTGACGAAGATGGATCTCATCGAGTTCATGTCCACGCGCCGCAAGCTGGGCGCCGCGCTCGACGCCACGTCCTGACGGCGAGCCTACCTGCGCTCGAGCACCAACAGGTGCGACCAGGCCAGGGTGCGGCGTGAGAGACGCTCGAGCGCGCCCGCGTCCAGTCCGTGCGCTTCTGCGAGCGCCTGCGGCTCGCTGATCGACAGTGGCAAGGGGTAGCCGTGCAGGTCCTCGTACGTCCGGGTGACGTCAAAGCCGAGCGCGGTGAGCGTGGCGCGCACGGTGTGGTGCTCGAAGTTCCAGTCGGGGTGGTCGACCCAGAGCAGCCGCCCGGCTGGGGCGCGTCGCACACACGCGGCGGCGAAGGAGAGAAAGCCCACGCCTCCGTCCAGATCGCGAAACGGGTCCGTGATGACCGCGGCGAACCGGCCGCGGAGGGCCGCCGGGACGGACCCGTGGAAGACGTCGGCCAGCTCCGCGGAGACGCCGTGGGATCGCAGAAAGGCGATCAACCTGGGATCGATGTCGAGGGCCGACACATCACGGACGCCGTCGAGCGCCAATGCCACGCTCAGCGCGTCGTCGTCGCCGACAGCCAGGATGGGACCGCCCTCCGCCAGCTCCCGCACCACCGCGGCGCGCCGAAGGGTCGACGGAGGGTCGATGGCGAGCTGCCCGTGCTCTTCGTCACGCCCAGGGCGCGCGACCAGCGCCGAACTCAGGCGAGACAGGCGCGTCGGGTCGGGCGGGACGTGCGCGGCGCGAAGGGTCCGCGACGCCATGCGGAGGACAAACCAGAGCCCCACGGAGGGATCGTTCGGGTTCGCGCCCGCGGCAGGCGCGGGCAGGCCGAGGGCATCGAGCGCGGCCTCTTCGATGACCGCGTCGGCGGCGGACGCATCTCGCGCGAGCATGCGTTCCACGAGGGCCATGAGTTCGGACGACGCGACCATGTCCCCGTCGTAGCAGAACGGTGGGGCCCCGTGCGGACTCGAGCCGGTCGTGGAACGCTCCCGCCATGACCGAATCTTCCGCCTTCGACGCCGCACTCGCGCCCGTGCTCGACGTGGTGCGCGCCATCGACCCCTCGTCCGCCGACGCGAGGCAACGCCTCGACGACGCGCTCCCACTGGACTCCGCGCCGATGCAGGCCCTCCGTCAGGCGCTGCGCGACGGTGTGCACGCGGGGACTCTGGCCTCACGCGAGAACGCCGGCATTCGTTTCGGTCGAGTGCGGAAGGCGGCGGATGACGTCGACCTGAGCGTCGACTGCGTGCACATGGACCAGCCGGGGCCCGGTCACACCCACCCCAACGGGGAGATCGACCTCTGCTTCGCCGTCTCCGGGACCCCGACCTTCGATGGGCATCCCCCCGGCTGGACGGTCTACCCGCCGGGGAGCTGGCACGTGCCCACGGTGGCGGACGGCGTCATGGACATCCTGTACTTCCTGCCGGGCGGCGCGATCCGCTTTGAGCCGAAACCCGTCGGCGCCTCCTGATTCAGCCCAGCCGGCCCTTGGCCGCCGCGAGCACGTCGAGCACGCTCACGATGCCCACGACGCGCTGATCGGGGTCGGTCACCACGAGTGCGCCGACGCGCTCCGCGAGGAAGACATCGATGATGTCGTCGACTTCAGTGGTCGTGTCGATGGAGAGCGGTGGCCCGCCCACCAGCCCGGTGATCGGCGCGGCGAGCACGTGTTCGGCTGCTTCTGCGTCCCCCACATCGACGGCCAACAGGCCATCGATGCGCCGTACGTCTCGGTCGCTCAGCACGGCGCTGAGCCGCCCGTCCGCGTCCACGAGTGGGATGTGCCGCACCTCGTTTTCGGCGATCAGAGACACCGCGTCGGCCACGGTGGCGGTGACCGGGAGCGTGAAAACGTCGTTGGTCATCAGGTCAGCGGCACGCATGCGGGAAGCGTAGCAGGATCAGGGAAATCGCCTCGTCGTCGGAAAAAGACGGAACGCGACGGATCCTTTCGCGGGTCCATCCGTAGACTCAGGATGATGGGTCTGCCTCGCACCGCGCGGTCGCTCGTCGCGGCGTGTGTCGTCGTGGCGTCCGCGTGCGGTGGTGGGGGCCACGTGGGGACGACCCCTGCGACCGCGGACCGCACCGACGAGGCGGTGGTGCACCTTTCCACCGAGTGCACGGGCGTGCTGGTCGGCCCGTCGCACGTCTTGACCGCCGCGCACTGCGTGGAGGATCCGGGGCCTTGGACCGTGCGAGTCGGCGCCGAACGCGTTTGGGTCGCGGGATGTCAGGTGCACCCCGAGGCCTACCGGCGGGCCCGTGGCTGTGGCCAGGGGCGCGGGTGGAGTGTCCGTGATCACGACCTGGCGGTGTTGCGCCTTTCGCACGCGGTGGATGTCACCCCCGTCCCCGTGCTGCTCACGGCTCCGTCCCTGTCGGACCGCTGGTGGCAGCGTCAGCGGGTTCGCGCCGTGGGCTGGGATCGCCGCCCCGCGGCGGTCGGGCCCCTGTCTCAGCGGAGCGGCCCGAACCGGATCGTCAGCGCCCCGGACCGGACCTTCGTCACCTCGCCGCTCGGTCGCGCTGGCTTCGCCACGGTTGTCGGCGATTCTGGCGGGCCCGCGCTGCTCGATCTGCGCCACGGCGAGGCGGCCGTCGGCATTCTGTTCGGGGGGCCGGCGCCGGGCTCGACCGATTCGGTGTGGGTGTCGCTGAGCGAGCCCTCCAATGCGCGCTGGCTCATGCGGACGCTCGGGCCGGAGTTCGCGGCCGACCTGGCTCACCTGGACCCCGACTCCCCCTGGGATCCGGCGGACTGGACCGAGCTGGGGTGGCGATTGCGGGCCCGTGCACCGAATCCGATGGACAGGGCGAACGCCGTGCGTACCGTTTCTCCATGATCCTGCGCCCGCTCTTCGACGCCGCCTCCTCGACCTATTCGTATCTGCTCGCCGATCCCGACACGCGTGACGCCGTCCTGATCGACGCGGTCTTCGAGCAACACCTGCGCGACGCAGCGCTCATTCGTGAGCTCGGTCTGCAGCTGAAGTGGTGCCTCGAGACCCACGTGCACGCCGATCACGTCACCGGCGCTTGGCTGCTCCGAAAGGCCTTCGGAGCGCGGATCGCACTGGGCAGCATGAGCGGAGCCGAGGGCGCGGATCGCCTCTTGGAGGCCGGAGACGCAATTGAGTTCGGCTCGCGCGCGCTCACCGTGCGACCGACCCCCGGCCACACGAACGGGTGCGTCACGTACGTGCTCGACGACCTCTCGATGGCCTTCACCGGTGACGCGCTGCTCATCCGCGGCGCGGGCCGGACCGACTTCCAGCAGGGCGACGCGCGCGCGCTCTTTCACTCCATTCGAGAGCGCATCCTGTCGCTCCCCGACGCGTGCCTTCTGTATCCGGCGCACGACTATGCGGGCCGCACGGTGACGACCGTCGTTGAGGAGCGCGAGCACAACGCGCGGGTCGGAGGGCAGGCCGATGAGAGCGATTTTGTCGGCTACATGGAGAACCTGGGTCTGCCGCACCCCAAGAAGCTCGACGTGGCCGTGCCGGCGAACCTCCGCTGTGGAGAGCCGCCGGACGGTGCGGCGCCGGAGCCGGCTTCCTGGGGTCCCGTCTCACGCAGCTACGCGGGCATCTTCGAGATCGAGCCGACGTGGGTCATCGCGCATCCGGGCGCGCTGACGCTGCTCGATGTGCGTACGTTGGACGAGCTGTCCGACCCGGACCTCACGTCGGTCGAGGGCGCGCTTCACATCCCGCTCGACCAGCTGCGCGAACGCCTCGAGGAGGTCCCCACCGAGAGCCCGGTCGGGGTGCTGTGTCGGTCCGGCCGTCGCTCCGCGCAGGCCAGCGTGATCCTCCGGTCGGGCGGCGTCGAGGCAGTGAACATTCGCGGCGGCATGCTGCGCTGGCGCGGGATCGTGCCCGACGGCTCGTCCCAGGGGGCCTGAGGGACCGGCTACGCGGCCCGAACCTGCTGTGCGGCGGCCGCGGCGGGGCGCAACAGAACGAGCGCGAGGTCATCCCGAAGCCCGCCGTCGGGCGTGCGCACGGTGTGAACCAAGGAGCGCGCGATGGCCTCCAGGGGCGCCGCGCTGATCTGTCCGCTGAGATGATCCGGCGCCGCGCACTCGAAGAGGCCGTCGGTCCCGACCATCAGGGTGCCGAGCAGCGGCATCGGTCCGAACGCGCGGGGTGTCGCAAAGCCCGTCCCAAGGCGCCACTTGCGGTCCTGTCCGCGGGTCAGGTCGAGGTGTTCGTCCCCCAGCACGAGCCAGGCGCCCGAGTCGCCGACGCTCGCGCCCCAGAACGCGTCCCCCACGACTTCGATGAGCACCGCCGTGGACTGTCCGCCATCGGCCTCGTCTCGCAGCAGCGCGTCGAGCCGCTCGAGTTCTCGGCGGAGCCCCACCGGACCGAGCGGCCGACTGCGCCTCTCGAAGCGCTCTCGCACCCCGTCGATGAGGAGGTCGACCGCGGCCGTGGCGCCGCGCTGGCTGCCGGCGCCGTCGGCGACGACGATGAGCAGGTGGTCAGGGCTGTCGATCTCGTTCCGGAACACCGCGGCCCGGTCGTGACCGCCGCCGAGGCAGGGAAGGGACATGCGGTGGGTCTCGATCATGGATGGCTCCTTTGGGGGTGAACGCGTCGTTGCGACGAGCCAGACCACTTCAACCGTCGTGCCAACCGCTCTGGACGGCGCGAACCGCGCCTCTGTCGCCGAGCACGAGCCAGAGCTTCGCCATCCTGTCAGACGGTCCCCGTGGTCCGCGGACACCTTGTCGCGCTATCCTCTGGGAATGCGAACGCTGCCGTGGGTCCTGGTTCTTCTTCTGGTGGGCTGCGACGGCGACGGAGGGGGCAGCGACGCGGGGCCGAGGGCGGACGCGGGGGACACGCGCCAGGACGCGGGCAGCACAAGCGGCGACTCGGGCACGCCTCCCACCGACGCGGGCCGTGTGGACAGCGGTGGGGCGGGCGACGTGTGCCCGGGAGGACCGCTCGCCGCGCCCATTCCCGGCTGCATGCCGACCGACATCCCCGACAGCGGCGACCCCTACCAAGACTGCGTTGACCGCATCAACCAGTTCCGCGCGGAGTGCCAGTGCCTGCCCCCGCTGGAGCGCTGGACCGAAGCCGAGGACTGCGCCGACCAGCAAGCGCAGTACGACTCCGAGGGCAACGGGGCGCACGCGGGCTTCAACGACCGTATCTGCGATCCCCGCGGGAGCGGACAGAACGAATGCCCCGGCTATCGGAACGGCGTCGACGGCGTGTTGCGCGTGTGCCTTCAGCAGATGTGGGACGAGGGCCCGGGCGAGAACTTCCAGATGCACGGCCACTACCTCAACATGACCAACGACCGGTTCAACCGTGTGGCCTGCGGCTTCTACACGACCTCGGAAGGCCGCATCTGGTCGGTCCAGAACTTCGCGCGCTGAGCCGCTACGGGTTCTGCGCGAGCAACGCGCCGATGCAGTCGACGACGGCCTGGCTCGGCACTCCGCGGCCGTAGTCGCGCAGGCTCGCTTCGAGCGACGCGTGCTTCGAGAAAGCGTGGTCCGTGTTGTCGATGGGGACGAAGGAGGCGTGCGGCGCGACCGCCGCGATGGCCTCGGACTCCTCTCGGCCGACCACCCAGTCGTAGTCGCCGTGCAACACCCGGGCGGGCTCGCGGCAGGCACGCCATGATGCGGTCAGGTCCAGCGCTTCGAGTTGGGTGTGGAACGCGGCTGGGCGCTCGCGGAGGGCGTCCGTGTCGAAGCGCACCGCGTGTGCCTCCGCGCTCTCGGTGTCCGCGTCGGGATCCCGCAACCGCATTTGACGGCGCGTGCTCTGCCGGAGGCAGTGAGACCACCTCGCCGCGCTGGTGCCAAAAACGACTCGGGCCTCGGCGGCCAAACGCGGGGCGTGCATGCCGCCGATGGAGTGTCCGAGCAGGAGGACCTTGCGGCCCTCCCGATGGAGCTCGTCGATGACGCGCTCGTAGGCGCCATGTTCGGTGTCGAAGTCGATCCCGTCCGGGCCCGGGCCTTCGCTGTCGCCGACCCCCCGCTCCACGCGCACGGTCACCGCGAATCGAGCGAGCTCCGACAGAACATGGCCGAGCGGCGTGAGAGGGCCGTGGCGCTCCATGGAGTCGACGTGGATTCCGCCGAGAAACAGCACTGCCCACTCGGTGTCTGCCGCGGTGGTCGTCAGCGTGCGCCATCGCTGCGACTGGCCCTTCACTTCGACCCGGACCTCCCCCAGCGTGCAGCCCGGCTCAGCGGGGTAGGGCACCGGTCGAACGTCGAGCGACAACGACGCGCCTCCTCGGAGGACTTCGAGCACCGAGCTCGGCGTGACCCGCAGCGCACGCACGAGGTCCGCCGCAGCGCGCACCGACGATCCGTTCACCCGCACGAGCACATCGTCCACCCGCACACCGGACTGGGCGGCGGTCGCGCTTGCGTGGAGCTCGGTGACGCGAAGCCCCGCCGGCTGAGGGCGAACGCGGATCCCCAAGAACGGGCGGCGCGAGAGGGCGGGCAAGCTCGAACGGTAGCAGCTCCCTCGAGGGCGGGCTGTTACCGTGCCGTCGGTGCGCTTGCCCATTCACGTCTTTCACCGCCACGCATCGGACCGGCTGGGGCAGCTCGTCCGCGAGGCGGCACCGGACCGGGAGGTGCTCGTGCTCTCGGAAGAAGACGCGCTCCGCGCGGCGTTGCCTGACATCGAGGTGCTCTTCGCGCCCATGCCCCCGCGCACCGGTTGGGCGCCGGCGGCCCGGCTGCGGCTGTTGCAGCTCGCGGGCGTCGGGGCGGACCACCTCTTGCCTTCGCCCGACCTCCCGCGCGAGGTGGAGGTGGCGACCCTGCGCGGGCTGTTTGCCAACGACGTCGCCGAGCACATCACGATGATGGCGCTCGCCCTCGTGCGGGGGCTGCCTTTGGCCATCGAAGCCGCCCGTCGGCGCGAGTTCCAGTCGCGGCCAGTCCCGCGTCTCGCCGGTCGCCGCGTGGTCTTTCTCGGCGCGGGCGCGATCGGGCGCGCAGCCGCGGTCCGGCTGGCTGTGTTGGGGGTGCGCTGCGAGAGCGTGAGCCGGCTGGGCAGGGCGGATGACGCGTTCGCGCGATCGTGGTCGAGCGACCGCCTGCTCGAGGCGCTGCGCGATGCCGACGGGCTCGTGGTCGCGGTGCCACTCACCGAGGCCACCCGCGGGATCGTGTCGCCGGCTTCGCTCGCAGCGCTGACGCCCGGCGCGTTCTTGATCGACGTGAGCCGAGGCGGGGTCGTCGACGAGACGGGCTTGCTGCAGGCGCTCGCCGAGGAGCGGATCGTCGCCGCGCGCGATGTCTTCGAGAACGAGCCGCTTCCGCCGAGCAGCCCCTTCTTCGAAGAGCCGGGGTGTTTGGTCACCCCCCACATCGCGGGCTACGCCACCGGATACCTCGATGGCGCGGTGTCGGTGCTGCTCGACAACGTCGCGCGCCTCGAGCGCGGGACCCCACGTCAGCGTCTCGTCGACCGCGTGTCGAATTATTGACGCTCGGGGTTCAGTCGCTGCGCCCTGCGACGTTCGGACCCTGTTGAACGCAGCACATCGGGAGCCGACCGAACGGGCAACCGCGGACGAAAGACGCGGGCGCAAAGCCACTGGCCTACGGGGACACCATCCCTACGGTTTGAATGGATGCCGAAACGGCGCGCTTGGCTCCCTCCCACGTTTCACGACGGGAGAATCCAATGACCATCCGCATCGCTCCATCGCTCGCCGCCTTCCTGCTGATCGCCGCTTCGGGCTGCGCCACGCAGGCCGTCGCGCCGACGACCCGGGCCACCGTGAGCGACTCGGATCGCTACGCCGAGGCGCTCGAACGCGCGCAGGTCCAGTACCAGAACGAGGTCGAGATGGCCGTCTCACAGACCTACCGCACGCAGAACGAGGCCAACCAGGTCGCCGCGAGCTTCGACGAAGGCCGCTACGACTACATCCTCAACCAGCACCTGGCCCAGCAAGGGCTCTCCGAGCGCGGCCTCGAGGGACACGCCAGCCGTCACGCGGACACCGCTTCGCTGCTCCGCACGGTGCGGGACGAAGTCGCCGCCACGTCCTTCACCGCGGACCTCATCCGTGACCGCGTCCGGCCGCATCCCCCGCTCATGGTGCCGTTCGAGGCGCCCGAGGAGGGCACGACCGAGGTCCAGGTCGCCATCGTCTCCGAGCTCCAGTAGTCCCCCCTCCTGGAGTTCGAACCGGGCTCCGAGCCCCATCCCCCACACTCGGAGCCCTTCTCACCCCCGCCCGGGTCTCGGCATCGTCCGAGGCCCGGGCACTTTTTTTGCAGCTCGCGACCTTGATGGGGGTGCCACGCTCAGAGATGCTTGCCCCGTGTTGACGAACCTTCCGACGTGGCGCGCACGAGGCCTTTGGATGCTGGCAGCGGTCCTCCTGGGCTGTGGGCCCGCAGCTGACCCGGACGCCGGACGCGCGCTCGACGCAGGTCGCCGTGACGCGGGCCGCGCCGACGCCGGCACCCAGGACGCGGGCCGCGTCGACGCCGGCCAGCCGGGAATCGCGGCCATGCACGACAGGGACGTGCGGGGCGTGTGGATCGCCACGGTGTTCAACATCAACTGGCCAAGTCGGACGGGCCTGAGCGCGGAGGCACAGCAAGCCGAGTTGATCGCGCTCCTCGACGCGGCGGAGGAGGCCGGCGCCAACGCGGTGTTCTTCCAAGCGCGCGCGGAGGCGGACGCGTTCTACCGGTCTGAGCTCGAGCCCTTCAGTCGCTTCCTCACCGGCACGCAAGGCGGCGACCCCGGATACGACCCGCTCTCGTTTGTCATCGATGCGGCCCACGCCCGTGGGCTCGAGTTGCATGTGTGGATGAACCCGTACCGCGCGTTCGCGAGCGCCGACGCCAGCGGGACCAGCGCCGCGCACGTGACGCGGGCCCAGCCGGAGATCGTCCGGACGTACGGCACCAACCACTGGATCGACCCCGGCAGCGACGCCGGCCGCGCGCACACGCTGGCGGTGATCCGAGATGTGCTCAACCGCTACGACGTCGACGGACTGCACTTCGACGACTATTTCTATCCGTATCCCGCCGGAGGCCAGGCGTTCGACGACGACGTCACGTACAGCGCCTACACCGCCGCAGGCGGCACGCTGGAGCGGGATGACTGGCGGCGGGACAACGTGCATCAGATGGTGGAGGCCGTGCACACGCTCGTCCGGGAGATCCGCCCCGACGTGCGCTTCGGGATCTCGCCCTTCGGGATCTACCGGCCCGGCATGCCCGAGGGCATCGTCGGTCTGGACCCGGTGGCCGAACTCTACGCCGACCCGCTCCGATGGATGACCGAGGGCTGGGTCGACTACATCGCGCCTCAGCTCTATTGGCCCACCACCCGGACGGGGCAGGCGTTCGAGCGACTGCTCGATTGGTGGGCGGATCGCGCCATGGAGACAGGGCGCTGGCTCTTGGTGGGCCACTACACGGCGCAGCTGGACTCCGCGTCCGACTGGAGCCGAAGCGAGTTCGAGACCCAGCTGGCGCTCGTGCGCGGCGCCCGAGACCGCCGGACGCGGGGCAGCATCCACTACCATCTGGGGCCCATCGTGGAAGACCGAAGCGGCATCGCGACGTACCTCCGAGACACGCACCACGCCGAGCCCGCGGCCACGCCCCCGTTGGTCGATGCAGTCGGCCCCGCCCCATCCCCTCCCACCGTCAGCGTGGACGAGGCGGACGTGCTTTGGTCGGCGCCGGACGAGCGTCACCTCGCGGCCTACGAAGAGACGGATGCGGGGCTGCGGCTTCGCCGGCTCTTCCCCGCGGGCGCGGGGCGCGGGACCCTGTCGCGCGGATCGTGGGTGCTCACGTTGATCGACCGCCAGGGGCTCGAGGGCCGGGGCACACGCGTGCAGATCGACGCGGAGGGCCCCGTCGATCCACCTCCGGACCCGCCGCCGACCGGGGCGTCGTGCACGCACAGTTTCGGCGGGACCTACGCGCACGGCGCCTGCTCAGCGAGCTACCAGTGCTGCGATGGCGCGTGGCGGATGGGCACCGATGTGTGTGGTGCTTGCGTTTGCGTCGAGACGAGCGGGAACACCGGCTGCGCACCGTAACAGCCCGTTGAAGAACCGTTGTGCCGCGCCTCGAACTGCTTGGCTGCCGTCCATCACGCTCCCTTTTTTGAAAAAACTCACCACCCAGAGGAATGAACCTCGAGGCGGCGAAATCCCGTTTGGTTCCATCGGTTTGAACCCCGTGTAGCAAGTCCACTTGTCAGGGCTTATCCCCACTGGAGGTGGATTTTTCCAGTTGTGCAGGATGGGTAGGTCTCGTATTGACCTCTCATGCGTCTGACTGGACTCGCTTTCCGCGGGGGCCTTGTGGCCCTCGTGTCTCTGCTCATGTGTGCGCCGCGCCACGCCGACGCGCAGGCGGCCTGCACCGTCTCCGGAACCGATCGCACGATCGCGGGGACCGAGTCGCTGAACCTGTACGTCCCTGGGACGACGGGGGAGAGCACGACGGCCGCGGGAGCGAGCGCGCTTCCCGTCAACGCGGCCGGCGCTCGTGGGCCAGGGGCGATCGCGGCCGGTGATCTCGTCCTCATCGTGCAGATGCAGGGAGCCGCGATCGACCCGCGGAACCAGAACACACTCAATGGTGAGTACGGCGATGGCGCGGGCGGTGATGACCGCATGGGGGTGCTGGAAGGCCGCACCGACTTCCTCGCGGGGCAGTACGAGTTTAACTTTGCGACGGGCCCGATCAGCGGTGGTTCGGTGCCGCTCGAGTTCCCGACCGCCAACACGTACCGCACGAGCAACGGCGTCGACGGGCTGCCTGGCCCGCCCCAGTACGGACAGGCGCGCTACCAGGTCGTGCGGGTCCCCGGCTTCCGCAACCTCACCATCCCGGCCGGCGCGGTGCTGACCGGCCTGCCGTGGGACGGACAGACCGGCGGCATCGTCGCCGTCGACGTCAGCGGCACGCTTCGCATTGACGGTCAGGTCAACGCGACTGGCCAGGGCTTCCGCGGTGGCTCGCCGATCATCCCGTGCACCGCTGCGGATCCGCAGTGCGACAGCGGCCAGGTGGGCATCCGCGGTGAGGGCATCGGGGGCACGCCGAGCCGCGTCTACAGTCGGGCGGACGGGCTCGTGACGGGCTTGGGGAACTCCACGCCGGGTGGCGCGAGCGGACGCGGCGGCGCGGGCAACGCCGGCGGCGGGGCCACCGGCGCCGGCGACTCGGGCGGCGGCGGCGGCGGCGG
>JBGCFC010000055.1:0-154194 GCA_045106715.1 Sandaracinaceae bacterium
CGCCGGAGCACCGCAATTCGCTGGAGCACCGCAATTCGCTGGAGCACCGCAATTCGCTGGAGCACCGCAATTCGCTGGAGCACCGCAATTCGCTGGAGCACCGCAATTCGCTGGAGCACCGCAATTCGCTCGAGCACCCTAGTTCAGCTCGAGCACCCACTGGAACGAGCGCTCTCCGATCTGCAGCGTCGTCTCCAGACGGCCCAGCTCCCCGGTGGACGCATCGGCACCAGGGCCGACATCCGTTGGAAGGTCTCCCCCGGCAGAGTCGTCGCCGTGTTCGTCCAACGTCTCGCGTGCTGATGCCACGGGCTCGAGGCGCCCGATCCAGTAGCCTTCCCGCGTTCCCTCGGTGTGCAGCCCTGGCCCGACCAAGCGAAGCGGCGCGGCGTCCTCGGCGTACACCGCCAGCCGGAGTGGGGTGCCCTCGAACAGAACCGCTTCGGCTCCCGCCTCGGGCAGCGTCCCCACGAGGCGTCCGGACGCGGGATCGAGCACCGCGACGGCCTCGGCCGCGGCCAGTGACAAGGTCCGGCGCACGTCTCCGTCCTGTTCCGGCTGCATCAAGGTCTCGATCACCCGTAGCTCGGCGCGTGCGTCCGACGAACGGCGAATCTTGAGAGCCAGGGACCCAGCAGCGAAGCCATCCAGGTCCCCATCGAGCATGCGTCGCATCTCCGAGGTGGGAATCAGGACCCGCGTGTCCAGATCTGCTGGCTGAGGGGCGGTCCGTCCCGACAGGGCCCGCAGCCCATCGCGGGCGAGCGCTGCGCACATGCGGAGGGCCTCCAGGTCGTCTTCATCGAGACCGGCCCCTCCGACATGCAGCAGCGCGCGTTGGCCTTTGCGCCGCAGCTGATCGCGTTCCGCCCCGGGGAGCTGGGCGAGAGCACCGGTGAGCTCGGTGGCGATCGTCAGCGACAAGGCCTCCAACACGGAGTCCGGGGACTCGCCTGCGTCCCACGCCGCCGCGCGTTGGGCGCACTGTCGCCACTGCTGGATCAGGGCCTCACTCATCGCTGATCTCCCGTGCATGTCGTACCCAAGCCTCCGCCGCGTCGCCCATCCGGTCGAGGGGCATCCAGCCTCTGGCCCGACCGGCCTGCAACCAGGCGTCTGCCCTGCTGGGTAAGGTGCAAATGAGGGTCGAGAAGTGCCATACGAGACCCAGACGTGCCCCGACCGACCGCGACTGACGGTTTCGGCGACGCGGAATGAAAAAAGCGGGCGAATACCGACCGCGGCCTCCGCACGCTCACGACGCGCCTCCACGGCGGTCGACGCGCGGCACACCCGCGTCGACCCGGCGCGTCTCGAACATCTCACGCAATGCCTGCACCACGGGCGCGAGCGCGTCCCGCTCATCTGCGTCGTCCAGCGTCTCCCAATCATCCAGGGCGGCCAGGACGGGGGGACGGCCCCTCTCCACCCACTTGTACAGCCGGTCGCGGCTGATCGGTTCACCGTGGTCGAGCGCCTCCGCGATCGCCTCGGCGTCCCAACCGCACACCAACCGGAGCATCGCCGCTTGGGCCTGAACACGTCGCAGCGCTCGCTTGCGGGGGTTCTTGACGTCCCGTTCGAGCACCCGGCCCACATGTTCGAGAACCATTGTGACGACCGCCTCGAGCGCTTCTCGCGGTGGTGCGGGCGAAGCGGCCTCGAGTCGATCGAGCGGGGACGGGAGCTCCGGGTCGCGCGGCGCGCTCGCGAGGCCGACGTCCACCGGGTTCCGAGACAGCGCGCGCAGGGCGTCTACCCGCTTGCGCTTGTGGATCGTCGAGACCCACTTTGCCGCCGCCAATGGGGTATCGGCGCGCATCGAGGAGACGCTCCGCAGCAAGGCCATGAGGGTTTCCTGACGGCGATCGTCGGCGGCGCCGCCGCCCGGGAACGTCGAGACCAGCCACGCGTGCACGCCTCGCCAGTGGGCCGCGAGTCGCGGGTCCTTTGCGTCTTGCGCTTCGCGCAGCGCGCTCAGGTGGCCGAAGAGGGTGCTCGGGGACACGGCGGCTCTCAGAAGGGCCCGGCGGACGGGGTGGAGAAAGGCTCGTGACAGCGCATCGGTTGCCGATTCGTATCGGACTGGGCGACGGGTGTCGAGCGCCTCACGTGAGCCGGGCGCAGCGTCGCAGCAGCGCGTCCAGGGCGGCCCGCCCTCGAGGCGGTCGGGAGCTGGTGAGCGTGCGCGTGGCGTCCGCCAACGCCCGGCCGAGGAACGCCGGGACGGCGCCGTAGCGAGGCAGGTGGCCGAGGGCATCCCGCGCCCGACCGGCAATGTCCGCGTTCCAGGCCCCAAGGGCGACGCGCTCCCGCGCTTCGTGGAGGACGTTGACGTGCGCGAGGAAAGACAGGTGCGGCGCCAGCGCGCGACCGTGGACCAGGGGTGACGCAGCGAGCATCTCGAAGCCCCGTTCGCCCGCGCCATCGCGGATGAGCGCGATGCCCAGCCGTCGCCGTGCGAGCAGCCCGGGGAGCGGCTCGTCGAGCATGCTCGCCTCGATCGAAGAGTCGTTCAGGACACCCACGGCGTCGCGGGGCTGATCGAGCGCGAGGAACGCGGCCGCCGCGCTCGTGCGTACCCAGCTCGCGCGGGCGGGGTCCGACGCCTCTTCGAGCGCGATCTCGAGCTCCGTCCGCATGCGCGTAGCTTGGCCCCCGCGACCCAGCGCCTCGATCAAGTAAGCCCGGCTGCGCGCGGTCCGGTTTGGCGTGTGCGCGATGTTGAGCTCCAGCGACTCGCCGAACAGCGCGATGGCGCTCTCGACCCGATCGCGCGACATCGCGACCAGCCCGGCCGTGCCGAGCGCCTTCACCATCGCACCGCGGAGCCGCGCGCGCCGCGCCACCGCGACGCTCCGCTTGGCGGCCTTGGCGGCCGGCCCGAATCGGCAAAGCTGGCGCTCGGTCATGGCGATCTGAATCCAGAGGTCGATTCGCGGCGCGTCCGGCACCGCTCGCTGGCCCTCCTCCGAGTCCACGATGGCCAGGGCCTCGGACAACCATTCACGGCAGCCGACTGGGTCGCCCGAGTGCCGGTGCGCGGCGCCCAAGCGCGTGAGCACGTCGACGCGAAGGTCCACGCGGCGTTCCGGGAGGGTGGCGGAGATCCGCGCGAGCTGCGCGCTGACGCTCGGCCAGCGGTAGCCGTTCCACGCGGTGCGGGCGAGCGATCGGGCGTGCGTGGCCTGCGATTCGGCGTCCATGGTCGCGGGCGCCGGCTCGAGGGCGCTGGCGATCAGCTCGTCGACCGTGCCGACTCCGATGACCTTCAGCTTGGGTCCTGCGTGCAGGCGTGCGTCTTCGGCGTTGGCGGCGGGGACCAAGATCGCGGAGGCCCCTCGATCTCGCGCGCCGTCTACTTTCGCTCTGATCTCCCCAACGGAGAGAACCCTCTCGCCCGCCAGTGCTCCTGTGACCACTCGGTCGTCGCGCACCGGGCGCCCCGAGAACAGAGACACGGCCGACACGAACGCGGCGGCCGCCAGCGAGCTCCCGTCCACGCGTGCCTCCCGGAGGACCGCGGGCTGCGCGGCCACCAACGCATGCGCCTCGGCGGGCCGCGAGGGCGCGACCCGCGCGGCGGCCGCGGCGATCGCCTCCGCAGCGGCGTGTCGTGCGTGTGGGCTCAACAAGCCGTCCTGCGTCAGGCCGGCCGGGTCGTAGGTGACATGCAGCTGCCGCACGAATCCCAGGCCACGCGCGCGGTCCACCAACGGGACTCCAACGGCGTGCGGCAACCTCGGCACGTCGGTCGCCGCCAACGTAGAGGGGTCGACCTTGAGCACGGAGGCCTGCTGGCGCAGCGTGTCGCTCACCGAACCTGGGTCCGCGTGCAACAGACCCCGGGCCAGCATGTCGAGTGCGTAGCGTCGTCGCGCGATGGAGGTCGCCGCGCGTACGCGCTCGATGAGAAACGACACCCGCCCCGCGAGGATGGCGAACTCGCCGTCCATGGCGGGTGATCAGGTGAGCAGCTGCTCGAGGAGCTCGAAGTTCTCGACTTCTTCGGCGGCGATCTCGCCGTCCGCCTCGATCATCTCGCGCGCGGTGGACAGAAAGAGCGCCCGGTGATCGTCGGGGATCAGGGTCGGGTCGAGCTCTTCGGCTCGCGGCGGGAGTTCGAGCCAGGCTTCGACCTGCCCCTTCTCCTCTTTGTTGAGCTTCATCCGCCGCATGAGCTTGGCGACCATCTTCCGCTCGCCTTCGGCGATCTCGAGGTCGGCCCACGCGAACGAGCAGACGAACTTCATCAGGCGGAGGCGGTCCTCACTGTCCAGGTCACTCAGGCGCATCTCGAAGGGTCTCCCGACCTTGGGGTGGTCGGCGGAGACTAGCGCCCCCCGCCGCGATGGGGAACCCCTGTCTGTGTCGAACCTGTCGGCCTCAGGGCGAGTCGGCCGTCTCGGATGTGCCTCCGATGGCCTCGGCCGCGCATCCGGTCACGCTTTCGCCGGTGAGGTAGGCAAACATGAACACGCCGGCGACGACGCCAGCCACGAGCACGAGCGCGAGTCGCCAGAGGAACCCGCCGTCCCGCTTGAACGCGTCTGCTTCGAGGTCCGCCACCACGACGCATCTTGGGGGGCGCGAGCCGCCGACGCAAAGCTGGGCGAGCGAGGCACGTCAGGGATTGCTTCGCGCGGCGATATGCGCGATACACACCCCCGCTCGCGAGCATTGGTCGAGGCTGGCCAGAGACGAGCGGACAGGAGACCACGCGATTATGGCGACGACGGTGACCATGCCCCAGCTCGGCGAAAGCGTCGTCGAGGGTGAGATCGGCGAGTGGCTGGTCGAGGTGGGTCAGCGAGTCGAGCGGGATCAGCCGCTCGTCACGATTCTGACCGACAAGACCGACACCGACCTTCCCGCGCCCGAGGCCGGCGTCATCACGACGCTGCACGTGGCGGAGGGCGATACCATCACCGTCGGCGCGGCGTTGTGTGACATCGACCCGGCCGCCGAGGCGACCGCGGTGGGGACGACCGCACCCGGGACCGCGGAGGCCGCCAGCGCGGCGCCGCCGGGCGTCGAGCCGGGCGCCGCGAGTCCCGCGCTGCGTCAGCTCGCGCGCGACAAGAACGTCGACCTCAGCACGGTCAAGGGCACGGGCGACCGCGGTCGCATCACGCGGGACGACGTGCTCTCTGCGGCGGCGACGGCCGGTCCCCCGGCGATGACGCCGCGCAAGAGCCCACCGGCCAACGTGCCGCCCGCACCGAGGAGCGCGTCCAAGGGCGCCTCGAAGGCCGGCGCTCCGACCGCGATGCGCTTCGACAGCGGGTCTTTCCGGGTGCCGCCGTACCAGGAGAAGCCCGGCGACGAGGTCATCCCGTTCAGTCGTCGGCGGCGGATCATCGCCGACCACATGGTGTACTCGAAGCTGACTTCGCCCCACGTGGTGACGTTCGCCGAGACGGACATCCACGCCACCGCGCAGCTTCGCAACCAGCACAAGGGCGCGCTGAAGGCGGAGGGCATCAGCCTGAGCCATCTGGCGTTCGTGTGTGCGGCGACCTGCCGGGCGCTCCGGGAGACACGGGCGATGAACGCGCGTGTGCTCGACGGTTCGGTCGCGCTCATCAAGGAGATCAACCTCGGCATCGCGGTGGAGACGGAGCAGGGGCTGGTCGTTCCTGTCATTCACCACGCCGACGAGCTCAGCGTGCGTGGCCTGGCCCGCGCGATCGGGGAGCTGGCGAAGAAGGCCCGCGAGGGCCGCCTGACGCCCGATGACCTGAGCGGCAAGACCTTCACGATCAGCAACCCGGGGCGCAAGGGCAACCTCGTCGGCGGCGCCATCATCAGCCAGCCGAACGTCGGCATCCTGCGCATGGGCGAGATCAAGAAGCGCGTCGTTGTGGTCGAGCACCAGGGGGTCGACTCGATGGCCATTCACCCCGTGATGTTCATGGCGCTCAGCTACGACCACCGCGTCGTGGACGGTGTAGCGGCGAACGGCTTCCTCTACCGGGTTCACGAGCTGCTTCAGCTCGGCGAGTTCGACATCTGACCGAAGCCGGCTCCCGGGACGGGAGCCACAACATGAAACAGGGACGCTCCGAGCGTCCCTTTTTCTTTGGCCACTCGGGGCCGATTTGACTCGCAGCGGTGCCGGCTAGAACTGCCCGGAGAGCATCAGGCCGGCGCTGTCCTGGCTGGCCATGGGCGCCGCTCGCACGCGGGTGGCCGTCGCGTCGTCGTTGTCGCTCTCCATGCCTTCGATGATCACGAAGAAGGCGGTCGCTCCGGCCGCAGCGATGGTGCCGATGAGGAAGACGTCGGAGACGATCGACATGGCGTTGGCCAGGTCGGCGGCGCTCTGTGCGTCTTGCCGGTCCGCCGGCGCGTTGGTCATGTCGTAGCGGTCGGCTGCGCTCTCGAAATCGGAGTTGGCCGCCACCGCGATCGAGCCCGTGATGATGGCGCCGAGCAGGAGCCCCCCGGTGGCCGCCCCCGCGATGATGACCGGTGTGGTGATGCGCAGCTGCCAGCCGCCGCCCTCGTCCTCCTGCATCGGAGGCATGTCCTCGCCGTCATCGGTGGCCTGGCTTTCGTCGCCGCTCGGGTCGGCGAGCGTGTCCGAGCTGCCGGTGTCCTGGTCGGAGCTGGCCGTCTCGACGTCGCTTGTCTCGTCCGGATCGTCGCCGCTGTCCGTCGTCTCCGTGGACTCGGTGTCCGATGCCGCGGGGGTAGCCGTCGTGGTGGTGGTCGCCGTCGCCACGGGTGCGCTACCGGTGCGCTCGAGGCGGATGCTCACGCGTTCCTCAGAGCCCCCGGCGACGCGGAGGTCCCGCGTCTGCGTCCGGTAGCCGTCCAGCCTCACGACCACCTGGTGTGTGCCGGCCGACAGCCGAATCGGGTCGAGGATCGGTGCGCGGCGGGTCTCCGCCCCATCGATGGTCACACTGGCGCCGTCGGGGGTCACCGAGAGCCGAACCTCTCCGAGCTGGCCCTCGAGTCGGCGCATGGCCGTCTCGACCTCGCGACGCTGCTGCGGGTTGGCGGCCTCGGCTTCCGCCAGGAAACGCTCGAAGTGATGGATGGCCTCCAGCGGACGGCCGAGCTGCTCATAGCAGTTGGCCATGTTCACCCGCACCATCGGGTGCGGCGCGATCCGGTACGCCTCCTGAAACTGCTCGAGCGCGGCGCGATGCTGACCGGACTCGTAGAGCGAGACACCCTGCTCGAAGTGCCCGCGGGCGCGCGCGCGGTCGGCGTCCGTCTGGGCCGACGCGGTCGTGGTGACGAGTGACGTCGTGACCACGCTCGTGAGCAGGGAAACCAGCAGAAAAGGAACGATCGCAACGCGACGGATCATCGAGGTCCTCCAGGCGAGCGCACGAGAGCGCCGCCGAATGCGCAACATACGGAGCGGCGTCAGGCAGCGTCAACCGGACGTCGGCGCCACAAGAAGAGGCCGACGGCCAGCAGGGCGATCGCCCCGGCCGATCCGCGCCGTGAGGGAGCGGCGTGGCAGGTGCAACCGTCCATGGGCATTTCGACCGTGCCCGCGTCCGGCACGCCGGAGCCTGCGTCCATGCCCCCCGCGT
This sequence comes from Sandaracinaceae bacterium, assembly GCA_045106715.1. Lineage (GTDB taxonomy): Bacteria > Myxococcota_A > Polyangia > Polyangiales > Sandaracinaceae. The sequence goes on from JBGCFC010000055.1 coordinate 7,557, forward strand.
CCGAGGGGGGGGGACCCGCGTCGACCCGCGCGACGGCGCCGTCGCACGTTTCCGGGGGCTCGACGGTGCGGGGCAATCCCGTCACACCTCCGTCGACGCCTCCCGCCCCGGCGTCCAGTCCGAGATCCTGGGCGAGGTCTGGGAACCACTCCGGGCAGATGTAGCCCACCTCGCTGCATGCCGGGCACGCCACGAGGTCACCGACCTGCGAGAAGACCAGCTGCGTCTCGCGGGTCTCACCCGCGTCTTCGCTCTGTGCCAAGGACCAACCGTCCTTGAGTTCGTCGCCGCAGAGCCACAGCTCGCCTTCGCGCGCCTCCACGCAGAGCAGGTTGCCCCCCTCGACCTGCTGAAAGGTCGCGCCCGCGTCGTCGCTCCGGAAGAGCCCGTCGAGCTTGGCGCTCGTCGCGAAGACCTGTGTTCCGTCCGCCGAGAATGTGACGTCGCTGATGACCCGGAGGCCCGCGATGGGGCCGTCTTCGTTGCTGCCGTACTCCGAGACAGCCTCGAACGTGACGCCGCCGTCCTCGCTGAGCAGCAGCCTCTCGGCGCGGTCGTCGGTCAGCCGTCGGAGCACACGTACGAACACCCGGTCGGGGCTCCTTGGGTCGACCGCCAGTACATGGAGGTTGCGCTCCCCGTCGAGCAGCGGGATCTGCGTGCGCTCGAACGTGGCGCCGCCGTTCGACGAGCGCAGCACGAAGGCTTGGCGCATCCCGTCGGTCATCGAGATGGGGATCGCGCCGCTGAGGTACACGCGCTGGCTGTCGCTCGGCGCAACGCGCACGCGCTCGAGGAGGATCTCCTCGATGTTCTCGCCCACCTGGGCAAACGTCTCCCCGCTGTCGGTGGTGCGCCACAGCGAGTCGGGGCCGGCTCCGTCCGTCAGCACGGCCCAGGCCGTGGTGGGGGTCGTTGGGTCCCGGAGGACATCGATGATGTACACGTCGCGCAGGGCCTCATCCGGAAACGTGAACATGCAGCGCTCCGGTGTGCTGCGCGTCAGCCCCGCGAACGAACCGACGAGCATCGCGCCGTCCGGCATGATCGCGAAGGGGGGGTCCTCACGAACAGGATCCACGTACGCAGAGGCCGCGCACAGCCATTGCCAGGACTCGCCGCCGTCTTCGGAGAGCACGAACCCCCAGGTGGCCTGGGCAACCAGCACGTTCGGGTCGCTGGGATGGAACTGGAGGTTGCCGACGAAGGGCGGGCGCCCATGCGCAAACGCGGCCCCGGGGAGGGCGAGCATGATCGCGAGCGCGAGGGCCGCCGAAGACAAGCGCAGCATCACGCCACTCTACAGGGCGCCGAGCGCGCCGGCGACCAGGTGGACCACGCGGAGCTGCTCGGCCAAGCCGACGTCGTGCCGCTCGGCGTGGCCGATGAGAGGGGTCTGCAGCACGCCGCCGACCCGCGCCGCAGGCAGCTCGGACGCGATCCACCCCGACTCGACCGGCGGGACGACCGGATCCGAGAGCCCGTGCAGGAGGAACACATCCGCGTCGAGCGCACCGAGGTGGCCGACCGGCGACGCGTCGCGGAGGGCGTCGCGGTGCGCGTCGACGACCGGCGCCAACCAAGGAGGAGCCGGCGACGTTCGAAGGGCTTGCAAGCGGGCCTGGGTCCGTGGCGCCAGGGTTTCGGGAGGGTGTGAGTCGTCGAACTGCGCGGCGATCGCCCGACGCGCGGCGGGGGCTTCGTCCGGCCCGAAGACCTCCTCGGCGTAGGCGTGCGCGAGCACCTGAAGTCCATAGGTCTCCGGGGGCGCGCTCTCGAGCGCGACGCCGTCCGGGCCCGAGATCCCCTCGCCGAGCCACCAGGCGGTCAGGCGTCGTGCGTCGTGGTGGGCACCAATGGCGAGCACCGCGCGGATGGCGGGTTCTCCGTCGGCGGCCATCAACGCCATGCCGCCTCCGATGCTGATGCCCACCACACCGATTCGACCATCCGGGCTGTGTTCGGCCAGCTCGCGTGCGGCCTGGGCGATGCGGGTGGCGGTCTCGGGGTCGAGCCGGAACTCGGCCAGCGCGGACAGCTGCGGGGTGACCACGCGGTAGCCTTCGGCGGCCAGGATGCGCGCGAACCGGATGAGCCGCGGCTCATGCATGCCCCCCGGATGCACGCCGTGCACGAGCAAGAGCGGGGGGCCTGAGCCGTAGGCGCGCGCGTCCATACCCGCGACCGTGAGCGGCATGCCGGGCGTGCCGAGGTCCTCGTCGGCGGCGAAGCGCGTCAACATGCGTGCGGCTGCCAGGTGCCGCGCCACAGGGCCCAACGCGAGCGCGAGGACGGCGGCCAACCCGAGGCTGAGCACAACCCGGACGCGCCAGCGCCGCTGCGACTGAAGGTTCGGCACGTCGCACCGTACCCCGCGGGGAATCTGGCGGCACCGCGCTCCGTATACCGAATGACCCGAAAACGGATCGGCGCCGCGCGCGGCGAGGCGCTATTCTGGTGGACGAACCCGCTTATCTTTCCCCGTTCCCCCCAAGAGGACCCCATTTCTCAGATGAAGCTCGGCCCGGGCGCCAAGGCGGTCCTGATGCTCGCCGGCGTCGTGATCGTGGTCGGTGGCCTGCAGCTGGCGGCGCCGCTGATGGTCCCGCTCGTCGCGGCCGTCTTCATCACGGTCGTGTCCATGCCCGTCGTGCGCTGGCTGGTCGCGCGTCGCGTGCCTCGGGTCGTCGCGATCATGATGGCGGTGCTCATCGACCTTGGGATTCTGTTTGGGCTCGGCGGGCTGGTCGGGGGCTCGCTCAACGAGTTCTACACGCGGGTGCCCTACTACCAGACCCATCTGACGGAGCTGGTGCTGCGCTACGCAGAATGGGTGGACCACCACGGCCTTCAGGTGGACGCCGCGGGCATCGGCGACGCGGTCGATCAGGCGCAGGTCATGACCCTGGTCGCCGACCTCTTCCAGCGGGTCTCCGCGCTCGTGTCGAAGGCGCTGCTCGTCGCCCTGCTGGTCCTGTTCATGCTGTTCGAGGCGGGGCCGTGGCGCATGAAGATGGCGTACGTCATGCACACGCCCACGCAGGATCTTCCGCGCTTCGCGAAGGCGGCACGTGAGCTGCAGACCTACCTGCTCGTCAAGAGCGGTCTGAGTGTGGTGACGGGCGCGCTCTGCGGCGTCTGGGTCGCCGCGTGTGGGGTGGATTTTGCCCTCCTCTGGGGGTTGCTGGCGTTCCTGCTCAACTACATTCCCACGCTCGGTATGTTCATCGCCACGATCCCCCCGGTCGCGGTCGCGCTGATCCAGTTCGGCCCGGGCGGCGCGCTGCTCGTGCTGGCGGGCTACCTCGTCATCAACTTTACGCTCGGCAACTTCGTCGAGCCCCGCGTCATGGGGCGCGCGCTCGGCCTCTCGCCGCTCGTCGTGTTCCTGTCGATGGTGTTCTGGGGCTGGCTTTGGGGGCCGGTCGGAGCGCTGCTCGCGGTGCCGCTGACGATGATGATCAAGATCGTGGCGGCCAACACCGAGGACCTGCGGTGGGCGGCGGTGTTGCTCGGCTCTGCGGAGTGGTTCGCGGAGAAGCGGCGCGAGTGGGAAGACCCGTTCGAGGCAGAGAAGCGCCGCTCGAGGGTGCCCGCGGCCGTCCCCGACCACCTCGCGGAAGCGCTCGTGGGCGCGCTTGCGGAGGCCAGCACGCCCGGGCGCGAGGTGACGGTCTCGCTGACGTCCTCGGAGCCTGCGCGCAACTCGCAGCCGGACCTGGTGGCGCGGGCGGACGCCGAGGACGATGCAGACGACGCCCGCCCGTCGAAGAATCCCCCGCTGCACGCCGAGGACGACTTCGAGGGCAGCGGCCCACGCGCCATTCTGCGGGACCCGCTTCGGCCCGACGACGGCGAAGACGACGACGCGTCGCGCTCGGCGAGCTGAAGTCCCTCACCTACCGCAGAAGAAGCCGACCGTGTCGTTGATGAAGCCGCAGCGGAGGCCGCGCTCGGCGCAGTTTCGGGTCTGTACCTCGCCCTCCTGGCACCAGACGGCGACCTCGCCGCGACACTCGCCCAGGTAGTCGAGGCCGTCACACGGGTCGACGTCGCAGTAGACGCCGCCGAGTTCGGCCACGTTCTGGCATGTCATGCCCTCGCCCCCACACGCCCCGCAGTCGCGGCGTTGCACCGTCCCACGGTCGCACCAGGTGGCGACGTTGTCCTGGCAGGCGCCCTCGGCCGTCACGCCGTCGCAGGGGTCGGCGCCGGTGATGCACCGGTACGCGTCGTTGTCCGCATCCCACCCGCAGCGGGCGCCGTCCTCACAGCGCTCCGACGCGAGCGTGTCCCCGTCGCACCACACGGCGAGGTTGCCGTTGCAGCTGCCCTCTTCGTCGATCGTGCCGCAGCTCCCACCGGTCACCGCGGTGGGTCCGGTGAAACTCTCGATCCAGTCGACGACGAGGTCCGTGCGCGTGTAGCGGTCGCGCCCCACACAGCTCGGGTCGCCGTAGCTCAAGTCGCCGAGCACGCGCACGGTGGAGTCCGAGGCGAGGATCATGAGCGGGCCGCCGGAGTCGCCGAAACAGACGCCGCGCCGGCCCTCGCCGTCGATGACCGCAAACGGCCCTTCGAAGTCGACCAACGGCTCAGCGCTGAACTCGCGCTCGCCGCTCGAACCGTCCTCCTGCGTTCCGTAGCCGGCCGCTTCGAGGAGGGTGCCAAACCAGGTGGAGTCGATCTGTTCGGTCATGATGGCGATCGGTTCGAGCGCGGGGATGCGGCTGGACGCCGGCGCATCCATTCGCACGAGGGCCATGTCCCGCTGGGGGTGCGACTGCACTTCGGCGGCCTGGAAGCAGACGTTGGGGTTGAAGCGATCTTCGCCCACGCAGAACTGACGGCCCGGACGGATGCCGCAGTGCTGGGCGGTGAGCACCCACTCGTCGCTGATGAACGCGCCAGAGCAGCCTCCCCAGTTCCCGATGGCCAAGATCTGACCCTGGGTGAGAGGCAGCTCCGTGGGCTCGGGCGTGCCGAAGTACACCAGGGGGCGGCGCCGCTCCGCGCACATCCCGCCGCTCGTCGTGCCTCCATCCGTGCCGGGGGCGGCGCCGTCGATGTCGAGCACGATGCCCCCGTCGGGGTCCGCCTCGCCCCCGCACGCGGCCGTCAACATCAGGGCACAGAGGAGGAGAAGGGCGGAGCGAAGAGTCTGCATGCGGTGGTTCTCGGGGGAGGAAAGGCGACGGACCGCGCCGACGGGCATCATAGGTCGATTTGCTCGACAGGCAGGTCGTCTTCGACGTTAGAAAGGAAACGTCCCGCCACGTCGCGGAAGCGCGCCGGCAGATCGGTGACCATGAGCTGGAGGCCTCCGGGGCCTTCGCCGCCGAGCTCGCGTGCGTCGAGCAGCTCAGCCAGCTCTTCAGCCGTCGCCGCGGCGCTGTCCACCACAGCGATGGGGCGGCCGGCGAGGTCCGCGGCCTCCTCCCGGATGCGTGGCGCCAGAAGCGGATAGTGCGTGCAGCCGAGCACCAGTGCGTCGATGCCCTCCGCGACGAGGGGCTCGAGATAGCGGCGAACGACCAGCCTCGGGACCTCTCCGTCGAGCCAGCCCTCCTCGACGAGCGGCACCAGCAGAGGCGCCGGCGCCTGGACGACCTCGGTGCGCGTGCTGACGGCCGCGACCTCTTTGGGATAGGCGCCCGACGCGATGGTGCCCGCGGTGGCCATGACGCCCAGACGGTGCGTTCGGCTGGCCGCGACCCCGGCGCGGGCTCCGGGACCCACCACGCCCAAGACCGGCATGTCGAGCTCCACGCGCAGCATGGGCAAGGCCACAGCGCTGACCGTGTTGCACGCGACCACGAGGAGCTTGATGTCGTGCTTGGCCAGGTGGGCCGCGCAGCTCCGCGCGTACCGGATGACGGTGTGCGCGCTGCGCGATCCGTACGGGACGCGCGCCGTGTCACCGAGATAGACCAAGCGCTCGTCTGGGAGGCGAGCTCGCACGGCGCGCGCCACGGTCAGCCCGCCGAGCCCCGAGTCGAAGATGCCGATCGGTCGCCGGTCCATGTCCGTCAACACTCCCTTTGGCAGGCGCTGAACTCACCCACGTCGCAGCAGACCCCCTCACGACAGTCCAAGTCGTCCACACAGCGGCTCCCGAGGCCGCGCCGCGCCATGCAGATTCCGCTCGGTCCCGCGGTGTCCAAGCAGCGGTAGTCGTCGGCGTCGTCCAGGGGCCCCGCGCAGTCTTCGGCGTCCGCGCAGAAGCGAACACACACGTGCACGGTGGTGCCCTCCGCCGTCTCGACGGGCGCGCACTCGGTGTTGTCGTCGCCGACACACGCGAGGTTGTCGTCGCAGAGGGACAGCAGCTCGAAGCGCGGTACGCACACCTCCGCGCCCTCGATCTGGCCGCAGTCCATGCGGGTTCCCACGCCCAGCGCCTCCGAGAACCGCGCGAGTCCACCGCAGCTTCCCACCAACGTCTCGGCGTCCTCGCAGGTCTCCGTGCAGGCCCGCCGCCCTTCGCCGACGTTCAGGCACCGGCCCAGCAGGCACTGCGTATCGTCCACGCAGGGCAGGCCCCAGACACCGGGCAGGCAGGGCGGCATGTCCGGGCTGCCGACCAGCTCGCCGAAGCCCCGGAAGCAGGTGGTCGAAGGAGGGCAGTACGGCTCGCCGCCGCTCGGGTCGCAGGGCGGGTAGCAGACGGTGGTCGTCCGCGGGCTCCCATCGGGGTTGCGTCCTCCATCGGGGTCGGCGAACTCAAACGCGAGGTATCCCTGCGCGCAGCGGCCCTCGGCGTCCGGGGCCGCGGTGCAGTAGAGGTTGTCGAAGCGCAGTCCGGTCGTGCTGGTCGGCAAGCCCAGCGCGTCGTTCAGGCAGACCTCGTCGGCGTCGACGCGGCAGTCGGAGCTGCGGCTGCAGCTCTGAACCGGATAGCAGACACCGACGTCCCGGATGGCGTCGGTGCGCACGCACGTGAACTCCGCGCTGGGGCAGCCGGTCGGGGTCCCGTCCGCCTCGATGACGCAGCCGGCGAGGCACGCGCCGGCCGCGGAGCACACGCCGGTCGGGCACGTGGCTGGGTCGTCGGGGTCGCAGGCGGGGCGGCAGAAGTCGGCGCTGTAGACGTTGCCCTCGGCGCAGCCTTGCTCCGGACCGCAGTCCTCGGGCGACTCGCAGGCGAAGAACCCGTCTTCGAGGAGCTCGGGCGGCGAGACCGTGCACGCGCTGCTCAGCGCGCTGCCGAGGAGCATGCTGCCGACGAAGAAGGCGTGATGGGGAGAGGTCAAAATCGGCCCCCCACCCCGGCGGCGGAGACTTCGACCTCGGATTGCTCTGGAAAGAAGAGCGCCACGACGGCCGCGGCAGCGGCTGCCCCTGCGAGCCCAAACAGCACGTCGGCGACGATCGCTTCGCGTTCCCGCGCGGTGTAAAACCGAACCGCCTCGGCGCGTGTGACGGACCCGTCCATGCGCTGCTCGAGAGTGAGGGTCAGCGCCTCCTGCGAGTGCACGCCCAGTCCGAGCGCGGCGCCGAACGCGGCCACGGCGATGCCTCCCGCGACGAACGCGAGCGGGTTCACGGAGTCGGATGTCACCGGGGCAGGCGGCGGCTCGAGGCGCATCACGTCGCCCGCGCGGAGCGTGACGCGGCGGACCCAGGGGCCAGTCGGGAGCGTCGTCTCGACGGTGTGGTCGCCGGGCGAGAGCCCCTCCACACGGAGCGGGTTTTCGCCGATGGTGCCCGCGAGCTGTCCATCCACGCGCACGGCCGCACCGCGTGGCCCGGCGACCGAAAGCGTGCTGGAGGGCGGCGGCGGCGGCAGGGGTTGCGCGGGCGTTTGCGGGGCGGCGTAGAGGTCCGGGACGGCCGCGCTGAGCGCGTCGGCCAGGTCACCGAGGTCCCCTTCCACTTCCCGAAAAACACGCGCCCGCGTCTCGCCGCTCTCGACGTCCAGCCGGTTGAGGTTGAACACCCAACCACCGCTCCGCTGACCCAACGTGCCGGCCACGACCTCGGCGAGGCCCAGCTCCACGCCGATGCGGCCGAGACATGTCGGCGCCGCGACGCAGTCCAGGAGCTGCACGTCGTCGTGGCCGAGCTGCGCCCCGAGCTCCGCCTGGCCGATCAGGGTGACGCCACCGCGCGCGGCCACGGCCCCGATGAGGGTCTCGCTGAGCGCGTCCGCGACCGTCGGATCCACTTCGGCGGCCGCCAGCAGAAGAACGGCCACGCGGGGGCGGGACGGAGCGTCGCTCTCGCTGGACTCCGTGACCTCCGGGCTCGTTGCTTCGTCCTCGGAAACGGCGCTCGGACGAGAGGTGTCCGCGCTGGGGGCGTCGGTTTCAGCGGCTTCACGCGGGGCGCCGTTCGCGTCCTCGTTTGCCGGGGTCTCGGCCGCCTCCGCCTCGCTCGGCGTGTCCTGCGCGCGCGCATGCGGCAGGCCCGAGGCCGTGATCGCGCCCACCCCGAGAGTGTAGAAGAGCCACGCGGCGCGGGCTCGGGTGAGCGAGCGAGTCATGAGCGAGCCCGACGCCCAAGCGTTTTGGGCGCGCGTCGGCGCCCCGAGGATACCGGCCACGGCGAGAGGGGGCCAGCAAGCGTCGGTGTCATGCGCTTTGTGGGATCGGAGGAACCGCTCGGGCGAGCAGCTCTTTGCCTCCCGGCCTGCTAGACTGCGTGTTGGTTTCCGCCCGTGCTCGATTCCGCCGACTCACACCGTTCGTCGAGGCTCCTGCTCGTCCTCGACTCCGACGCCGCGCGCGCCGAGGCGCTCGGCCGCGATCTGTCCGAGGTGGGCATCGAGAGTGCGGGCGTGTCGACGGTGCCGGCCGCCCTCGAGGCGCTCGCGGCGCGCGGGGCGTCCGCGATCGTCGTGCAGGAGCCCCAAGCGGCGCCGTTGCTGGCTGCGGTTCGATCCCGACCCGGCGTGCAGCCTGCGATCGTAGTGCGCGGCGTCGCAGAGGCCGGGGCCATCCAGCGGGCGTACGAGGCCGGTGCAGATGATTTCGTTTCCACGGGCTCCCCCATCGTGGAGCTCGCGGGGCGTCTGCGGGGCTTGCTCCGCAACCGGGACTACCTCGACCACATCGCGCAGAAGGAGCGCGACGCCCAGGCGATGCTCGAGGTGACCCAGGCCCTCGCCTCCTCGCTCGATTTCTCCGAGATCCTGCACACCGTGGTCAGCCGCATCGCGCAGCTGGTGAACGTCGACCGCGCCTCCATCGTGCTGGCACCTGACGCCGACGCGCCGGACGTGGGCTACGTGGTCGCGACCAGCGACGACAAGGAGATCGCCAACCTCCAGATCGATCTCGACAACTACCCCGAGATCCAGCGCGTGCTTCAGACGGCCGAGCCGCTCACCATTGCGGATGTTGCGACCCACCCGCTTCTGGAAGGCGTACGCAAGAGTGTTCCGACCCACGAGGTGGGCGCGCTGACGCTGCTGCCCATCGTCTGGCAAGACGAGGCCGTGGGCGCGCTGTTCCTGCGCTCGATGGAGACCGGCGCGCTGGCGGCGCGCGAGATGGATTTCTGTCGCATCGTCGCCAACGCCACCGCGATCGCGCTCCGCAACGCCCGGGTGATGCGCTCCTTGCGGGACCAGACCCAGAAGGTGAACTTCGCGCGGTTCGAGGCGGAGCGCCGACTCCGTTCGCTCGAGCGCTACGCCAACCTGTTCACCTCGGCGGCCGACGGCCTCGCCGCGGTGGACGTCGACGGCCGCATGCTCTTCGCCAATCCCCGCGCCTACGAGATCGCTGGGGTCGTGGAAGAAGACGTGGTCGACCAGGGCCTGCGCGGCCTCATCGCGGCCGTGGACCACCGGAAGCTCCTCGACATCTGGCGACGTGTTGGGGAGGGCGACTTCCCGCGCGGGGTGGATCTGCGCATGCAACGGCCGGACGGCGAACTCCGCATCGTCAGCTGCGCGTTCTCCGCGCTGCTCGAGAGTGAAGGCGCGGTCCTCGTCTCGTTCCGTGACGTGACGTCCGACCGGCTCACCGCCGCCGAGCTCCAGACCACCAAGGAGTTCCTCGAGAGCCTCATCAACGCCAGCGTTGACGCGATCATCGCCGCCGACTTGAGCGGGCGGATCCTGCTGTTCAACAAGGGGGCTGAGCGCATCTACGGCTACCTCCAGGAGCGCGTCGTCGGCGTCATGCACGCCACTGAGCTGTACCCCGATGGCCAGGCCCACGAGGTGATGCGCATGCTCCGCTCCGAGCAGCACGGCGGGCGTGGGCGGCTCGAGAGCATCCGGTTCGAGGCCATCGACAAGCAGGGCGCGGTGCTGCCGATCATGCTGAGCGCGGCCATGATCTTCGACGCGGAGGGTGAACCGACGGCGACGGTGGGCATCTTCACGGATCTCCGCGACCGGATCCGGGTGGAGGAGCGCCTCGAGCAAGCGCAGCAGAAGCTCGCGGTCAGCGAGAAACAGGCGCTGATCGCGGAGCTGGCAGGCACAGCCGCGCACGAGCTGAACCAGCCGCTCACCAGCGTGATCGGGTACGGCGAGCTCCTCCAGCGCAAGCTCGCCGATGGTGGCGCCGAGCACCACGCGGCGTCGGTCATCGTGCGTGAGGCGGAGCGCATGGCCGACATCGTGCGCAAGATCGGCAAGATCACGCGGTACGAGACGAAGTCCTACGTCGGCACGCAGAAGATCCTCGACCTCGACAAGGCGACCGAAGACGCCGAGGAGCGCTCGCCATGAGCCAGCACGGCCAACGCGAGGGCGACGACGGCGCGTTCGACTCCGACGAGGAGAGCGGAGAGCACCAGCGCGCGCGGCGTTCGAGCCGGATCACCGCGCGCCCCGCTTCGCGCCTTCAGTTCGAGGCGGAGGCGTTCGAGCGGGCCAACGCGGCCAAGGAGGGGCGGCTCGAGCCTCCCTCCAGCGGCGAGATGCTGGCCGCGGTGCTCGAGCTCAACCGCACGGTCGACGTGGAGATGACGGCCGGGACGATCATTGACGACTACGTCTTGGCCATGCGGGGCCTGTTCCCGCGGCGTCGGTTTGCGGTGCGGCTCCTCGAGGAGGAGGCCGGGGTCTGTCAGATCTACGCGACCGAGCGGCTCGACCCTGCGCGTCAGGACCGTGTCGAACTCAGCGCGGACGGTCAGCACCGTCACGGCCTGGAGGACGAAGCGCTGTCCCGGGTCTCGGCGACGTCCGCTGAACTCTACGTGCCGATCTTCGCCCAGCCGGGCAGCGGTTTTGACGTCCCGCTCCGCCACGGCGAGCAGCTCATCGGCGTCATGAACGTCGAGTACGCGCCCGGCCTCGAGGAGCCGAGCTTCGACCGCTCCCTCATCGTGCCGCTCGCGGTCCAGCTCGGCTCGGCCCTTCGCAACGCGCGGCTCCTGCGGGAATCCGACAGCCTGCGTCGCAACATGGAGAAGCTGCTCGACAACGCCAACGCGCCCATCGTCGTGCTCGGCCGCGAGCGCGAGTTGAGGGTGGTGAACCGCGCGATGCTCGCTGTCACCGGCGCCGACCGTGCTCAGATCCTGGGAAGGGACTTTCTCGAGCTGCTCCCGCAGGCCGAGCGGGCCCGCATCGCGGGCGCGTTCCAATCGGCGCTGCGCGGCGAATCCAGCCACAATCTCGAGGTACGCCTGAAGCGCCCCAACGGCGAGCGTGGGACGGGGGACGGCACCACGCGCCTGCTCGTCAACACCGCGTCGATCCTGTCTGGCGAGGGCGAGGTTGAGGGGGTGATCGCCATCGGCCGCGACCTGACCGAAGTCCGCGAACTCGAAGAGCAGGTCATCCAGGCCGAGAAGCTCGCCACGCTCGGCCAGCTGGCGGCCGGCGTCGTGCATGAGCTGAACAACCCACTGACGAGCATCTCCGTCTACGGCGAATACCTCCTGCGCAAGGGCGAGCGCGCCGAGACGGAGCCGGCCGACCTCGAGAAGCTGCGGCGCATCGTCGAGAGCGCCGATCGCATCCTCAAGTTCACGCGCGACCTCGTGACCTACGCACGGCCGTCGAGCGAAGAGCCGACGTACGTGCGCGTCCAGCCCATCCTCAATCAGTCGCTCCTGTTCTGCGACCACGTGGTGTCCGACGTCTCAGCGGTCGTGCGCACACGGTTCGAGGACGGGGACGCCTCCGTCTATGCGGTCAAGGGTCAGCTTCATCAGGTGTTCATCAACCTGATCACCAACGCCTGTCACGCGATGCCGACGGAGTCGGGCGAACTCGAGATCCGCAGCTTCGTCGAGGATGAGCACGTGCACATCGAAGTCGCTGACAACGGGCACGGGATCTCCGACGACCACCGCGCGCGCATCTTCGACCCCTTCTTCAGCACGAAGGGGGAGGGCAAGGGCACCGGCCTCGGGCTGTCGATCGTGCGCAACATCGTCCGCCAACACGGCGGCGACATCGAAGTCCGGCGAGGCGACAACGGAGGCACTGTGTTTGCCGTGCGACTGCCGGGTCGCACGATCTAGCGGGTCGCCGGATCCGGCAGGCCGCTACCGCGCGGCCCGTGGCGTCCGGCCGATTGGCTCGATGCGGCTCGACGGGACCACGACTACACCTCTGGGCGTGTCCTCTCCCGACGAGTCGCCGTCAACGATCCCTGTCCCCGAGCTGGTGGTGATGGCGGCGAGTTTGATGGCGCTGAACGCGCTGGCCATCGACGTGATGCTGCCGGCGCTCGGGCTGATCGCCGATGACCTCGGAGTCACCTCGGAGAACGATCGGCAGCTGGTGGTCGTCAGCTATGTGCTGGGTTTCGGCGCGCCGCAGCTCGCCTTCGGCCCGCTCGCCGATCGCTTCGGCCGTCGTCCGGTCCTCTTCGTCGCGTTGGCGGGCTACACCGTCGCGGGGTTGGCGTGCGCGCTGGCGCCGACGTTTACCGCCCTGCTCGTGCTCCGGTTCGTGCAAGGCGTGTTCGCGTCGGGCTGCCGGGTGGTCGCGGTGGCCGTGGTGCGTGACCTGTTCAAGGGCCGGGGCATGGCCCGCATCATGTCGCTCGTCATGACGGTGTTCATGATCGTGCCGATCCTCGCGCCCGGGGTTGGGCAGGTGGTGCTCTGGTTCGCGCCTTGGCGGTGGACGTTCGGCATCCTCGGGGTCGCCGGAATGACGATGTTCCTCTGGACCTTCGTGCGCCTCCGGGAGTCGCTGCCGCCGGAGGAGCGCAGCGAGGCCGGGTTCGCCCAGGTCGTGCGCTCGTTCCGGGTGGTGCTCCGGAGCCGCGTGACGCTCGGCTACATGCTCGCGAGCGGGACCGTGTTCGCCGCGCTGTTCGCGTTCATCTCCTCGTGCGAGCAGATCTTCCGGGAGGTCTTCCACCAGGAAGAGACCTTCGCGCTCTGGTTCGGCGGCATCGCCGTGGCGCTGTCGGCGGCGAACTTCGCCAACTCCCGTCTCGTCGGCCGGTTCGGAATGCGCCGCATCAGCCACCTCGCGCTCGTCGGGTTCACAGTGATGAGCGGCCTGCTCTACGGGCTCACCCGTGCCCACGGCGACCACCTATGGCTGTTTCTCCCCCTCTTCACCCTGGTGTTCGCGCAGTTCGGGCTGATCGGCGCGAACTTCAACGCGCTCGCGATGGAGCCGCTCGGCAAGGTCGCAGGCACGGCCTCGGCGGTGTACGGGTTCTCCACGACGACGCTCTCCGGCTTCGTTGGCGGGTTCATCGGTCGGCAGTACGACGGCACGACGATGCCGATCATGCTGGGCTACGTCGGTCTCGGTCTCGTCGCGCTCGCGATCGTCGCGACCGTCGAACGTGGGCGGCTCTTTCGCAGCGATCGGGTGGGCTGACGGAACGAAGAACGGCTCCGAGCGTGAGCCCGGAGCCGCTGTCCCGTCTCGCGACCAAGGCCGCTACCGCGCGACGGTGAGCTGAACGGCGCTGCCCTGCGCGACGATGCGGTAGGCCGGGGTGCGGCCCGCGACGAAGCGCACCGTGAGCACGGCGTGGTCGCCGCGGTTCAGGATGGTCGCCCGCTCGATGGCGGGATGCGCCGCGGCGATGGGGCCGGCCCGGTCGAGCGCGAGCGAGCCGGGGATGGTGATCGTGAAGCCGCCGTCCTGCTCTTGCCCGCGCATCGTGCTGACGGGCTGGCTCATGCGGATGGTGGACGCGCGGCCCTCGACCGACGCCGCGCCGAAGCTCGTACCCTCGCGCACAGGGGCTTCACGCTGGCTCGCCTCGCGCAGACTTGGGAAGCTGGGGGCCTCGAGCTGGCCACCGGACGGGACCACGACCGCGCCGCCCTCCTCCGGGTTCGCCTCCGCGACCGGCTCTGCGGCGGAGACCGGAGCGGCCGTCACGGGCGACGGTGCCGCTTCGAGCGACGGCAGGGACTCGACCTCGGACTCGGTGTCCGGGGTTGCCTCGGCGTCGTCGCCACTGAGGGCATAGACGCCCATGCCGACGGCGGCGAACGCGAGCAGCGACAACGCCAACACGCGGCGCCCGATCTTCGGCTTCGGCGCCTCGACCGGCTCGTCCTTGCGCTGTCGACGGAGCCGCGGGCTCTCCGCGACGCGGCGCGGCGGACGGGCGGTGGTCCGGCGCTTGCCCTTCTTCAGAACCTTGCGCGCGACGATGCCGCCGACGGTCGCGGCGGTCGCGCGGATCTTCTCCCACGCGGCCTTGCCCTTGGGTCCCGCCTTCTGCAGGGCGAGCGCAAAGAGCGCGGCGAACTTCGCGAACCACGCGCGCGCCGTCGGGCCAGCCTTCTCCTTGACCGCGCCGAGGGCCGCGCTCGTCTTGGCCTTGGCCTTCGCGAGCTGCGCGCTCGCCATGACTCCGAACTTCGATTCGGACAGCTGCGCCAGCTTGGACGGAGCGGCCTCGGCCGCGATGCTGTCTTCGCCTTCGTCCGCAGCGAGCGAGCTGTCTTCGTCTCGCGCCTCGTCCGTGTACTCACCGTCGTCGGCCAGCGCCGCCTCGCCCTCTTCGTCCTTCGACGAGGTGGCGAACACCCGCACCGCTTGCGCATCCCGGCCGGGATCGGCGACGACGTCGACCGGCGGCATGTAGTCCTGGAGCGTCGCGTCGAACTCCACCGGCGCAGACGCGCGAGCCAGCTCCTCGTCGTCGGCCGGGGCCGTCTCCACGGGGGCTTCGTCGAGCGTGTCCGGGCCGCTCCTCGCTTCCTGCTCCAGATCGACCTGCAGCACGAGCCGTGGCATGCCGTCCTCGACGCGCAGGCTCACGGCGGCGAGCCTCCCACGCGGGGGACCCACGCTGCCTTCGACGACGACGCCCATGCCGGGCTTCAGGAACGGCAGCGACTGTTCGGCGCAGATCCACTCGTCGTCGCGCTCGACCAGGTCGGCCTCCACCGGGCTCGCAACACCATCGAGATGGAGCCGAACCCGCGGGGTGGCCGGGGACTCCTCGTCGAGGGTGCCGCCTACGAAGGCGTCGGGCGCGACGCGCCGCACGATCTGCGAGAGGCTGTCGCCGAGCCGGTCATCGAGATCGGTGAAGCGCAGGCCGAACTGGCCTCCGCGTTCCCCGGAGTCGTGGGCCCAGACGACCTCGCCGCCCAGGTCGATCTCCTCTCCCTCGGAAGGTGAGTCGAACCGGCACCGCATGCGGTCGCCGACTTCGGGCAGGAAGTCCGCGCGCAGCGACAACCCGCCGCGGCTGAGGTCGACGCCGTCGGCGTCGAAGGGCTCGGCGTAGTCCTCATGGCGGAGGCGGACCCAGAGGTCGAGGGGGACGCGGTTCGCGTCCGGGGCGCGTCGTTCGGTGGCTAGATGCATGGATTTCTCCCGACCGACGGGTTCGCAGATCGCACGCCCACCCGTCCACTTTTCGGCAAAGCGCGTCGACGCGTGGTACCCCGCAGCCATGGGAGTGCGTCTGTCGGTTCGGTCGTGCTGGGCCTCGCGAAACGACGCCGACGCGGTCTACGAGCTCGACCTGACGCGCATCGTCATCGGCCGAGGACGCGGCGCGGACGTGCGACTGCCCCACCGTTCCGTCAGCGTGCGCCACGCCACCATCGAGCTGTCCGGGGCGCGCTACACCCTCGTCGACCACGAGACGACGAACGGGACCAGCGTGCAGGGCACGCGCGTCGTCCCCGGCCGGGAGAAGCCGCTCCGCGACGGGGACCGCATCGAGATGGGCGGCTTCTCGATCGTGTTTCAGTCCGGCATCGCGGTCGGCGAGGCCACTTCCTCGGAGCGCACCGCGTCGCTCGCGCGCAGGCTCGCGAGGGAGGCGCTCGAGGCCCGTGAAGACCGCCTCGATCCGATCGTCACCATCCTGAACGGGGCCCGCGAAGGCGAAGTGGTGAACCTGCCAGAGCCGCCGTCACGCCTGGTGCTCGGGCGCGGGGACGACGTCGACATCACCCTGCCGGACGAGGACGCCTCCCGGGCGCACGCCGAGCTCGAGGTGGACCTCGACGGCGTGATGCTGCGCGACCTGGAGAGCAAGAACGGCACCCATGTCGGAGAGCATCCGGTGGAGGCGCACCGCCTGAAGGACCGCGAAGAGTTCCGTATTGGCGCGACGCTGCTGCGCTTCGAGGACCCTGCGTCAGCGCATGTCACGGAGCTCGAGGGCGGCGACGACGCGTCTACGACACCGCCGAGCTGGCAAGACATCCAGCCTCCGCCCCTCGACCCCGAACAGGAGGAGGACGCCACGCTCGTGGACGCCGACGAGCCGTCGCCTCAGCTCCAGCCGCCCGCGCCGCCGCCGGTGCGTCGGGTCGCCGCGCTCGACATGGTCATCTACGTGCTCGCGGCGGCTGTGTTCGCGGTGAGCCTGCTGGGGCTATTCTGGATCTTGCGCGCGTAGATCGAACGGCTCTCGTGTGGCCAAGCACCAGCTGGCGCGGCCCAGGGGCACGTGATAGCGCAATCTCGTTCAGCGCGGCTCGTCACCGAGGCGCCCGAAAATGAAGAAGCAGGCGGCGTGCGCCGTCGTACCGAGGCCAGCCTATGCGACGCACCACCACTCTCCTCTTCCTTCTCTTTGGCCTCACCTCGAGCCTCGCCCTCGGGGCGTGTCGTTCGCAGCGCCGCGCTTGGACCCCGAGCGACAGCGCGACGACCACCACGACCGGAGGCGCGGGCACGGTCGCGGCGACCGGAACCGTCGCGTCCGGGACGCCTCGCGAGCAGCTCGAGCAGCTGGACTCAGTGCTGCGTCCGGCCGGGTTCGCGCCCACGGGGCCCGCGGTGCACGGCAACCTGCAGACCAACGGGCTCATCGCCTACGCGGTCGATGCGCTGCCGAACACCTGCTACGCGCTGACCGTCATCGGCGAGGCTGCAGGGCAGAACCTCGACATGATTGTGCTCGACCCGTACGGGCGCCCGGCTTCGCACAACGTTCGGCCTGACAACCACCCGTGGGTCTCGTTCTGCGCGGGCGCAGCGGGCCGGTTCATCGCGCGCGTTCAGATGGCCAGCGGCTCGGGCGGCTACTACTTCGCGCCGTACGCCAGCTCCGGTGGGCAGCGCATCGAGCTGTCTGCGTTCTTCGGCGACCAGCCGACCGAGCAGGTCCAGGTCGCGCAGATGGACAACGCCACGCAGACACGGCTCCAGCGCCTCGACGGCCTGATGACGCAGCGGAACTACACCCGGGTCGGTGAGCCGTCCGGCGTCGTGCTTCAGAACCCGGAGCCCCGGGACTTCGAGCTCAACCTCGTCTCGGGGCAGTGCTACGGCTTTGCTGCGCTCGGTGGACCGGGCACGCAGGAGGTCGACATCGCGCTCAACGACTCAAGCGGCCAGCGCTTGAGTCAGGACACGAACACGGGGCAGGACGGGTCCATCGCCTACTGCGCGCAGGCCACCGGCAGCTACTCGCTTCAGGTGCGCGTTGCGAGCGGTCAGGGCTCGCTCTTCACCGTGGGCTACGTGCAGAACGGCGGCGGCGGCGCGAACCAGCCGGTCATCGCGACGACCTCGACGGCGGGCGCTGGGCTGCAGGAGAACTTCGCGCTGCTCGATGCCGACATGCGCGCCCGCGGCTACGTGACGCTCGGCGAGCAGACGGTCGGTCGTCTCGCGCAGGGCGCAGAGCAGACGTACCCCGTGCAGCTCGAGGGAGGGCGCTGCTACGCGATCCTCGCCGTGGGCGACGCGGGCGTGCAGGACCTCGACCTGCGCCTCGAGGGCCCGAGCGGGCGGGAGATCGACCGGGACACGGCCGACGGTCCGCGGCCCACGGTGCGCGTCTGCGCCCGGACGTCGGGCACCTACACGATGCACGTGCAGCTCGGACAGGGCGCCGGCCAGTACGTGTACGCCAGCTACCGTTGGCCGCGCGGCACGCAGGGCCCGTTCGGGATGGAAGGCGTCACGTGGGTTCGGATGAGTGAGGTCACGGCGCTGCTCAGCGTGGAGGGCTACGCGCCGGACCCGGGCTTCACGCCGGGTGAGGGGCAGCTCCGCCAGCAGGGCGCGACGGCGACGCACCAGGTCGAGTTCGCGGCGGGCGAGTGTTACGCGGTCGTCGTCGTGGGCGGCGAAGGCGTCAGCGACCTCGATGTCACGCTCGCACGAAACGGCACCCAGCTCGCAAGCGACTACGGCAGCCGGAACGCGTTCCCGTCCGTGCGGCAGTGTGCGCAGCAGGCGGGCACCTACAGCTTCCAGATCACCGCGGCCGACGGTAGCGGCGAGTACCACTACCAGATCTTCCACCGCTCCGAAGATCCCTGAACTCTGCGGGAAAGTCTCTGTCCTCAGCGCTTTCTCGTAGAGTGCTTGGATGAGCGAAGCGGACTACTACGCGGCGATGGTGGAGGGCGGCGACCTGGCCGCCCACGATGAGCTGGACGCGGCCGAGAAGATGTACGCGCGCGCCGTTGAGCTCGCGGACCGCCTCGACCAAGGCAAGGGGCCGATGAGCGGAGAGGCCAAACTCTGCCACGCGACGTGCCGTGCGGAGCAGAACGCCTACGACGACGCGATGGCAGGGCTGGACGACGCCGTGACGGTGCTCGCCGCGCAGGAAGAGCGAGACAAGGCGCTCTTGGGGCGTGCGTACATGAGCCGTGCCGCCGTGCGGGCCGCGTTAGACCACCTGGACGACGCGGCGAGCGACGCGCGTGAGGCCATCGCGCTGCTCGAGACGGCCGGCCCCGAGCACGGGGGGCTCGTGCACAGCACCAAGCAGATGCTCAGCGA
Organism: Sandaracinaceae bacterium; assembly: GCA_045106715.1. Taxonomy (GTDB): domain Bacteria; phylum Myxococcota_A; class Polyangia; order Polyangiales; family Sandaracinaceae. Next base: position 26,668 of record JBGCFC010000055.1, read on the forward strand.
CATCGAAGCCGAAGCCGCGTCACGGAACTGACGCGCGGTCCTCGAGGACAAACGTCGGGGCCGGGTCCCGCACTTCGCTCAGCTCCCGGATGAACGGACCGAATGTTCGGTCATCGTCGACTTCGAGGCGGCGGGCTCCTGGCTCGAGCTCGGCGCCGTCGAGCGCGACGTGGGTGTGGATGATGCCCAGCCGGTAGCCGGGGTCGATCTGCGCGCTCATCGGCCAGGGGAGGTCCACCGGGGCCAGTCGCTCCCCCACGGGGACGAGGCGGGAGCGATCCATGCCTTGGCAGGCGCAGGGGAAGTGGGGAGGCTGGTGGGCGTAGGCGTGGTCCCACTGCCAATCGAGCAGATCGACCCGCGCTTGGCGAAGGGTCACCGCGCTGCCGACGAGGCAGACGAGGCCCACCAGCGCGACGCGGTCCGCGGAGGCGCTGCTCGTTCGTGAAGCGCGGCCCGTCCGTGACGCGCGGCGTCCCCGAAGCACGAAGAACCCGAGCAGCACGCCGCACCCCGCGAGCCGGACCAGCATCACGCGGTGCGCGTGCACGACGCCCTCGGTCAGATCCCAGAGGAGTCCGTAGGGATAGGGGCCGAAGCCAGTCACGTGGTGAAGGTGCGATGGGATGTCGACGGCCATCCCCACCGCCATGGCCACGGCCAGAAGCGCGATGACCCGCGCGGAGAGCGCGCGCGTAGCGTCGGCCGAGCGGGGGCGCGCCGTGCTCGCGACCACTACGAACGCGACGCCGACGAGCGAGCCGAGAACCGCACCCTCCACCGGAAGCGCGGCGTGCCCCACGCGGACGCCAGCCAGCAGCGCGACCAGGCACAGCCCCATGCGAGCCCAGGTCACCCGCGACAGACCGACGGCGCCGCTCACCAGGCAGGCGAGCGAGGCCGCCTCCAGCGGAAGGACCGTCGAGACGAGGTCCTGCTGCGCACCCATTCGGGCCGCAGCCAGCTGGTGTACGAACTGCGCGTGCCACGCCGCTGCGTCTTCGATGCCCGGCGCCAACACCTGCGCGAGAAACAGCGGGACGCACGCGAAGCAGAGCACGGTGCCGACCTCGAGCATCCCCGCTCGCTCCGCCACCGTAACGCGGGCCGTGGCGAGCGAGGCCATGAAGCTGACGGCGGCCACCGCGGCCGTGAGCGGGGAATCCAACACCGTCGCCGGCGGCGGCAGAGCGAATCCAAGACCAAGCCACCAGAAGCCGACAACCGCGGCCCCCACGGACCAGGCGCCGAGCACGCGCAGCACCAGCGCCAGCCGGCTCATCGAGCGGGCGCCTCGGCCGGGTTGTCGATGAGGAGGTGCAAGTGGGTCTCGTGCGTGTCCGCCGCTCGGTCGAGGCCGCGGATGAAGTCGCCGTACGAGATGTCGTCCGGAGCCTGGATCTGTTGCTCAGGTGCGTCATTTCGCTGGACCTCGAGTGGCGTGACATCGAGTCGAGGCAGGGCCTGGATGCGCTCGAGCTCACCGTCGACGCGTTCCATCACCGGGTACGTGAGATCCACGTCGACACGGATGACGCTCCTCGGAAAGGCAGGGCCGACCCGGCCGCGAAGAGGCCACGGCAAGGGAACGGCGGGCACCGGTGAGCCGACCGTGGGGACATGCTCCCAGCCATGGCACGTGCACAGGAGCCGCGCGTCAGCCAGCTCCTGCGCGTGGGCCCATTGCCAGTTGAAGACGTCGATGCGCATCCGCTGAAGGTGAGCTGTGCTGCCGACCCAGCAGACGCCGGCCAAGAGCAGCACCGGCGCGCTGTCCTTTGTGCTTCTGCTCGGTGATCGGCCGCGAGAGGCCCGTCGGCCGGCCACGAGCGCAAAGGCGAGCGCGATGACGCAGCCCCCGAGGCGCACGGTGAGCGTGCGGTAGGCATGGATGACGCCCTCCGCCATCGGCCAGAGATGCAGGTACGGCGCGGGCCCTCGAGCGCTGGACGGTACCCATGCACCGTCCGTGGCGAGGACCGCCCCCATGGCTACGGCGAGGACCGCGAGACCGCGTGCACCACGCCCGGCTGCGCTGCCCGGACCGCGCACCGCCCGCGCCGTCGCGGGAAACACGACCGCGGCCAAACCGAGGGGGCCGCCGAGCATCCAGCCCTCCGACGGGAAGAGCATCCCTCCCAGCAGCAGCCCCGCCAATACCCCCAGCCCGGCGAGCCAGGGCGCGACCGGTCGTCGCACGGCGCCCTGCAGCAAGCCCAGCGCGCCCGCCACCAGACCGATCTGCGCCGTCGCTTCAGCCATCGTGTACCCGAGCTGCAGCTGGAACCGGCCGTACATCCACCGCGTTGGGTGACCTCCCTGGGGGATCGCGAGGTCCGGGTGGAAAGACAGGAGCTCCACGAGCATCAGCGGGAATGCCGCGAAGACCAGCACACCCGCCGCTTCGAGCACGCCAGCCCGACGTGAGGCGGCGATGCGGGCCGCGCACATGGACGACGTTCCGAAGACGGCGATCGCGATCGCCAACGTGACGTGGAGGTCAGGGTCGGCAAGCAACCATCCGGGAACGCGGGAATGGGTACCCATGATCGAGAACGCGCCGACCAGCCACGCCAGCCCCGCCGCGAGCCAGGGGCGCTGTGTCACGGGCGCTGTGTCACGGGCTCGTCTCGTTCAGCGCGCGCAGCACCTCGCCGTAGGTCGCCCCATCCTCGGGCTCGATGCGTGTCTCCCCCGCCTCGATCTCCACCGTCGGGCACTCCGAAGCCGGCAGGATGAGGTGAACCCGGTGCTCTTCGATGCGGGGCAACGCCCGCCGCTCGCCGCGAAGGGGCCAGGGGAGCGGGCCCGGCTCGAGGTCGGTGGGGCCCGAGGCCGCGAACGCGCGCTCGAGTCGGCCCTCCTCGTAGTACGCCAACGTCGTGTTCACGGCGTCGACCCGAAGGCAACGCAGATGGGTCGCCGCTCCCAAGCACAGCAGCACACCGAGGAAGACGACTCGCGCGCTCTCCCCCGAGATGGAGGTCAACCGACCCGCCCAGAGGGCATACCCGAACAACGCGCCGCAGCCGAGCAATCCGACCGAGAGCGCGCGGTGGGCCATCACGACCGCCTCGGCGTGCGTGTCGAGATCCCCGATCGCGAAGGGCGCCATAAGGGAGCCGAGGTGGGCCTGCGCGGCGACCGACCCGGCGAGCGCGAGCGCCAAGACAGCCAGCATGCGGGCTCCCTTCGTGGCCTCTCGGGTCGGTTGGTCGTTCGACCGCACGTCGCGCGCGGTGACGACGATCACGGCAGCCGTCAGGGCCATCGTGACTCCAAGCACGACGCCAGGCGCGCCGGCGATACGACCCCCGATCCCGGCGCCGGCGAGGACAGAGAAGGGGACCGCTATGAGACGGAGCGCCGAAGGGCGCCGCGCGGCGAGCCCCACCGCGCCCACCGTAAGGCACGCGAGCGCCGTCACTTCGGCCACCAGGAACAGCTCATCGAAGGCGATCTGCGGAAGCAGGTGCTGCTCACAGGCACACCGCGCAGGCGCGTAGTCTCCCGGTTGCCACCATGAGGCGAGCTCCGCCAGCCCGAGCGGGAAGAAGGCGAGCGTCAACACGGCGCCCACCTCGAGCGCGCCTGCCCGACGCGTGCTCGCGCCCAGCGCGCTCAGAGCCGTGAGCGTCAGGAAGGGGACGAGGAGCAGCAGCGCGTCGACGATCTCCAGACGACTGGAGAGCCAAGGGGCATGCGTGGCGCCCCAGACGAGCGCCCCCACGAGCGCGCCGACGCACCAGGCCTCGATCACGAAGTAGGTGCGATGCGGGGTGTTCTTCATGGCCACGAAGTGCATTCTTCAACCGGGAATTGGACCCTCGTGTTCCCGGCATCGACGAGGTCCGCCACCTCCCCGAACGTCTGCCTGTCCCGCACGGTCAGCCATCGAGGCTGGCCCGGAGATGCATCGAAAGGACCGCATTTCGGGGCGAGGCGCACGTCGTTCCGAGTCAGGCGCGGAAAAGGCTCGTCGTAGCCATGGACCTCGGCGCGAAGCGGCCAGCCGACAGCGTCCGTCACCTGCGTTGCCCCCCGGGGCAGCAGTCGTCGGTTTGCTTCCAGCCGGTGGAGGACATGCTTCTCGAGGTGGGTCCAGTGGTCGTCGAAGGTCTCGAGCCGGACGTGCTGCATGCGAACGGCGCCGCCCACGAAGAGGATCGCCGCGGCCATCAACACGACCCCGGACGAGGGCGTGGGAGCGGAGGAGCGCCCACTGAGGAGCGCGTACACGAGGAGCGCGGTACAACCGCTGAGCGCGACGACCAGCGCGCGGTACGTGACCACGATGGACTGCGCGACGTCGAGAACGTGGGAGACGAAGAGCGGCCGAAGCGGGTGGAAGGCGACCTGGCTCGCCAGGGTCGCGCACGCGAGTGCCATCGCCAAGCAGGCGAACACCCGGGCGCTCTTGGCCGCGAACGGCTGGGCTGAGCGGACGTCCTTGGCGCTGAGCCCAAAGACCACCGCGGCCATCGCCGCGAAAGCGCCCAGCGCGCCCAGGCCCCATTCGCCGAGCGCGTGGCCGACGAACGCGCCCGCCGTGATGAGGCAGGCGGCGACGAGGCGAGTGCGCGCCGAGCGTCTTCGCGTGCCCAGCCCATACGCACCGATCGCGAGGCAGCCGAGCGCCGTGCATTCGGCGAGCGCGAACAGCCAGTCCTGCTCGTGGAGAAACCCGTGTTCGGCGACGCATGAACAGAGCTTCGCGTGAGGCGAGGGCGGTCCCGGGCGGACGAACCACGCCAGCGCTTGGACCCCAACGAGCGGCATCTGCGCCCACAAGAGCAGCCCGCCGACCTCGAGCGCCGTGACCTTTGGGGTGGAGGTGAGGGTTGCGGCCGCCGCGGTCACGACGAGGAACACGAGCGCGCCCCACGCCGCCCACGGGAGGTCGAGCAGGACGGCCTCCCCCAAGCCACTGACCAGCAGGGTTGAGACGGATGCGGTGACCCCGACGAACCACGCCTCGACGGCGCGCCCTCCTCTCGCGATGGGTTCAACGGTCTCGGAGATGGAGGGCACCCGGGACCGACACCTCACGCCGTCGCAGGTTCCGCCCATCTGGACAGGGGCTGAACCGGCAGGCATATCCGGCGGGTGCGTTTGTCTGTCGTTCTCCTCGCGTTTCCCCTCGTGGCCTGTTCCAGCGCGGCGTCCTCGTCTGCGCCTCCGCCGGCTGAACGCGAGGCGCCCGCTCCGGTCGCGCTCGACGAGATCGAGCTGCCCTCGTACCCGGACGACGCGTCCGAGGCAGTGCGCACCTGCGCGACGGACTACCGGGAGATCGCCGCCGCGCCGTTTCCCGAGCGGCCGGATGGCCAGTCGTTCGACCAGTGGTGGGCGGGGCCGTTCCAGGGCTGGGTCGAGAACTACAACGGGGTGCGGGAGCGCTGCGACGCGATCCAGGCCGAGTTGCCCGAGGAAGGCGCGGCCACGCAGCTCATGTGGGGCGCGCAGTCCTACATGCACCAGCGGCTCGGGCAGGCGGCCCTGCCGTACGAAGAGCACGCGCAGATGTTCATGATGGGACGCTACTGGACGCTCGGTGCGGCGTGCACCTACGAGCGCTGCGAGAGTGGGCCGGACGAAGCCTGGGCGTCGCTGTGCCGGGAGCGGGGGGCGCAGATGCCGCCGTGCCCGCCCGTGCCTGCGACGGCGGAGGAGGCGCCCGAGAGTGCGCCCGCCGCGCCCGCCGAATGAACCGCCGTCCCGTAGGCTGAGCGAGTGAACTACGCGACCCCGATCGAGTGGCTGCTCGACGCCCCGCTGATTCTGGTGGGTGTGGTGGCGTGGGTCACCGGCTGGCTGCTGATCGAGCTTGTTTGGTACCGCCGAACCCGGCGAGCGTACTCGGTGGCGGAGGCGCGGACGAGCCTGGCGACGTTCGCGATCGTCAGCGCGGCGCAGGTCCTGGTGAGCCTGGCGTTTCTGCCCATCCTTCAGGCGGTGTGGCCCCACCGGTGGTTCACCTCGTCGATGGCCTCGCCGCTTCACTGGCTGGGCGCGTGGGTGCTCACCGACTTCGTCTACTACTGGATTCACCGCGGCCTGCACGCGACGCGTCTCGGCTGGGCGTTTCACGCGCCGCACCACAGCACGCCGCAGCTCTCGCTGCTCGACAGCCTGCGCACATCGTGGGGGGAGCAGCCGGTGGGCATCCTGGCCTACGGCATCCCGCTGGTGCTGCTCGGCGTGCCGCCGTACATCGCCGGCATCTTCTACTTCTTCGTCGCGCTCTATCAGTTCTGTGTGCACACCGAGATCAGCTGGTCGCTCGGGCCGCTCAACGGGTTCATCTACACGCCCGCCGCGCACCGCTCGCATCACGCGCGGGATCGCGCCCAGGCGGACCGCAACTACGGCGGCTTCTTCGCGGTCTTCGACCGCCTGTTCGGGACCTGGGATCACAACGCGCCGACCTACCGTCCCGACGCGTATGGCCTTCCCGACTGGACGCCGGAGGGCGTGCGGGAGGTCGCGTTCGGGGAGATGGGGCGGTTCTATCGTGGACTTCGCGACACCCCCGGCTTTTGGGCGAAGCTACGCTACGCGCTCACGCGCTGACCGGCGCGGCTGGCCAACCTCGCGCGCGCCCCTCATGGTGATCGGCTCGTTCGAACGGGGACCACATGCGCTCGTCATCCATCCATCTCGCCCTCCTTGCCCTCCTCGCCCTCGGCTGCGGAGGGGAGACGACACCGACCGACGGCGGCTCCGGAGGCGATGACGCAGCGATCCCGGAAGACGACGCCGGCTCCATGCCGGACGCCGGCCCGACCGACGCGGGGAACACACCGGACGCAGGCACCGATGCGGGACCCGATCCGGTGCTGCCGCCTTCGGACATCGACGCGTGCGCGACCTTGGCCGCGCTGGCCTTCGTCGACGACGCCTCGACCTCCACCGAGCTGCTCATGTCGAGCGGCGTCGACGCAGCCCTCGCCGCGACGCTCACGGCCGGCCGGCCCTACGGTGACCTCGAGACGCTCGCGCGCGCGCCCGGCATGACGGACGCGGCCTGGCGCGCGCTCGCGGCGGCGTCGGCCGACGGCTGCGCGCTCGACGACGGCGAGCCGGCCATCGAGGTCCGATTCACGAGCCCGCAGTGCGCGGCGATGGGGGACGTGCCCGCGGGAGTGCGCTGCGAAGGCACGAGCGCCGAGCGCAACGCTTCGCGGGAAGCCGCGGGCATCGTCGATCACCTGGTCCGCTGGATCGATGCGACCCGGCGCGTGAAGGAGGCGCACCCCGAGCGCGCCGTGCGCATCGTGATGGCGTACCTCGTGTGGAGCGACTACCGCGTCTTCGATGCGCTCTGCCGGGCGAGCGCAGCCGGGGTGCGCATCGAGGGGTTCTTCGACGCTGGCATCACGGACACCCAGCCCGACGAGCTGATGACCGACGCGGCGTGCACCCCGGCCAACATCGACATCCACTTCCTCGGCGGGGTCACCGAGCCGGTGGAAGACTGGCGGCTGATGCACATCAAGATGATGTTGTTCGATACCGGCGAGCCCACTACGCGGCTGGTCTTCGGGTCCGCGAACCTCACCGCGACCGGCAGCACGCTGCACTTCGAGAACTGGGCCTTTGCGCGCTTCCCGAGCGATTCCCACTTCGTCGCCTCGCACGCGTGCGCGCGGGACGCGCTCTATGCCGACCGCGACATCGGCGCCGGCTACCCGGACGCGTTCGAGAGCACCTACGACACCTGCGTCGCGGGGCTCAGCGCGACCCCCGACCCTGACTTCGCGGTGTGGTTCACGCCGGACGCCGACGAGGCCGCGCTCAACGCGCTGGTCTCTGAGGTCGAGGGCGCGAGCGCGTCGGTCGACCTCGCCGTGCAGCACTTCTCGAACTACACGCTGGGCACGGCCATCCGTGCGTCCGGCCGGGACAGCGCCATCGCCACGCGCGTCTTGCTCGACGACGACACCTGGTACGACGTCGGTGAGGTCGGTGGCTCGGACCGGGCGCTCTACGACGCGCTCTTCGACGGGGAGCCGCTCGACATTCGGTTCCTTCAGACGAACTACTACTTCGAGTTCGGCTGGCAGTTCCAGCACAACAAGTTCGTCACCGTCGACGACGACGCGGTGTTCTGCGGAGCGGGCAACTTCACCGAGGTCGCCTTCCGGGACAACTACGAGAACTTCTACCTGCTTCGGGATCCCGAGGTCGTCGCGCAGTTCACCGCCGAATACGACCGCCTCTGGGCACTGTCCAAGGCCTCCTCGGGCCTGCCCGCCGACCCGGAGTTCTGAGAACGCTCAGCGACGCGCGGTCAGGGCGGACGTCCGGAGCACCCAGTAGCGCGCGGGGTTCGAGGGTGGCTCGTCGGCAAACGCGCTCCATGAGCCGCGGCGGGGGCGTGGCGAGACGAGCTCGAACCGGTGGCGCTCGCCCACGTTCACCGTGCCTGGACACTGCACCTGGACGGTGATCTCCTCGGGGAGCAAGCCACCGAGCGGGGTGAGCAGCCTATCGATGCGCACCCGCGCCCAGACGGAGGTCGCGAGTACGCCGCACGCCGGCACGCCGGTCTGTACCTCGAGCACGCTGCCCTCTACGATCAGGGTGGGCTGCACCCCCCTCGAGGGTTGGGCGGACACGGGCGCTGCAATGGCGGTCAGCGCGAGAACCGTGAGGAGACGAGCAGGCATGACCACAGCGTAGCGCCGCCTCGCCCGCGCGCTCGACTCAGATCCCTTCGAGCAGCTCGTCCATCTCTTCGTCCGACGCGCCGTCCTCTTCGCCGTCGGCGTTGTCCTCGGGCATGTCCTCTTCGCCGTCGTCGCCCCCGGCGCTCGGTTCGTCCGGGGCACTCGCCGTGGCCTCGATCGGGCACGCGTACGCGACGCCACGTCCGACCCAGTGTGGCTCGGTGGCCCCCTCGTCGCGGCGCTCGTCGGTCGAGTCGACGACGACGTGGTTGCCGCCGAGCAGGCCGGCCTTGTTGCGCATCAGGATGACGAGCTGCTCCTCGGTCCGCGGTCGCGCAGCGTCCGGTGGGATGCCGATGGCGACGTCCCCCAAGAGGTTGCAGCCCGTCGGCGCGTCGGCCGCGCTGACACGGCGGACCCCTTCGCCGGCGGAGGTCAACGAGATGCCCGTGGAGCAGCCGAGGGACAGGAAGGCCGAGAGGGCGAGAAGGTGAGCAGCACGCATGCGGCGCATCTTCTCCGAAGCGCGGCGCGCTTACAAACGTGCCGGGTCTGATAGCGTGTCGCGATGACCCTGAGTGAGATTCGGCGGCGCTACTACGACGCCGGCCGCGCCCTCCCGAAGGAGCTCGAGTCAGCGCTCCTCGACGACCCCCGCAAGGGTGCCAGGACGCTGCTCGCGGCGTTCGAGCGTCGGCGCAAGAAGAACCGCGCCGAGGGCCAGCGCCTCCGGAAGATCCTCCGCTACGAGCGCGCGCTGTGGTCGACGGGCGTGACCCGCATCGCGGGCGTGGACGAGGCGGGCATGAGCCCCCTGGCGGGCCCCGTGATCGCGGCCGCCTGCATCCTGCCCGTGGAGCACCGCATCCCGCGCGTGGACGACTCCAAGAAGCTCGACGCCAAGGTCCGTGAGGAGCTCGCCGAGGTCATCCGGAACGAGGCCGTCGCGTGGGGCATCGGGCGGGTCGAGCCCGAGGAGATCGACGCGCTCAACATCTATCATGCGGGCCTTCTGGCCATGAAGCGCGCGGTACAGGCCCTCGACCCTGCGCCTGAGCACCTCTTGGTCGACGCGCGCCCGGTCGACCTGCCCATCCCGCAAGAGGCGATCATCAAGGGCGACGCGAAGAGCCTCTCCATCGCCGCCGCGTCGATCCTCGCCAAGACCACGCGCGACAACATCATGATCGCGTACGACGCCGAATACCCCGGTTACGGTCTGAAGCAGCACAAAGGCTACCCCGTGCGATCGCATCAGGACGCGCTGATGAAGCTGGGCGCGACTCCGATCCACCGACGCTCGTTCAAGGCAGTGCGGCTCGCGCTGGGCATCGAGCCCGAGCAGCTGGGACTCGGGCTGGAGTAGGCGAGCTCCCACGTCCTCAGGGTTGGTAGAGTCTGCCGATGGGAACCGACATTCGCGCGTTCGTGGAGCTGGACACGGAGGGGCCTCGCGCGGGGACACGGTGCTTTGCGGAGCTGAGCTTCGGGCGCGACTACGTGATGTTCGATCTGCTGTTCGCGGTGCGCGGGGAGCCGGAGGATGGAAAGCCTGCCTCTGCGCGTCCCGGTCGTGGATTTCCCTCCCGTGTCTCGCCCGTCCTTGCGCGGGTGTCGGAAGGCTGGCCCGCGGACCAGTCCGCTGGCGCGGATGAACACGGCGTCGGCTGGCTCGACGCGAGCGAGGTCGTCCGGTTTCACGAGCGGGTGCTCGCCACCGGCCATCGGAGCAGCGAGCTCGCCGCCATCGCGGCCATGATGACGAAGCTGGCGCCGGACGAACCGTCGCGGTGCCGGCTCGTGTTCTGGTTCAACAGCTGAGCACGACGATGGCCACATCCGAGACGCCTCCCGCGCGTTCCCCCCGGGTTGAGGTCGACCCGCGAGCCGACCACCTCTGGTGGGGGCTGTCGGCCGTCGGGTTCGCGCTCGCCTGCTGGGGGTTCCACGACCTCCGGCACGACGACGCCTTCATCACCTTCCGATACGGACAGAACCTCGCGGAGGGGGTCGGGCCGGTGTTCAACCCGGGTCAACGCATTCTCGGGACGACCTCGGGCGGGCACCTCCTCTTGTCGGCCGCGGGCCACGCGATCGTGGGTCACGAGGCGCTCCCCACGCTGATGAACGTGCTGGGCGTCGGCGGGTGGGTTCTCTCGGCGTCGGCGATTCGGCGGCTGCTCCATGACGCCGTGGGGCCACACCTGGCGATCCTCGTCGGCCTCGCCGTGCTCGTCGGCGCGGGGGGCTCGGCGAACTGGGTCGCGCTCGAGACGGACCTCGCCTTCGCGGCCGCCTTGTGGGCGATGTGCCAGTCCCGCGCCGAGCGTCACGTGTGGGCCGCGGTGCTGGCGGGGGCGGCGGTCGTGTTGCGGCCCGACTACGGGCTGCTCCCGCTCCTGTTGGCGATCCCGATGCTTCGGCTCGGCTGGCCGCGCGCCCTTCGCTGCGGCGGCGCGTACATGCTGACGGCGGCCCCCTGGTACACGTTCGCGTGGCTCTACTACGGCTCGCCCGTGCCCCAGAGTGCGGGGACCAAATTTCAGCGGGTCGAGCTCGCGACGTACCTGGCCCACGAGCTGCGCCACATCGCGCGCTCGGTCGTGCCTGTGGTGGAGAGCGACGTCCAGGCCGGCGCGATCTGGCTGCTGATCGTGCTCGCTTCGGTTCAGCTCGTTCGTACGGCGCCCCGGTTGTGGATCCTCCCCGCATTCGGCCTGTTGCACCTCGCGGGGTATCTGTTCTTGCGCCCCTTCGTCGAACACACGTGGCACCTGCATCCGGCTGCGGTTCTGGCGTGCGCGGTCACCCTCGGGGGCGTCGCGGCGATGGCTCTCGACACCACCCGGGGCCGCCGCGGTGCCGTCTTCGCGTTCATGGCTATCGCGAGTGCCTTCTACGGCGTGAAGACCCTCACTCTCGCTGACGCGCACGCCGCCGGCTACTGGAGCGGGGCGCGTCATCGCGCCTACGTCGAAGCTGCAGAGCGGATCGCCAGAGAGGGCGACGAGGGAGACGTCATCGTGGCGCTGGAGGTCGGCACGCTCGCCTACTACGCCGGTCGAGAGATGCACGACCTGGGCGGGCTCGTCACCACGGCGGCACTCCCGATCCCGCCGCCGCCCCACGTGCGGTGGACGGTGGTGACACCGGCGGAGTACGACCTCGTGGCGCCGCTCCGACCCCGCGAGATCCACCGGGCGTCGCCGGGCGCGTTCGTCGCCGTCGTCTCGCGTGTCGGGTGGAACGAGCCGCGCCGCTGAACACCCCGCCTAACTCGTGCGAACCGATCCGATCCGACCGGCGCGCCGTAGGTTCTTCGTGGGCACCACCTCAGGCTTTCGCCGCCAGCACCGCGAGCTGCAGCAGCTGGCGGCGAGTCTGGTGCGCGAGGCGGTGCGGTCCCAGGCCGACGCGGTCGCCATTCGGCGACGCCTCAGCCGGTTCGTCGGGAAGCTGCGGGTCCACGCGGCCATGGAGACGCAGGCGCTGTACCCGTCGTTGCTCGAGAGCCCCGACGCGCGCGTGCGTGCGAAGGCGGAGCGCCTTCATGACGAGCTCGGGCCGCTCTACGGGCTCGTGGACGACTTCGTCGAGCGCTGGGACACGGCCGAGCGGATCGACGGCCGCCGGGTTCGCTTTCGGATCGAGCTCACCCGTATGATCGCCAAGCTCGGGTGGCGGATGATGCGCGAGGACCGAGAGCTGTATCCCATGGCGGATGCGGCCGACTGAGTGGATGAGCGGGTGACGCTTCGTCGCCGTGCACCTCGCCTGTCGCTGCCCGACGACATCACTGGACCGAAGCCTCGAGGGTGTCTCGCTCCGCTTCTGCCGCCGCGTCGAGGGCTGCGTCGCTCGTCTCCTCGGCGACGCGCACACGGATGGCTTCGGGGACCACCTCGGAGGCCTCCAAGGCATGTTCACGCACAGACCTGACGAGCTTTCGCCAGCGCCGGGTCGTCCAGAAGTGGGCGGCGAGGGTGAGCAGGGGCCCGAAGATCACGACCGGTCCCGGCTTTCCCAGCGTGACGCTCCAGCCGACGATCAGCGCCGCGAGAAGCGGGGCGAGCCAGCGAAAGCGCCGTCGCCTCAGTCGTATGGTGGTGCGTCCCTGCTCGGGGTCGGGGGCGACTGTCACGTCGAGCAGGCCGCTTTTCCACGTCACCGGCGCGCCTATGTGTTGAACCTCTCCCGCGCGGCCCGCGTGGCGGCGAAGCGCCTCGATGACGTGCGCGGTTCCGTCCGCGTCGAGCTCCACGTTGAGCTCGAGGTCCTGGTCGCCCGACGCCGTGATGACACGTTCATCTGACGGCCCAGTCTCGTCTTTGGCGTCGGCCAGCTGCGCTCGCAGCACGGTGACCTGCTGCCGCAGCGCTTCGTTGTCGTCTCGAAAGCCCATCAGTCGAACCGAGACAGCGCGGCATCGGCGTTCAAGGCGCGCGATCAGCTCCTGCGCCGTCGACCGAGGAAGAGCCCGAGCGCGAGCAGTCCACCGAGGGCCCAGGGCGTCCGCCGCGGACCTACGGCGCAGCCTCCGCAGCCCGACGTGGGGGTCGGCGCCGGGGTCTCGGTCGGGGGCTCGGTCGGGGTCTCTGCCGTTCCTTGTTCGCCCTCGTTCTCCGGCGCCTGAGCTTGTGCCGTGGCGGCGCCCGACAGCAGGTCGGCGATCGTCGGCAGCCCCGGCTCGAGGCCGACCTCGGGCGCGGCGGTGCGCAGCATCGGGGGAAGCTCGAGCTCGCCGCGTGTCGCGAACGCGGTGTCTCCGGCCGCGGCGGTCGGGCCGCTCCCCTCGTTGATCTGGCCGGCTTCCGGCGGTCCCCCCCAGCGTCCTCGGACCGGGGATTCGCATTCGATGGCGCCCTCCCACGGGTGGCGGATTGCGTAGCGTGCCTGGAAGTTGTTTTGCACCGCCGGGCGCGAGCCTTCTTCGAGCTGACCCGCGGCTCCGTTTTCGCGCAGGAACTCACGCCCGCCGACGATCGGATCGGCCGGCCGGAAGACGAGGTCTTCGTCCAGACCGTCCGCGGCATAGCGGTAGTGGAGGCGGGTCAGCACCCATTGGCTGCCGCCGAAGAACCCGAGACCACGGTTGGGCGCGGCCGGAGCGCCCGTCACATCCGCGCCGAGCGTGGCCAGGTCTTGCATCGTGACCACCGGGCCGGGGCACGGGTCGCAATTGGTGGCCTGCCAGGCGTACTCCGTCACCACCGCGCCCGGGTGCCGCTCGAGCGTCAGGTCGAGAAGCGTCGCGTAGAACTCACCGAAGCGTCCGCGCACCTCGTCGGCGACGTCGAGGTTCGTGGGGATGGTGACGTTCTCGTAGTTCGCCATCTCGAAGCGACCCGAACGGGACAGCACGTGAACGACGAGGTCCTGCGTGCCGGGGCTGTTGAGCAGCCCGAGCCGGACGGGGAGCGAGAAGGTCTCGGAGTCGTAGTGGACGCGGAGCGGAGAGAGCACGGCGCGCCCGTCCTCGAACGTGACGCGCTCCGCGTTGACACGCGCGACGAAGAATTTCGTGCCCTGCTCGACATACGGACGCAGCGAGGCCGACGCGCCCTCCGGGATGTTGTACTCCTCGCGCCGCAGCCAGGTCTCGAGCCCGTCGGAGTCGCGCGCGCTCAGGATCGAGATCTCGTACTCACCGACCTCGAACTGCGCTTCGATGGTCACGCCGAGCCCGCCCAAGGTGGCGCCTCCTGCTGCGCGCATGCGCACCATGCCGGTGGCGGCAGGTTGCGCGAGGTCGTACTCGGGCATCTCCGCGCACGGATCCTGCTCCCAGTATTCGACGAGTCGCGGCGAAGCCAGCGTGTTGACGCGCTCGAACACCTCGGTGGGCAGGGTGCGGACGTTCTCTTCCTGGAGGACGACGGGCACCGGGACGATCAACGCGAAGTCCGAGGGCGGCCCTTGGTAGTCGTTCTGCATCGAGAGCACGGTGGTCGTGCCCTCCCGCATCATCACCACCATGGTGGCGTTGTTGTTCAGCTCTTCGCTGCTGCCGGCGACGTAGAAGCCGCAGAACGCCGAGGCGCTCACGGGGGCGAGCAAGGTCGCAGAGACAAGAGCGGCGGTGAGGGCCGCGGCGAGGCGAACGGGGTGCATGAGTTCCTCCTGGCGGGACGGTACCGCAGGCAGACCGAGCGAAGCGGTGCGACCTTGGGGGCGTGCCAGAGCGGATGAACTCGGGTACCCCGCCGGATCGAAAGATCGGCCGATCCTTCCCCAATCGACCCTCTCCCGCTGCGCTTCGGCGAGTCCCATGCTGCCTGCATGACGACTCCCACAGCCACGCGCGCTTCCTTGTTCGATCCCGACGTCTCCGTTCGCTACTTCGCTGAGCCGGTATCCGAGATCGCGGCCGCAGGAGTGGGGGCGTGATGCCGAGCAGCGCGGTGAGTCGGCTCTACGAGCGCTACTACGCCGGAGGCAAGGCGCGGGCGGGCGTGTTCACCGCGGTGGCGGAGTGGTTGCAGCCGACACGCGCTCTCTACCCCGGGAGCTTCGTGCACATGACCGCGTCGTTCTCGTTTCGTGATGTCACCTACCTGGATACGGACCGGCGGGCCGCCCGCTTTTTTTCGGAGAGCGAAGCCGTTCGTGCGCTCGTCCACCGCCACAAGCGCTACCCGGAAGAGCCGAAGGTGAGGTTTCACCACGCGAGCTATGAGACGCCCCAAGACGAAACCGACGAGAGCTTCGATCTGCTCGTGTCGCTCTACGCCGGGTTCATCTCCGCGCCGTGCAAACGCTACCTGGCGAAGGGGGGAGTGCTGCTCGTGAACAACAGCCACGGTGACGCCGGGCTCGCTTCGATCGACCCCGACTGGGAGCTCGTGGGGGCGCTCTCGGGGCGTGGCGATCGGCTTCGTGTTCGGGAAGACGGGCTCGACGCCTACTTCGTTCCCAAACGCGACGAAGAGGTCACCGAGGCGCGGCTCCGGTCGACGGGACGTGGCGTGGCCTACACCAAGACAGCCCCCGCCTACCTGTGCCGCCGCGTGGTGTAGGCGCATGCTAGGGTCGCCGCGAGGGGAGGTGCCCCATGAGGAGCACTCGCATCGCAGTGGGCGTGACCATCGTCGCCGCCGCCCTTGGCTTCGCCTTCGCCGCGGTCTCCACGAACGACTTCGTTCAGCACCTCGACCGCCAGGTTCACGGACTCCACTGCTCGTTCCTCCCCGGGGTGGACGAGGCCGACGTGACCGGCGAGAGCGGATGCCACGTCACGCTCATGTCGCCCTATTCGTCGTTCCTGCGGGAGTCCGTGTGGGGCGGGGTGCCGATCGCACTGCTCGCGATGGCGGTCTTCGCGTTCCTGTTCGCGTGGGGATGCGTCGTGCTGCTCATGCGCCGGGACACCGACCCGCGCGTCACTGGGTTTACGGCGCTGTCCTGGGTGCTGCCGGTCCTGTCGAGCGTCGTCATGGGCACCATCTCGCTATCGACGCTCGGCGCGGCCTGCAAACTCTGCATTGGCATCTACGCCGCGAGCGGGGTGGGGTTCCTTGCCGCGCTGGTCTCGTTTGCCCTCGCACGGCGTCGACGCACCAGCGCGCTCCCCGAGCCCGTCGACGCGGACGCATCGAGCACCGCGCCGCTCCCGCTCGTCGTTCGGCCTCTCGGCTGGGGTGCGCTCGCGGGGGCCTTCGGAGCGGGCGTCCTGTTTGTCGTCGTGCCCGTCGTCGCGTACGCCGCGGCCGCCCCGGAGTTCGAGCGCTACGTGGGAAGCTGCGGTGAGTTGGCCGACGCGAGCGACCCGCAGGGCGCGCTCATTCCACTCGGCCCGCAAACCCGCCCCGTCCCGGTTCTCGAAGTGCTGGACCCCCTGTGCCCTGCGTGCCGTGGTTTCGAGAATCGTCTCGCTGCCTCGAGCGTGCCCGCGCAGGCCAGCCGCCGCATCTTGCTGTTCCCGCTCGATGACACCTGCAACTGGATGGTGAACCGCGCGATCCACCCAGGCGCCTGCGCCATCAGCGAGGCGGTCATCTGTGCGGACGAAGAGGCGGAGGAGGTCATCGCCTGGGCCTTCGAAAACCAAGAGCGCATCGTCGAAGCGGCCGGCGAAGACCCCGACGCCGCCGCGGACATGGCGCGGGCGCGCTTTCCCACGCTGGCGGACTGCATCGGCAGCCCGCGGGCCCAGGCCCAGCTCAACGCATCGCTGCGCTGGGCCGTGCAGAACGAGCTGCCCGTGCTGACGCCGCAGGTGTATGTGGGCGATGCCCGCCTGTGTGACGCTGACACCGACCTCGGGATGGACTTTGCGCTCACACGCTTGGTCGACCGTCATCGCGCCGGCGGGGAGGGAACGCCATGAAACGACGAGAGATCGCCGCCGGGGCCATTGGGCTCGCCGCGCTCGCTTTGCCCTCGATCCTCGGGCTGTCTTGGATCGGGAGTGCAGAGGGCCGACTCGAAGAGCTCGAGGCGGCCGAGCTGCGCGCGGAGTCGGGCGCGCCGCCGGTCGCGGTCGCGCAGGCCGCGAATGAGGAATACTGCACGCCTCAGCTCCAGCAGATCTTGCGTCGCGTGTTGTTGAGCTGCGGGCTGATCGGGGGGAGCGGCGCGCGGGGCTGCCAGCCTGTCGAAGCCAGGAATGTCGCCACCATGGCGGGCGCGGATTTCAACGCGCTGTTCCTCCCGATGCAGGAGCGCGGCGGGATCGTTCAGTTCGAGCAAGGCTCGGCGGAACTCGACGACGCGGCGCTCGGGCTCATCGACCGCGTCTTCGCCGACCGCCGCGGGGCGAGCTACTTTTTTGTCGTCGCGCGCGCTTCTCCGGAGGGCTCCGCCGAGCGCAACTCCGAGCTGTCTCGCGAGCGCGCGGAGGCGGTCATGTCCCACCTCTCCCAGACCTTCGACGACCCCGGCTTGGAACGCGAGGTCGGGCTGCTGTGGCTCGGCGAGGAGTACGCTCAGCTCGACCCGTCCTACTGCGCATGGAACCGCAGCGGTGAGGCGGGCGCGTGCACCCCTGAGGACCTCAACCGGAGCGCGTTCTTCGCATGGATCGACTGTCGACTGTAGCGCTGCTGGCGCTGGGTGCGCTGGTGGCATTGACCGCCTGTGACGATGGCGTGGCCCCGGTTTCGGCACCGGGCCGGGTCGTGGCCGTGCAGGCGACGGCGGAAGCGCCGCGCGCGTTCTGCGACGTGGAGTTCTCGGCCGCGGAGGGGCAGCCGTTGACGTGGCCCACCCTGAGCGACGGACAGTCCGTGCCGGCCGCGACAGGTCCGCGATGGCTGAACGTGTGGGCCACGTGGTGTCACCCGTGCGTCGATGAGCTGCCCCGCCTCGCCGAGTGGGAGAGCCAGCTCGCCGCGCAAGACGCGCCCATCCAGCTCGCGTTCCTGTCGGCCGACGCCGACGCGGAGACGGTCGCCTCGTTTCGCGAGACCCACACGGAGGCGCCGGACTCGCTCCGCATGGCCGACCCAGCGGAGCTCGCGGAGTGGGTCGGCCAGCTTGGGCTCGACGCGGGGGCCAGCCTGCCGATCCATGTGATCACCGATGCGCGAGGTCGAGTCCGGTGTCTGCGCGCCGGCGCCGTCAGCGAAGACGACTACCCGGCCGTGCGGTCCGTGATTCACGCGCTGTAGTCCGCGATTCGCGGCGCGCGCACGAGACGTGCTGACCACCCGATGTGATGAACCTCACTCGGGTTACCTGACAGGTCGTCAGAAAATGATATCTGACAGTTCGTCAGGAAACGAATGGCCCGCCCCGCACAACCTCAGAAGCGCCGAGAGCTCGCCCGCAAGGCCATCGCCGTCTTGCAGCGTGAGGGGCTCGCGGTGTCGATGAGCCGGCTGTCCGACGTCCTGGAGATCAAGCGGCCGACCCTGCTCTACCACCTGCCCACGAAGGCCCACATCATCGAGGTCGCCCTCGAGGACCTGTTGGTCGAGCAGGCGGGCTTTGTCATGGAGCGGCTCACCGGACACGAGCACCCCATCGACCGGCTCATCGCCCACCTCCGCGCCGTGCACGCCTTCCATCACGGGCGGGAGCACCGAGTGATGTTCCTCAGCCAGGCCATCGCCGCCGTCGGCTCGGATCGGCTCACGGAGATCATCGCGGTCGGCAACCGGGTTTTCGAGATGAACCGCAAGGACGCCGCTGACCGCGTTCGCCGCGGCATCGAAGAGGGCACCGTGCATGCGTGCGACGTGGACGCCCTGATGGCGATGATGCGCGCGATGAGCGACGGACTCGTCGTCCAGCGCGTGATGACCGGGATCGGCCTCGACCCCGTACACGAGTTTTTGTGGGAGCGCGTCTTGCTCCCGTTGAAGAGAGAACCAGAGGAGACCAGCTCATGACCGCATTTCCCGAAAAAGGGCAGAGCCGCGATGACGTGCTCGCCGCACTCGTCGACCACCGTGCCCGGGACCTCGCGAGCGATGGGCGCGCCTTTGCGTTCGTCTACGACGCGGGCCAACCGTTGCGCGATCTCGCCAAGGAGGCCTTCGGGGCCTGCATGACGATCAACGGGCTCGACCCGACGGTGTACCCGTCGGCGCGCAAGCTCGAGAACGGCGTCGTCAACGCGTGCCTCGAGATCATGAACGCACCCGAGGGTGCCTGCGGCACCGCGACGGCGGGCGGCACCGAGAGCGTGATGCTCGCGGTCAAGACGGCGCGCGACCACGCCCGCAAGACCCGCCCCCACATCAAGAACCCGAAGATGCTGCTGCCGGAGACCGCCCACGCGTGTTTCCACAAGGGCGCCGCCTACCTCGGGGTGGAGATCATCACCGTCTCCGTCGATGGGACCTTCCGCGCCGACATGGAGGACGCCAAGGCCAAGATGACCGACGAGGTCGTGCTCGTCGTGGGCTCGGCGCCTTCCTACGCGCATGGCGTCATGGACCCGATCACCGAGTTGGCCAAGCTCGCCAAGGACAACGGCGCGCTCATGCACGTCGACGCCTGTGTCGGTGGCTGCGTGCTGCCGTTCATGCGCATGAACGGGGTGGAGCTGCCGCCCTTCGACTTCGCGGTCGACGGCGTGACCAGCATCTCGATGGATCTGCACAAGTACGGCTTCGCGCCGAAGGGCATCTCGATCCTGTTGCAGCGGAACCGCGAGCTGCGGGAGTCCCAGTACTTCGCCTGCGCGACCTGGAGCGGCTACTCGATCATCAACTCCACCACGCTGGGCTCGAAGTCCTGCGCGGCCATGGGTGCGGCGTACACGATCATCCACCACCTCGGGCTCGAGGGGTACAAGGAGCGCGCGAAGCTCATGTGGAACGCCACCGAGGAGCTCGTCGAGGCCATCGACGACATGGACGGCGTCGAGGTTCTCGTGAAGCCGGACATGAATCTCTTCGCGTTCGTCACGACCGACAACAAGGACATCTTCGAGCTCGCCGACCGTCTCACCGAGGCGGGGTGGCACGTGCAGCCGACCTACAAGTACGGCAACTCCCCGGCGCACATCCACCTCACGCTCGACCCCGGCAACGCGAGCCGCGTCGACGACTTCGCCGAGGACCTCTCCGCGGCGCTCGTGGACCTTCCCGACACACAGGAGCCGCCCGCGGCGGTCGTGGGTCTGCTCGGTCAGCTCGGCGGCGGCGGCGTCGACGTCGGCATGGTCATGGGCCAGCTCGGGATCACCGATGGCCAGATGCCCGGCAAGGCCGCCATCATCCACCGCATCCTCAACGCCGCGCCGGCCGAGACCCGCGAAGTCTTGCTCAAGATGTTCATCGGGGAGCTCTTCTCGTGAGCCGCGCCCTCGCGCTCGAGAGGCTCTCGCCCTTGCCGCCCCTCGGTCGTGGAGGGCGCCCCCTGCGCATCGCCTACGGCCGGATCTTCCACGAGGCGTGCGCGTTCTCTCCGCTCGTGACCGAGAAGGACGCGTTCTCCCGCTTCCACCTCGTTGACGCGGCGCTCGGCAAAGCGTGCTCGGCGACGGGCTCGGAGCTCGATGGCTTCATGCCCGCGGCGGAGCTCAGCGGGTTCTGCGCGGCGGCCAAGCTGGCCGGCGGCGTGACTCCGATCCCGCTTGCGTCGTCCTTGGCCGTGCCGAGCGGGCCGCTGAGCCTGGACTGCTTCGAGTGGCTGGTGTCCACCGTCGTCGACCGGCTGCCAGCGGCCGGCGCGCTCGACGGGATCTACCTGGCGCTGCACGGCTCGATGCAGGTCGTCGGGCTGAGCGAAGCGCCGGAAGCCGTGATCCTGCGGCGCGTGAAGGCGGCGCTCCCGGACGGGTGCAAAGTGGCGGTGAGCTACGACCTGCACGCCAACCTCGCGTCGGGGATGATCGACCCCGTCGAGGTGATGACGGCCTACCGGACGAACCCGCACTACGACCTTGTGACGACGGGCTTCCGCGCGGGCAACCGCCTCATCCGGACCCTCCGCGAGGAGATCACCCCAACGCACAGTTGGCGCAAGTTGCCCATGACGCTCGGCGGCGGCACGACCATCTCCTTCCTCAACCCGATGCGGCAGGTGTTCCGCTTCATGAAGGGGCTCGAAAAGGACAAGAAGGTCCTCACGGCGAGTCTCTTCATGGTGCACCCGTACACATCCGCCGAGGACCACGGATGGGCCGCGCACGTCTCGACAGACGGGGACCCGGCGCTCGCGGACCGGCTCGTCGAGGAGCTGGCCGACCGCGCGTGGGCGCAGCGAAAGAAGCCGCTGCCGCCGATGCGCTCGGTGACCGAGGCGCTGGACGAAGTCGCGGAGAAGCCGCGGCGCACGCCGGTGACGCTGGTCGACGTCGGGGACATCGTGGGTGCTGGCGCGCCCGGCGGAAATACGCGCATCGTTGAGGCGCTGAACGAACACGGGCGAGGCCTTCGCGCGTTTGTGCCGGTGCACGACCCGGCCCTCGTCGAGGCGCTCTGGGATCATGACGTGGGGGCGCGTGCGCAGGCGACGCTGGCCGGCACACCCGGTTACGACATGCCTCCCGTCGAGCTCGATGGGCACGTCGGGGCCAAGATCCACTCCGACTTCGGTCGCGTCGTGCGGCTCGATGTGGGCGGCTTCCACGTCGCCGCCTGCGAGGGCCCGCCGCTTCCGATTCACCCGAAGTTCTGGACCGAGCTGGGGCTGAACGCGCGGGACGCCGACCTCATCGTGCAGAAGAACTTCTTCCACTATCGGATCTTCTACGCGCTCACCTCGTTCCATCACATCCCCGTGGTCAGCGAGGGCGCGACCAACCTGGACCGCGTGCGCAACCGAGAGTACGCAGTGCCGACCTATCCACGGGTGGATGTGCCCGACTGGCGCGCGCATGATCCCCAGCTCCGCGGCGTGACAAGCTCGGTGGCCGAGGCCCCCCGTCCGCTCGCTTGATGCGTGGCCCGCCTCGCTACTCGCCGCAGCGGGCGGCGGCGCGCACGACGCTGTCGGCCTCGGTGTCGTAGGCGAACACGCGCGCGCCGTCCCCCCCCGATCCGGCCAGTGCCAGAAGCGGTTCGTTGAACGTGCCGGAGCTGGCCAGGAGCGCCCGCGGTCCGCCCACCGGGACGCCCTCGAGTGTCCACCGCTGGATGCCGACCGACGCTTCGGCGCCCGCGGTCGACCAGCTGAGGATCCACTCGTCGGGCGCGAAGCGGCGGGCCGCGACGGGGTGACGGAGACCGGGGGCCACGTCCGTCGCCAGCGCGTCGCCCAAAGCGGAGAGCGCGGCGGTGGCCGGGTCGAGCGAAAGCAGGCGAAGCACGGCGGCGCCCGCCGCGCAGTCGCCCTCCCGCCGAAGTTCGTTCCGCTTCCGCCGCCGGTCGTGGCGCGCTGTGCGACGACGAGCCCGACGTCGACGGCCTCGGCCCCGCAGCCGCGGTCTTGGCGGTCGGCGAGGTACGCCACCAGGACTTGGAGGTCCGCCGCCGACGCCAGCGCGGGATGGCTGGCTCCGCTCGTGTCCCCGGTCGTACAGCCGCCGTCTGCCTTGGGCAGGCCGTTGGCCAGTCCGCCTTCGGGAAGGCTCAGGCTGGACTCGTTCATGTTCCATGTCGCCAGCACGAGCCGAGAGCAGCCCGACCCGGGCGCGTAGGCGACGGCCCAGTCGTTGCCGGTGCGGGTCAACGCGGTCGCGGTGGGGTCGGGGTTGGCTCCGACGCCTCCCAACGGCGCCGCGCTCGTGGACGTGCCGACGAAAGGCAGCCGCGCCGCCACCAGGTTCCCGTCCTGGTTGTAGAGCGCGACCGCCTCCATGTCGCCGCTGCTCCAGGAGAGCGCCGCGAGGTCGGGAGCGCTGCTCAGGTCGGTGCGCTCGAGTAGCAGGGCGCCCTCGTCGATCGCGCCGTCGCAGTCGTTGTCGGCGAGGTTGCACGCCTCGGTCGCGCCGGGCGTGTTGGCGTCGTCTCTGTCGTCGCAGTCTGCGACCCCTTCCTCCACTCACATGGCGGCGGGGGTCCCGTCGGCGTCCTCGTCGAGCAGGTCAACCACGCAGACACCCGCAGCCGGGTTGTTGAGGTTGCTGCACTGCCAGCGGAGGCACGGGTCGCCTGTCGGCATGACCGCCTCGAGCTCAGAGCACGCCCGGCAAGGCTCCTGCTCCTGCCCGTCCACGAGGCCGAGCGCGCTGCACCCCCACAGCAGGAGGGCTGTCGCCGCCAGCGTCGTGTGGCGCCTCATTGTCGCCCCTCCAGACGCAGTCCGACGAAGAGCGGACCCACGACAGGCATCACGCGCGTCGAGGTGCTCGCTTGATCTTCCTGGCCGGATCCTCCGCCCCAGTCGGTCAGGAGCGCCATGAGCAGGGCGGTCGCTCCGAGCAGGCCACCGGCCACATACAGGATGTCGGCGTAGAGCGCGGCGTCGCTGATGGACGCCAAGTCGCGCGGCAGCATCCCGTCCATCGCCCGGACCTGGTCGGCCTGCACGATGGCGTCGATCCCGAACCCGGCGCCGACCGCTGCGGTGCCGAGCGCGACCCCGATCATCGTCCCGGTCAGCGCGGCCAGCAGGGGAGGCGCCTCGTAGGACACGGTCCGCACGTTCGTGGTGACGTTCGTCTCGGCGGCCCGCAGCTCGAACGCGACGGAGGTCTCACCTCGGGCAGTGACCTCCACCTCGCGACGCTCAGGGAGGCGCCCCGGCGCTCGCAGCTCGAGCACGTGACGCCCGCCTGGGACGAGCACGTCGCCGGGCGCCACGCCGACCACCCGGTCCTGAAGCCAGACCTCCGCTTCGACGGTCGACGCGACGTGAAGCGTGCCGAGCAGGTTCTGCAGCTGGCGCATGGTGGCCTCGACCGTCGCGCGGTCGGCGTCATCGGGGGAGGCGATGTCCAGGTACCGCTCGAACGCCTCGACCGCGAGGTCGTAGCGATGCAGCGTCTCCTGGCAGCGAGCGATGTTGAACAGCGTGTTCGCCCGCGGGACGAGCGCGAGCGACGCATCGAACTCGGCGATGGCGCCCGGGCAGTTGCCCGCTTCTGCGAGGCCGATGCCCTGTAGGAAGCGCGCGCGGGCCTCCTCGAACTGCGGGTCGGGTTCTGGTTGCGCCACGTCGTCCGAGGGGGGGTCGGCGGGGGCATCTTGGGCCTGGACCCCACCCGCCGACGCCACGGCGACGGCAGCGGTCAGAACCATCACGACGGTGCGTTCAGAAGTCACTTCGCAGGCCTCGATTCGTCAACGTTGGGGTGGGCTCGGGTTCCGCCGCCGGCGGGCTCGCCGGGGAGGCGGGCCTGACCGTCCGTCCCCGCCCTCGCGCGGCGGGGGGTGTTCGAAGGGCCAGCATCTCGAAGTCGAACGAGCGGTTTCCGTCCAGCACGACTGGGCGCTCGAGGGTCTCGTAGCCCTCACACTCGACCCGCAGCGTCGTGGGGGTGAGCGAGCGCGGCTGCATCGCGTTCATGGGGTTCGGAAAACGCGCTCCGTCGAGATAGATGACCGCCTCGCTCGGGCTCACGGTCACGCGGATGCGCACTTCAGGAGGCGCGGGAGGCGGCTCGAGGCCGATCGGAACCGTTGTCTCGGCCGAAGGATCGGAGTGCTCGAGCTCGGGGCCGGTCGCCTGCGAGTGCGCCGGTCCGGGCTCGTCTTCCGCGAGCGCGAGCACGGCGCCCGACGCCAGGAGTCCGAGCAGCCCGACGAGCGCCGCGACGGTGAGGGGCGACGGTTGGCGAAGGGGGATCGGGGTGTCGTCGGGCGGATTGTCGTCCGGAGCAGCGTCCTCCGGCGCGAGCGTCGCCTCCTCTGGGTCCGGCTCGATCCTCTCCGTGTGGGCACGCCTGGAAGTCTCGAGTACCGGTCGTTCGGGGGGCGTCGGCGTGGCCGCGTGGGGCGCGTCCAGCTTTGAGAAAGGCGACAGGGCCTGCTCGAACTCACGGATGTCGGAGAAGCGGTCCTCGGGGTCTTTGGCCAGCGCGCGCGCGACGACGACCTCGAGCGCCTCCGGCACGTCCCCGCGGCGGCTTCGGAGCGAGGGGACGGGCTCCATCATGACCTTGAGCAGCAGGCTCGCGTAGCTCTCTGACGTGAACGGGGTCCGGCCGGTCAGCAGCTCGAACAGGATGGCGCCGATCGCGTAGACGTCCGTCCGATGGTCGACGCTCTTGAGCCCTGCGCCTGCTCCGGCGACATGTAGGCAGGCGTCCCGATGGCCGTCCCGGTTTTGGTCAGCGCGTTGTCGTCCAAGCCCGCCTTGGAGACGCCGAAGTCGAGCACCTTGGGAAAGTCGGAGCCGTCTTCGCGGTGGACGAGGAAGATGTTCGCGGGTTTGAGGTCGCGGTGCACGATGCCCGCCTCATGGGCCGCGGCGAGTGCGGAACAGACGGGAAGGAGAATCCGCACCGCGCGTCCGATCGGCAGCGGCCCGTCGTCGACGAGTTCCGCCAGCTCCTGGCCGTCGAGCATCTCCATCACGAGGAAGGGGTTAGGTGTTGGTGGCGAGCGAGGGCTACCTCGCGCGTCACGGTTTGCCCGCCCAGGCGGCCGATCTCCCGGAGCACCAGCTCCTGGTCTGGGCAGCGCCCGGGGAGGACCCGACGCAGGTACGGCTGCGCCGCGGGGGCCACGTCGAGGTGCGCCCGGCGCTCCGCAGCCCCGACATTCACCTCCTGCTCGAGCTCGCGGGGGCGGGACTGGGGATCGCGTATGCGCCCTGGATGTCCGAGGTCCCTTTCCAGGGGGGGCAGGCCCCGCCCGCCCTGACCCCGATCCTCACGGAGTCCGTGGCCGAGGAGCGCGCCCTCCGGGTCGTGGTCCCGGCGGCGATGGAGGGCATTCCGCGCATCCGGGCGCTCCTCCGGGAGGTCCGCCTGATGAGCGCCGCCTTTGTCGAGGTGAGCCGCGGCGCAGGTGCCGTCGCCCGAATCTGAGGTCGGGCACGCGGCGCGGCCCCCTGCGTGGTGCGACCTCGTCGTTCCCTACGAGCGGCGCGTCTCTGAATGCCTGCGTGCGCGACGCGCGCGTCGCCGACGGCCCGCGAGCCACGCGACAGGAAGCGCCCACAAGAGCGATGGATCATGAGTCGGGGCCGCGCGGCAGCCGCAGCCTCCGTCCTCCATCGGGGCGTCTCCTGCGTCGGCGGAGCCCGCATCACGCGCGGGGCCCGCGTCCACGCCGGGGGGAACCGAGGCGTCGGGACCGGCGTCGGCGCGCGGCGCACCCGCGTCGGGGGGATCGGGGTCGAGCATGACCTGAACACGCGCGGTGAGGGACAGGTCGAAGGAGAGGTCACTCGAGCTTCCCCCCGACTGCTTCACGAGTACGGCGATGACGTTCTCGCCCTCGACAAACGCGCCCGTGTCGATGTCCATCTCGACGACCTCGTTGTCGTCCGACGAGCTCGACGCGTAGGTGCCGTGGTCCAGCCCATCGTCCACGTTCCGCGCGAGCACCTCGGTGCCGTTCACGAACGCGGCGAAGCCGTCGTCGAAGGTCACCCGCATGCGGGCCGAAGTGGGGACGCCGTCGAGGGTGAGCGCGCGGCGGAAGTAGTACGTCGCGTGGTTCGGGTCGACGTCCTCGAGCACGGTCGCCTCGTCGCCGTCCCCGTACCCGAGCTGGGCCAGGCCGCTCGCCCAGCCTCCGGTCTCGGTGGTCCAGGCCGCCGGCGGTTCCGTCCCGTCGTCCGCGTACTCCCAGACGCTCGCCGGCGGAACGACCTCGATGTCCGCCTCGGCCGAGAGCGTGAACGGTCTGGGACTCTCGGCGAACCGGCTCGCGTCCTCGACATCGACGACCCGGATCCGGACTTCGGTCGAGGCGCGCCGCGGCGTCGTCCAAGTGTAGCTGCCGTCGTCGTCGGTCGTCGCGACGATCGGCGAGAACGTGCCGCCGTCGTCGAGGCTGTACTCGAGGCGAACCTGGCCGCTCGTGCCGGACGAGGTCCACACGATGTCGACGTCGCTGCCCGCGAGGTAGGTCTCGCCGCCGACCGGTCGCACGAGGAAGATCCCGTCCCCGTCGATGAGGGTGAACGAGTCGGTCTCGACCCCGTCGTAGCGGATGTTGCGCAGGGTCAGCGCGCCGCCCGAGACATCGATGAGACACGAGCCGTTGGCGACCTCGCTGAAGAACATCACCGGGTGGTCGCATCGCCGCCCACGCCTGTCCCCCCGTGGCCCGCGACGACCTGGACCGTGCCGTCGCCCCGCGCCGCGTACGCTCCGTCTCCGTCGGGGCGACCGTCGCCGGGGTCGACGATGTGTCCCGACGCGGTGGTCGGCGTGTCGTACGCGCCGTGAATCAGGTGGCTGCGCTCGTAGATGTGGGAGTGCCCGGTGAGCACGACGTCCACGCCCGCGGCTTCGAGGATGGGCATGGCGTTCTCGCGCATGTCGATCAGCGCGCCCTCGGTGTCCGAGTCGTGGCTGCCCTTGGTGTACGGCGGGTGGTGCCAGAAGGCGATGATCCAGTCGGCGTCGGTCGAGGCGAGGTCATCGCTCAGCCACGTCAGCATCGGGCCGTCCACGTCGCGCGACGACTGGTGGGAGTCGAGGACGACAAAATGCACGTTCCCGTAGTCGAACGCGTAGTAGGCCTCCGTCCCGCTCGCGAGACCGCCGGCTTCACTTGCGCTCGGCAGCACGTACGCGTCGTAGTAGGGCCCAGACTCGGTTGACGACGTACTGGAGCGCCCCTCGTGGTTCCCCATCGCGGCCCACGTGACCGTGTGGCGGAGGAGCGGCGCGTACATGTCGAAGAAGTTCTCGTCGAACTCGCTGGTCGTGCCGGAGCCGTACGCCATGTCGCCGACGTGCAGGAACAGATCGGGGGCGTCGTCGCCGACCTCCGCGAGCATCGCTTCGAAGACGCCGCGCTGCCGGACGCTGCCCGTGCCTGAGTCTCCGACCACCCACATCGTGAATGGTGCCGTCCCCCCGACGGGGGGCGCCGTGCGGAAGTAGTCCTCGGGGTCGCCGGCGGCGGGAGGCGGACAGGCGCCGTTCGACGAGACCGCGTAGTGGTAGCGGGTCTCCGGCTCGAGGCCCGTGATCGCGACCTCATGGTCGGTGACCTCGCTCGCCCCCGTGGCGCGGGCGACCAGGCTGTCGGGGGTGTCTCCCCAGCACACGACCGAGTCCTCCGCGGCGGCGGTCCGCCACACGACGCGCACCGAGTCGGGGGTGCCGAGCTGAAGGTACGGCGCGCGCACGGACTGCGCGGCCGCCCCACGGGCCCAGCCGAGACACAGGCCAGTGAGGCACGCGACGGCCATCCAGCGGCGCGGGTTCATGACGCGCCTCCCGCTTCGATCAGGAGTGTCTGCGCTTCTCGGAGCCGAGGTGCGCGCCGGATCGCCTGTTGGAGGTCCGCGCGCGCGGCGGCGCGTTCACCCCGCGCGAGGTGCACACGCCCCCGCTCCATCAGGGAGAGGGGCGAGGCGCGCCGGCGCACCATGCGGTCGGCCTCTGCGAGCGCCCGGTCGAGTTCCTCACGCGCGCTGTCGTCGCGGCCCATCGCCACGAGGACCTCGGCCCGGAGCACGCGCCAGCGCGGGGCGACGCGGGAGGCGGCGATCAGAGCGTCCACGTGAGGCAGCGCGCGCTGGGGTGCGCCACGCTGGCGCTCCGCCGCGATGAGCGCGGTCCGGGCGGCCGTCGCACCCGTCCGTGCGAGCGTCGTCTCGTAGCTGAGCGCGGCCTCATCGAACCGTCCGAGCCGCTCGAGAACACGCCCTCGGGCAAGCTCCGTCTCGAGATCCGGCGCGGTGCGGACGACGACGTCGTAGTCCAACAGGGCCTCCTCCAGCCGGCCGAGGCGGGAATAGAACGTGGCGCGGAGACGCCGTGAGGCGAGCGCGTCGTGGTCGGTGATGGCCAGGCTGAGCAAAGCGAGCGCATCGCTCTCCAGCCCGGATTCGAACAGCACCCGCGCGCGCATCCGGTCGCTTCGCGTGGCGTCCGGGCGGAGCGCATCGAGAAGATCCAGCTCGGTGAGCGCCTCCCTCTCACGGCCCGCCCGCAACAGCAGCTCGGCGCGTTCCAGGTGGAGGTCGGTGTCACCGGGCGCCACGGCCAGCCGTGCGTCGAGGCGCGCGAGCCGCTCCGGCAGCGGGAGGTCGGCGTGCGCGGGAGCCGCCCACAGAAAGGAGAGCAGCGCGGCGGCCAGCGCGGGTCGAGTAAAGCGGGGCCAGGCGATCATGAGCCTACGGTAGCAAATCGCGCCCGAGACCCCGCTTTCAGCGCTGGCGTTCGTAGAGCAATCGAAGGCCTTCGAGCGTCAGGTACTCCTCGACGCGCTCGATGGTCTTGGACTCCGGCTTGACCAAGCGAGCGAGCCCGCCCGTCGCCAGCACGGCTGAGTCGCGGCCGAGCTCGGCGCGAATCCGATCGACCATGCCGTCGACGAGCGCGATGTACCCGTACACGATCCCGGACTGCATGGAGGCGACGGTGTTGCGACCGATGACCTTGGCCGGCTTGCTCACTTCGACCCGCGGGAGCTTGGCGGCACGGCTGAACAGCGCATCGGCCGCGATCTGGATGCCGGGGGCGATGACGCCGCCGAGGTACTCGCCCTTCTCGCTGACGACGTCGAACGTGGTCGCGGTGCCGAAGTCGACCACGATGACGCTGCGTTGGGCGATGGCGTACGCGGCGACGGCGTTGACGATGCGGTCGGCGCCCACTTCGCGTGGGTTCTCGTACAGGATGGGCATCCCGGTCTTGATGCCGGGGCCCACGATGAGCGGCTCGAACCCAAAGCAGAGGCCCGTGGCACGCTCCAGCGTTTCGGTTACCGCCGGGACCACAGACGCGATGATGGCGGCCTCGACCTCGTCGCGGGCGACCTCGGCGACGTCGAGCAGCGAGCGCAGCAGCACATGGTATTCGTCGCGCGTCCGGCCCTTGCTCGACTCGATGCGGAAGTCGTGCACCAGCGCTTCGCCCTCGTAGAGGCCGAGCACGGTGTGGGTGTTGCCGACGTCGATCGCGAGCAGCATGAGTCGACCGCGTCTAGTGTCCTGAGTCTGCGGTGAGGTGCATGAGTCGGCGCGTCATCGGAGTGCGAGTCGAGGAGCGACGACGAGGAATACGTACGTACTTCGAGGAGGACTGACGCTGAGTCGTGCTTCGAGGGCCGTCGACATAGGTGGCTAATCCCGAACTCAGAACACTAGCGGGGGCGCAGCGCGAGCGTGCGGTCGAGGAGGTCCGCGAACGAGATGGCGGTGGGCTGCGAGACGACCTTCGCCACCTCGGCCGCGGGCGCGTCGGCCAGCGCGAGGCGCTGGGGGGCCCCTGGCGAGGGCGGCTTCGCGGTGGGCTGCGGCTTGGACGGCTCGGGCCTGGACGGCTGCGGCCTCGTGGGCTGCGGCCGCGCCGGGACGGCCGGCGTGCGCGCTGCGGGCTTCTCCGGGACCGTGCGGCCGGTCCGCGCTTGCGGGCGAAGTGGGCGCGTCACCTCCGCGTCGCGCGCCGGTTTGGCGGCGCGTGTTCCGAGCGGCGCCGTCGGGGCGTCCGGCTCCTCGATGACCAGCTCCGGCTCGTCGTCGTCGTCGACGACGATCTCGAGCTCTGGCTCGTCATCGTCGACCTCGCCGGCCAGCGCCGCCTCCATGGGCGTCGCCGCGGCGGTCGGTGCCTTGGCGGCGACGACAGTGGCGGTCTCCGACTCCTCTATGACCAGCTCTGGCTCGTCGTCTGCAGGCGCATCCGGACGAGGGGGCTGCGCATCCAGGAGAGCGGACAGCACACCTACGGGGCGCGGGCGCCGGTTACCTTCGATGCGCGCGAGGAGGCCTTCGAGCTGCGCGACTTTCGCTTCGGCGCTCATGCACCCTCCGGGGCGAGGCGCCCGACGATCGCGGCGACGTCGTCCCCGCTGCGGGACCACTTCCACACCTGCTGCGCTACGGCGGGCGCCACCAGCAAGAACAAACCGTCGTCCGAGACGGGCACGCAGGCGACCTCGCGCTCGGAAATCGCCGAGAACAGGCCACCCAGCAACGCAGCCACACCCAGGTGGTCGTCGTCCAGATGAGGCAAGTCATCGAGGCAGGCGACCAACGCGTCACCCCAGCGGTCGACCTGAAGCCGACCCCAGCCGAACAAGGAGAGCACGGTGGCCGTGTGGCTCAGAACGTCGACCGCGGCGCCGTTCGGGGCGTCCGGGAGGTCGGCGGTGACCGCTTCGCCCAGCTGCCGGCCGAGCTTGCGCACGGCCGTGAGGTCACCGTTGCCGACCGCGGCAGAGACCAGCGGCGCGACCACGGAGTCGGAAAGCAGCAACACGCGCCCGCCCTGCCGAGCGCGTACGGCGCCCTTCGCGAGGTCGAACTCGAAGAAGCCGCCGGGATCGAAGGAGGTGTCAGGCATGGGGGTGAGCGCGAAAGGGCTGGACTCGCGTAGGGTCGGTGTATTCGGTGGGCTTCGTGGGTGTCAAATCCTTTGCATCGTGAGCGGCCCGCGGTGCCGGGGTCGGTCCGGCCCGAATTCACGGGATCCCCTCCCTCCTCGGTGCTAAGTCTCGCGGAAGCTGTGAGCGCCCCCGTGCAGATCGCCCGACCCGCTGTGTTGGTTGGGCCTGGAGCCAGAATGTTGGTGGGGCCTGGAGCCAGAACCAGAGGGGACCTGGCGAAAGCGCGCCGCGTCCCGCTCGTGGAGACGCCGAAACGGGTTTTGCAGCAACCTGCTCGAGCCGTGGTCGCCCGATGCGCGCTGACGTGCGGTCTGTGTGTGGCGGCCCTGTTCTTGACCGGGACCGCCTGCGCCCAAGACGAGCCCGGCGAGGGCGGGGAAGAGTCTTCGCAGACCATCATCGACGAGCTGGCCGACTCCATCGCAGACTCGCTCTCACCCCGCTGGGCCGGCCCCAGGAGGCCATGGCCCGAGCGGCGAGATCGCCCGACCACCGCCGGTGTGGTGCGATCCGTCGAGTCACCGATCGCGCTTCACGTCGGTGAAGG
Organism: Sandaracinaceae bacterium; assembly: GCA_045106715.1. Lineage (GTDB taxonomy): Bacteria > Myxococcota_A > Polyangia > Polyangiales > Sandaracinaceae. The sequence goes on from JBGCFC010000055.1 coordinate 58,686, forward strand.
TGTGCTGCCCGAGGACGCCGACGAGGCGCTCGAGGCCCTCGAATACGCACACCGCTGGCTCGAGTCGAACGACTGGCCCACACCGCTGCCGGACGGCGGAGCAGGAGGAACGGGGGAGACCGACGTCTATTTGGCGTACGGGCTGGCTGGGGAGGGGGAGCGTCTGGCGTTCTCTTCCTATGACGCCGCGGTTCCCTGGCTCGGGACCGACGCGGCGACCACGTTCGCGGGGATCGACGCGGGTGTGGACGCCGGTCGGCTCACGGCATGCGTCGTCAGTGCTTATGTGCAGGCGTCCTTGCTCTCGAGCGATCCGGCCGAGGCGAACGGATGGCGCGTGGCCACGGGGGACTACCTCGCCTGGCTGCTCACAGGCCAGTTCGGCTGCTCCGACGCCGGCCTCGTCGCCCACCAGCGCGCCGGGGGCCGCACGTGGGTGGGCTCCGCGTCCGACAGCGGCGAGGGCGGCGCCCTGTTTCTCGCCCTTCTCTCCGCCCGCACGGACGGGCTCAGCGGACGTTTCATCCGGGACATCTGGTCGGGCGCCCCCCAGCGCACGTGGGATGGAGACGAGCTGCGCGCCTCACCCGATCTGTGGGAGGTGCTCAACGTCGTGATGGACATCGGCGACGACCCGCTTCAGCGGCTCATCGAGGAGATGGGCGTGGCGCGCTACTTCATCGGCGACGCCGGTCGCCGGGCCGGAGCTCCCATCCCGTTGTTGCGCACCCTCCCGTCCGAGGCGAGTGTGCGGGTGCTCGGTCGCACGCGGTACGAGGAGCTGCCGCGCCGGTTCGAGCCGCGCGGTCTGGAGCTCGAGGCGTACGGCAGCGCCTACGTGGAGGTCGATGTCTCCGAGGCCGAGCCCGGAAGCCAGCTTCGGATCTGGCTGCGTGGGGAGATCGGCGTGGCCTGGTCGCTGACCGCCGTGCGGCTGGCCGAAGATGGGAGTGAGCGCGGGCGCGTGCGGGCGCCGGTCCGGCTCCTCACCCCGCGCGCTTACGTCCCGCTCGAGATCACCGACGAGGAGACGCACTCGGTGCTGATCGTGGTGACCAACCTCGGCAGTCGCTTGGTCGACGCGGACACCAGCGACGAGCAGGTGCGGTCGTTCCGACTCATCCTCGACCGCGAAGACGACGCCGACGACGCCGGCGTCCCAGACTGACAAAGGCCCAGGCCAATCCGCCGAGCGCGCTGGGCCCAGGCCGCCCCGCCATCACGGTGGCGCAGCCTCCGCCGGGCCGCACACGGCGCGTCCGGTCGAGCACGACGGGGACCTCGAGCGGCTCCAGCTCACGTCCGTCCAGCCAGATGCGGACCGGGACCGCAAGTCCCACGGCGGGCGGCGCCGCCGGAAACGCCATCTCGATGGGGAACATGAGCTGCGTCGCCCCCGCTTCCAGCTCGACCTCGCGTGTCGTCTGACCCACCTCGACCCGCAGCGCGCCGAGGCCCCGCGCCCCGAGATGCAGGACCCGGTCACTCGGCACCAAGGGCTGCGCAGCCGTCAGGACAACCTCGCGATCGCCCGGCGGACCGCGCACGAGTGCCGGAACGTCGAGCTCGCCCCACCCGCGATGGGGTGTCCATGACGGGTCGCCCCCGCTCGCCACCAGGCGGTCGCGCGCGATGGGCCCCAGCGTGGGGTCCGCCTCCAACGCGAGCAGCAACGCGCCTGCCACCAACGCGGCCGCGGCCGAGGTTCCGCGGATCGCGACGCGGCCCTCGGCGGTGAGTTCGGGGCGACCCCCAACGAGGTTGGCCGGGTCCGTGGCATCGAGGTCGGCGGACAGCGCGACATCCATCCATCCTCCGGGCGCGACGAGGTCCGGGACGAGGGCGCCCGCCGCGGTCGGGCCCACCGATGAGTAGGCGGCAACCTCTCCGTCCGGATCCGACGCCCCCACCGCGATCAGCGCGGGCGCGCTCGCCGGGATCGTGACGCTGGCGTTGCTCAACCACGGGCCTCCCAGCGACGGGGGGAAGAACGGGCTGCCCAGGCGCGTGTCCGCCAGCCAGACATCGAAGTCGCCGGGCCCTTCGAACGTGAGGGTGTATGTGCCGCTCTCGAGCGGGCCATCTTCGGCGGCCAACACGACCCGGATCACATCGGGAGAATCGGCGTCCGGCTGCAGGGTCACGACGAGGCCGCCCACCCGACGCGTCTCGTTGCCCGGGCGCAGGATCCGCGTGGAACTCTCGCCCACCCGGAGGACAACACCAGACTCGTTCCGGGCGTGCACCGACAGCGACACGTGTGCGTCGTCTACGGTGGCGCGCGGGACACGCACGGTGACCTCGGCTCGTTCGCCGGCTGTGATCCTCCCGCCCGCGTGGACGGGGCGCGACCCGTCGTTGCCCGCCGCGACGACGATCGGTTGGTCCGCCAACGCGCTGAGGTCGCGTTCGAACACGCTCCGCCCATCGTGCGCTCCGTCGTGTCCGCCGAGGCTGAGCAGCGTGACCAGCTGACGTGGATTCAGCGCGGGACTTTCCTCCACCACGGCCCGGCAAAACCGCGCCGCCCGCACGACCGCCTCGTCCGGGAATCCGCCCGCCTCGCGATCGAAGGCGGTCGCGACGATGATCTGCGCGTCGGGCGCCAGGGTCAGGGCGATGGATGCCATGGCCGTGCCGTGTCCACGCCGGTCCAACGAGCGACCGCCGACGGCGCCCCCGAAGCGCGACTCCAGGGGATGTCCCAACGGCGCGCCCATCGCGTCGAACCGCGCGACGACCGCGTCGCCAAACGCCGCTTCGTCGATTCCCGTGTCGATCAGGCACAACGTGCTCGCGGCACCCGTGACGCCCACGTTGGCTCTCACGCGGTCCCCCCCGACCCGGGCGTCGGCGACCTCGACCAGCGGCGAACGCATGCCTCGCTGCGCGTGCGCTCGAGGCGCGAGCAGAATGAGCAACCCGAGGATCGAAACGGTCCTCATCCTCGCGAGCGTACCGCGCGTGTCAGCGCGAGCGTCGTCGCCGCCGTCGTCGTCGGGGCTCGCGTGGGGCATCGGGGCGGGGCGGCGGAAGATCGTCGAGCCAATCGGGCCGTCGCTCCCCCCGCGCATCGCACTCCACCTCGAACAGCGTCGCGGCGTCGTGGAAGTAGTCGCGGCGGGGCAGAGACCCGAGCTTGCCGGCTTCAAGTCGGCGCTGCGAGTGCACCACGTTGCGCATGCGCTCCTTCATGCGCCGCGGCACCGCGAGCGTCTCCAACACCTCGGTCATCAGCGCCTCATACGCCTTGGTGCTGTCCTTGGCGCCGTGCATCGCGTCGCGGATCGGCCCGAGCAGCACCGCGGCGAAGAGCACGGCGTCCGAGGGGAGAGTGCCCGCCGCCTTCAGCGTGTCGATGGCCTTGAGTCGTGCCCACAGCCGACGGGCGTCGACCGAGTCGTCGTCGAGGTGCACCGCGAGTTGCGGGATGAGCACGCCCAGCGCGCCGACCTCCCACAGAATCCAGAAGCTCCGGTGGGCGGCTCCACCCCGCAACAGGCGGAGGATCTCCTCGAGCAGGCGAGGGCGCGCGGCCCGAGCGAGCTCTTTGCTCTGTGCCACCATCGCGTCGTACGTGTCGGGATGGATCCCGAGGTCGAGGCGCGCGCTGAACTTGATGGCCCGCATGATGCGGACGGGGTCCTCACGGAAGCGCACGTCGGGGGGGCCGATGGTGCGCACCACGCGGTTGCGCACGTCGTCCATGCCGCCGACGTAGTCGATGACGGTCTGGTCTTCGTTGTCGAAGAAGAGACCGTTGATGGTGAAGTCGCGGCGGTAGGCGTCCTCGTGCGGCTCGCCGAACACGTTGTCCTGCTTGATCAGCAGGTCTGCGTCGGAACGCCGAAGCGCGCTGTCCCCTTCGGCCTTTTCTTCCTCCGAGGGGTCCCGCCGGAACGTCGCGACCTCGATGATCTTGCCGCCGCCGAAGAGCACGTGCGCCAACCGGAAGCGGCGCCCGATGACGCGGCAGTTTCGGAACAGCGCCTTGACCTCAGGCGGTCGCGCGCTGGTGGCGATGTCGAAGTCCTTGGGGTGCGCGTCGAGCAGGAGGTCCCGCACGCAGCCGCCCACCAAGTACGCGTCATGACCATGGCGCCGGAGACGCCGAATCACCTTCAGCGCGTCGACATCCATGTCCTCTGTCCGAACACGGGCGGCGTGCACCTCGGGCTCGGGCGCGTTGGGGTCGCGCGGGCGCAGCAACTCGATGGGTTCGGTCGGTTCGTCCCGCTCGCGTCGTCGACTCCGCCGGCCGCGTCGCCGCTCGCGTCGCTCTTCGTCCCGGCGGGCCTCCTCATCGGAGTCTCCTGAGGGCTCGTCGCGCCTCCGGCTCGGCTCGGGCGTCTCGGCGACAGAGGCCTCGTCCGGATTCTTCCGCGCCCGGCGCGCCTTCGGTACGGACTCCGTCTCCTCGGCCTCGCCGGCCTTTTTTCGGGAGCGTCGTGCCTTGGGCGCGTCTTGTTCTTCGGTGGCCTCGCCGGCCTTTTTTCGGGAGCGTCGTGCCTTGGGCGCGTCTTGTTCTTCGGTGGCCTCGTCGGCCTTCTTTCGGGAGCGCCGTGCCTTGGGCTTGTCCTCCGCCTCCGCCTCTTCGGACTTCTTGCGTGTGCGCCGAGCCTTGGGCTTCGCCGGTTCTTCGGCTTCCGGCGGCGCGTCGACCACCTTCTTCCGGGAGCGCCGAGCCTTGGGCTTGGCGTCCGCTCCGGGGGCGTCGTTGGCCTTCTTTCGGGTACGCCGAGCCTTGGGCTTGTCGACGGTGTCAGCCGCTTCGTCGGCTTCCGTCGCTTCGTCGGCCTTCTTTCGGGACGGCCGCGCCTTGGGCTTGTCGTCCTCCAGCGAGGCGTCTTGTTCCGCGGTCTTGCGCGCTCGACGCACGCGGGGCTTCTTCGCCTCGACAGCGTGCTCGTCTTCCGCCGGCTTCTTTCGGGTGCGTCGGGCCTTGGGCTTGGGAGGCTCCTCCGGCGTGTCTTCGGCCTTCTTGCGCGAGCGCCGGGCCTTGGGCTTGTCCGGCTCCTCCGCCTCCGTGGCTTTGCTACGCGCCCGTCGGGCCTTGGGCTTGGGGGGCTCCTCCGGCGTGTCTTCGGCCTTCTTGCGGGAGCGCCGGGCCTTGGGCTTGGGGGGCTCCTCCTGCGTGTCTTCGGCCTTCTTGCGGGTGCGTCGGGCCTTGGGCTTGGCGGGCTCTTCCGTCGCTTCGACCTTTTTGCGGGTGCGTCGCGTCTTGGGTTTCTCTGCCTCGTCCGGTGCCTCCACCGCGGTCTTCCGAGCGCGACGGGCCCGTGGCTTCGCGGGCTCCGGTTCGGCTCCGTCCTCGGTCTTCTTTCGAGAACGGCGCACGGGGGCCTTCGCGGCTTCGGCCGTGGCGGCGTCGGCCTTGGCCGTGCGGCGCGCGGGTCGTTTCCGTTTGGGTGGGGACTTCGCTTCGGCGTCGTCCGACGGGGCTTCGGGAATGGAGGAATCCATGGAAAAAACCCGGCGGCCCGCCCTCCAGTGAGGGGGCCAGCGACGAGCGAGTCACCTGTAGCAAGCGCGAGCCCCCCCGGCAACGACCGATCGCGGGTAGGATCCCGCGCGTGTCCTCTCTACGTCAGCTCGCCGGTCGTACGCTCGTGGTGGGGTACCCCGCCGGGGGCCCCCCTGAGATCGTCCTTTCCGCCCTCCGCGACGACGCGCTGGCCGGGGTCATCCTCTTCCGCCGGAACATCACCACGCCCCTCGAAGTGGCACGTGAGATCGCCCTCATCGCGGATGCGTCTTCAAGGGTCCCTCTCGTCGCGGTGGACCAGGAAGGCGGCCGGGTCCAGCGGCTCGGGGCGCCGGTTCTGCAGCTCCCGCCGATGCGGCGACTCGGTGATCATGACGATCCGTCGCTGACGCGGCGTGTCGCACACGCGCTCGGACGGCAGCTGGACGCGATCGGGTTCAACGTGGACTTCGCGCCGGTGCTCGACGTCGATACCAACCCCGACAACCCCGTCATCGGTGACCGATCGTTCAGCCGCGACCCGCACGTCGTCGTCCGGCATGGTCTCGCGTTTGCGGAGGGACTCGACGATGCCGGCCTGCTCGCCTGCGGCAAACACTTCCCGGGACACGGCGACACGGTGGAGGACAGCCACTTCGATCTCCCCAGCCTCCCGCATGACCTCGAGCGACTGGAGACGGTCGAGCTCGTTCCTTTCCGTGCGGCGGCGCCGGTCGTCGGCTCGCTCATGACCGCGCACATCGTGTTCTCCGCGCTCGACGCCGAGCGCCCCGCCACGCTCTCCCCCTGCGTGATCACGCAGCTGCTCCGGGAGGACATGGGTTACGAGGGCATCGTGTTCAGCGACGACCTCGAGATGAAGGCCATCGCCGATCACGGTTCGGTGGGGGGGGCGGCGGTCGGCGCGATCCGGGCCGGGTGCGATGCGGTGCTGATCTGCTCGAAGGTGGACTGGATCGACGAGGCGGTGTCGGCCTTGGTGGCCGAGGCCGAGGCGGACGCCCGGTTCCGCGAGCAGCTCGAGGTGGCGGTGGCGCGCATCGACGCCGCGCGCGCCACCCTCCGCTGCGCGCCGGTGACCGACGCCGACGCACTCGCGGCCCGCCTCGACGAACCGCTGACTCGGGACGTGGCTGAGGCACTCGCCGCCCTGTAACGGCGCGGGTCATCGAGGCTGCTACGCTCTCAGGCCCTCCACGAGACACCCACTTGCAGATTCACGGCAACACCAACGGGCTCGCCCCGTCCGACCTCAAGGCGCTCGAGCGTCTCTACCGCCGCAAGGTCCCGTTCGATCGCTTGCTCACCCCGGAGCTGGCCCGCTCGATCAGCGAGGTCTCGCACCGCACCGGTCGCAAGGTCGGCGTGCTCATCTCGCGAAGCGGGGTCGTCGAGTTTGTCATCGTGGGCGACGCCACCACGCTGTGGCTGCCGGACTTCGGTCGGCTGCGCGCCGCGAAGGGGCGCCTCCGTGGGCTGCGGCTCATCGGCACGCACCTCACGCGCGAAGGGCTGACGCGCGACGAGCTCGTCGATCTGACGCGGCTGCGGCTCGATCTCGTGGCCGCCGTGTGTCTGGCGCACGACGGACGCCCGGTGACGGTGTTCTACGGCCACTGCGTGCCCGTCCCTGAGGGCGTCGACCAGCCGCCTTACGAGACCCACGGGCCGGTCCCGTACGGCAAGCTCGAGGTCAACCCCGCCGAGATCATCCAAAGCCTCGAGGACGAGTTCGCGCGCGCGCGCCGCTCACGGGCCGTCGTGGCCAAGGACGGGCGGGCCATCCTCGTGCACGTCACCGACAAGAGGCACTCGCTCGGGGCCGAGGATTCGCTCGCCGAGCTGGAGGAGCTTGCGCGCACGGCCGGCGTGGAGGTGGCCGACAAGGTGCTGCAGGTGCGGGACCGTGTGGACCCCAAGTTCGTGCTCGGACGCGGGAAGGTCGACGACGTGGTGCTGCGCGCGATGCAGCTCGACGTCGAGGTACTGATCTTCGACCGCAACCTCTCCCCCGCGCAGTCCGCCGCGCTCGCGCGGGTGACGGACCTCAAGATCCTCGACCGCACGCAACTCATCCTGGACATCTTCGCGCAGCGCGCCGAGAGCCGCGATGGCAAGCTGCAGGTCGAGCTCGCACAGATGAAGTACCTGCTCCCGCGGCTGGGGCAGCGCGACGATTCCTTGTCGCGGCTGACCGGCGGCATCGGGGGGCGCGGGCCGGGCGAGACCAAGCTGGAGATCGGTCGGCGACGCGCCCGCGAGCGGGTCACCCGACTGCAGAAGGAGCTGAAGAAGCTCGGCAAGCAGCGCAAGCAGCGTCGCTCCCGAAGGGCCAAGCGCGGCGTGCCGATCGTGTCGATCGTCGGTTACACCAACGCGGGCAAGAGCACCCTGCTCAACGCGATGACCAACTCCGACGTGATCGCCGAGGACAAGCTCTTCGCGACGCTGGACACCCGCAGCCGGCGCATCCGGTTTCCCCGCGAGCGCGAGGTGGTCGTGACCGACACCGTCGGCTTCATCCGGGAGCTTCCGAAGGACCTGTTCGCGGCGTTCCGCGCCACGTTCGAGGAGGCGCAGGACGCGGATCTGCTGCTGCACGTGGTGGACGTGAGCGACCCCCGTCTGAGCGACCACATGCGCACCACGGAAGGGCTCCTGAGCAAGCTCGACCTCGGCCATGTCCCGACGATTCAGGTGTTCAACAAGGCGGACCGCTTGATGGAGGGCGAGGCCGCGCGCGTCGCGACGAGCCGCGGTGGGGTGGCGGTGAGCGCGCTGGACCGGCCCAGCCTCCGCCCGCTTCTGCACGAAATCGAGCGCCGCCTCTACCCCGAAGGCGAAGGCCCGGCGCTCTGGCCCGAGGCGCCCGCCGAGACGCCGCCAACGCTGGACGTGGACCCGACGCCATAGTCGTCGGCGGACCCCGACACTCAAGAACGCGGCGGGGGCTCCGTACCAAGCAGCATGGACACCTGGCCCTCACCCGGACCCTTCGAGGCGCCTCGTCTGCTCGTGGGTCCCGCGCTCTCCCGCATGGATGGACATCTCCACATGCGGCTGCACCCGCCACTCGAGGCGCTTCCCCTCGAGCGCGCGGTCCAGGGCTACGTCCAACGGCTTCACTCGCCCCGCACGCTTCGCACCTTGCCGGTCCCCCGAGGTCAGGTCGCCGAACTCAGAGCGGCGGCGGGCCGGCGCTGACCACGCATCGACCCTCGCAGCAGGCGGCCTCGGCGCGACAGCGCGGCACGTCGACGGCAGGGCACACGCGGTTGTCGATTTCGAGCTCGCGTCGCAGCACCAGAACACCACACGCCTCCTCGGGGGTGCGGCACAGCACGCAGTCCTCGTCCGAGCGGCAGGCCAGCGCGCTCAGCACGCCGTAGCTGCCCGGATGGCAGCCCCCCAGCTCCGTGGCCATGGCGGGCGCGGGAGGCGCCGCGAAGCAACCCTCAAGCAACAGAGCGACGCCGAGACCGGCCACGGCCCACCACTTCCACTCGCTGCCGGCTCCCGCGTCGGCGGCGTGTTCCTCCCCGGTGCTCATCGCCGGAGCCTATCTCGGAATCGAGCCCCTCTTGTGCGTTGAGTCCTGTGCGTCGAGAGCGGCTCGCGAAGGCCGCTACTCGATCTTGGGCTTGAGCCCGACGCGTCCGTCTTTGACGACGACCTCGAAGCCGATCTTGCGATTGGTGTGCTTCTGCCGAAGCTTCGCTTCCATCTGCTTCACGCGGGCCGCCAGCTTGTCGTACTTGAGGTTGTCGACGGGCTGGTTGTTGCGTCGTCGCGCGGCCACGTAGTCGTCGTAGAGTCGCTTCATCCCCTGGGGAGGAGCGTCCGGACGTGGTGGGCGCGCGCCGGGAGGTGGCGGGGGCCCTTTCCTGACGCGGTTGGGCGGGGGCGGCGGTCCGGGAGGCGCGACGCGGCCCTTGGCGCTCGCTCGCTGCGCCTGGGTGGGTGGAGCCGGCGGCTTGGGAGCGGTCGGCTGCGGTCGTGCGGCAACCTTGGGGCGGGTCTTCGTCTCTCGGCTGCGGAAGTCGAGATCCAGGAGCGAGCCGCTCGGCCGCGAAGCCGGCTCGACGCCCGTGGTGCGCATGCGCCGGTCGGCCTCCAGGAGCGAGCCCGACGGAGCCGAGGCGGCGGGCGGCGATGCGTCCACGCGGGTCGACGACAGGCCGGCGGCCGCCGCGGTCGACGGGGCGGGTCGGCCTTCCGCCTGGGTGTCCCGCAGCGGTCGGAACACGCGCCCCTTCGCTGCGCCGCTCTTGGTTGCACCCTCCGCCGCGGGCTTCGCCAGGCCGCCGCCGAACGGGCTGAACGCCGTGAGGCGCTTCTTCGGAGGCTCCACGGGGCGCTCGCCCGACTGTTCGAGATTCGACAGCGCCGCCAGGATGTCGTCCGTCTCAATGGCGTCGACGTCGATGTCGAGCTCGATCGCGACCGGCTCCGCCTTGGCCGGGGCCGCCCGTCGGCGCGCGCGCACCCGTCGAAGGTCCCGCTCGTACGTGCCCTCTTCGATGCGCCGGACGATGCGGCTCCAGTACATCTGGTAGGTGTTGTAGCTCGCCTGGAGCTGCTGAAGCCGGAAGCGCGCCGCCGTGTTGCGGGGCTTGTCCTTGTGGAGCGACTTGAAGAGCCGCTCGAGGTCTTTCTTCGGGACCGCTGGCTCGATGCGCTCGATCCCCTGGAAGTACTGCTCATACAGCGAGCGCAGACGCTTGAGCTTGAGCTCGGCGTCGTGCAGTCGGTTGTCGAACGTTTGCAGATCCATGGTCGGCGGACCGAGAGGTCTTTCTCCTACAACGGCTGGATGCTCAGGTTATCGAACCAGAGGTCCGCTTCCCAGTCGTTGAACGCGAAGTGGTCGTGCCCGCGGCCTTCGAGCGGCTCGTCGTCGGTCATCTCTGCCAGCAGCTCGTCGTCGACGTAGGCCGCGACGCGCTCCCCTTGGCGCTCGATGCGCATGCGGTAGGTGCGGCCCGACTCGACGGGGCGACGCGGCCCCACCGCACGGTCGTCGGCGTGCTCGTCCATGCGTGCGATGATGTTCATCGAGTTGTTCCAGCCGCCGAAGATCACCACGTAGCTCGTGGCGGTGTAGCTCTCGCTGGTCGCGCGCGAGCTCCCGTCGCCGAAGACCTCGACCTTGATGTCGCCCTGCGGGCTCTCGGAGCGGACGTCGAACTCGATGCGCACGTCGCGCGGCAGGCGACGACGAAGCCAGAGCGGGCGGTTGCGGGCCCCCCGGACGTTCAGCACGCCATCCTCGATGCGGTAGCGCCCGCCCGTGTTGTGCCAGTCGTCGCCGATGTCCTCTCGGTCGAAGTTGTCGGTGAACCCCTCCGGGCCGATGGCGGGGTCGCCCTGCGGCGTGCAGCCGAGCGCGAGCAGCAAGAAGGCGGACGCAAAACAGCGAGACAGGCGCGGCACGGGGGGACGATAGCAGAGGGCGGCGCGCTGGCCGCTCCCGTTGTTGGGGGCGAGGTTCTGCCTCACCGACGCCCAGCGCTGGCGATCGCGCGGGCCGCTCCACTCATGGCGCTTCGGACCGCGCCGGTCAGCGCCTGCTGGGCGAGCGAGGCCTCCTGTCGAGTCCGAGGCCCTCGCCGCGCGGAGCGGCCCGTCGCGGCGCCCGAGAGCACTCCTCGGATCGCCCGGCCCGGCTCGTCCATCAGCATCAGCGAGACCTCGCATCGGACCGAGAGGTCACGACGCTCAGCGCGTCGTTCGACCCGGTTGACCGAACCTTCGAGCCGGAGCTTTGGGATGTGCCGACGCTGAATCTCGCGTTCGGCGGTCGGCGGGATGCGCCCGCCGTGCATCACCGCGACACCGCGGAGAACGACGAGCGCGCGGCTCACCTCTTGGAGCAGCTGGGGGCTGAGGTCGACGCCGCGAAAGGTGCTCCGGTCCTCCATGTCTCCGACGACCACGACATAGTTGACCGTGCGCCAGTTGGTCCCTCGCTCGCGCGGAACGACGGAGATGCTGGGGTAGCGGCCGGGTCCTCCGCGGAGCGCGCGCGGCGCGGCGGACGGCGCGGTCGGCTGGCGCGAGCGGCTCGCGTCCTCGATGCGTCGGATGGCTCTTCGCGCCTCGGTACGGACGACCTGCTGGCGGTCCCGCTCGAGCCGGCGTAGCGGCGCGAGCGCAGCGCGGTGTCCGAGTCGCCCGAGCGAGGTCGCCGCGGCGGCGCGCACGGCGGGGTTGCGGTCCGACAGCGCCTCGATCAGCGGGCGCGCCATGTCCGGGTCGTTGCTCGCGCCGAGCGCCAACGCGGCCCGGACCCGGGCGCGGAAGTCGTGGCTGCGATGGAGCACGCGAAGCGCCGTGGAGTGGTCCTGCGCTTTGCCGAGCTCGACCACACTGGCCGAGAGCACCAGTCCCGCGAGGAGCACGAGGGCCCAAACGGGGACGCGGGAACGGACGCGAGCAGACAACGACATCGGGGGGTAGCCCCTAGACTGTACAGGGGCGCCCCGTGTTCAGGTCAAATCGCACTTTCTCGAAAGTGCGTTTTTCCGATCCTCGCCAGGGGCTCACTGTGGCGCCGCTGGATGGACCTCGACGCTGCCGGTGGAAAGTCCTTCCCCCGCTTCAATCGCGAACGCGGTCCGCGGCACGCCGCGCTCCTCGAGGGCGGTGCGGAGAGCGGCCCGTCGCGTCTCGTCAAAGCCGGCGATCCTCAGCTCCCAGCGCTGTCCGGCGCCCGCCCGGAGATGCAGTGCGAGCTGGCTCACGCCGTTCATCGACGCCGCGCGGATCCCTCCCGCGGCCGTGAAGCGCACGCGCCCCGTCAGCGGGCCATCGTCCTGTTGTGACCAGAGCGAGCGCCCACGCCGATCGGCGCAGCCGTCCTCGTCTTCGAAGCCGTTGATCGTCTCCGGCTCGTCTCCGCACTGGTCGTCGGCGTCGAGGATCCCATCGCGATCGTTGTCTGGCTCGGGGCAGCCGTCTTCGTCCTCGAACCCGTCCATGTCCTCGGCCTCGGTGCGGCACGCGTCGTCGGTGTCCGCGATCCCGTCTTCATCGTCGTCTAGGTCAGGGCAGCCGTCTTCGTCTTCGAACCCGTCTCGGTCCTCCGGCTCACGGCGACAGCGATCGGACGTGTCGGGCACACCGTCGCCGTCGTCGTCGAGGTCGGGGCATCCGTCTTCGTCCTCGAAGTCGTCCTGGTCTTCGGCCTCCGCGGGGCACGGGTCTTCGCGGTCTTCGATCCCATCCCCGTCCTGGTCGCGCACGGGGTCGGTGCACCCGTCCTGGTCCTCGTCGCGGTCGAAGTCAGCCGCCTCGTCGGGGCAGCGGTCGTCGGGGTCCGGCACGAGGTCCCCATCGTTGTCCGGGTCGGGGCATCCGTCCTCGTCCTCGAAGCCGTCCATGTCCTCGGGCAGACGAACGCACTCGTCGTCGCTGTCCTCGAGGCCATCGCCGTCGCCGTCGTGCGTGCGCGGGGCGAACTCGATGCCGAACAAACCTCTGACGGCCGGCAGGCCCACGCCGCCGTTGAACCCCATGCCGACCGCCCACGTCAGGGCGACGTCGCCCTCGGCCCATCGCGCGCCGAGGTCGCCCTCGAACGCCGTCGACGCGTCCTGGAACGCCTCCTGGTCGAGCGCGGTCGTGACGCGGAACTCGATCATCGCGCGGAGGTTGGGGACGACCACCGCGGGCACGGACAGCGCGGCGCCGAAGAAGAGCTCGTTGGTAAAGACGACGCTGAGCAACTCCGGCTCGGCGAATCGGTGTCGGTAGCCGATGACGCCGCCGATCCCAAAGTCGAGGAAGTGGAAGTCGCCGAGGACCTGGACGTCGAGCTGAGGCTCGCCTTCGCCAGCGAAGGCTTCCTCGAGACCCCAGGGGATCGTCAGCCCCGCCTGTGCCGCGAGGCCGGGGCCCTCGTTTCGGCCGTGCTCTCCGTCGGCGCCTTCACCGAGGATCCGAACGCGCGTGCCGACGTAGCCGTCGCGCATCGCGGCGGACGAGATCGGAGTCCCGCCGAGCGCCGTGCCGTTGGTGTCCTGGTAGAGCACGACCGGCGCGCGCAGCACCAGCGCGGCCCGGTCGGTGATCCCCAGCTGAGCCAGCAGCTCGGCGCTCACCCGGTGCGCTACGATCGAGGTTCGCCCCTCCTCACCGATGCGCCGGATCGTGAGCGGGTCCAGCTGATACCCAGTGAAGAGGGTGGCGTTCCAGGCCCATTCCCCGGGGGTGCGCGTCCCTGCGATCCCGATGAAGCCATCCCGGTCAGCCGCCGGGCGCAGGCGTTCGAGGTCCAGGCTGCGGGACTGCGCGTGCGCGGCCGAGGTCGCGGTCAGCATGGCGAGGAGGGAGATGAGAAGAGAGACGAATCGCATCGGCGCGAGCGAGCATAGCCGAGACACGGCGAGCCCCTCGTACTCGCGTGCTGATAGGCTTCGCCCATGCCCCGCGTGCTCGTGGTCGACGACGAGGAGAACATCCGGCTCGTGCTCCGTACGCTGCTGAAAAAGCAGGGCTACGAGGTGAGCGTCGCCCCGGACGCGGAGGAGGCGCTCGCGCGGGTCGACGAGATCCGGCCGGACTTCGTCATCGCCGATGTCCGGATGAGCGGGATGACCGGCATCGAGCTCACGCGGAAGCTCACTGAGGACGGCCGCGACATCACCGTGATCGTCATGAGCGCGTACGGCTCGGTCGAGCTGGCGCTCGAGGCGCTCAAGGCCGGCGCGTACGACTACATCCAGAAGCCGTTCAAACAGGACGAGGTGTTGCTCGCGCTGCGCAAGGCCGAGGAGCGCGAACGACTCAAGCGCGAGAACAAGGCGCTGCGTGCACAGGTGCGAGCGAGCGCGTCGTACGGCGGCATGCTGGGCCGGAGCGACGCGATCCGCTCGGTGTTCCGCATGATCGAGAAGGCCGCCGCGTACTCCACGACAGTGCTGATCGGTGGCGAGAGCGGGACCGGCAAGGAGCTGGTCGCGCGCGCGCTGCACGAACAGGGGGCACGCAAGGCGGCGCCGTTTGTCGCGGTGAACTGCGGCGCCATCCCAGAGTCACTCATCGAAAGCGAGCTTTTCGGGCACAAACGGGGTGCCTTCACGGACGCCTCCAGCGACAAAGCGGGGCTCTTCGAAGAGGCCGACGGCGGCACGCTGTTCCTCGACGAGATCGGCGAGCTCCCTCTCAGCACGCAGGTGAAGCTGCTCCGTGTGTTGCAGGAGGGCACGTTCCGGCGGCTCGGCGAGAATGGCGACCGATCTTCGGATGTACGGGTTGTCGCGGCGACGGTGCGCAACCTGACCGCGGAGGTGGCGGCGAATCGCTTTCGTGAGGACCTCTTCTACCGGCTCAACGTGCTGCCGATTCACGTGCCACCGCTGCGCGAGCGGACGGGAGACGTGATGCTGCTGGTCGAGCACTTCGTCGAGCGCAACAACGAGCGGCTCGGCACGCAGATCCGCGGGGTCGACGAGCCCGCCAAGAAGCAGCTCGTCGCCTACCACTGGCCGGGGAACGTGCGGGAACTCGAGAACGTCGTGGAGCGCGCGATGGTGCTCGCCGACGAAGACGTGCTCGGCCTCGCGGACCTACCGGACCGCCTCCGAGAGCCCGACCCGGTTCAGGCGGTCCTCGCGAGCGGGGAGCTGAGCATCAAGAAGAGCCAGCGCTTCATCGAAGAGTCGCTGATCCGGCGCGCCCTCGAGAAGACCGGCGGCAACCGGACCCGCGCCAGCAAGCTGCTCGAGATCAGCCACCGGGCGCTGCTCTACAAAATCAAGGACTACGGGCTTCGCTGAGGCGCGCCCGGGGCTCCTGCGTGTGGTGAGGCGCTGAAGAGGGCTTCATGCTCGGCGGAACTCGGCAAAACCCCGCAGCCCGGAGAGGGCCTTCTGAAAAGGCCTCGCATCCGAGTGCATGCCGCGGCCGTGCAGATGTGCGGTGCAACCGTCAAAGGTGACGTAGAAGTTCCGTGGAAGCTGCAGGATGGCGGCTTTCGTGGCCGGCGAAATCCGCCACGGCGCGTTGGAGAACGTGGGCCCCATCAGCCGAGAGAACTCCTCGACGACCAGGACCTGGCAGGACTGCGCAAACGCGGCGTCAAGCTTGGACTCCCAGCCGATCGGTGGATTGGAGAGGCGGTGAATCGTCACCCAGGCCATCGCGCCAGACGACTGTCGCGGCCCCTCAGAGACGTTCATGGACACCACGGTTGAGCCCGGGCTGGCGTCGCCGTGGCCGAGGTAGTGCACGGCGGATTCCCAACCCTCGATGTGTCCTGACAACCGCGCGTGCACCACGTACGTGGGCACATGCACCGCTGCGGCTCCGGGGGTCAGCCCCAGCTCTGCAGCGAAGACAGCGAGCTGCCTGCGTGCTCGAGCGCGCGCGTAGAAGATGTATCCGATCAAAGCGCCGAACAGGGCGACGAGTGCCGCGCTGCCCAGGACGACCGTGAGAATGCTATCCGGATCCAATGTGTGGTGTCCTTTCGGCCGGTAGGGGAAAGGCGGTGCTCACGCCTGGGCCGATCGATCGCCGTGGTCCGTTGCTCCGTCGATGCCGTCGGTGTCTGTCCTCACGAACCGCGACGCATGTCAGCTCATGGTTCGTCGCCGCCGAACCTATGAGCACACGTCGTCCTGACAAAGGTAGGGAGACTCGCAGTCGGCGGTGCGACATGACTCTCCCAGGGTCCGGGCGACGCAGGCCTGAGCGACACACGTCTGCTGGCCGCAACAGTCGGCATCGGCCTCGCAGTAGTCGTCCGAGTCCGCGCAGCAGACCGTTTGTTCGGTGTTCTCGGTGGGGCGGCACGCGAGGCCCGTGAGACAATCGCTTTGGGAGCTGCACAGCGCTTGCTCTCGCCCGATCCTGCGGCCGCGCGGAGTGCGGCATCGCCCGACCACGCAGACCTCGCCGGCACAGCACTCGTCGTCAAAGCTCTCTCCCGACCCGCTGCACAAGTTGGGGTCACCCGGTCGGCCTTCGTTGATGCTGCAGAGGTCCGTCGATTCGGTGACCGTGACCTCGATCCGCCCGTCTCCCGTCAGCATGGGGCGCTGCGCTCGGGCGACCGTGATGTAGAAGTCGCCGGAGACGTGCGGCAGGTCGAGCAGGGGTGCCTCCGGGGTGAGCTCGCCCACTCGCGTGTGGGAGGCATCGTAGACCCCGGCGAGGAAGCCCGAGTCGGGCGAGCCAACCTCCACCTGGAGATCCCGCTCACCCTCGAGGGCGACGAAGCGCGCGCTCTCCGCACCGGGAGGCTGGGCGCTGCTCGTGCTCCAGACGTAGTCGGCGGCGCTGTCGCTTCGGGAGGACACCACACGGGCGAACTCGGCCTCCGACGCGTCAAACCAGACGTCGCCATCGTCAAGGACGGTGGAGGACCGAATGAAGTTGTAGGCAGATGCGAACCGCTCGTAGCTCCGCAGGAAGGGCTCCTCTCCGCCGAGAAGCGTGCTCAGCGCGTCGACGCTGTCCCCTTCCTGGTAGACCTGATCCAAGAACCGGCACGCGTTGAAGCTGCCCTGCTGCGCTTTGAGCGCCTTGAAGAAGGCGATGAGACCGTATTCGTGACGGTCGTTCACGAAGTCCAGTCCGTATCTCGAGACAGAACGATCGAATGCGTTGGCCGGATAGTTGAGAAAGTCGTTGTCGTCGTAGATTTCGTCTTCGACGTACATGGCGCTCGCCTCCACCCACCACGCGTCCGGGACGCTGCGCGCGGCATACCGCCAGTACTGGGCCGTGTGAAAGGTCTCGTGCGCCACCGTGGATCGTGTCGGCCGCTCCCGGTCGAACATCCTCTTCTCCACCTCGATGAGCAGCGCGGGTCGTGCTTCGAGACTCTGCGGGTGCGCGCCGGGCCACATCAGGCCGGCGATGGAGTCCGGCAGGTCTCTCGCGATCAGGACCTGCGTGGGTGGCATTGCGCATCCCAGCGCGTCCAGCGCCTCCCTGGCACCCACGAGCTCATCGAGAAGCCGCCGTGCTCGCTCACGGGCGACCGCCCGAGGGGTTGGGACGCTGCCGTTGATCAGATAGATCACCTGGACGCCGCCGCGAACCGCGACCTCGTTGGCATCGTGATCCTCGAAGTACAGCCGCTGCAGCCGGTCCTCTTCCAGGGTGTCGAACTCCAGCCAGCCCTCGACCTGGGTCGAGGGGACGATGCCGGATCCGTAGCCGACGGGGCCCCCGCTCGCCGCTGGACGCACGCCCCCATACCCGCCGATGAAGACGTCTTCGGGGGCGATACCCTCGCGCAGCGGGAGCCGCACGCGCATCGCGGTGCCGGCTGGCAGGTCCGTGTCGAAGTAGAAGCCGGGACCGGCGGCCGTAAGCGTGCCGGGGATGACGGGAGACTCCTCGGCGGTCGCGAAAATACGGATCTGGTGGCTGGCGTCTCCGTCCGTGGCGGGCACGACAAGGGTGAGCCCCGTGAGGGGCCCCTCTCCACCACGAGCTCTCCCCCCGCGGATGACATCTCAGCCGATCCCGCCAGGACCCGAGCCAGGACTCGAAGGGTGAACCGCCGCTCCACCGGCTCCTCGTTGCGTTGCGCCCGGAGGAGGACGGTGTGCTCGCCCACGAGGGTGTCGCTCGACGGCAGCGTGAGCACGCTGCCGTCGAGACGCATGCCGTCCGGACCGTCCACGAGTTCGATGGTTTCAGGCTCCGCGCCACCGAGCTCATCAAGGAGGTCGAAGCGCCAAGGAAGTCCGACCACCGCGATCGTGGGAGGCGTGAGCACGAAGCCTTCGGGGCGCTCGGTGGGCAGTGACGGAGGAGGGGGCTCGCACGCGGTGGACACGATGAGCAGAGTGAGGAGCAGGGCGGAGGCCTTCATGGCGGGAAGATGATCACGCCCCTCGAACCGTGCGACACGATGGCGCCGAAGCGCCACCGCTTGGCGCGTTCGGTGCGCTGTGCATGCCGGGAGCGCCCCTTCGCGCGACGCCGTGCGCTGATCTGCTACCGTGACCGACGCCGATGGCACCTCCCGTTCGCGTCGACCCCCCTCTGGTGAGCCTCGCCCGCTACCGAGCAAGCCCGCTCGGTTCGGCCATCGCGTCGAGGCGTGCCCTTTCGTGGTGCGTGAGTCCTCAACTCCGAGTTCGGTGCACGTGGGGAGAGCCCTCGTCCGACGACGCACAGCTGATGCTGGCGACGATGCGGGCGGAGCACGAAGTTGTAACGGAGCCGTATCGCGTGCTGGTCGACGTGCGGAGTTGCAAGGCCTTCGACTTCGCCGGCACACGGGGGTTGCTGAGCGGCGTCTGGGCGATGCGGGAAACGCTGGCGCAGCAGGTCGAAGGGTGCGTGGTGATGATCCACCCTCGGGATCTCGTGGGCTCCCTGATTGCGGGGATCGTGGAGCGAAGCCCCAAGCCTTTTCCGATCTCCTGGGCCGTTGAGGAGGAGCAGGCGGCCTCCCAACTCGGGCACGATGTGGGCTCTCTTCTGACGGTCTGCGGGAGCTTGCGCGGCCGCGCGGAACAGGAGTCCGCCTCAGAAGTCGAAGTTCGCGCGTGGATTCGCGCCCACCTCGCGACGGCGACCGTCGACGGATGCGCGGTTGCCCTTGGGATGTCGACGCGATCGCTTCAGCGTCGGCTGGAAGAGCTGGACACGAGCTTCCGTCACGAACTCGAGGTGGCGCGTATCGGGCGGGCGCAGGACCTCTTGTCGCATCCGGATGCGAAGGTCGCTGCCGTGGCTCGAACCGTCGGCTACGCCCGATCGCAGAGCCTCTCAGCGGTCTTTCGCAGACACACCGGCCTCTCGCCGTCCGCGTGGAGACGCTCTGGCGAGTCGTAGTCGAAGTGCCTGCCGCGCCTACGATTCAAAGCTGACGAGCAGCGCCCCCGCCTCCACATCGGCGCCTTGCGCCGCGTGGATGGCCTTGACCTTGCCCGACTTGGGCGCCCGGAGCTCGTTCTCCATCTTCATGGCCTCGATCACGATGCAGGGGTCACCCTGTTCGACGGCTTGTCCGACCTCGACGGGCACGGAGACGATCCGACCGGGCATGGGCGATCGGATCTCGTCGCCGCCTCCGCTGAGGCCGCCGCTCTTCTTTTTCTTTGCGCGTGCGCGCGGGCTCTCCACCATCGCTCGTGCGCGCGCGACGCCGGCCGCCAGGTCCAGGCGCTCCGCCGTCCCGCCCACCGCCACGTCGAAGATCGCATTGCCGAGCTTGAGCCGGACGCCTCCTGGCACCCGCTCCACGTCTGCGTCCACGGGGGTCCCGTCCAGCGTGATGCTGGCGCCGCCGCCCGGGGCGAGGATCACATCGACTTCTCGCTCGACCCCGTCGATCATCACGCGGTAGTTCATGGCGCCGCACGCTATCCGATGTGGCGCCCATCGCAAAGCCGTGAGACATCTGAGAGCGCACGGAATACCTGTGCGCCCTCGATGGGTTCGATCCCGTGAGCCAGAACCGTAGCGAACCGACGCCGCCCGCCCCCAAGAAGCCCGCCCGCGCGAAGGCGGAGGCCAAGCCCGTCGAGAAGGGGTTTCGCGGCTGGCTCAAGCGCCGCCACGACCCGCTGACGAGCCTCCTGCTCACCGTCCCCGTCTTCCTCATCTATCACCTCGGGCTGTTGCTCCCGTCGGTGCGGATGCAGAACGGCGTCGACTTCGTCACCGGCCTCGCCATGATGGTGCTGCGCGAGAGCATCTGGGGCTACATCGGCCTGACGCTCGGCTACTGCGTGGTGATCGGCATCGCCGTGGCGGTGCTTCGGAAGAAGGGCAAACTCCGGGCGGCCGAGTTCATGCCCATGCTCGGCGAGAGCGCGATCCTGGCGGTGCTGATGAGCTTCAGCCTGGGATGGGCGACGGAGAAGCTCTTCTCCTGGCAAGCGGGCCCCGAGCCGATGACCATCTCCGAGAAGCTGGTGATGTCGGCCGGAGCCGGGTTTCACGAGGAGCTCATCTTCCGCGTGGTGCTCTTCGCCGGCGGCGCCTGGCTTCTCACCAAGGTCAGCAAGCTCTCCAGCAAGCAGGCCGTGCTCGTCGCCGCGGTGGTCTCGTCGCTCCTCTTCAGCGCCGTCCACTATGTGGGTTCGCTCGGCGACACCCTCACCATCGCGAGCTTCGGCTTCCGATTCCTGGGCGGCCTGTACCTCGCCGCGGTGTACCGCTTCCGCGGGTTCGCGGTCGCCGTGTACACCCACGCCATCTACGATGTGCTGGTGTTCTTCTTCTTCCAGTGACCTCAACAGCCCCCCGTCTCTCCGCCAGCCCTGGGACCGCAGCGCCTCGACGCGCCGCTCCGTCAAGCGTTCATCGGGTGTGCAGAAGCATCCACGAGGTGAGGGGCATGTCGAAGGGCGCGTGTTCGGGCGTTGCCGTCCCGATTCCGTCTCCGCTGTAGGTGCGCGTCCAGACATCGTGGCCCGCCCCTTCGAACACGGTGAGCTTGGCCGCGACGGGCGGAGCTGGCAGCTGCGCGTTGTAGTTCGTCACGAACAGGCCCGACTGACGAAAGTTGGGCGTGTCGTTCGATCCGACGAAGCACCACACCGCGACGTCTCGAGCCCGCTCGTGTCCCGACCGGGGACCCCAACCCGCGATCGGCGCAGCCGCCGCGATTTGACTGCGACCCGGGTCGAGGCGCGAGAGGTAGTCAAAGACACCGTTGGCCCCATGGCTCAGTCCTGTCAGGTCCACGCGGGAGGCGTCCACTCGATACAGAGCCAGCACATCCTCGATGAACCTGCGAAGGACTTCAGGGTCACCGCCGCCCCAGTTGTTGGTGTTGCCGTCTGTGCGATGCGTCTGGGGCGACACGACCACCATCGGGAGCGCGGGAGCCCAGGCTGCTTCCTGGATCAATCGCGGCGGACCATGCCGCAACACCCGGTCCAGCTGGCTGGTTCCATTGCCCCGCTCACCTCGGCCGTGGAGGAAGACGAGCAGCGGGTACCGGTGGGTGGCGCCCGATGCGGAATAGCCTCCAGGGAGGTACTCGTAGAAGCCGAACTCCGTGATCGTCGACCCACGAGGGCGGGCGGTGTGGGTCCCGCCGGTGTCAGGAGGCAGTGGCGAGGCGGCGTCCCTCGCCGCCTCGTCCGCCGTTGCGGCGCCACCATCCGTCGCGGCGTCGTCCGTCGCCGCGTCGAGCCCGGCATCCCTCGGACTCGCGTCCGGCGAGGCGGCATCTGGGAACCCGGCGTCGAAGCGCGAATCGGCGTCCAGCGTGCCCGCATCGAGGGCGGGGGGGGGAAGCATCCTGGGCAGACCCACCGTCGACGTTCGCCCCTGCTTCTTCGCGCGGTGTGGCGGGCGGCTCACACGCAGAGCCGAGTACACAGGAGACCACGATGCCGTGGAGCCAAGCTCGCTCTACCACCGTACTCGGAGCGTCGGATGGCCGGTGTGCGCTCGCAACCGACACCCTCGAACGCTGTTCGAACTCCAGCTCGCCGAACGCGCTTCGCGCCCGCGGTTGGAAACGTCAGTCTTCGAAGCGAGCCAGCCACGAGGGCAGCCACGCGACGGCGTCTTCGTCCGGCATCGGCTGATCGGTGGCGTCGAGCTCCAGCGGGTCGCCGACGCGGGTGGCTCCGAGCTCGTTCAGGACGGCGTCGAACCGTCGGGGGCCGCCACAGAACGTGTCTTTGTAGTTGCGGTCGCCCATGCCGATGACGCCGTAGCGCAGGTGGCTCAGGTCGGGGCGGTCTTCCACGAGTCCTTCGTAGATGGGCTCGATGTTCTGGGGGACTTCGCCCAGTCCGGTCGTGGACGTGACCACCAACAGGACCTCGTGGTCTCCGAGGCCGATGTCGTCGAGCTCCCCGTCGACGACGAGCTCGACCTCGTGGCCGCTGTCCTCGAGCTCGTCCTTGACCAGGTCGCCGACCATCTCGGCGCTCCCCATCTCGGACCCGACGATCATCAAGATCTGCATCGCGTCCGAACGTAGATCCGAAGCCATCCGCGCGCCCCCGGATCAGTGCGGAGGATCACGGGGCGTCGAGCACGACGAGTTTGTCGCCCCGGAGCGGGGGCGCGGGCAGGCCCATGCTCGCGTAGAAGTCCGGGTCCTCCAGCAGGTCCCTCACCGCCCGGAGGTGCCCGTCCTGGCTGACGATGCAGCCACCGCGCCGAAGCCGCGGGTAGAGGGTCTCGACCGCGACCCGCGTCGACGACACGAGGTCCAGGTCGAGCAACGCGACATCGACCCGAGGCGGGGCGTGAAGCGGGAGCGTGTCTTCGAGCAGGCCCTTGTGGAAGCGGCAGACGTCGATCGCGCCGTGGGCGGCCACCCGCTTCTTCACGGCGCCCAACCGGCCTCGGAACGCGCCCTGGCAGAAGCGGATCGGCGTGCCGTCGAGGAGGGTGTGCTTCTCGTCGTTCTCGGGGATGCCGCGGAAGGTGTCGAACACGTGCAGCGTGCCGCCGGCGGCCTTCACCAGCAGGCTGAGCTTGGCGGTGCTCGCGCCGGAGCCCGCGCCGGCCTCGACGATCGAAAGCCCGGGCCTTCCGGCGAGCCGAAAGACACGATCGGCCGTCGTCAGCATCTCGCTCAAGGTGTGGTAGCCGCGAATGCGGTTGGTGATGCGGGCGAACCGCACCAGGAGCCCCAGGCGCGTGCGCCGGTCGATTCCCGGGTAGGGCGCAGCAAGGAAACGCGCGGCCGCAGAGCGGTCACGCACCGCGAGGTGGCGGAGGGTCTGCCAGGCGCGGTAAGGCGTGCCCGGGCCACGGCGCACGAGGCGTCGCTCGTTCTTCCACTTGTCGGGTTCGCCGCGCTCGCCGACGATGACGCCGTAGGTCACGCGCGGCTCGTAGCCCACATGTGCCTCGCCTGCACACCCCGTACGCATGCGCCTGTCCGGACGTCGTGATACCACCCGCGCCATGTCCGACCGCACCCCCGAAGAGATGGAAGCCGCCGAAGCCCACGTCCGCGCGCTGCTGGGCCACATCGGCGACGACCCGAAGCGTGAAGGGCTGCTCGACACGCCGGGCCGCGTCGTCCGCGCGTTCGACGAGCACTTCTCGGGCTACAAAGAGGATGCCCACGCGCACCTCGAGACCACGTTCGGCGAGACCAACGGCTACGACCAGATCGTGCTCGTGAGCGACATCCAAGTGCACAGCCACTGCGAGCACCACATGGTGCCGTTCGTCGGGCAGGCCCACGTCGCCTACGTCCCGAAGGACCGCATCGTCGGTCTGAGCAAGCTGGCCCGCGTCGTCGACACCTACGCCAAGCGGTTGCAGGTCCAGGAGAAGCTCACCGCCCAGGTCGCCGACTGCATCGAGGAAGTCCTGCAGCCGCAGGGCGTTGCGGTGGTCATCCAGTGCCAGCATTTCTGCATGTGTTACCGCGGCGTCCGCAAGCCCGGGAGTTGGACGACCACGTCGAAGCTGCACGGCTTGTTCCTGAACGACGCGGCTGCGCGCATGGAGCTGTTCACGCTCATCGGGATGCGCCCTGAAATTCGCTGACGGCCTGCTATAGGCGGCCCATGACTCAGAGCGTCGCGATCGTCGGCAGCGGGCCGGCCGGGTTCTACTGCGCCGAAGCCATCTGCAAGAAGGCGGAACACGTCCAGGTCGACATCATCGACCGGCTGCCCACCCCGTACGGACTCGTGCGCAGCGGTGTGGCCCCGGACCACGCCGGCACGAAGAACGTGTGGCGCGTCTTTCAGAGGACCGCGCGCCGGGAGCAGGTGCGCTTCCTCGGCAACGTGGAGCTCGGTCGGGACGTCAGCGTCGATGAGCTGCTCGAGCGCTACGACGCCGTGGTCTTGGCGTGCGGGGTGACGGACGACCGGCCGCTCGGGATCGAGGGCGCGGAGCTTCCCGGCGTGTACGGCTCGCGCGCGTTCACCGCCTGGTACAACGGCCACCCCGATTTTGCGGACCGTCCGCCGGAGCTCCGCGGGCCGGGGATCGCGGTCATCGGCAACGGGAATGTCGCCGTCGACGTCGTGCGGGTCTTGGGCCGCGAGGGCGAAGAGATGGCCAAGACGGATATCCCGCCGGACGCCATGAAGGTCATCGAGGCGGCGGACTTCACCGAAATCTACATGCTCGGGCGGCGTGGTCCCGTGCAGTCCAGCTTCACCACCGCCGAGCTCCGTGAGCTGGGCGCGATGACCAC
Source organism: Sandaracinaceae bacterium (assembly GCA_045106715.1). Taxonomy (GTDB): domain Bacteria; phylum Myxococcota_A; class Polyangia; order Polyangiales; family Sandaracinaceae. The sequence continues at coordinate 83,282 of JBGCFC010000055.1, forward strand.
GACGGTGGCGCTGGTGGACGCCGCGCAGCTGCCCGAGACGGTCGCGATGGACGACCCGAAGCAGAAGAAGATGAAGGAGAAGATCGTCGGGACGCTCCGGGGCTACACGGAGAACCAGCCGGACGACAAGCCCAAGCGTCTTCACATGCGGTGGTACGCGTCGCCAATCCGGATCCTCGGGGACGAGCGCGTCGAGGGGTTGGAGTGCGCGGTCACCGCGCTGGATGAGAACGGCCGTCCCCAGCCCACCGGCGAGACGTTTGTGCTCGAGGTCGGCACGATCATCTCGGCCATCGGCTACGTCGCGCCGGAGCTCGAGGGCGTCGAGCGTTCCGAGTGGAAGACGTCGTACAGGAACGACGAGGGCAAGATCCGTGACGGGCTCTGGGCCGTCGGTTGGGCGAAGCGCGGGCCGAGCGGCGTCATCGCGACCAACCGCAAGGACAGCACCGCGGTCGCCGACAAGCTCCTCGAAGAGCTCGGGTCCGGCAAGCCGGGAGGAGCCGCGATGGACGCGCTGCTCGGCGAGCGCGGCGTGCGGGTGGTGAGCTTCGAAGACTGGGAGAGGATCGATGCGGCGGAGGTCGAGGGGGCCGAGCCCGCCTCGCGTCGCAAGATCACCCGCATCGCTGACATGATCGCCGTGCTCGACGGCTGATCTTCCGCGGCTTGCAAGCCCCGTGCTCCTCTGGGAAGAAATGCGCGTCTCGGAGCCCGAGGGAATATGCTCCGAGGCCCGGTCCGTTGGCCGGCTGGCGGAGTTCTCCTCTCGCCCGTGTGCCTCTGAGCCTGTCCGCTCTGAATCCAGCTATCCGATGCAATCCAGAATCTACGCACTCTTTCTCTGCCTGGCGCTGCCCCTCATCGGGTGTGGGCCGGAGAACATCCCGAACACCGACGTCGCCGACAACAGCGAGAACCGCGAGGTGATCCGCTTCGTCGAGGGCTACCGACACGCCGTCGAAGAGCGCGACGTGGGCGGCATCTTGTCGCTGGTTTCGCCCCTTTTCTTCGACGACAACGGCACGATCCCGACCGACGACGACCGGGACTTCGACCGTCTCCGGGAACAGCTCGCGCGGTTCGAGGAGCTGCTCGATGTGCGCTACGAGATGCGCTACCGACGGATCACCTACCGTCCCGACCGCGTATTGGTGGACTACACCTACACGGCGAGCTTCAAGGTTGCGACCGCGGAGGGGGATCGTTGGGAGACGCGCCTGCGCGACAACCGCATCGAGTTGGCGCGCGAAGACGGTGAATTCCGCATCATCTCGGGCATCTGACGGGCGTCGAACGGGCGGTCCCGAGAATCGTCCGACTGGAATCCACCGTTGAACCCGGACCTCTCGCCGGGCTACCATCGTCGTCCCTCGACACGGGGGAGAGTTCCGGCCGCCGTATGGATGCCGCGAGCGCACGCGTAAATGGCGGGAAAAGGCGACAAAAAGCAGCTCGGGAAGATTCTGCTGAAGCAGAAGCTCGTGACTGCTGGGGAGCTCGAAGAGCTGCTCGACGAACAGAAGGCGCACCCCGGCGCGCGTCTGGGGTCGACCGCCGTGGACAGCGGCAAAGTCGACGAGGTCGACATGCTCCGCGCGCTCAGCGAGCAGCACGGCCTGCCGGGCATCGACCTCGCTCAGACGGTAGTGCCGCTGGAGAACCTCAAACTCGTCCCGCGCGAAATTGCGGCTCAGTACTTGATTCTTCCGTTCTCGGTGAAGGACGAGCACCTGTTCTTGGCCATGGCAGATCCGTCGGATCGGCGTGTCGTGGACGAGATCGAGTTCGTGACCGGACGCAAGGTGTTCCCCTACGTCGCCGTGAGCGGGCCGCTCGAGCGCATCATCCAAGAGGCGTACGACCTCCACGACGCGGGAAAAGAGCAGTACGTCGGGCCGCACGCGCCGGCCGAGTACCTGATGTCGCTCGGCCTGGAGCCAAACCCGTCGCCGCCCGAGCCACGGCACCCCAAGCACCGGCCGTCGACCCCCCGGTTCCGCCCCCCGTCGACGCCGGCGATGGCGATCGTGTCCGACGAGATCTCGCTCGACGAGCTCGAGGTGCAGGCCGCGGCTTCCGAAGGCGCCGTGGAGCGGGACGATGCAACCCAGAAGCGTCCGGTCGACCGCAAGGCACCGCGGAAGCTGCCGACTCTCGACCCCGCGTTCGGCTCGCGGGTGGCGCCGTTGCCCACGGAGCCGGGGTCAGGGCGATCCCGCGCCGAGGGCGAGCAGGTCGTGCTGATCGTCGACGACGAGGAGGACATCCGGCGCATGCTGCGTCGGGTGCTCGCGGAGCGCGACATCACCGTGGTCGAGGCGTCACGTGGGAGCGAAGCGCTCGCCATGGTGCGTGAGCACGACCCCGACGTGATTCTTCTCGACGCGATGCTTCCCGAGATCCACGGATTCGACATCTGCCGCCGGATCAAAGGCAGCAAGAAGTACGGCCACATCCCGATCGTGATGGTCAGCGCCGTCTACCGCGGCTGGCGCTTCGCGGAGGACCTCAAGCAATCCTACGGCGTGGCGGAGTTTCTCGAGAAACCCTTCAAGATCTCGGAGGTGGTCGCCTCCATCGAGCGTGTGCTCTCGGGACGGGACCGCGATGAGGACGCGGAAATGCTGTCTGAGGAGGCCTCCGATTGCCTTCAGCTGGGCATCGAGGCGTACCGCGCAGGGAACCTCGACGAGGCGATCGAGCACATGGAACGCGGGGTGGGACTCGATCCCTTGGCGTTCCGGCTGCACTATCACCTCGGCTTGCTTTATGGTCGGAGGGACCAGCTCTTCGAGGGCATCCAGGCGCTCGAGACCAGCATCGACCTTTCACCTCGTAACTTCTCGGCTCTCAAGAACCTCGCCGTCCTCTACCAAAGGGCGGGCTTCAAGCACAAAGCGGTCGAAATGTGGGAACGCGCGCTCGGCGCAGCCTCCGACGAGGAAACTCGGCGCGGGATCAAAGACCACCTCATGAGTTTGCTCTAATGCACAGCGACGCATTCCGAGCCACGGCCGATCGGCACCCTCGATGAAGTTCCTCTGCCCCAACTGCAAGGCCAAGTACCAGATCTCCGACGAGAAGATCGCCGGCCGTACGTTGAAGATGGATTGCCGGCGTTGCAATCACGCCATCGTCATCCGAGGGGACCGTCTGACGGGGTCCGGGGCGGCCGCCCGTCCGCAGGCGCCGTCGGCGCCCGCCGCCCAGAGCTCCCGCAGCGCGCTCGGCGCCGACTTCCGCCGCGCGCCTGCCCCGCCCGCTGCCGCACCCGCTCCGCCCGGGGCACTCGACGCGTGGCACGCTGCCATCAACGACGTGCCAGTGGGTCCGCTGAGCCAGGACGAGCTCTCCAAGAAGATGGCGGCGGGCGCCGTGAACGAACGCTCGCTCGTATGGCGCGAGGGGTTGGAAGACTGGCGTCCGCTCGGTGAAGTTCCGGACTTGGTGGCCTTCCTCCGGGAAGTGCAGAAGCCCAAGGCGCCCGCGCCTCCCCGGCCCGGTGCGCCGCGTCGCCCCCGTGCGGCCGCTCCTCGTCCGCCTGCGCCCGGCGCGCGGGCCGGCGCACCGCGGCGTCCCGGCCCTCGACCGGCCGCTCCTCGCCCTGCCTCGCCGCGTCCGGCGGCCCGTCCCGCGGCGAGGGGGAACGTCGTCCCGATGGCTGGCCGGGGGGCTTCGGCCGCGGCCGCGCTCGACGGCCTGAGCGATTTTGATCATGACGATGAGCCGACGCGCGTGGGGTCGGCAATCGACTTCGAGGCGCTGGAGCGCGAGAGGCAGCGCGAGCAGAGCAAGCCCGTCGCGGCGCCGATCCCCACGCCCGACAAGCCCATGGCTCCGGCGAAGCCCGCGGCGCCGATCCCACCGGCGGCGTCGGCCAAGCCCGCCGCGCCCGGCAAGCTGGCCTCCGCGCCTCTGCCGCCGGCCGCTCTCCCGGTCGCTCTTCCGGCCGCTCTACCAGAACCGCCCGGCGAAGAGCCCAGTGCATCACCCCTCGCTGCATCTGCCCCCATCGCCCCGGCCGCTCTTCCAGCCCCCGCCGCCCTGCCAGCCCCCGCCGAGCCGCCTCCGGCCACCGCACCTGCGCCAGCGGCTTCCTCCGCACCGGGCGTGGGCGATGACGACGCGTTCGACCCGTTCGCGACGCCTCCCGCGGAAGACGAGGACGAAGACGGAGCCGCCGCGATCGTCGGTTCGGCTGGACTCGATGCGGCTGGGCTCGATGCGGCTGGCGCGGCTTCGGCGCAGCCCGCTCCGGTCCCGGTGGCCGCGGGCCAGCTCGCGGTCCCGGCTGACGAGCGTCGCCGCCGGCTGCCCATCGGCGCCTGGATCGCCATTGCGGGTGCGATGGCATTTGGCGTCGCTCTGGCCGTCATCGTGGGCCAGAAGCTGATCTTGGAGGGAGATCCGCAGCCGGTCGCCGTGGCACCGCCGACGCCGGACCCGACCCCCGACCCTGACCCTCTCGAGATTCCGGAACCGGAAGTCGAGGACCCGGAGACCCCCGAGGGAGAGACCCCGGAGGGCGAAGGCGGCGGCGAAGAAGGTGGCGAAGGCGGCGGCGAAGAAGGTGGCGAAGAGGGCGCATCCGAAGGCGAGACGCCGGCCACGAGCGGTCGCACCGGGCAGCGCGGCGGGTCCGCCAACGCAGGCGAGACACCGACGCGGCCGAGCACGGGGACAGAGACTCCGAGCCGTTCGACGGGTCGCCGGGGCCAGCTGAGCGCCGAGGCGCAGGCGCGCCTCGATCGCGCGGCCGGTACCGGCACCTCGGGCATGGCATCCGTGCAGGAGCGAGCGGGGGTGCTGGACGACCGGCCTTCAGCCGGCGGCGGCGGTCTGAGCGCCGACCAGATCCGCGCGGTGGTCGCTCGGGAGCGCTCCGGCGTGCAGCGCTGCTACGAGTCGGCAGCGCGCCGTACCGGGCAGGCCCCGAGCACCCGCCTCGATGTGGACATCAGCGTGGGCGCGAGCGGCACGGTCACGTCGGCGCGAGTGCGCGGCACAGCCTTCGCCGACCTCTCGACCTGTGTTCAGCGCACGGTACTCCGCTGGCGTTTTCCGAGGACGGGCGGGGTCAGCCAGACGAGCATCCCGTTCGTTTTCAGCGGACGTGATTGACGGCAAAGCGATCCGCCGCGCGCCTCGAAGCCCTCGCGCCGCGAATCGTCGCTGAGGTACGCTCAGGGCGATGGCCGCCGAGGAGCTCGCCCGCCTCGTCGTCGAGGCGCTCTATCTCGCCTTGTTGGTGAGCGCGCCTGCGTTGGGCGCGGCCATGCTCACCGGTGCCCTCACCGGGGTGCTGTCGGCGGCGACCCAAGTGCAGGAGCCGAGCCTCTCGTACGTGCCAAAGCTCGTTGGGGTAGCGGTCGCGCTCGCGGTGGCGGGCGGCTGGATGGCGAGCCAGCTGATCGGCTTCACTGACCAGCTTTGGCGCGCCATCCCGACGCTGGTTGCGACCTGAGCGATGGAAAGCCTTTCCGCGACGCTGTTCGGGAGTGACGTCGATCTTGCGAGGCTGGCGGCCGTGTTTGTGCTCGTGGCGGCCCGGGTGGTGCCCCTCGCGTGGCTCGCTCCGTGGCTCGGCTGGCGTGGCACGGCAGCGTCTGTTCGCGTGGCGGTCGCCGTCGTGCTCTCGATGGCGCTGACGCCGCTCGCGCTGTCGGTTTGCCCTCCGCTCCCCGCGGGCGTGCTCACACTGTCGGTCATGTCGCTTCGCGAGCTGCTCGTCGGGGCCACGTTCGCGGTGGCGGTCAGTGTGCCCCTGTATGCGCTGTCCTGGACGGGGGCTCTCGTCGACCGGTGGCGGGGGTCTGTCTCGCCCGCCGGACCGGGGCCGCTGGCGACGCTTCATCTCGCCGCCGGCGTGGTTCTGTTCGTGAGCCTCGGGGGGCACCGGTTGGCGCTCGCCGCATTTGCCGCGACCTTTTCGGACCTGCCCCCGGGGAGCCCCGCCGACAGCACCGTTGCGCTCGGGGTGGCACGTGTGTTGGCCGACGCTCTGGTGTTGTCGGTCGCGCTGGCGGCGCCCACCGCGCTCGCGATGGTGTTGGTCGACGTGGCGATGGGGCTCTGGGGACGCATCGCGCCGGGGCTGCGTGCCTTCCTCGTGGCGCTGCCGCTTCGCGCGGCGCTCGGCCTCGCCGTCGCCCTCGTTTCGCTCAGCGTCGCCCTGCCTCGTCTGGCCCCTGTGTTCGCCTCGAGCATCGATGCCGCCTCGGACCTCGTGCGGCCGACCTCTCCGTGATAGATCGGCCGCGCATGCACGACGACATCGACCTCCTCATCGACGCCGAGACCATCAACAAGCGGGTGGCTGAACTCGGCGCCGAGATCACGCGCGACTACGCCGGCAAGGACCTCGTCCTCGTGCCGGTGCTCAAGGGCAGCTTCGTCTTTGGAGCCGACCTCGCGCGCGCCATCGACCTGCCCGCGTCGGTCGACTTTTTTGGCTGCCGTAGCTACGAAGGCACGACGTCGTCCGGCGTGGTGCAGACGACGCTCGACCTCACGAACTCCATCGAAGGCAAAGACGTCATCATCGTCGAGGACATCGTCGATACGGGCCTCACGATGCAGTACATGCTCGAGAACATGCAGACGCGGAAGCCCGCGAGCCTGCGTGTCGCATCCCTGCTCAGCAAGCCGTCGCGCGCGAAGATCGACATCAAGATCGACTACCTCGGGTTCACCATCGACGACGTCTTCGTCATCGGGTACGGCCTCGACCACGACGAGCTCTACCGGAACCTTCCGTACCTGGGAGTGAAGCGGACGTGAGCGACCGACTCGCCATGATCGAGAAGATGATCGCGGGGGGCAGCGAGGAGCCCTTCCATCACTACGCCCGGGCGATGGAGCTGCGCTCGCTTGGCCGGCTCGACGAGGCGTTGGCCGCGTTCGGCGAAGTGCGCGACCGATTCGGTGGCTACGTGCCGACGTACCTCATGGCCGGGCAAGTCGCCCTCGAGCTGGACCTCGACGAGGAGGCCACGGCGTGGCTGGAGGCAGGCATCGCGAAGGCCAAGGAGGCCGGCGACGGGCACGCCGAAGGGGAGCTCTCGCAGCTGCTCGCGACGCTCTGACGGGCCCCCGAAAGTCAGTAGGACTGCGGGTCGGAGATCTGGCTGACGTGTCCGTAGAGATCGACGAACGCGACCCGGAGTGAGCCCGACGATGGGGGCGGCGTGCTCCCTTCGGGCAGGTTCGGACAGAGGGCGGACGCGTGCAGCACGGCCTCGGTGCGCGTCGGCACCGCCGGGGCGAAGAAGGACGGCGCGGTGGCGTCGCCCAAGTAGACCAGGACGGCGACGACGCCCTGGGGAATCGGAAAGCCGAAGTGGGCCTTGAGCTCCGTGTGCGACCCGTTGACGTTGGAGACGACGTACCGTTCGAGACGCTCGAGCGAAGGACGGGTGGGCGGCGGCGGCACGGCAGCGCGTGCGAACAGCAGCTCCGGCTCGCCCGCGACACCCGACAGTGTGTACCTGCCGGCGACCCGGCGGGCGTCTGGGATCACACGGACGAGACCGGGAGCGAGGGGTTCCGTCCGCGTCGCGATGCTGCGACGACGGCGCGTGAGCGACAACGGCGGGACCGCGCTGACGGTGCCGCCCGGGACCAGGCCGACCACGACGCCCATGTCGCGTGGGATACGGCCCGCGGTGGAGGTCATCAGCTGCGCACGGAAGGTCGGCGCGACGCAGGGTGCCGGCTCTCGCGCCTCGGCGGGAGGCGGTTCGGCGGGAGGCGGTTCGGCTGGGGCGTCCTCTTGCGCGTTGGCCGCGACCGCTGCGCCCAGCATCGAGGAGAGGACGAAACACATCGCGACCCCACACCGGACGGGGCCGGTGAGAGCGCGCTTCCGCTTGGGCTCGGTCTGGCTCATGCCTTGCACCGTACCAGCGGACGTGTGGCCGCCTGCTACATTCACGCGATGCGTTTGCGACTCCCCTTGCTCTGGCTCGCCGCTTTCGTTCTCGCAGCGGGCTGCAACGGTGACGGAGACGGCAGCGATGGGGCCCCGACGCAGGCGTTTCGACGCGGGCGGCGCTGACGCGGGCGGCTCTGACGCGGGAGGCAACGGGGACGCGGGCGGCTCCGAATCCTGCGATGATGCGGGCCCGGAGACGCGGGAAGCGATGCGGGACCCGACGTCGATGCCGGACCCGGCGACGGCGGCGCGGATGCGGGAGCCGATGCGGGCGGCACAGACGCGGGAGGCAGCGATGCGGGCGGGGACCCCCGACGCGATGGCTCTGCGGGATTGCCCGGCCGCGGACCCCTCGTACCGCGGGCCCAACTTCCGGACCGAGGTAGATGAGGGGCAAACCCTGGCGCGCACCGTGAACTTCTGCGCGGGCGTGCGCACGATCGGCACAGGGCTGCACGACACAATCCACACAACGGGCGTCGATCTCGCGTGACTTGGTGCGTGGCTCAGTACGTGCACTCTTTCCGCGCGTGCGTGTCGACACGAGCCACTCTCCGAATGCCCGCACGCGCCAGGACGGCTATGCTCCGCGGGTGCACGCGAAACCGAGTTCCGTCGGCGCAACACGAACGCTGACCGCGCTGATGGCGCTCTCCCTCCTCGCAGGCTGCGGTGCGCGCACCGCGCTCGAGAACGAGCCGCCTGAAGCCCAGCCTCGCCCGGTCCCGTCGCCGGAAGTCTGCAACGGGCTGGATGACGATCTCGATGGCCTGCGCTCGGTCGGCGCCATCGGCGAGGCGGGGATGGACGCGGCGCTGCCGGAAGCCGGTTTGGTGGACGCCGGTCCGCCCGATGCCGGCCGCGACGGAGGCTCGATGGATGCCGCGGTCGACGGTGGCTCGTCCGACGGGGGCGTGGAGGACGTGGACCTCTTCATCGACGAGGACTTCCGCGACGGTCAGGGACGCTACGTCGACCGTGCGCACTGCGGTGGCTGCAATCAGCCTTGCCTCGTGACGGGCCGCGCGCTCGACGTCGATTGCGCCCTCGTCGAAGAGACGCCGACCTGCGTGGCGACCCGCTGCGAGGCCGGCTTCGTCCCGTCCACCACCGGGCGTTGCGTGCCGGCCTACGAGCGTCTTTGCATGACGTGCGCCGACGACGGCGACTGCGGCGACTTCGACGCGGCGCGCTGCGATTTCGTGGCCGGGGAGCGGCGCTGCACTGTGGGCTGCGCCGTCGGGTGTCCGGAGGGGTACCGTTGCGACGCCGCGGCGGACGCCTGCATCCCGAACGGGGGCAGCTGTTCGTGCGAGCCTGGAGACGTATTCAGCTTGGCGTGCGCGCTCATCGACCCGGACGGCGAGCGCTGCCCTGGCCTCGCGTTCTGTGCCGATGGCGAGCTCTCCGAGTGCCAGGCGCCCGAGGAGGTCTGCGACGAGGCGGACAACGACTGCGACGGCATCGTCGACGAGGGCTTCCGCAACGGTCGAGGCGCCTACATCCTGGACATTCAGCACTGCGGGATGTGCGGGGTGGACTGCACCACGAGCACCGTGCCCGAGGGGGACCTCGTGTGCGGCGGCGACCCGTTTGCGCCGCAGTGTGTGCTCGCTTGCCCTGACGCGGCCGACGGGATCGATCCCGGCGACCGCATCGACGCCGACCGCATCATCGCCACCGGCTGCGAGTGCACGGTCGGCTCGCTGACGGACGAGCCGGGCCCGGTTCGCACGTCCGGCGAGGACCTCGACGTCAACTGCGACGGGGCAGACGGGATCGTGCTGGAGAGCTTCTACGTCGCCACCGACGGAAACGACGACGGACCGGGCTCCCCCACCCGCCCGCTTCGCACGCTCAACGTGGCCCTCGCGCGCGCCGCCGAATCGCTCTCCGAAGCGGAGCCCCGACCGCATGTGTTTGTCGCCTCCGGGACCTACGCAGAGTCGGTCACGGTCCCTGATGGAGTGCTCGTTCACGGTGGGTACCGCCGCGACTTCCTGGCGCTCGACCCGGACGGGTTCACGACGCAGGTTCGCGCTCCCGTTGGCACGGAGGCCCCCGGTGGTGCAGCCGTGGTTATCTCTCCCGGCGCAGGCACACGCCCGACGCTGCTCGAGTGGATGACGCTGTTGGGGTTGGACGCGGAGTCGGCGGGCGACGCGACGTTCGGCGTGGTGGCCGTCGACCCTGGACCAGAGCTGACCCTGCGCGACCTCACCGTCGCGGCAGGGGTGCCCGGCGATGGCGTGGTGGGTGTCGAGGGGGTCGCGGGGCGCGACTTCGAGACGCTCCCCGAGGTGGGCGCGCCTCCTCGCGCGGCGATCGAGAACGCCGGGTCCCGCGAGTGCCTGCGCGAGCCTCGCAATGTGGTCGCCGGCGGGACCGGCGGACGAAACAGCTGCGGGGGAACCGACGTGAGCGGGGGAGAGGGCGGCTCGCCCAGCTGCCCTGTCTTCGCCGAGTTCCAGCCGGGTGGTGCGACCGGGCGCGGCAGCGGCGGCGGCGGCGGGGGCGACGGCGGACAAGACAGCCGGGGGCCGATCAGCGGACCCGGGTGCCCGGACGCGGCGATCTGCTGCGGCTTGGCCGACTTCACCGTGCCGACGATGTTCCGCGGGCCTCAGCCGGGCCGGGCGGGGCGGCCGGGCGGCAACGGGACGGCAGGAGGGGGCTGCGCCGATGCGTTCGGCCGGTTCGTGGACGGCGATTGGGTTCCCTCCAACGCGCGCAACGGCACGGCGGGGAGCGCGGGCAGCGGTGGCGGCGGTGGTGGCGGTGGCGGCAGCGCGGTGCTCGACTGGATGGACGGCGTGTGTGAGTTCGTCGACGGGCTCGGCGGCGGTGGCGGCGGCGGCGGCTCCGGGGGGTGCGGTGGCACGTTTGGTCGGGCGGGTTCCAGCGGCGGCCCTTCCGTCGCGGTGCTCATCCGCTACGAGGCCGCCCGCCCGGCGCAGCTGCCTCGCATCGCCGATTCGGTGCTCTCGCCCTCCGACGGCGCGCGCGGTGGCGATGGCGGCGCTGGCGGCGCCGGCGGGCGCGGCGCGCCGGGCGCGTTTGGCGGCGAGCTCGACCGCGACGCGCGCTCGACACCCACGCTCGCGGGGCCGTTCCCCGGGGGACGCGGCGGTCCGGGGGCAGCCGGCGGTGACGGTGGTGGCGGAGGCGGCGGCTGCGGCGGCGCGTCGGTCGGTGTCTGGGTCGTGGGCCACGACGGAGATACCGGACGCGTGAGCGAGTGGCGGGCGAGCAACCTCTTCCAGCTGGGGCGCCCCGGGCTCCCCGGCCGGGGTGGCGGTGGCGCTTCGCCGGGTGGTGACGGCGCGGAAGGAGGAGCGAGCGATGTTCGACTCGACTGAGGCGCAGTCTTCGCTCCGCGTGATCGTGGCGGTGGCGGCCCTCGCCGGGCTGACCGGCTGCTACGACCATCATCTCTGCGGGACGGAAGAGTTCTGCAACCTGGAGGACGACGACTGCGACGGGCGGGTCGACGAGGGCATCGTCAGCGACGACGGTGCGTATCGCTTGCTCGAGCACTGCGGGACCTGCGGCATCGATTGCCGAGACCAGTTCCCCACCGCCGAGGACGTGGCCTGCCAGGACGACCCCGAAGCGGGGCCCGTGTGCGTGTTGCTGTCCTGCCCGGACGGATTCCACCCCGCGGGGGAAGGAGCCTGCGCGCCCGACGTCGCGGTGCTGTGCCTGCCGTGTGAGGAAGACGCGGACTGCGCGCTTCGGATCCCCGGCGCGCGGTGCCTCGACACCGCCGCCGGGCAGCGCCGCTGCGGCCAGCCGTGCGATGCGAGCAGCCCGTGCCCAGACGGCTTCGCGTGCACCGAGGGGCAGTGCAGCGCCAACAGCGGATGGTGCAGCTGCTCGGAGGCGACGGAAGGCGCGGAGCTGGCATGCCTGATCGACGCGCCCGGTGTCGGGGAGTCCTGCGTGGGCGTGCAGCGTTGCGGCGCCGACGGTCCAGGCCCCTGCGAGCCCGCCCTCGACGAGGCCTGCAACGCGCAGGACGACGACTGCGACGGCAGCGTGGACGAGGCCTTTCGTGACGACGAGGGCAGGTACGTCTCCCGGCTCCATTGCGGTGGCTGCGCCATCCCGTGTGTCGAACCCGGGCCCAACATGATGGCCGAGTGCGTCGCCGACGGCGCCGGCGTGGCGTGCAACATCGCCTGCCTCGAGGGGTTCGTGGACGTAGATGGCATCCTCGCGAGCGGCTGCGAGTGTGAGCGCTTCGATGGCATGGGCCCGCCCCCGGTGGTGGGTGGTGACGCGGACTGCGACGGCCTTCCCGACGACACCGACGACTTCATCTTCGTCACGGCGACGGGCAGCGACACCAACCCCGGCACGCTCGCTCAGCCCATGCGCACGCTCAATGGCGGTCTCGCGCGCGGTCTTGCCGAAGCCAAGTCGGTGCTCGTGTCACGCGGTATCTACGAAGGCCCGCTGGACGTCGTCGGGGGCGTGTCGATCTTCGGGGGCTACAGCCCGGATTTCCGCGACCGTGATCTGTCGCTCTATCCGGTGGTCATCGAGCGCCGTGCGGATGCGCCGGGACTGCCCGCCGTTGAATGCCACGATGTTCGCGAGGCGACCGCGGTCGAGGGCTTCACGGTGGTCGGGCGGGACGCGGTCGGGCCCGGAGAGGGGTCGACGGCGGTGTTCCTCGACGGCTGCGGCCCCGAGGTGGTGTTCCGCTCCCTGGAGGTCCTCGCCGGCCGCGGCGCCGATGGGGTCAACGGGCTCGACTCGAGTGAGCGGCTGAGCGACTTCGGGTTTGACGACCTCGATGATCTCGATGGAGACGATGGCCGCGACGGTGGACCGGGCAACGCGGGCGGGATCTGCTCGAACGTGAACGGCGGCGTGGGAGGCCGGCACGTCTGCCGCGCAACCGACGTGAGCGGCGGAGCCGGCGGCGCTGCGGCGTGCCTCGAGACGGGCTGCGTCAACGGCAGCGCGTGTGGCAACGCGGGCTGCACGGACTTCACGGTCGGGGGCGTGTGTGATCTGGACGCGGCAACCCGCGACGCGACGCCCAACCCGGCTCCCACCTCGGGCCGTGGTCCGAACGCCGGAGCGCGTGGCGTGCTGACCTACAACGCGCCCACCAACCGCGGCGTCTGCAACTTCTGCGACGACAACCCGACGCTCCCGCGCGACAGCGCCAACGGGGACGACGGAGGGCTCGGTGGCGACGGCGCTGGCGGCATGGGCTGCGGCGTGGCAGAGCGACTCGACCCCGCCACAGGGCGCCTCGCCGGGTTCGCGGGCACCAACGGGACCGACGGCGCGCACGGATCGGGCGGCGGCGGCGGCTCCGCGGGCGCGGGCTACGACGTCATCGGCGGCACGCTCGGCGAGTGTTCCGACCGCAGCGGCGGAAGCGGCGGCGGTGGTGGGAGCGGTGGTTGTGGCGCGCCGGCGGCGACCGCGGGAACCGGCGGCGGCGTCTCGGCGGCGGTCGTGGTGCGGCTCGGACCCGGGCTCACGTCGGGCCCGCTCTTCGAAGAGAGCCGCGCGGTGACGGCCAGCGGCGGACGCGGCGGTGACGGAGGGGTCGGTGCGGATGGCGGTCGCGGCGGCGCCGGGGCCCCAGGCGGTATCGGTCGGCACTGGTGCGCACGGACGGGAGGCCGCGGCGGCGACGGCGGTCGCGGCGGAGCGGGCGGCGGTGGCGGCGGTGGCTGCGGCGGCGGAAGCTACGGCATCTACGTCGATGCAGCAGGTCCGGTCGACACGTACGTGAGCAGCTTGACCGGTGGGGTGGTCATCGAGGAGACCGGGGTCCCCGGCCGCGGCGGCCGCGGCGGCTTCTCACCGTCGTCGCCGGGTGGCGCCGGGACCAACGGCGGCTCCGGCGTGGTGTTCGTCGCGCCCTGACGGCGAGAGCTGGTTCGACCTGCGTCGCGTCCGCGCGCCGCTATGCTCGCGCATGCTGTTGCCGTTCGCCGTTCACGCGCGGGACCCAGGGTGTGCCGCCCGCCGAGCGACTGTCGAGACGTCCCACGGGGCCATCGAGACCCCCGCCTTCATGACCGTAGGCACGCGGGCGACCGTGACGGGCCTCGACCCCGACGACCTCGCGGAGGTCGGCACGCAGGTGGTTCTGGGGAACACCTATCACCTCATGCTCCAGCCGGGTGCCGAGGCGTTCGAGCGCGGCGGCGGACTGCACCGCTTCATGGGCTGGGACGGTCCCGTGCTCACCGACTCGGGGGGCTTTCAGATCTTCTCGCTCAAGGAGGAACGCACCATCAACGAGCGCGGAGCGCGCTTCCGAAGCTACATCGACCAGCGCGTCGAGCTGCTCACGCCCGAGCGCTCCATCGCGATCCAGACGGCGCTCGGCTCCGACATCATGATGGTGCTCGACGAGTGCCCGGACGCGCGCGCGGACGAGCCCACGATCCGCGCGGCCATGGAGCGCACCCACCGTTGGGCGGCCCGCAGCCTCGAGGCGAGGACCAGCGAGCAGGCGCTGTTTGCCATCGTCCAGGGCGGCGTCGTCCCCGCCTTGCGGCGGGAGTCGTCCGACGTGCTCCGTCAGATGCCGTTCGACGGGTACGCGCTCGGTGGCTTGGCGGTCGGCGACACCCGCACTGAACGCGAGGCCATCACCGGGCTCGCGGCCGAGCTGCTCCCTCCTGAAAGGCCCCGATACTTGATGGGCGTCGGCACCCCGGCCGACCTTCTGGTGGCGATTCGGGCGGGCATCGACATGTTTGACTGCATGCTTCCGACCCACCTGGCGTGGCAGGGGACGGCCTTCACCTCAACCGGTCGCGTGAAGATCACGCGCGGCGCGTATCGGTCCGCGGACGTCCCGCTCGACCTCGACTGTCCCTGCCGCACGTGCACGCAGTTCAGTCGCAGTTACTTGCACCATCTGTTTCGCTGCAAAGAGCCGCTCGGATACCGCCTCCTGTCGATTCACAACCTGACTCACTACAACCGGCTGATGGCCTCGGCGCGGGCGGCGATCGAGGCCGGCACCTACGACGCGTTCGCGCGCGACACGCTGGAGCGGATCGACCGACATGAGCACAGCGCGCATCGGCTGGGCGCCCAGCCTGGCGGTGACGCGTGAGCTTGCATGAACTCGTCCGCACCACGGGGGGAGCGTGGGCGGTGCGCGACCGCGACGTGGGTCAAGTCATGCATCCCGTCGTCGGCCCGCTCGTCGAGTCCGACCTGATCTACATCAGGCCTGCAAAGTTGGCCGAGCGGCTCGACGAAGACACGGCGCGACCGCTCGTCCTCTACGACGTCGGCCTCGGCGCCGGGTCGAACGCGATCGCCGCTCGCGCTGTCTCCGAGCGCCGCGATCGCGGCCGCCCGCTGCACATCGTGAGCTTTGACCGCACCACCGACGCGATGAAGCTCGCGCTCACCGAACCCGCCGGGTTCGGCCTCGAAGGCGAAATGGGCGATGCGGCGCGAGCGGTGTTGTCGGAGGGGAAGCACGAGACCGAGCGCACCCGCTGGACGATGCGCCTCGGCGAGCTCCCCGGCAGCCTCGCAGGCCCCCCGGCCGACCTCGTCTTCTGGGACGCGTTCTCGCCGCGGGCGAACGCCGAACTCTGGACGGTCGCCGCCTTCGAAGCCCTCCGCGCGTGTTGCGGGCCCACGTGCATCGTCCGCAGCTTCAGCGCCGCCACCGCGGTCCGGTCCGCGCTCCTCCTGGCGGGCTTCTTCGTCGGCCGCGGCGGGGCGTCGGCAAGCAAGGAAGAGACGACGGTGGCGAGCATGCACCTCTCTGACCTCGAGCGTCCGCTGACGGAACGCTTCCTTTCGCGCCTCTCCCGGTCGAGCGCCCCGCTGCCGTCAGACGCGCCTGGTGAGGGGATTCAGCGGATCGCGGAGCATGCGCAATTTGGGGGCTGAGAGCGATGCCTGACCGCTCCCGAGGAGAGCGCTCAGCGGCAGGCGCGCAGTCGTTGCACCGCGCCTTCGGAGGCGTCCCAGGGGTCTCCGATCTGCGTCCCGAGCCAGGTGACTGCGATGGTTCCGTCGCTGCTCGACGTGAGGTCGACCTGCGTGATCGGGAGTTGGATCGCGGGGTCGGGGGTGAGCTCGGTCGTCTCTACGGGAGCGAGGGCACTGCCGGTCCACTCGAGTCGAACCAGGGTGGGTGCGCGGGCGCCCGCCCGCACATAGGCCACGGCAACCTCGAGGTTGCGTCGCAGGACCGTGACCGCGGGGGCCAGCTCGGCGGCGTCGTCCGCGACGAAGGTCGGTTCGACCACCACCGTGCGGGCGACGACCTCGAGCTGCGTTCCGCACCGCTGCGCGACCACGAGCGTCTCGTCGCCCAGCTCGGCGGCGTCGTACTCATCGACCCCGCAGCTCGTCCCTCGAAATGAGGACCCCGGTCCGTTGATGCGGTTGATCTGAACCGTGGGGGGGAAGTCCCAGTTCTGGATGCTGACGAGCCATGCTCCACCGAGCCGCGCGGGGACGAGCCGCGCCTCCTGCACCGGGAAGCCCAAGACCGTCTCACGGAGGTCGAAGCGCCGGAGGACCTCGCCCGCGCGGTCGACGTCGATCATCTCGGCCACTTGGAAGCCTTCGGGACTCTCCTCCGCGTTCCGCGTCAGGATCGAAAGCGTGTCGCCGAAGCTCGGCACGACCCCAGAGGCGATCCGGCCCTCCTCGGGCCGGAAGGTGCCGTCCGCTCGCCAGGGTTCTTCCGACAGAGGGCGATGGCGCCACGCCACGCTTCCGTCGGTCGCGTAGGCCACCGAGACTGCGAGCCCCGCGCCGCTGACGATCTCTGTTCTGGGGTTCGACTCTTCGAGCCAGTAGGAAGGCAGGAAGTCGGATGCGGGGCCGACCAAGCCCAACGAGAGCTCGCCGAGACAAGGCCCGTCGCAGGGCGATGGGTTCCCGTGGAAGTGGGAGATGTGAAAGGTGCCGTCCGTCACGGCGATGCTCAGCGGGCCGTCCGCCGCGTCGAAATGCAAGGGGAGGGCGTCGACGAACGGGTCGCACGGGAGCGCCACGCTGCCGTCGGAGACGCCCGCGTCGAGGTTCGACCCCGCATCTGATGGCGATCCGGCGTCCGTCGCAGGGGGAACGTCTTCCGATGCGGGGCGGAGATGACTCAGCGAGCATCCCGCGGCCGTGGGAACAAGGAGAAGCCATCCGAGAGCGAGGCACGTGCGCGCGGTGGACGTCGGCGAGGTCCGGTCGTGGGGCCGCTCGTGCGGAATTCGAGGCGCGTGCGTCACGAGGTCCATGAATGTGGGGTGGACTATTGGGCGCACGGGCGCAACCTCGCGCGGCGAAACCTGAACCCTCGCACGAGACTCTCCGTTCACGCCCCGTTTCCTCGGGGGTCCGAGCGTCTGGAACCTGAACGTTCCGGCAGAATCGCAGCGAGCCCACGGAGGTCGCGTGCGGCTCCGCGTGCCGTGTCCGGTGTCCGACTCCGAATGGATAGAAGGGTTATCTGGTCGTATCGCATGCCCTCGTCCTCCCTCGTCGCCGAGGTCAGCCCGTGCGTCGGCACGACTCTCGCATCGTCCCTTCTTCACAAGGAGAAGACGATGACCAAGCGAAGCTACGATGTGACGAAGGTTCCGGGGTCCGTGCCGATCAAGGCGTGGACGCGTGGCGTGCCCGTCGAGGACGCCGCCAAGGCGCAGCTGGCGAACCTCGCCAAGCTTCCGTTCGTGCACCGCCATGTGGCGGTGATGCCGGACGTGCACCTCGGCAAGGGCGCGACGGTCGGGAGCGTGATCCCCACGCATCGGGCGATCGTGCCGGCCGCGGTGGGGGTCGACATCGGTTGCGGGATGATGGCGGTTCGCACGTCGTTGACGGCGGCGGATCTGCCAGACTCGCTGGCAGCCGCGCGCTCGGCCATCGAGTCGGTCGTGCCGCACGGACGGTCCGACTCGGGTGGGCCGAACGACAAGGGTGCACACGCGTCTTTGCCGGCGGACCACACGGAGGCGTACGCGCCGCTGGCGACGCGGTTCGAGGACATCGTCTCAAAGCACCCGAAGCTCGGTCGCGGGACGACGGAGCGTCACCTGGGCACGCTCGGGACGGGGAACCACTTCATTGAGCTCTGCCTCGATGAGCAGGACCGCGTCTGGGTGATGTTGCACTCGGGGTCGCGGGGGGTCGGAAACCGTGTCGGCCGCTACTTCATCGCGCAGGCGAAGGAGCTGATGCGGACGTGGTTCGTGACGACGCCGGACCCGGACCTCGCGTACCTCCCGGAGGGCACGCCGTGGTTCAGTGACTACGTCGAGGCGCTCTTGTGGGCGCAGGACTTCGCGGCGCTGAACCGCGAGATGATGATGCGCTCTGCGCTGCGTGCGCTGCGGTCGGGGTCGTTGTTTCGTCCCTTCGAGGCGCGGTGCGAGGCGGTCTCGTGCCACCACAACTACGTTTCGAAGGAGCATCACTACGGCGCGAACGTGTGGGTGACCCGGAAGGGCGCGGTGCGCGCGCGGGACGGGGAGCTGGGCATCATCCCCGGCTCCATGGGAACGCGGAGCTACATCGTGCGTGGAAAGGGGAACCCGGAGAGCTTCTGCTCCTGCTCGCACGGGGCGGGGCGATCGATGTCCCGCTCCGCGGCGAAGCGCGCGTTCACGCTCGCCGACCACATCGCGGCGACCGAGGGCATCGAGTGCCGCAAGGACGTGGACGTGCTCGACGAGACGCCGGGCGCGTACAAGGACATCGACGCGGTCATGGCCGCCCAGGCGGATCTCGTCGACGTCGTGCACACGCTCCGGCAGGTGCTGTGCGTGAAGGGGTGAACGTACGCAAGAACCATCCAGAGGCCCCGTCGCACATGCGGCGGGGCCTCGCCTGTTCCAGCCAAAGCGAAGTCGCTGACTTTGGCGTTCCTCACTTCGTCGGAGAACACGAGCTGACCCGGCACCTCGACGCGGCGCGGGCGCACCCCCTCAACCGCAGCAGGTGCGCTTCCCTCGCATGGCAGACGTGGGCTTCGGGAGCCACGCTCCACCGGGTCAGCGCAGCATTCCGAGAGGCCCCGCGGGCGGTCGCGCCGCGCCTGCTAAGCTTCCGCCGCCCGGCGCGTGCGCCGGACTGGCCCCAGAACCATGCCGATGAAGATCCGCCTGCTCGAGAGCCTGACCGACGTCGGAGTCACGGAGTGGGACGCGATCAGCGGGCCGAACGACCCGTTCTCCACGCATGCGTTTCTGTCGACGCTCGAGGCGAGCGGGAGCGTCGGGCAAGGTTCGGGCTGGCATCCCTTGCATGTCACCGTCTGGGATGACGGCCCCGATGGGACCGAGCGCCTCGTCGGGGCGTTGCCGCTCTACGCCAAGGAGCACTCCTACGGGGAGTACATCTTCGACTGGGGCTGGGCGGACGCGGCGATGCGCATGGGCCGCCCGTACTACCCGAAGCTGGTGGCGATGGCACCGGTGACGCCGGCCACGGGGCGGCGCATGTTGCTGCATCCCGACGCGGAGAGCGACCGTGAGGAAATCGTCGCCGCGATGCTGGCGGGCGCATTCGAGATTGCCGACCAGATCGAAGCTTCGTCGATCCACTTTCTGTTCGTGACCCAAGAGGAGCGTGACCTGCTGCTGAGCCTGCATCCCGAGCTGCGGCCGCGGCTGACGATGCAGTTCCACTGGCACAACGAAGGCTGGACCTCGTTCGACGCCTACCTTGCCTCCTTCAAGCGCTCGGCGCGCAGGAACGTCGTGAAGGAGAGACGACGCGTCCGAGAGTCGGGCCTCGAGGTGCGCATGCTCGAGGGCGAGGCGCTCGATGACGACGCGTGGCAGCTGATTCACCGCACCTACCGCGACACGGCGAGCCGGAAGTACGGTCGGCCGTATCTGACGCGTGAGTTCTTCAAGATGGCCCCGGAACGCCTTCGTGACATCGCGCTGGCCGCGGTCGCCTACCGTGACGACACACCCGTGGCGGCGACGCTGAACTTCGAGCGCGGAACTCATCTCTACGGGCGCTACTGGGGATGCCTCGAAGACCACGAGATGCTGCACTTCGAGCTCTGCTACTACCAGCTCATCGAGAGAGCGATCGCGCGTGGGGTGACCCGGTTCGAGGCCGGCGCGCAGGGGAGCCACAAGCTCAAGCGCGGGCTCATGCCGGCTCGGATCCACAGCGTCCACTGGCTGCGGGACAAGGTGCTGCGCGACGCCGTGAACGACTTCCTCATCCGGGAGGCGGGTGAGACCGAGATGCACATCGCGCACCTCACCGAGCGTGGCCCCTTCAAACGACCCGAGTAGCGGTTCCCGCGCTCAGCCGCACTGGAGCTGGAACCAGGCCTGCTCCCAGTTGCCGGCAGCGATGTCGCTCTCGCGCATCCAGAAGTAGAGGTTGCCGCAATCGCCCCACATCCAGCCGAGGTCGTCGTCGCTCCCGAGCTGGAGCAAGAGCTTCCAGTCGCGGGCCTCCCTGGCGAGGTGATCGAGCTCGTCTTGGCTCAGGTCGGGCGGCTCTCCCAGGTACACGCCCTGGGTGACGAGCGCGCAGGCGCGCTGCATGTCGCCTTGGATCTGGTCGGGGTGCCCGCCCACCTGGTGCTCGGCTGTGTCTCCGGCGAGCGCGTCGATCATCGCGGCGTAGCCTTCGCTCTTTTCGGGCTCGAGCTCGGGCCAGCTGGGGAGCGTATGGGCGGGGCGACACTCGAGGGGCGCACCCGCGAGGATGTGTCCCGTGTCCAGGTCGGGTGGCGGCTCACGGAGCGAAAGGTCCGTGCCGGCTGGCGCGTAGAGGACGCGGAAGCAACCACGGTGAGTCGGGCAGTAGCCCCAAGCGAATTCGCCCTGCTCGTAGAAGAACCAGAGGTGCCCGTCGACCGGGAGTGGCAGGCCGTGATCGAGCCCGGCCAGGTCGCGGAGATCGAGTTGCGCGAGAAAGGTGAGAGGAAGCGGCGCGCGGGACCCGCGGGCCTGGAGCGCCTGGAGCCGCGTCTTCGCGAACTCGCTGGAGCCGGCGCTCGCCTCGGCGCGGGCGAGCTCGCTTGCGTCGTGGTGGGTGGTGTCCCAGCGGGGCCATGCGACGTCCGCCGGAAGGTCCGGGTGTCCGCCCAGGCGCGAGCCTCCGAGTGTGTGCGCGCGCTCCGCCGTGCCGAGGCACACGGCGGGGGAGAGCAACGCGTGGATCGCCTTTGGGTCGAGGCTCGAGAGCTTGATCTCCCGATCGAGGGTCTCGCGTGGGTGTTCGAACTGCATCGCCCCTGTCTACCAGATGCGGAAACCGACATACGCGGGTCATGTAGAATCGTGCCATGGGTCGCCTGCTCCTCTTCGTCGGCTGCGTGTCGCTGCTCGCCGGCTGCGACGGTGAGGGAGGCGCCGACGCGGGTGGCTCGCGCGATGCGGGCCCGTTCTCCCGCGACGCGGACACACGCTCGGACGCAGGGCTGGACGCCGCGACCGCGGATGCCGGGCCGAGGGATGCGGGGTCGTTGGACGCGGGGCCGTCCGACTCGGGGGCCGACGCCGGACTGTCCGATGCGGGGCCCCCAGAGCTGCGGCTGCCGCCGCCGAACGTCGGCTTCGACTACCAGCTCGGGGTGGCTTACGCCCCGCCGGACGGCGTGCAGGTCGTCGCCCGGGATCGCACCGCGACGCCGGCGCCGGGGCGCTACGGGATCTGCTACGTCAACGGATTCCAGACCCAGCCTGGGGAGCGCGCGTTCTGGATGAACGAGCACCCGGAGCTGTTGCTTCGTGACAGCGACGGCCGCCCGGTGGTCGACCCGGACTGGGACGAGTGGATGCTCGACGTCACCACGCCGGAGAAGCGCGCGGCGCTCGCGGGCATCGTGGGCGCGTGGATCGACGGATGCGCGGCGGCGGGCTTCGACGCGGTGGAGATCGACAACCTCGACACGTACGCGCGTTCCGGAGGACGGGTCTCCCAGGATGATGCGGTCGCCTTCATGCGCGCGCTCGCCGATCGTGCACACGCGCGCGGCCTCGCCATCGCCCAGAAGAACGCGGCCGAGGTCCTGGACCGGCGGGGCGAGATGGACACGGATTTCGCCGTGGTCGAGGAGTGCAACCGCTACGACGAGTGCGGTGATTTCACGGCGGCGTACGGCAGCCGGATCTTCGTCATCGAGTACCGCCGCGGCGACTTCGCCGCGGGGTGCCGCGACTTTCCCGAGGTCTCCATCGTGCTGCGCGACTTGCTGCTCCGCTCTCCCGTCGCGCCGGAGTACGTGTACGACGGGTGCTGACCTCGCCGTCTCGGCGGCGCGACTACAGGCCCAAGCGGGCCAGGGTCTTTCGGTAGTCGGCGCGGATGCGCGCTTCGTCCGGGTGCCATCCGCTGCGCACGATCGTCCGTCCCGCCACGCGCACCTCTTCGACGCACGACGCTGACGCGCCGTACAGGACGGCCTCGTCGAGCATCCCGTCGGATGCCCCCACGAGGGAAAGCGCGTTCGCGTCCAGCTCGACGCGGTCTTCGTCCTGTCGGTCCGCCATCCCGATGGCGCGGTAGCCGCCTGCAGTGGCGGCGCTGAGCAAGGTCGCCGCGTCCGTCGTCACGCCGCGGCCCTCCACACGCGAACGCTCGTCGAGCTCGACCGCGCGAGCCTCCTCGAACGGGTCACTCCACGCGTGGCTGTCGACACCGAAGCTGAGCCGCGCCCCGGCTCGGAGGAGCGGTCCCGTGGGCGGCAGCCCGTCGCCGAGGTCCCGCTCCGTCGTGCGGCAGAGGCACACCTGGCTCGCTCCTAGCGCGCCGACCTCCGATGGGTCGAGGTGGGTCGCGTGTACGGCGACGAAGCGCGCGTCGAGCACTCCATGATCAGCGAGCCACTGGACGGGGCGGCGTCCGTTCTCTGCGAGGCACTCCCAGACCTCGCGGCGTTGCTCGCTGACGTGTGCGTGCACCGGCCAGGGTGCCGCCGCTCCGGCGCGGACAAAGTCCTGCACGCGACACGCTCGTAGGCTGTGCGGGGCGATCCCGACTTCCACCGTCGGGTCGGTTTCCCATCGGTCGCGGAGGTCGAGCGCGTCTTGAATCCCCGCGTCTGCGTCCGGGTCCACGAACCGGCGCTGGCCGTCTTCGAGCGTGCGGCCGAGCCCCGCGCGCAGGTACAACACCCGGAGGAGGCAGATGCGCAGCCCCACTGAGCGCGCCGCTTCGATGACCGTGTCGGCCGTCTCCGTCCGGCAGTCGTAGGGCGCTCCGTTCGGCTGGTGGTGCACGTAGTGGAACTCCCCCACCGCGGTGACGCCGGCGCGCGCGAGCTCGAGGTAGGCGAAGCGGCTCAGGGCGTAGAGGTCGTCCGGCGTCATCCGCTCCGAGAGCGCGTACATCAACCCTCGCCAGCTCCAGAACGACCCGGACGTGCGCTGGGTCCGGCCGCGCAGCGCGCGCTGGAACGCATGCGAGTGGGCGGTGGCCAGGCCGGGCATTTCGAGGCGGTCGCCGACCCGTTGCACGACCTCGGTCACGGGAGCTGGCCGGTCGCGCGCAGCTGTGCTTCCATCTCGCGCTGGCGTTCGAGGCGGTCCTGCCCGCAGCGGCCCTCGCGGCAGTGCTCACGCGGCTCGCAGTCGGCGTCCGAAGAGCACGCCAGGTCGCTCCGCGGAGCGTACCGATTGGCCAACACATACGCGTTGTACGCCTCGAGGATCTCACCGCGCCGGCGGTGGTCGCCGCCCACGTTGCGGTAGTAGTCCCAGCGCACCTCGCTGTAGGAAAGACTCGCCCAGAGCGCGAGCGAGCCCACGAGGGCGCCCACGCCATAGCCCTGAAGCGTCGTGAACGAGGTCCCACGAAGGAACGCGACGATGACTGCCACGCCCAGCCCGGTCGCGGCCAGGACGCCCGCCCAACGGGCGCCGGGCAGGTCAGCCTGCTTGCCAGCGAAGAGCAGCGCGCCCGCTCCGAGCGCGACCGTGACGAGTGCAACCCGCGTCGATGTGTCGGGCGAGGGCCCGGCGGCGTTGTCGTCGATCCGCGCGAACAGGCGGAGCGGCGTCAGCGCGAGGACCACTCCGCCGAGCAACGTCAGCGGCACGTTCGGCCCGTCGCCGAAGATGCCCGAGAGGGAAACGCCAAAGGGTGAGCGCTGTGTCCAGCTCGCGGCGGTCAGGCCGAGGCCGATCAACGCGAGTGCAAGGGCGATGCGAACGGCCAAGACCTCGATGCGTGTGCCCCGCACGGGCACCACCACGCGCGCCGCGGTGACGACAACCCTCGAGGGCAGCATGAAGAGCATCGCGTAGCCGACCATGTACCAGCTGAACCAGCCGATCTGCAGGCCCATGTACTCGGCCCCCAGGTGGAAGCTGAGCGCGGTGACCATCGCGAAGACCGAGAACACGTGCGGCAGCCAGTGGCGGGAAACGTCGAGGAACGGCGCGAGGACGAAGCCCGCCGCGCAGATGATCTGAACGAGCACGACCGAGTGCCCGAGCACGGCGAAGAGGGCGTCGCCTTCGAGGCCGACCACCTCGAGGATCCCGCGGAACGGGCCCATCGGGTCGAGTTGCCCCGGGCTCGGCAGGCCGCTGTCCGAGAGGTGAAGCACGCGCTTCAGGGCAGCGCCGGAGAGCCACTCGGGGTCGGTCTTCGCGTACGCGGTGTAGGCGTAGACCATGCCGGTGCTCATGCAGAGCATCACGTAGGCCCAGGCGCTCGTGTGCGGAGCCGGGGCGGTGAGGATCGGCGCCGACGGCTCGGGGTTCTTGGCTTGGGGCTTTCTTTTCTTCTTCGTGCGCTTCAGCGCTGCCGGCTGGGGCGGCACGCCGAGGGCCTCTTCGGCGCTGAGGGGCGGGAAGAACACCATCGCGAGCAGGACGATGCTGAGCAGGTAGTGGTGCTGGTAGCTGTCGAGCATCGACATGGCCCAGCTCCACGTGTGCAGCACGAATGCGATGCCGATGAGCCAGCGCGGAGGGCGCCGGGCCAGCGCGATCATGAAACACAGCGCGCCCGTCAGGACGGACAGCCCCACGTACATCGCGGGGGACACGGCGGGTTGGATGGCGTCGAGCCAGTGGAAGTGGGCGACGTTGAACCCTCCGGCTCCGTAGCGTCCGCCATGCGAGGCGCGCGTCAGCCACATGTCCAACGCGAGTAGCGGCAACGTCAGCTTCAGCGCCAGATACGGTCGGACCGCGGCGACGGGTACAAAGAGGGTGCGCTCGAGCCATCGCATCAGGGCTGCGCTCCTTCCACATGCACTCGTACTTCAGGGGCGTCGCCTTCCGACAGTGTGCCCGTGGAACAATCGATCTCTCGAACGACGTCCGGCACGGTGTTGCCCTCGGGGGTTCGGCACCGGTTGACGACGCGCGCGGCTTCGACGTCGTCCTGCTCGCACCGCCAACGGAGATAGCCGCGGAGCACGTCTTCGCGGCTGCGGCGCATCGTGGTGATCCATCCCACCTGGACCGTGCTCATCAGGTTGGTGGGCAGCTCGCGCCCGGCTCGGCTCTCGAACGCGGTGAGCTCGCAGCGGTAGACGCGAACGGCCGAGAACATGCGCCAGCTGAAGCGCTCGTCGAAGATGTCGTCCCCGAGGTAGTAGCGAAGCGGCGTGAGCGCCTCGAGCACGAGCAGCACCCCGACCCCGGCCGCGATCCAGGCGCGGTGTCGCGGGGATGCGGGCGGGGCCACGACCACGTCGCGCGGCTGGGGAGACGCCACGGCGTGCCAGATCCCGCTGGCGACCAGCCCGACCGCGCCGCTGACGAGGAAGGGCCACGCCGTCCCGGGCGCTTCGAGGCTCAGAGCGTCCTGCACCAGCAGGAACAGCCCGACGGCGGTGAGCAGCGCGGAGGCGCCGGCCACACCGAGGCGGACTTTTCGCTCCGGGTCGTGTGCCTCTCCTGAGTCGGTGTAGCCGCGGGCGTGTTCACGCGGGGGACGAAAGATGAGGCCGACCAGGATCGCGGCCGCGCCGAGGCCCGCTGTGACAGCGCCGACCGTGCGCATCCCGCTGTCGTGCTCGGCCAAGCGCATCAACGCACCCACCGCCACCAAGGCCGCGCCTCCGGGGATCAGCTTGATGAGGGCCGCGGTCGTGCCGTCAGCGGCGGCGCTCTCCTCGTTGCGGTCTTGCCCGGCCATCTGCGCGCCCGAACGTCCTACGCGTGATCGACCCCGTCAAGCCTGCGCGGGCGCCGACCCTCGGAGATGAGCTCAACCCGGATCCATGAGCCGGGGGGACGGCGAGACCGCGACCCCGATCCGGTTTCCGCTCTCGTCGGTCCCCAAGTAGTAGAGCGCGAGGCCGCTCGGTCCGACCACCGTGGACGGCGAACGCACGCCGAAGCGGTCGATCAAGCCGTCCGTCGCCACCAGCACGGGGGTGTCTTCCCGGTACCACGTGGCGCCGTCGTCCGAGACCGCAAGTCCGATCGACCACCGCAGCCCGCGGCGCCCGGCGTAGTAGACGCGGTACACACCGTCCTGGAAGACGACGCTCGCTCCACCGAGCTCGTCACGGTCGAACGCGAAGACGTCGTCCGGGGCGTTCCGCGTGAGCTCTCCGCGCCGCGCTGGCTCGGGGCTGAACTCCCAGAGGCCCAGCGCCTCGGCGCCGTCGGCATAGACCTCTCGGATGAGGAGCATCTCGCGCGCGCCGATGGAGAAGGGCTGAGGGTGGTCGATCGACACGACCTCACCCTCGACGCTGGCGTCGGCCGCGATCTGTTCGAGGGTCAGCCGCTGCGATGCCGTTGTGTTGGGGAACGCGCCCGTCCCGCTCTCCACGATCGAGGCGATGCTCGTCCGGCGCCCGGACGCGTAGGCGGTGAACCAGAGCTCGATCGCCCCGGCCGGCGTCTGGAACAGCGCGGGATGCGCTACTCCGTCTTGGCCCCAGGGTTCGCTCGTCTCGGAGAGTTCCGAGGTGCCCGTGACGTCGAAGCTGAGCTTGTCTTCCTGACCCGCGCCAAGGTGGATGTCGCCGTTCAACTCGAGCGCGATTCGGGTGTCTCCGTCACTTGTGCGGATCACGCTGGCCGTGCCGATGTCGCGCCCGACCCAGTCCTCCGGCGGTTCCCCTTCGGCGGGCACGGCGGCGGTAGGCGCGCGATCGAGCGCCTGCGGCATGTCGCAGTTCCGCTGGCTGACGGAGAGCGCGTTGGCGCGGATCGGCGTCTCCTCCAGCGGGTTCGTCCCGCGACCCCAGAGGACCGCGCGGACGGCGCGCTGCGGTCCGACGGCGAGGGTGGTGCTCAGCACGGACATGCCCATGTCGTCGCTGGCCTCGAGCCTTGCGCGACCGTGGGGGCCCAAGGTCACCGTGACCGAGAGGTACTCCGTCCGTCCGTCGAGCGACTCGCTCATCACGGCTCGCTCGCCGACCATCACGAGGAGTTCTTCCCGGTTTCGGCTCAGCAGCAGCCCGGCCGTGGGGGTGACCCGGACCAGATCGTCGAGAGCGCCCTCCGCCGTGATGAACCCCACACCGAGTGCGTTGATCACCGAAGGATCGCCCGGGGCCGGCACCGCGATCGACGCGCTGAGCACGATGTCGCCCAGGCTCGGGTCGAGGACTTGTTCCAAGGCGAAGCCTGTGTCCACGGCGTCGGTCGTGATGATGACCGAGGGCGCCGTCTCCCCGGAGCGAATCGCCACTTCGGGCGAGCTGCGTCCAAAGAAGTGGTAGGCCGCGCCGAGGCCGCCGCACAACGTCATATCGCCTCTGCAGCCCCCGAGTGAGAGCGTCGCGACGGTCTCCGGGGCGCCGCAGCAGTGCTCGCTCGACTGCCCCACGCAGCAGGACGGGACGTAGCGTTGGCAGAACGGGTCGGCGCAGTCGAACAGAGAGTCGCCATCGTTGTCCATACCGTCCCGGCACGAGGCAACGTCCACACGGCTGGCGTCCGCGAACAGCGCGTCATCCTCCCCTTCCCCGTAGTCCGGCTGCGGGGCCGGCGGGTTGGCGTCCGACTCGGCACCGGGACCCCCGTCGGTGTTGGTGATCATGCCACCGTCGGACGGCGCACCGGCCTCGAATGGCGCAGCGCCTGCGTCTGTGCCGGCCCGGGTGGGACTGTCCGCACAGCCGTAGGCGAGCGAGCTGAACCCCAGAGCCACGAGCCAGAGCGGGAAGCGCGCCCTCATCTCGCGGTCCCGTCGGCCAGGCCGACGCTCCAGTCGATCCCGTCCGAGGCGGTGTGGTAGAGCGTCACCTCGCCGTCTTCGATCAGGACCGCGGGACTGCGCACCCCGAGCGCGTCGTGACCTTGCCCGGTCGATGACAGGATGGCCTCCCCCACGGGGTCTCGCCATACCGTGCCGTTTGTCGAGATCTGCACGCCGATCGCCCACCGCGTCCCCCGGCGACCAGCGTAATACAAGCGCAGCAGTCCTGCGCCGTCCTCGACGAGCTCCGGGTCCGCGACCTCGTCCTGCCGGAAGTCCGCGTGGTCTCCGCTGGGTCCAAGTGTGTCCACCAACAGGTACGTCTCCTCCACGTCGTTCCAGCGGAAGAGGGAGATCTCCCCGTTGTCGTAGTTGGTGACGGCCAGCCAGCGGTCGGTCGTTGTGGTCAGCGCGCTGGGCTGGCCCCAATCGGCGCGGGACAGCCCGACCGGCGTCGGCACGCCCCACACGCCCTCGGCGTTCTGCTCGTATCGCAAGATCGCGCTGCGCGTCGCCGTCGTCTCTTCCACGTACATCACGAGTCGCTCGTTCTCGACGGTGAGGGCAGGATTCGAGAGGTCGCCTTCTTGGTCGAGCGTCGTGCTCGCGACCGACACCCAGGCCCCGCTCTGTTGGTTGTGGAAGGCGATCTGGCCGTCTGATGCGGTGGCCATCCAGAGGGTGCTTCCATGCCGAACGATGGACGGCTGGGCACCCGACACGGAAGCCGGGGTTGCGCTCCGCGCGAGGGCGCTGGGCACCTCGCAGCGGTACGAGATCATGGCTGCGGAGGCGATCCGCGTGTGCATGGGCATCGCAGCACGGTTGGGGGTACGGCCGTAGAGCAGGACCCGCCGATCGGGTCGCGGGGTCCAGGCGGCGGTCGTCTGCACGCCGGCCCGCTCGGGCGTCGCCGTCAGTCGGAGGGTCAGCGTGCCGTCTGGGTTCAGGTCGAGCTCGAGGGGCAGCTCGTGCATGCCCGTGTCCGCCACCGAATAGCCGCTGAGGTCGTGCGTCCAGACGACTTCACCCGCCACCACCAAAGCGATGTCGCCATACGCGTGCCGTACCATCACCGCCACGTCGAGCGCCGCACGGGCCTGGCCTGCCGGCGCCGCGCCGATGCCAAACGCCACCGCGTCAGCGCAATCGCAAGTGCCGCTCGGCGCTTCGACGTCGACTCTCAGCTCGATGCGATCGGTCCGGCCGTCGACCGGATCCCCGAGCACGACGCCCGAGTCCTGTCCATCGCCGTTCGGGACGAAGTACCCGGACTCGACCACGGGCGCGTTGGCCCCGAAGCTGTTGGAGAGGCCTGCGCAGTTGTCGAGATCGGTGCAGTCCGAGAACAGCACGCTCATGGCGGGCTGCTCATCGCAGCAAGCGTCGTTCGTGGAGCCGAAGCAGCAGTAGTCGCTCGCACCGCAGCTCAGCTGGTCATCGCAGTCCGCGCTGCCGGTGTCGTCGTTGTCGAGCCCGTCGGAGCAGCTGAGGTCGGGGTCGACGCCGCCTCGCTCGGAAAAGCCCGGTGGTGTGTCGGTGGGGGACAGCCCGGCGTCGCTGACTGCCCCGGCGTCGACGAACATGGGCCCAGCATCACCGGGGGCCGCGCCCCCGTCTGCGCCTTCGCAGTTGCCCTCATCGCAGGCCCCCATCACATCGTGTCCGGCGCAGCCGCCCACCAGCAGGAGGAGACCCAGGATCGGGCGGATTCGCCCGATCGAGCGCCGAAGATCACAGGTTGGCACAGAGGAAGACACGTCAACCAGGGTTATTCATCTGCCGTGCCAACCCCTCTTGCCACTCCGATTCGTCGGTCGTTTCCGGAGCGGCCCAGGTAGTAGAGGGCGAGCGCGCCGCCTTCGGTGACGGGCGCAGGGCTGCTCACCTGGAGGCTGGCGAAGCCCGGGCTCGACGGCGCGAGCACCTCGCCCAAGTCCCGCCAGGTGCCGCCTTCGAGGGAGACGAGCAGCCCGATGCTTCGTCGCGTCCCTCGCCTCCCCGTGTAGTAGAGGCGAAGCACATCGTTTTGCTCGACGAGGGCCGGCTCACCGACCTCGTCGCGGTCGAAGGCAAAGAGGTCGTCTGGCCGCGGCGTCGCGACGGTGCCCACCGCCTCCCACATCTCCTCCGATGTGGGCGTGAACCGCTCGAGTCGCGTGCCAGCGGCGTCCTCCAGCGCGACGATGAGCGTCTCGGACGCATGGGTCGCCGACACGATGCGCTGTACCATCAGCGTCCCGGCGTCGAGCAGGATGGTGCGCGTGCCGGCCCCGCCGGGCGTGAGGGTGGTGAACAGCTGCCGGACGAGCTGCGTGTTGCCCGCGCTGCTCGTCTCCACGAAATAGAGCTGGAATCCGCCCTCCGTGCGCTCGATCCAAGGCGCGCTGAACGAACGGGTATCGTCACCCGCCAGCAGCACCACCCCCGGGTCGAGCAGGCCCATCGTGGGCACGAACTCGCCGACGCCGTTGGCCGACAGGGCGTGCAGCGAGCCGTCCACCTCGACCACAGCCTGCGTTTGGTCGTCCGCCCCGACGGCCACGCTCGCGCGCCCCAAGGCCAGCGCCGGCTCGTAGTCGCTGATGCTGGCGGGGAACACGGGCGTGTCGCGAAGTGCGAGGGCGCTCGGCACATCGCACCCGACGCGCTGCCTCTGTGCGGAGACGACAGCGATGGCGCCCTCTCCAGCTCGGTTCTCGTTCTGTCCGAGCACGGTTGGGACCACGGCCGCCGGCAACGCGTGAGCGGGCAGGGTGCGTGCGTCCGCACCGGCGAGCGTGTACTGGACCGAGCCGTCGTCGCCGGTCCGAAGGGCGATGGTCAGGTCGCCGGTCAACTCCTCATCGGGCAGCCCGAAGGTGTCGACGACTTCGCCGTTCACCACGAGCACGGTCTCGTCTCTGGCCCCGATGACGAGGATGGCCAGCCGCACGTAGTTGAGCCCCCCATTGAAGTCGTCGGGTGCGACCAGCGCGATCCCCGCCGCGTCGACGCAGTCGGCGCAGCGGCTGCTCGGGACGCGGATGGTGGCGGAGAAGTCGAGGCGGGTCCCGCGCAGGTCGAGCGCCTCACCCAGCTTGGCGCCGGCGTAGGCCGGCATGCCCTGCGGCACGAAGACACTGTCCTCGATGACGGGCGTCACCGCGCCGAAGAGCTCCACCTCGGAGTCGAGCGAACACAGCTCCGCGCCGCCATCGTCGCACTCGGAGAGGGCCAACGTGACGGTGTCGCCAGGGCCCACGCAGCACGCCTCGCTCCGGGAACCCACGCAGCACACGGGAGCCGTGGCACACATCGGGTCGTCACAGTCGAACGCGCCGTTGCCATCGTTGTCCTCACCGTCGAGGCACTCGCCCGACACGCGGCCTTCGAATGAGCCGACGCCGGCGTCGCTGAACCCGATGCTGCCGTCCCCCGTCGGGGTCGGATCGACGGGACCGCTGTCGCTGTCCCTGCCAGGCGCGTCCGGAGGGGGCGGTCCCGTGTCGGCGCTGTCGGCATCGCTCCCGTCGCACCCCACGCAGCCGAGACAGGTGAGCAGCGCTGCGATCGTGCCGAGCCGTGCCATGCGTGGAGTCACGCTCGGATCCAAAGCAAGCGGCGCGCCAGGGCGTTCACGGTTCGGTCGGCCGCGGCTGGGTGACGGGCAAGAGCTCGTGGATGGGGTCCCCGAGCGTGTCGTATCGGGTCCGGTTGATGAGCAGGAAGTACGTCGGCGGGTCCCAGAAGAGTCCCGGATAGGAGTCTGCGACGGCCATCGATTGCAGAGAGCAGTCGATGCACTCGGCGCTCCCGAGGATGGGGTCGTCGGCTTCGAGGATCGGGTTGCCCGCGTAGATCTCGAAGCGCGGCAAATTCTCCCCAGCAGCGAGGACGCCGGACGCGAAGTGGAGCGCCACGCCCTCGCTCGAGTCGCGCGCCAAGTACCACATCGGGAGGGCGAACTCGTCGTCGGCGCGGGCATGCACGAGGAGCTCCGGCGAAAAGACGCCCTTGGCGCTGGACGCGGTGGTGCCCGAGAGGAGGTTGGGGCTGTCCTGGACGACAGCGAACTGCCTTCCGACAAGGTCGTAGGTGAGGCGCATGCCGCCGATGCTGTCGGCCAGGCCGACCCGGAGGCAGGTGAAGACGACGAGGAACTCGTCGCTCGTGCCGCTCAGGTGAACCAGCGAGGGGTCGCGCATTCCTCGATCGCACGTGTCCTGCGGGAGGAACTGGGGTGGCATGTCCAGGAACCCACCGGTTTCGGCGAAATCGACACGGCTCACGGCGATTCGCGGATTCTCCAGGCTCTCGTCCACGTAGGCGACGAACGGCGTTCCCGCGTCCTGAATCCGCGCGCTGTCCGTCACCGCGGCGATCGAGGGCTCGCGCCCCGCGGCCATGGCGGTGCGCCGCGCCCAGCTGCCGTCACTGTAGATGGCCCCGTGAACGGTGTACGTGGGTGAGACGAAGATCTCGTCGGCGCGCTCCCTGTCGGCGGCGTCGAGCCAGAGCTCCAGCCGCTCGTTGGTGTCGGTGCTCACGGCAAACGCCGCCAACGCAGGCTCGCCGAGCCCGCCGGGGCCGAGCCCGTCGAACAGGTCGCTGTCGATCGTGTAGTCGCGGTCCTCGCGAAGCTGGGACGGATTGCCGCAGGCGAAGACCTCGGTGCTGAACTCCGCACCCGTGACCCTCACGCTGCCGCCGCTCCCCTCGAAGCCGACAAAGAGGCCGTCCGCCGAGCCACACTCGATGAGGTCAGCCAGCGGCATGATCGCGACGTCGTCGAGGAGCACGGTCGCCGTGCCGCCCACGGGCGCCACCGAGACCTGTGCGCGCAGCACGGCGCGGCCGGCCTCGTCTGCGCCGGGGAAGACATTCAGCTCGATGCTGTACTCGCTCGTTCCCGCCTCGAGCGTGTTGCCCACGGGGGTCCCGGCGCGCTCCACGCGGAACTCTTGGTTCTGCAAGATCACGGCGAGCTCCGTCAGCAGGCCGTCGGCCCCGAACTCGTTGACCGGACCCATCACGAGCGCGGCGTAGTCGCCGTTCAGCCCGCTGCCCGCCTGCAGCGTGGCGCGGTAGGCCGCGCCGAAGGCGATCGGCGAGCAGTCCGCGAGCAGGACGGCGCTCCGACCCGTGCCAAAATCGATGCCTTCGTCGCTTCGCGCCGGGGTTCCCAGCGCCTGCCAAGCGCCGTCGATCGCGTCGTACCGCACGACGGTCGTCTCGGACTCGTCGCAGCAGTTGACGGCCCCCGCGCAGTCGAAGTCCTCGCAGTCCCGGAATCCATCGCAGTCGTCGTCGTCGCCGTTGGTGCAGCTGACTTCGAACGCCGGCACGTTGTTGCAGCGAGCGTCACTGGCGTCGGGCCCCGCGTCGAGGTCGGCGTCGACGTCGGCGTCCATGTCGGCGTCCATCCCGCCTTCGACGGCCCCGTCGAGGGTGATCGCCGCGCGATCGGGGGCGAGGATCACGGTGCAGCCCGGGCCCACGCCGAGGAGAAGCGCGAAGTAAGCAGCGCGCGTCAGAGCGCGGTTCCAGCTGTCGCTCATCGCGCGCCCCCGAACGTGCCTCGGGCCGCGATCGCGCCGCCGCCCGGAGTCGGGGTGGCGACGACCTCAAGTCGCGAGGGTTGGCTCTCCGCGCCCGGCACGACGAGCAAGACAATGCTCGTGACCGCCAAGGCGCCCGCGACCGCAAGCATGATGCCGGCGGCCACCGACAAGTTCTCCACGGTATCGGCCAGGCCCATCAGTGTCACCGCGTCCATGCCGCCGTTGTTCCGAAGGCGGAGTGCGTCATCAAACTCGTTGCTGGCCGAGAACGCAGCCAAACCCACCCCGGCCCACGCCGTGGTTCCGATCAGTGCTGCGATCCCGACGGTGAGCCGCGCTGCGATGAGGTCGCCGTTGTCCGCCAGCGTGCCGAGGTGGGCGCTCAGCTCGATGGGCGCCTCACTCACTTCCAACGCCTGCTCGAGCGGGGTGAACCCCGCCGCTTCGAGACGGAGTTGGTGCGCGCCAGGAGTGACCGGGAGCGATACCGCAGCGCCGGTACCGACGCGCGCCCCATCCAGGTACACGGCGGCCGGGGTGTTGACCGCGAGTTGCAGCGGGGTGCCGCTGGGCCCCTCGGCGTTCATCTCCAAGACCATGGGCTCGCCGCCGACGGGGACCTCGAACTGACGCTCGACGGGCGCGGCGCCCGGCATGCTCAAGATCAACACGTGCGCTCCAGGGGGCACCGGCGTCGACTGGCCCGACGTCAGTGGTGCGCCGTCCAAGGTCAGCGTCCCGTTCGCCGGCGCGAGCACCTGAAGCGCCACGGGCGAGGCCTGGAGCCGCGTTCGAAGAGGCCGGGTCTCGCCTTCGGCCGCCGTGACGGCGCCCTCTGTCGACTCGTACCCGTCGCGATCGAAGAACACCCGATGTTCGCCCGGCGGCAGCGCCAGCGTGAGCGGCGTCTGTCCGCGCACGGGCAGGTCTCGGCGGTCGATCCGGACGTCCGCGCCTTCGGGCTCGCTCACCAGCTCGACGACGGCCACTTCGCCGCGGATCGACGTCAGGCGCCGCTCGCCCTCCACGCGGTCTTCGTCGCTCAGGTCGAAGGTGCGGAGGTACTCGCTGTAGTAGTTGAACGCCTCGGTCGTACGCCCCAGCTCTTGGTGCGTCAGACCGAGGTTGAAGATGACGTTGCGGGTTCGGACACCGAGCCGCACCACGCCGAGATAGCCGTTGAGCGCGCGCTCGAGTTCGGCCGCGCGTCGGCGGCCTCGGAGCCGGAGCCCGCGCGCCAGGTGCCCGTTGGCTTCGGTGAACAGCGCCTGCGCTTCGTCCTGCTGCGCGTGCGCAGAGAGCGGGGCGGCCAATGCGCCCATCCCGATCGCGAGCGCCAGGACCCAGCTGAAGAGGCCACCGCGAACCGAAGTCATCGCTACAAGCTCCCCTTGATCGGGAGCGTCGTGCCCCCCGAGGAGTCCGTGACGGCACGACGCCGGCGACGCAACCGCACCGAAGGCACCTCGACCCCTTCCGCGGGCACGATCGAGAGGGTCTGGTCCAAATGACCCGCCAGCTCGAAGCGCAAGGCGACCGGCTCGTCGGACACTTCCATCGGCGCGACGAGGGGCGTCGTCCCAAGCTCCTGATCGCCGGCGAACACCATCGCCCCCTCCGGCTGGGAGTGCAGGGTCAGCGTGACCCGCGCGGGCGGAGCGGGCGGGTCCACTCCTACGGGAGGCGTCTCGACGTCGGGCGGATCGACGACGGGAGGCTCCGTCTCCGGCGGGTCGTCGGGCGTCTCGGTGGCGTCGGCGACCGGAGCGGGATCCGGCGCGGAGGGCGCGAGGAAATAGGCGGCGGCGCCCAGTGCGAGCAGGGCACCGAGCCCCAGCGCGATCAGCGGTGCGCGGTTGGTGGAAGGCAGCGCCACGTCCGCCGTGTCGGCCGGAGGCGGTGTCGAGCTGACATCGAGCGCGGTCGGGGCTCGTCCGAGGTCGTCCTCCGATCCCATGGGCTCGGCGGCGTCACGGGAAGGGCGCTCCGGAGGAAGCGAGTGCGCGTCCGGCAGCGATGGGACCTCCGGCGCCGCCTCGATGAGGGCGGCTTCGAGCTCCGCCATGGTCTGGTAGCGCGCGTCCCGGTCCTTCGAGAGCGTGCGCAGCACCACCGCTTCGACCGGCTCGGGGATGTACTGGTTCGGGTTCACCTCGCGCGGCGAGGGCGGCTCCTCGTTGCCGTGCTTCCAGAGCAGCTCGAAGTAGTTGCGCCCCTCGAATGGGGGGACGCCGGTCAGCATCTCGAACAAGATCACGCCGAGCGCATAGACGTCGACGCGCCGATCGATCTCGCTCTCCCCGCGCGCCTGTTCCGGCGACATGTAGAGAGGCGTCCCGACCAGCTGGCCGGTCTTGGTCATCTTGACCTGCTCGGCCTCGGCGCTCTTGATCTTCGAGATCCCGAAATCGAGCACCTTGACGAGCGTGCGCCCGCGCTTCTCGGTGAGGAAGATGTTCTCCGGCTTCAGGTCGCGGTGCACGATGTCGTGGTCGTGGGCCGCCTGCAGCGCCCGGCAGATCTGAAATGCGATGGGCAGGGCCCGGTGCAGCTCGACCGGCCCGCGCGCGATGACGTCCGAGAGGTCCTCGCCCTTGAGCATCTCCATCACGATGAACACGGCGCCGCTGTCGGTGCGGTCGAAGTTCACCACCTCGACGATGTTCTCGTGGTCGATCTGCGCGGTCGCCAACGCCTCCCGACGGAGCCGGTCGACGGCGTTGGACTTGGTCGCGATGGTGTCGACGAGGACTTTGACCGCGAACGCCTTCTCCAGATGGATGTGGCGCGCGAGATACACGCTGCCCATGCCGCCTTCGCCGATCTTGGCCTCGATTTCGTAGACGTTGGACAGGATCTGCCCGATCCAGGCGTCCTCCTCGTCCTCGGTCGCGAGCGCCAAGCTGGGCTTCACGAGTGGCGTATCGCGCACGTCTGCCGGCCCCAAGGCGGTCGCCGAGACCGCCTTGCGAGCCAACGCGCGCTCGGGACGGTCGCCATCGGCGCTGTCCCGGTCGGCGTCGTCCCCGTCGAGCGTGGATTGCGAGCCAGCTGAAGTCATGAAAGCCGCGTCATGGTATCGGGTTTCGATTCTGCGTGCAGCTTTCGGGCCGGTCGGAGGATGGTAGAGTCCCGCCGTGGCCGCCCGCGCACTACTGACGCTGCTCGTGTTCACCACCGGGTGCTTCCCTGAGGTGGGCGAGTGCGACCCGATCGCCGCGCAGCGTCCGGTCTACGACCAGGACGGCGTGCCGGCCTACGAAGGCCAGGCCCTGGTGCTTTCGTCATGCGGGTCGAACGGGGTGTGCCACGGTGAGCCGGACGAGGAGCGGCTCGACGCCCGCTTTGGCGTCCCGGCGGAGCTGATGTTCGATGTGCAGCTCGCGTCGTTCGACACGCGGGTTCGCGAGGACCAGATCGCCCGCCAGCGACGGGGCCGCTTCCGCATCTTGCAGGTCAGCGGCAACGTTCTCGACGCTGTCCACCGTGGGGTGATGCCGCCGCCGAGCAACGGCGCCGACAGTCCGGCCGAGCAGTTCTACGCGCAGGCTCCGGTGTATTCGAACGCCGAAGAGGAGTTCCTGCCGCCGGCCAACTCCGAGCCCGGCATGGAGATCCTCCGGAACTGGCTCGCGTGCGGAGCGCCGGTCATCGAGCGCACCGTCGCGCGTTCGGACGGCGTCGACTCCGTAACGGCCGCGCGCCTGGTCCGAACGCCGCTCGAGCCGACGTGGACGAGCATCTACACCGATCTTCTCAGCAGCCGCTGCAACAGCGCGATCTGCCATGGCGGGAACCCGGACGCGGGGTTCCGCGTGTTGAACGATGATCCCATGGGCATGCTCGACTCGCTTCTGAGCGGCGATGGCGCGAACGCTAGCGGGCTCGACTGCGCGGCGGACGGAGCCCCGCTCGTCGTGCCGGGTGACCCGAGTGCGAGCTTGCTCTACCGTAAGATCACCGGGAGCCCGACCTGCGGGGACTCGATGCCGCCCGGCGGAAGCGTCAGCGAGGCCAACCGAATGGCGGTCGCCCAGTGGATCGAGGACGGCGCCAACCCCTGAGCGTGGTCTCCGCCGCCCCGGGTGCTCAGCGCGCCAGCAGCTGGATCGCGCACCGCGAGAGCTCCTCCGAGGACCAGGTCTGCGACCCACGCTCAGCGAGGTTCTTCGCCATCCACATCGCCGCCGACTCGATGTCCGCGAAGACCTTGGTCGGGTTCGGAGGGCGCCCGAGCAACACCGTGGTTCCGAGGAACGCGCGCGCCGAGCTCCCGAGCAGTCCGCGGACGAGGATGACGTGCGCGGTGCCGACGGAGTGCAGTCCTTCGCGCGTGTAGGTCATCGCCAGCTCCCGGACTTCGTTCGAGAACCGGGGGGTGCCCGTCACGACGATGTTGAACAGCCCGCTGCCATCGGAGTGGCGGCCGTGCACGTCGCGGGCGGTCCGGCCGTACGCCCGCATCTGGTCAGCGGTGGGCGCGTCATGCCAGGTGACGAAGTGCACGTTGCGCGAGAACCCCTGACGCAGGGTGTCGTCTTCGTAGACCACCTCGAGCTGGTTCGACACGCCGGACAGTACCACTGGTGCCCGGCCCTGGCGCCGCGCTACGGCGTCAGCGTGAACGCGTAGGAGGCTCCGTCTTCTACGACGTCCGGGTCGTCGGGCACCATCGAGAGCGGGGACCCGACCGCCACATGCAACCGCGCGCCGCGTCGGACCGCGCTGAGCGCCAGGCCGGTCAGGCCCTCGCCGATGCTCTCGCCGGTCACCTGAAAGACGCTCTCGCCGAAGCCGTTCGCGCCCACGCGATACCCGATGGCGCCACCGGCGTTGACCCGTCCGGCCGAGTTCCCGTACGGGCCGCCCAGCACCGCATAGCCGCCCTCGACCAACTCCACGGCGCGCCCGAGCTCCTCGCCGGGGCCGCGTCCGTCGATGAACGGCGTGTCGAGCCCCGACTCGACGAGCGGCTGGGATGCGCCGATGCCCGCCAGGATGTACTCGCTTCGCACAAACGTGACCCGTCCGATCTCACCGCGCGTGTTCCGGAACTGGTCCGCTCCGACGAGCAGGTCGGGCGCGCCGTCGCCGGTCACGTCGACCCCTCCGCCGACCGCGCGGCCGGCCTGCGCGTCGCGCTCCTCGCCGACGAGCGTCGCCGTGCGAAGCGCGGTGCTCGCGCAGCCCGTGGGTGCGTAGCCGAAGTACACCCGCACCTCACCCGCGTTGCGGTCGTCTTCCGTGGGGTCGAACTCCGGCGCGCCCGCCGCGAAGTCATCGCAGCCGTCGGCGTCGATGTCGCCCATCGCGGTCACCGAATGGCCCAAGCGCATCCCAGCGACCGCGCCGTCGATGCGGATGTCCAGCTGGCAGGCCACCAAAATGCGTCCGTCTGCACTCGGCGCCCGTCCGTAGAAGACCCCGACGCCGCCCGCGTTCTGTCGGTCGCTCGGGTCCCACTCGCGCCCGCCCACGATGATGTCGTCCAGACCGTCGCCGTTCACGTCGATGCCGCCGGCCAGCGCCTCCATGCGCGCGTTCGCCTCCGGGCCGTGGAAGCGATAGGCGGGCGTGGGTTCGACCGTGCCGTCGCCCCGGCCCCGGAAGATGTAGACCGCCGCCGGGTTGTCGCGCTGCGCATCGCATCCGGGTCCGACCTCGTAGACGGTGTCGTCGAAGCCGTCGCGCGGCACGTCTTCGGAGTGCGCGATGACCGCGAGGTCCTCTCGGCCGTCCCCGTCGACGTCTCCCGCCGCGGCCACGAGATAGCCCAGCTCGTCGCCGCCTCCATGCCCGGCGAACCCTTGGAGAACCTGCACCGGCGTCGCGTTCACCCCTCCGCTCGTGCCGGCGTAGATCCTCACGGCACCCGAGTTGCGGCCGTGCTCCACGGAGTCGGCCAGGTAGGCGCCCGACGCCAGCTCCGGCAGTCCGTCGCCGTCGAGATCGATCCACGCGACCGACCGCCCGGCGCGCTGGCCAGCGGTGATGAAGGGCATCGGCAGCTCGCGCAGGCCACCCGACGAGCTCGCGAGGAACAGCGCGCCGCGGTCGGTCGCAACGTCCTCCACCTCATCGTAGTAGGGCGCAAACGCGACGAGCTCGCCTTGTCCGTCCCCGTCGAGATCGCCAACACCGGCCGCGCCGACACCGAAGCGCGCTTCGTTCTGGATGCCCTCGACTTCGCGGTCGGGGGTGTTGGAGGGGCCCGAGCCCCCGCCGTGGTAGACGCGGAGGACTCCGGGGCGGCTCAGCTCGGATTCCTCGCTCAGCTGGGCGCGGTAGTCGGCGGTGACGACGTCGGCGTTCCCGTCGTCGTTGAGGTCGATCAGCATGGCCGACTGGCCCACGCGATCCGAGCTGCGGATGCCTTCCACCGTCCAGTCGGCGCTCTCGACGTTGTCCACAGACGTGGCCGGGTCGGCGCTCAGGTCGCCGCCGAGGAAGAGGTAGACCGCGCCGGCGTCGTTCTCGCCCATCACGTCGTGGTTGGGACGGCTGATCAGAAGGTCCGCGCGGTCGTCCCCATCGACGTCGGCCATCGAGATGTGACGGCCGATGGCGGAGTTGTCGTCCATGCCGTCCGGGCGCCCGATGTAGCGCACGGCGTGATCGGTGAGACCCCCGCGATCGATGAGACGGAGGTCGCCGTCTTCCTCCTCTTCGAACGTCTCGAGCACACCCCGGTAGATCGCCACCACCCCGGTGTCGGCTTGATCGGCGTCGAGCCCGCGCCCCGACGCAGCCAGGTCGCACGCGCCATCGCCGTCGAAGTCGCCGGCCGCCAGCCGCTCTCCCATGCGAAGACTGGCGAACGCCGCTGTGCCATCCCCCGCCGGGACCTCGCCGAGGATCAGCTGCGTGGCGCTGCTGATGTAGCGGTAGCCAGGGAAGGTCAGGAACACGTGGATGACGCCTTGGTCGGATGCGCCGTCGGCGTCCTGCCCGTAGGGAGCGCTCGCCGCGATGTCCAGGAGCCCATCTCCGTTGAAGTCACAGATCGCGACGGAGTCCCCGAAGAGGTCGAAGCTGTTGGCGCCGAAGAACGAGAGCACCGGCTCTTCGGTGACGAGCCCGCCTTCGACGCCCCCGTACACCCAGAGTGCGCCCACGTCGCGTCGAACAGGGTCGGCGCGCCGCGAGCCCACCAGCAGGTCCAGCACGCCGTCGCCGGTGACGTCCGCCATCGCGATCGACGCGCCGTACTCCTCGTCACGGGAGCTGCCCGACAGCATCACGGGTTCGTCGCTGAGCGTGCCGTCGATGTTCTCGTAGATGAGCACGCGACCGGACTCCTGCCAGGCGCCCGTTGCGTCGACCATGCCGACCACGAGGTCGAGGTCGCCGTCGTTGCCGAGGTCCGCCGTGCCCCCGACGATGTGGCCCTCGGATGTGTCGCCGCCGAACGGGCGCGCCACTTCGTTCGGCGCCACCGTCTGCACAGGGATGTCGATCGAAGTGGACGTGATGCGGTCGGTGAACGTCACCGTGCTCTGCCCTGCGGCCATCGCCGTCACCGACGTGCCGCCCTCGTGCACCACCGCGCTGCCGCTGACCGCCACGTCGTACTGCCCGCTGCCCCCCTCGATGGGAAGCGTAACGCTCGTGCCGAGCGGCAGTACCCATGCGGGGGGGTCGACGGTCAGACCAGCGTCCGAGACGACAAACACCTCCGCGTCGGCGACCGTGCCGCGCCAGGTGTCGATCAGCTCGACGACGTCGCGACCAAGCCCGGGCCCGGCGGTGTAGATCGCTCCGTCCATCCCGTTGGCAGCGAGGCTCCCGCCGCTTCGGTTGGTGGCGATGATGTAATTGAACCGGTCCGCGGAGCCGGCTCCCTGGGTCGGGCTGAAGGGCACGGTCTGACCCGGCTCGAGGTAGACGACGTTGGGGGAGATGCCCGCGCCAGGCCGGATCTCGATCGTCACCGTGGCGTCGCCGCGGCAGTTGGCGTCCTCGAGCACCACGACGTCCTCGACGGGGTCGCCGCCCTCATCCAGCGGGCCAGCCGCGTACACCCCGGAATCGGACGCGATGCCGCCGAGCGCGTCCCCCTGCATGCGCCAGCGGTACACCCCCGTCCCCCCGGCGGGTGTCAGCACCAGGAATTGGCCCGCCGCCACGCAATAGTCGGCCGCGCAGTCATCGCCTTCGGCGGGGGGTTGATTGGACCCGGTGATCGCCAGGCGCTCCGCGATCTCGCCGCACGTGGGGCGAAGGCGCGAGCCGTCGTCGGACGTCGGCGGGCCGGTGAACTCTGCGGTGCACCCCAGCGAGAGCGCCGCGACGAGCCCAAAGACGAACCTGCAGGAGACGGCGCCGAGCGCGCGATTTGGGATCCGACGGCGGAGCATAGCCCCCAGCCTACACCCATCGCTCGGCGCGCAACGAGCGGCAATCGGATGCGGGGTCCAGGTGTACGTATTTTGCGCTGCGTTGTTGCGAGCCCACTGGAACCAGCCTCAAACGCCGCGACTCGATCATCGAGTGCCCTCCCATTTCTCGATTCTCTGGCGTAGAGTGTTCAGGCCCTCATGCGCCGCGCCTCGTTAATCACGCTGCTGGCTTTCGCCAGCCCGTTGCTCTGCTCCTGCTCCGAGGGGGGGGCCAGTGGATCGGTCACGCCCGCCGTCGTCGAGGTCCTCGGGACTCCGAGCGACATCCTCGTGGCGCTTCCGGACGGCCGGCTCGTCGTCCAGGTCGACGCGTCTCTCGCGATCGTCGATCCACGTGACCCGGCCGCGGAGCCCATGGTCGTCGGACCGGCGTCGGACATCGGTGAGGTGTTCGCCGCCGCGCCCGACGGGGAAGCCGTGCTCGTGTTGGCCGAGGGCGGGAGCTTCGTGCTGCGCGGTGCGTCTTGGGTGCCTTCGCCGTTCTCGAGCGAGCTTGCAGACCCCGTGCGGGGCGCGGTGCGGCTCGACACGGCGACCGGCGCGGGGTTGGGCGAGCTCTGGGTGCTGACCTCCTCGTCGCTCTACCGAGTTTCGGATGGGATCGCCGAGCCGTTCCTCGTCGAGGGGGACCTGACGAGCGCGCAGCTCGCCGCGGTGCGTCGCCCCGAGGGACCCGCGCTCTGGGTGTTGCTCGCGGATCGCTTGCTCGAGGTGTGGCGCGATCGTGCGGGCGTTCTCCGCTCGGCGAGCATCGGGCTTGAGGTCTTGCCCACCGCCATCGCGGGCGACGCCAGCGGCCAAGGCTGGATGATCATCGACGGAACGCTGCACAGTTTTGGCACGGATCGGCGTCTGCTCGACGGAGGCGCCAGCGTGGAGCGGCTCGTGAGCGACGCGCTGTCCAGCGAGGTGTGGGCCGTCGGAGAGAAGGTCTGGGTCGGCGGCCCCGACGGACTATTTGAAGCGGAGGGCCTCACGCTCGACCCCGCAGGGGCGCTCAGCGTGGGCGCCGACGGTTCGCTCTTCGCCTCCGTCGACGGAACCGTGCAGCGCTACAATCCGCGGCGCGACGTGTCGGTCATCGGGCCCGAGGACGGCGCCCTGCTCGGCGGCAGCGTCGACGTCTCGGTGATCGCGCCCGGCGAGCCGACGATCGAGGCCGAGCTGGACGGGAATCAGGTCGACGTCACGAGCGGCGTGCTGCGCATCGAGCCGATGGAGATCGGCGACGGTACGCACACCTTGCTGGTGCGGGTCCGCTACGACGACGGGACCTTGCCCACCGAAGACCGCCGCGTCTTCGAGGTGGTGACCGACGCGACCTGGTCCGAGGACGTCGAGCCCCTCTACACGCAGTACTGCGCTGACTGCCACGCGGAGGAGGGCTCCGCGAACACGCGCTTGCACACGCGTGAGATCTGGACCGATGAGGCACTCTCCGGTCAGATTCTTCTCAATGTCCGCGACGGCCGCATGCCGTTGGGCCGGGCGCCGCTGAGTCAGCGGGAAGTCGCGCTGATCGAGGCGTGGATGGTGAATGGGTTCGCACCGTGACGGGCGGACTCGTGGTGAATGGGATGGCGTCGGCGTCGAAGTCGCGAGCGCGCCGATGGAGGCAACGAACATGAAACGTTGGCATCGATGGTCGATTCTCCTGGCGAGCTTGGCGGCCGCCGGGATCCTCGTACCGGGGTGGCTGGACACGGGGTTGCTCACGCCGAGCAGCGCCGAGTGCGCCGACCCGGAGTTGTGTCGCCCGCAGCAGACGCGCATCGACGTGCACGGTTATCTGCGCGCGGTCAGCTTGGACGTGCGCGGCGTGGCGGCGACGCCCGAGGAGCACACCCGGGTCACGAATGCGTCCGATCCGGAGGCCGAGGTCGACGTGATGCTCGACGAGTGGCTCGCGACGGACGCCTTCGCCGACCGCGTGGTGCGCCGGCACCGTGACCTGCTGTGGCCGAACATCTCGAACGTCACCAGCCTCTTCCACTACCGGCGCTCGGTCTACCGGGTCGACTACGGGGACTACCAGCTCTGGTACCAGAACAACGGGCAGGCCCGGAACATGTACCGGAGCGGCGACGTCGCCTGCCTCGACCAGCCGGCGGAGTTTGACGAGGACGGGAACATCGTCACCACGCCGGGACCCGAGGGAAGCGAGCAGGAGGGCTACGTGATGGTGGAGCCCTACTGGGCGCCCGGCACGCAGCTCCGCGTCTGCGCG
Organism: Sandaracinaceae bacterium; assembly: GCA_045106715.1. Taxonomy (GTDB): domain Bacteria; phylum Myxococcota_A; class Polyangia; order Polyangiales; family Sandaracinaceae. Next base: position 127,499 of record JBGCFC010000055.1, read on the forward strand.
TTCGACGCCCAGACCGATCGCATGAGCGCGCGCGGCACCGATTGCTCGAGTCGCGCGGCCGTGAGTGACCCCGGCTGCGGCTGCGGCCCGAACATGCGCTGGTGTGTGCCGAGCGCGCAGCGCGGCGCGATCCTGGCTTCCTTCGCGGAGGAGATGGAGCAGCGCGTCCGAGCCCATGTGCTCGCCGACGAGCCCTACCATGAGCTGCTCACCTCGCGGCGCGCCTTCGTCAACGGCCCGCTCACCCACTACTGGCGCCACCAGCGGCTGACCTACAACCAGGTCCAGCTGGTTCCCGAGGCGATGGACGTCGAGGCGCTCCCGGACATCGCTGTCGACGGCGGCGACATGTCGTTCGAAGACCGCGACCAGTGGGAAGAGGTCCTGCTTCCGGAAGAGCACAGCGGCCTGCTCACGCACCCTGTGTTCCTCCTGCGCTTCCAGACCAACCGGGCCCGCGCGAACCGCTTCTACGACGCGTTCCTGTGCGAGCCGTTCCAGCCACCTCCCGGCGGCATCGAGCTGGACGACGAGGTGGCAGCCGCGCAGCCCGACGTGCAGCAGCGCCCGGGCTGCAACTACTGCCACGCCATCCTCGAGCCGGCGGCCGCCCACTGGGGCCGGTGGACACAGCAGGGCGGTGGCTTCCTCGCAAACACGGCCTTCCCGGAGTTCCGGCAGGAGTGCCAGGACTGCGGTCGTGGGCTCGAGGCGTGCAGCGACCAGTGTCGGTTCAACTACGTGACGCGCGCGCTGACGCCGGAAGAGGAGCCCTACCTCGGTACGCTTCAGGCGTTCCAGTTCCTGCGCGACGAGCACCGCCCGAACGTGGAGCTCGGCCCCGCCGCGCTCGTGCGTGAGGGAGTGGCGGACGGACGCTTCACGAGCTGCTCGGTGCGCCGCACCGCGGAGTGGCTGGTCGGTCGCGAGTTGGCCGACGAGGAAGAGCCGTGGGTTCGCGAGCTCACCGCGGAGTTCACCGAGTCCGACTTCCGTTACCGGGATCTGGTGCGCGCTGTCGTGACCAGTGACACCTACCGGAGGGCCCTCTGATGACGCGCTGGATTCACGGGCTGTGCGCCCTGGTTTTGGTGCTGGGCACGAGCTGCAGTGGCTCGGTCCCGGTGGAACACGAAGAGAACGAGTTCGGTGACGGCATCAACGTGGACACGGGCACATCGCCGTGGCGCGCCCGTCGCCGGATGGACCTCGACCAGCTCGACGCCACGATGCGTCAGGCGACGCTGGGCATCGGCTGGGACAGCTACGGAGGCAACCCCCGGGTGCTGCGCGAACGCTACTTCGAGCGCTATGAGGACACGCTCGGCGTGCCCGACTACATCAACAGCACGGCCGAGGACCTGAGCGCGTCGCTGCTGTTCGAGAAGTTCCTCGACGACGCGGCGAGGGCGGTGTGCCGGCGCGCGACCAATCGAGAGACGGAGGGCGGTGGCGAGTCGCAGGACGGCGAGGCGGTCGGTCTCTTCCTTCCGGTCGACGTGGAGGACCCGGAGCCGAGCGCGGCCGACGTCAGCCAGACGCTGTCGAACCTGCTGCTTCAGTTCCATGGGCGCGAGCTCGCGCCGGAGGACCCGCAGCTCACGCCGTGGCGGGATCTCTATGGGCGACTCAGCACGGCGGCGTCCGAGCTCGAGGACCCCCAGCCCGAGCGGGCCTGGGAGGCGGTCTGCGTCACCCTCATCACCCACCCCGACTTCTACACCTACTGAGGCACACCATGGCGATGAAGAACGACAAGAAGAGCCCCGGTGGCCGCCGTAGTTTCCTGAAGAACGTGATGTTCGCTGGCGGTGGCGCGGCGGCGCTGGCGGCAGGGGGCCTCGGTCCGCTGAGCCGGTTGGCGCGCGGCGCCGACGGTCCCGACGACCGATTCTACGTGTTCGCGTATTTTGGTGGCGGCTGGGACACCCTGCTCGGCATCGACCCGCGCGACCCGTCCGTGTTCAACGCGGACAACATGGGCCAGACGCGCATCCAGCCGGGCTACGGCCAGCAGGCGGCGGCGCAGTTCCAAGAGGCCCCGCAGCGGACCAGCAACGGCATCCTGCTCGGCCCGGCCGCGCAGCCGCTCGCGCGTGTTTCCGAGCGCCTCGCGATCGTGCGCGGCATCAGCATGGACACGCTGACCCACGAGGTGGGACGGCGCCGCTTCATCACGGGCAAGCCGCCGTCCGGGCTGAACGCGCGCGGCTCGGCGGCGAGCGCCTACCTTGCCGCGCAGTTCGGAGGCAGCCGTCTGATCCCGAACCTCTCGGTGCGAGTGGAGAGCTTCAACCCGGATCTCCCGACGGACGTGTCCGCGCTTCGCGTGGGCAACGCCAGTGACCTCGTGGCGCTGCTGCGGCGTGGTGACCCGGGGCTCGACCCGGCCATCGACACCGCGGTCGCGGACATGCTCGCCGATGAGGCGACGTGTGCGCGTGCGCAGGCCTCTCCGTTGATGCGGGCGGCCGAGTCGTCGCGGCAGCGCATGCGCGCCGTGCTCGACGCGGACATCCAAGCGCTGTTCGACTTCCGCGCCGCGCCGGGCGAGATCGAGGACCCGGAGCTGCGGGCGAAGATGGAGCTTCTCAACACGCACTTCGAGCTCGACGACACCTCGCAGGCGCAGGCAGCGCTCGCGGGCCAGGCGCTTGCCAACGGCGTGGCGCGGGTCGTCACGTTCCAGGCGGCGGGCGGGCTCGACACCCACTTCGACGACTGGGAAGACGAGCAAGCGTCCCGTCAGTACAACGGGTTTGAGTCGATCGCGCGGCTGGCCGAGTTCCTCGAGGCGGTGCCGTGCGGGGACAGCGGCGAGAGCATGCTGGACCGGACGACGATCGTGGCGTTCAGTGAGTTCATGCGCACGCCGCTGCTCAACGCGCGTGGCGGCCGGGATCACTGGCTCACCAACTCTTGCATGCTGCTCGGCGGCAACATCAACCCGGGCGAGTACGGCAACGCGAGCGACATCGGCATGTCGCCGCAGCCCATGATGCTTGAGTCCGGCGATCCGATGCCGGGCGTCGAGGAGACCGACGATCTCAGCATCTCGGTGATCCGACCCGAGAACATCCTCCAGACCCTGTTCACCGACGCGGGCATGGACCCGGAGGAGGACCGCGCCGACATGCGCGTGCCGCCGATTCCGGCGCTGCTCCGAAGCTGAGCGGCATCCCCGCTGGGCTGCGTCTCAGCTCGACGAAACTGCCCCGCCCGGCTCGCCGCGGCGGGGTGTTTCGTGTTGCGTGCTGGATCCCCGGATGGGCCCGCGGTAGGACCCCGCCATGCGCATCGCGACGTGGAACATCAACGGACTCCGGGCCCGCCTCGACTACGTGGGGCACTTCCTTCGGGATGTCTCCCCGGACGTCATCGGCTTTCAGGAGCTGAAGATGGAGGACACGAAGTTCCCGCACGAGGCTTTCGAGGAGATGGGCTACCGCGCGCTCACACACGGCCAGAAGAGCTGGAACGGCGTGGCCATTCTCACCAAGGAAGAGGCGAGCCTCGTCCAGACGGGCCTGCCCGGGCAGGAGGAGATGGGCGCGCGCCTCATCGCCGCGGACGTCGGCGGGATTCGCTTCGCCACGGTGTATTGCCCGAACGGCAAGACCCTCGAGCACGAGGACTTCCAGCGCAAGCTCGCCTGGTTCGACGATCTGCGCGGCTGGCTGGACACGCAGGACGCGTCGGCCCCGCTCGTCTTGTGCGGCGACTTCAACATCGTGCCGGAGCCGCTCGACAGCTGGAGCGAGGAGAAGCTGGGCGGCGGGATCTTCCACACGGCGGCGGAGCGCGCCCGCTTTCAGGCGCTGCGCGACTGGGGCTTCAGCGACCTCTTCCGGCACCTGCGCCCCGAGGAAGCCGGTCACAGCTGGTGGGACTACCGCGCAGGTGCGTTCCACAAGCGCATGGGGTTGCGGATCGACATGCTCCTGGCGACGGCGCCGGTCACCGAGCGCGCGGAGTCGGCGCACCTGCTGCGCGACTGGCGGAAGAAGGTGGAGGGGCTCACTCCGAGTGACCACGCGCCCGTGTGGGTGGATCTCCGGGACTGACCCTCGAGCGCTCCAGATGGCAATTGCGACGGTCGTTCCAGAACCGTTCGAAATGCGGCCCGCCGCCGGGGTATCCTCCACGGGTGCGGCGCCCGACTCTCACCGCGTTCGTAGCGGCCTGCTCCCTCCTCGTTGTTTTCGCGGCGAACGGGGTCTCCGCCCAGGCGACCCGCGTCGTCATGACGAACCTCGAAGGGCGCAACTCCGCCGCCGCCGCGCGGGTCATCGGAGCGGGCCTCGAGGAGCGCGGCATCACTGTGACCCGCTCGAGCGCATCGGTCTCCAGCGATGCGGAAGCGGCGGCCGCCGCGGGAGACGCCCAAGCGGTGATCGGCGGCAGCGCCGCGTCCCGCGGCCAACGCTGGACGGTGAACCTCTGGGTGCGGGACGCGTCCGGCGCCATGCAGGGCGAAGTGAGCCGCCGGGTCAGCGGCGCGCGCGGGGTGCGCCGGGTGGTCGCCGCCCTCGCCGAGCTTCTCGAAGGGGTCGGTTCGGGTGGCGCGCCGTCCACGCCCGCTCCAGACGCGACGCCCGAGCCGGAGTCTGAGCCTGAGTCCGAGCCTGAGACGCAGCGCGATGAGCCCGAGGCCACTCCCGAACAGCCAGCGGCAGAACCGGAGCGCGAGACGGAGGCGACCGACGAGCCGGAACCGGAACAGCGCTCGCCCGAAGGCGCTTCGGACGATGACCTGCCTTTGTCCGCGACGGTGTTGGTGGGGGCCGGCATCCGCACACGCGCCTTCGAGCTGCTCGCGCCGGACGGCATCGACGCCGGCTACCGCGCGGAGCCGTACTTCGAGATCACCGCGCGCGCCGAGGGCCGCTTCTTCGACATCCTCTTCGTCCGGGCCGCGTTCGGCAGCTCCATCGGGCTCGAGTCGGCGCGCGAAGAGGCCCGCCTGGGCAACGTCGACACCCTGTTTGTGCACCTCCTCGGCGACGTCGGCGCGTCCTACTGGTTCGACGACCTCATCGAGCTGGGCCTGGCGTTCGGTGTGGGCTGGGACCGCTACCAGCTGACGTTCAACGAGCTCGTCCCCACGGCCGAGTACGTGAACCTGCGCCCCGCGTTCGTGAGCGGCTTTCGGCTGATCGGACCGGCGCTCGTCCTGCAGGCGGAGATCGGCGTGCGCGTGCCGCTGTCGGTCGGCGACCTCGAGGCGTTGCACGGCAGCGACCGTCGCTCGATCGGGGCCGACGGGGTGGTCCGGCTCGGCGGTGTCATCGACCCCGGCTTCACCTGGAGCCTCGAGTGGGGCGTACGCCACTACTGGCTGCGCTTCCGCCGCAGCCCGGGGCGCTGGGTCGATGGCTTCGACGCCGGCTGGCACGCCTCGGGCTACGCGGGCTGGACGTTCTGAGCGACGCCCGTTCGAGTGTGCGTTTGCACGCGCCTCAGCTGAAGAAGCTCGCCGCCCACCGCGTGGGCAGGCCGCGGGTCTCGCCGATGGCGTCGAGCTCTTCGCGGAGGGCGTGGATCACGGCGGCGGCCGTCTCCTGCCAAGCCTCGACGCGCGCCTCGAGCCGGCCGAGCGCGGCGTACGACTCCGCCCGCGCGCCCAGCGCCTGATTGCCGGCGGCGAGGCAGCGACGCAGCGCGTCCCCGTGGGCGACGACGGCGTCGGGCACATCGTCCGCTTCGTCGATCACCGCCATGGCCACGCTCGCGCTCGGCAGCTCCCCGTCGAGCCCCAGCGCGATGATGCGCTCGTGCGGCTGCGGGAAGAGCCGCAGGTAGAGCGGCGCGCTGCGGTCCCCGTCGGTGCTCTCGAGAACGGATTCCGCCAGGCGCTGAAGGGTCATGTCGAGCGCCGCGTCCGCCACCCGAACCGCGGCCTTGGAGGCGATGGCGTCGCCACGGGTCATGCGGCGATCGCTCTCGATCCGGTCCCAGTCCCCGAGCACGCCGCGCACCTCCGCCAGCATGCGCGCAACGGGTCCGTCGGTGGCTTGGGTGGCGAGCGCAAACGCGGTGTACGCGAGCGACTCGTAGGCGTCTTCCCAGGCCGGCTCCGCGGCCGACGTGGTGAGTGAAAGCGTCGTCGACATCAGTTTCCCCCTCCGAACAGGCCGCCCAAGATCGACCCGATCCCGCCCTGAATGGTCGGGCTGACCGGCTGGTTCGCGGGCTGGCCCCCGAAGCCTCCGCCCTGGGGCGCGCCTCCGAAGCCGCCCCGCTGGGGCGCGCCACCCCATCCGCCTTGCTGCGCCGGAGCGTTCCCCCATCCGCCTTGCGGGGCCGGTGCCCCGCCGCCGCCGAGCATCTGCCGCATCATGTTCCCGGGGCCGCCGCCTCCGCCCCAGCCGCTCGTAGCCGCGCCCGCAGCCGCGCCCGCTCCGCCGCCCATCAGGCTCCTGAGGTTGAGCCCGCCGCCGTTGATCTTCTCCCACAGGAAGTCGATCGCGAGCGGGGTCACGATCGCGCCCACCGTCCCGGCGACCCGCTGAGGCAAGCCGAAGCGAGACGCGATGACCTGCGCCACGTGTCCGCCGGCCACCCCCTGAAGCCCGTCCACCGCCGCGCCCATCATCCCTTCCCCGCGGATCAGCCCGCTGACCGCGCCGCTCAGGAAGTTGGTGACGTAGTGGCTGTTGCCGACGTCCATCAGCCCGCCCGGACCGCCGGGGCGGTTGCCCAACATCCCTCCCGACTGCGCTTGGTGCATCGACTGCGCGGCGGCCGGGACCGCGGCGCTGATGAACTGGTTGGCTTGGTGGGGCGCGAAGCCCTGTTGCTGCAAACGTGACAGGGCGGTCTGCCCCTGCCGTGAGCTGGTGAACTGCTGAATCAGCTGGTCGAACATGGCCCCTCCGAGAGTGTCGCCGCGAAGATAGCAGCCCACGCGCGGCCTCGCGTCTTGCCATCGTCCGAAGCCGGCGCCAGGGTCGGCGCATGGCCCTCGTACAGTCCAACGGCATGGCGGTCGGCACCGTCGCGCCCCCGTTCTCGCTGCCGGCCACCGACGGCAAGACCTACACACTCGCGGACTTCGCCGACGCGTCCGTGCTCGTGGTGGTGTTCACCTGCAACCACTGCCCCTACGCCATCGCCAACGAGGACCGCCTGGTCGCGTTGCAGAAGGCGTACGACGGCCGCGCGCAGCTCGTCGCCATCAACCCGAACGACGCGCGCTCGCACCCTGGGGACTCGTTCGAGCGCATGGTCGAGCGCGCCCGCGACAAGGGGTTCAACTTCCCTTACCTGCGTGACGAGAGCCAAGCCGTGGCGCGCGCCTACGACGCCGCGTGCACCCCCGATGTCTTCGTCTTCGATGCCGACCGCAAGCTCGTCTACAACGGCCGCATCGACGACAACTGGCGGGACGCCAGCGCGGTCACCCAGCGTGACCTCGAGCAGGTCATCGACCGCACCCTCGCTGGAGCACCGCACGGTCTCGGCGAGGTGTTCCCCGCGATGGGGTGCTCCATCAAGTGGAGTCGCTGAGCGGAGATGGCCAAGGTCCCCCCGTTTGGCATGAGCCGCGATGACATCAAGGAAGAGCTGTCGCGCATCCGTCATCCGCTGCGCATCGCCATTCGGCGCAGCAAGAACCCGTTCAACGTCGGCGCCATCATCCGGACGGCGCACTCCTTCCTCGTCCAAGAGATCCTCCTGATCGGGGACGAGGACTGGTACGAGCGCGCGGCGATGGGCATGCAGCGCTTCGAGAACGTGACCGAGATCCCGTCGGAGGCGGCGTTCCTCGAGCGGGCGAAGAACGAGGGCTGGTTCCTCTGCGCGCTCGAGAAGGACTACGACAACCCCGTCGGCCTGTGGGACGCGGCCATCCCGGAGGACTGCGTGCTCGTCATCGGCAACGAAGAGGAGGGCGTCGGCGAGGAGCTGCTCGCCGCCGCCGACGAGGTCGTGGCGATCCCCATGTTCGGCATCAACCACAGCTACCCGATGACCGTCGCCGCGGGCATCGCCATGGCCGAATGGGCGCGCCGGCGCTACGCGGGCGAAGAGCGCGTCTTCGTGACGCCCAAGGGGTGAGCCGCTTCTATCGGAACGGGCCCTCTTCGGGCTTCACCCATTCCCACCGATCGAGCACCTTCACGCGCTCCTCGACCGACTCCTGCATGTACTGCTCGGAGTACCGGCAGTCGGCGCACACGTAGAGCGCGAAGCTCGGGCCGGCGGCTTTGGCGCCGAGGTAGAGCGTGTACTTCGTCTTGGCGATCCGCGTTCCATCGCACTTCGGACACTTGCCGCCTTCCATCGTCAGCGAGCGTGTCACGCCGTCGTGGGCGCGTCATCTCGCTTGGGTCAATGCATGAGCAGCACCGACACGGAGCTGGCGCTCGGCCATCTCGTCGTGATGGACACTCCCGCCGCTGGCAGCACTGCCTGAGCACCCGCGTCGTGTCCGGGTTCATCGCCGAGCACGGCGACCGCGATGCCGGCGCCTCGTTCGCGGCCCGGAACCGCAGAGCGCGCTCCAGGAGCGGAACGTCCGCCGAAATCCCGCCCCAGCGTCGCTCCCGAAGCGACACCCTCGGAACTCCTTGCCTCCCAGGCCGAGCCGGCTACACTCCCCCCTCGTTTTCCTGGTGGCTGTAGCTCAGTTGGTAGAGCACTGGATTGTGGCTCCGGTTGTCGCGGGTTCAAACCCCGTCAGTCACCCTTGACAGCTCGTAGAGATGAAGTAGGAAGGGCCCGTCGTCGGGCCTCACCCTACGAGGGCCTCCCCGGAGGCCCGCTGTCCGAGGGGTCCCCCTCCTCGGAGAAGCCTCCTCGGAGGCGATGCGTTTGTAGCTCAGCTGGATAGAGCATCGGACTTCGAATCCGCAGGTCGGGGGTTCGAATCCCTCCAAGCGTGCTCGGTTCTTCGGAACACGGTTCCCCGGGTCATTAGCTCAATTGGTAGAGCAGTGGACTCTTAATCCATTGGCTGAAGGTTCGAGTCCTTCATGACCCATCGCCGAAACCCCTGATATTCTCGGGGGTTTCGTCGTTCCGTCCTCCGCGGCCGGGGAGGGCGAAGCGGCGCGGTGTCCCGTTTCGTGTCCCGAAAGCGCGGCATCGGCGGCGGCCCGGCTGGCGTGTGCGTATCGATTCGTCGTGGTCATCTGTTTGTGTCCGAGCAGGTAGGACACGCCCGTCAGCGGAGCGCCTCCATCAAGTAGGTGGGTGGTGCGCGCGTGCCGCAGATCGTGCGGGCTCACATGCTTGTGAGGGGCCGGGGTAAGTGATCCCTCCCGGGTCGGGGCAAGTGATCGGGTCCCAGACCGGGGTAACTGATCGCCTTCGGGTCGGGGCAAGTGATCGCCCGAGCAGCCCCGTGGGCGACCCTCGTTCCTTTTCGGAGGTGCGGGGTGGGCCGAGAGAGGATCGACATGCACAGACTTCAGGAGCTGGTGCGGCTGCACCGGCTCGGGCGGGGTGCGCGCGAGGTGGCGCGGCTGCTCGGGATGTCGCCGAACACGGAGCGTCGCTACCGCGAGGCGCTCCAGCACGAGGCGTTGCTCGAGGGTCCGCCGGATGCGCTGCCGGACCTAGGCGAGCTACGGGCGGCTGTGGATCGGGTTTACCCGCCGCAGAGCTCGACGCCGGTGAGCTCGCTGGAGGCGTGGCGCCCCAGGATCGAGGAGCTGCACGAGCGGGGAGTCGGCCCGAAGGCGATTCACGACCGGCTGCGGCTCGAGGACGCGGGCTACACGGGCTCGCACTCGGCGTTGAAGCGCATGGTGCGGCAGCTGGCCAAGGCGGCTGGACCGTCCGCCGACGAGGTTGCGATCCCGGTCGAGACCGAGCCTGGCGCGGAGGCCCAGGTCGACTTCGGCTACGTCGGTCGTCTGCTCGATCCGGAGCGCCATGTGCTCCGCAAGGCGTGGGTCTTCGTCATGACGCTGAGCCACAGCCGCCAGATGTTCGCCAAGGTCGTCTTCGACCAGAAGACCACCACCTGGCTGCGCCTTCACGTCGACGCGTTCCGCTTCTTCGGTGGCGTGCCGCACACGATCGTCCCCGACAATCTGAAGGCGGCGGTGATCCGCGCCAGCTTCAGCCACGACCAGCCTACGGCGCTCAACCGAAGCTACCGCGAGCTCGCGCGCCACTACGGCTTCTCGGTCGATCCGGCGCCTCCGTACCAGCCGAAGAAGAAGGGCAAGGTCGAGCGCGCGGTCCAGTTCGTGAAGCGCAGCTACTTCGCCGGCCGGCACGGCGAGCCTCTGCACGAGGTGCAGCAAGGGCTCGAGCGATGGATGCGCGAGGTCGCCGAGCCGCGCATCCACCCGACGACCGGCCGCTCTCCACGCGAATTCTTCGACGCCGTCGAGCAGCACGCGCTTCGGCCGCTTCCCGCCGCCCGGTTCGAGACGGTCGAGTGGCGCGAGGCGAAGGTCCATCCCGACTGCTGCATCAGCTTCGACCGGCGCCTGTACTCCGTGCCCTGGCGCTGGGTGGGACGCTCGGTGTGGGTCCGCGCGACCGAGGGTTCGGTGATCGTCTTCGGCGACGATGTTCGGATCGCGACTCACTCGCGAAGCGGTCGCGGCCGCCGCAGCATCGACGAGTCTCATCTCCCCGAGGGGCGGCGTGATCTGCGCCACCGGAGCGCAGACTACTGGGTGGAGCGTGCATCGAAGATCCACCCCGACGTGGCGCGCTTCATCGAGCAGGTCCTCGACTCCGACGACGTGCTGAGCCAGCTCCGCACCGCCCAGGCCATCGTCACCCACCTCGAAGGCTTCCCGCCTCATCGGGCGCGTGGCGCCTGCGAGCGCGCCGCCTTCTACGGCAACACCAGCTACCGCAGCATCAAGACGCTGCTCGCCCGCGCGCTCGACCTCGAGCCCCTGCCGACGGTCGTCAGCCCCAAGCACGGAGCGCTCGAGACGCCGCGATTCGCGCGCTCCATCACCGAAATACTGCACCTGGAGGAACCGACGAATGAGCCCCACTGACGAACTGATCCCCATCCTCAAGAAGCTCCGGCTATCCGGCGTCCTCGAGTCGCTCGACCTGCGCATTCAGCAGGCCGTCGAGGACGAGCTCGGCCATAGCGAGTTCCTGCTCCGGCTGCTTCAGGACGAGGTCGACCGACGGGACGCGAACCAGCTCAGCCGACGGCTCAAGAGGGCCTCCTTCGAGCACGAGAGAACCCTCGAAACCTTCGACTTCGCGTTCAACTCGAAGCTCCCCAAGGCCAAGGTGCTCGAGCTCGCCAACACCGCCTTCATCGAGCGCGCCGACAACGTCCTGCTCATCGGACCCACCGGCGTCGGCAAGAGTCACCTCGCCCAAGCCCTCGGCCACCGCGCCTGCCGCGCCGGATACGACGTCCTGCACGTCACCGCCGACGACATGCTTCGACAGTTGCGGGCCGCTCGAGCCGACGGATCGCACGAGAAGCGGCTCCAGCGCTTCATCCGACCGCCGCTCCTGATCCTCGATGACGTCGGGCTGCGGCCTCTCACCGGCGACGAGCCGCTCGACCTCTACGACGTCATCCGACTTCGATACGAGAAGCGCTCCACCATCCTCACCTCCAACCGAGACGTCCCCGAGATCGGCGCGCTCTTTGGCGCCCCGCTTCTCGCCGGCGCCGCCATGGACCGGCTCCTGCACCATGCCCACGTGCTCACGCTCTTCGGAGATTCCTTCCGGAACCCGCCCCAGGGCACCAAGCGGCGGCGCAAGCGAAAGGCCGCCTGACGGATCAGTTACCCCGACCCGGGCCCTCGGCCGCGTCCAGCCAAATCACGCGGCGCCAACCAAGCCGAGAACGCGATCAGTTGCCCCGGCCCCATCGCGGTCAGTTGCCCCGGCCCTTGACAGCCGCGTCGGTCCACCACGATTCACCCGCGGGTCCCCGAATCCTCATCGATGCCTGGCGGCCAGCCAGTCCGCTGCTGCCGAGAGACTCGCGCATGTCGGGCCCGCGCAGGTTCGCAACAGCGCCGTGCGCGAGACATCCTGCGCGGAGACCGGCGAGCAGCGCTGCGGCGAAGCGGTGACCGCCGGTTAGACCGACTCACCTGAATTCCCGCCACGATCGGGTCGACGGTGAGCTTGGCAACGTCACGACTCGGACGTGAACGAGAGCCTGGGGTAGCCACCTGCGAGCGAGAGACTGTCAATCATCTCAACGAAGTGTTGGCGCTGCAGCTCGGAGCACTCCAGCGCGTGAAGCGCGTCGGCCGCCCGATGGGTTGGAAAGCCGCGAATCGTGGCCGGCAAGACCCACGCCACGGCGGTCAGGATTCCGCGAATCACGCGAGAGTCGGTGACGAGGACCGCGCGGGCGTCCATCTTGGCAAGGACGCCGAACCGCTGGCGCTGGGTGGCGTTGGGGCCGCCGCTGCCCGCGGCGTAGACGAAGACTCGAACCTCACCCAGCGCCCCGGCGGCCTCGATCTGGTCAAAGCCGCGGTGGAACTCCTCATCCCGAGGCGGCACGTCGCCGTGAACGATCACAAAGCAGCTGCCTCGCTTCGTATGCAGGTATTCCCCAGCCATGCATTAAGAGAATATCGCGAAGTGGATACGGGTGCGACCGTTCGCATGATGTCGCTGCGCGATCGCGTGGCGCAAACGAGCTTGATCCTTCGAAACGCGGGAGGGCTTGGCGTTCGGACCGCGAGGCGGATCGGACGCGGGCGCGGAGGGGGAGACGCGACGCTCGCCCCAGGCGGAGGGCGAAACCACAGGGGTCGTGCGTTACAATCGAGGTTCCGTGATCGGAACCCACGCGGCGCACCAAGGGAAGGCTGACGACAGCTTCCGTAAGATCCTCGAACTCGCCACCGGTGGGATGGGAGTGGTCGAGTTGGTGGCACGCGAGGAAGCTCGCTTCACCCGCCTCTACGCCCGCAAGCGCCTCCGCAGCGAGTTCCGTCAGGACGACGCCTTCCGGGAGATGTTCATGGAGGAGGCACGTTTGGCGGGTCTGCTCCGGCATCCCAACGTCGTATCCGTCTTGGACGTCGGTGAAGACGAGTCGGGGCCCTATCTGCTGATGGACTTCGTCGACGGGGTCAGTCTGTCGCAGCTGCTGCGGAAGCTTGCTGCCACAGCCAGCGCGATTCCACTGCAGCACGCCCTTGCGATTGTGGAGCAAGCGGCCCGTGGACTGCACGCGGCTCATGAGCTGACGGACCGCGAGGGCGACCCCCTCAGGCTGGTGCACCGGGATGTCTCACCGCAGAATGTGCTGATCGGGTTCGACGGCATCTCCCGAGTGACCGACTTCGGAATCGCCAAGGCACGAGGGCGAAGTACAAAAACCGAGTCTGGCGTGCTCAAGGGCAAGCTCGGCTACTTCTCCCCCGAGCAGCTCCAGTTCGAGGAGCCAACGCGTCGCAGCGACCTGTTCTCCCTCGGTGTGGTCCTCTTTGAGCTGGTGACGGGACGACGCCTTTACCGGAGCGCGGACGGGATGGACGGGCCGCGGCGAATTCTCACCGAGCCTCCCCCTGACCTGGGGCACTTCCGCGAGGACGCCTCCGCTGAGCTCGTGTGTCTTTGCTTCGACCTGCTCGCCAAGGACCCGGCGCACCGTCCCGAGACGGCGCGGCAGGTCGCGGATACCCTGCGGCAGATCTGGCTCGACGAGGTGCTTGCCGAGGGGCCGCTGGATCTCTCTTCCTACATCGATGAGTTGTTCCACTCCGAGCAGCGCGACCGGGAGCAGCATGTCCGGGACGCGCTTCAGGCGGCCGATTCGTCTGGCGAAGGTGGGCCACGGGGGGCGCGCGCTTGGTGGCTTTGGGCAGCTGCCGCCTCGGTCGCCGTTCTCGCGATGTCAGCGTTCGCCGCATGGCCCCACGCTGAACCGGAGGCTGCTGCGCGTCCCGAACGCACGCGTCCCGTAGCGCAAGCCCCAGCGGCAACGACGCCCTCGCCGACGGCATCTTCGGTCGTCCCGCGCGCCGCGCCGCTCGAGGACGAGGAGGAAGAGTTGGTGGAGAACGCGGTGGAGCAGGCACCGGACGAGGTGGAGGCAGCACCGGACCCACCCTCACCCCGCGCCACGCGTCGGCGCGCCCGACCCCGGCCCGCGCCTTCAGCCGCGCGGGTCTCGCGCATCGAAGAGTTGATGGAGAGTGAGTTTTGACGGCGCTCCGCATCGTGGGCCTGATCGTTTGCACGCTCGCGGCGGTGGGGCTCGCGGGCCTGGGGAGCGTGTCATCGGCGTCCGCCCAAGCCGGCCCGGAACGCGCACACGCCGAGGAGCTGTTCAGAGAGGGCAACGACGCCCTTCGCGAAGGGCGTTTCGCCGAAGCGCAGAGGCTGTTCCGTCAGTCCATCGCGCTTTTCCCACGAGCATCCAGCGCGTTCAATCTCGCTCTTTCGCTCCGTGGAACGGGCGAGCTCGTCGGGGCGGAGCGCGTGCTGGAGCGCTTGCTCGCGGAGTCGTTCGGGCCGCTGAGCGCTGGGCGGCGAGCCAGCATCGAGTCGTTGCTCGCGGAGGTCTCGGCGGCGATCGGCGGCATCCGCGTGACGGTGCGCGGCGCGACGCGCATCCAGGTCCGGATCGACGGCATCCTGGCCGGGGAGTTGGCGGACCGCGGGGTGCTGGAGCACCGGGTGGACCCCGGTGAACGCCTGGTCACCGCCTCCGCAGACCGCCGCACGACGGCGGAGATGCAGGTCCGGATCGCGGCCGGGGCGACCGAAGACATCGAGCTGCGGCTCGAGCTCACCGAAGAGGCATCGAGGGGAAGACTGGTGATCGAGGCAGCCGACCCCGACCATGGGGTCGAGATTGTCGGCGTGGCGCGGGCTCGAGGCCGCCTGGAGCGTGCTCTCGCTCCGGGTCGCTACCGCGTCGCACTGCTGAACGGCGATGCGCGCCAGGAGTCGGAGGTGGAGCTCGAGGCAGGCCAGACGCTTCTCCTGCCGCTCACGTCGGACGACGAAGGCGAAGACCTCGCAACCAACCCGTGGCTGTGGCTGGGCATCGGGGCGGTGGTCGTCGGCCTCGTGGTGGCCGGGATCGTGTTGTTCCTCCCGGTCGACGAGTTCCAGCCCGATGACACCTGGGGCATCACCACCGCGCTCCGCTAACGGGCCGTTGAAGAATCGGCGTTGATGGAGCCGGTTCGCGATGTGACGTCTCGCGTGACGACGAACCCTCGCGACCGCGGTTCGGCCTCCCCCCTTCCCCCTTGGCGGGTGCGCGCGGGCGGCCTCTACAGCGGGAAACAAACGCGTTCGGGACGGGTCACGAACTCGCCAGCGTCCGCCCCGACTCCGAGCAGCCCCGGTACCTTCGCGTCGCCTCCGTCGACGTCGAAGGTGTTCGCGAGGTTGTCGCCCCAGCACCAGAGAGCGCCGCCCAGGTCGATGGCGCAGGCACTCTCATCGCGGGCGAAGACCGTGCGGAAGCGCTGATCGCGGGTTCGGGAGACCCGCTCGAAGGAGTCGCGGTCGTTCACGTCCCCGAGGCCGAGCTGTCCTCGCTCGTTTCCTCCACGGCAATGGAGCTCGCCCTCGTCGCGCAGGCCACACACGAACCGGAGCCCGACCGCGACCGCCGTCCAACCGTCCCGTTCGTCGATGCGTTCCGGTTCCGCCTGAGGGCCGGCGGATTCCGTCCCCCAACACCAAAGCTGTCCGCTTCGGACGACGCAAGAGCGGGTCTTCGCGACGTCGAGGTCGGTCACCCCCTCCATCGGTGTGCCGCGGCTCTCCACGATGTGCGGGCCAATCGCGAGCGGGTCTGCCAGCCCGAGCTGAAGCTGATCGTTGTAGCCGAAACACATCACGCGGCCGTCTTGGTGCACGGCGCACCCGTGCAGCCACTCCACATCGAGGGCGCGCCAGCCCGTCTCCTCGGTCATCAACGTCACCGAACTCCACGGCATGCCTGGCCCATCGCCGATGCCGAACTCGCCCCCACCCCAGCAATAGAGCCGACGGGTCCGGTCGATGCCACAGTAGATGGCGTTCCCGGCGGCGATGTCGATCCAGTCAGGATCCGATGTGGGGGCGTTCGTCGGGGGCAGCACGTCCGAGGTCGTGTCGCCCAGCCCGAGCCTTCCGCCGGGGTTGAAGCCCCAGCACGTCCGGAACGGAACCTCGCCGTCAGCGATGCCCACGACGCAGGTGCCCGCCTCCTCGGTGGCGACCCGCATCGCCCCCTCCACCCCCATCACCTCGACCGGCCGCTCCGACGGGGCCGCGATGCGCTCCGCGTGGGCGTCGCCCCAGCAGTATGGCGATCGTCCAACGATCGCGCAGCCGTGTCCAAAGCCGAGACGCACGGTGTCGACGGCGGGGGTCTGCACGCACGCCCCCCGCGAACAGGCTTGGCCTCCGCAGCCGCATGGTGAGGTGTCCGGCAGGTCGACGCACCGGTTGGCCTCGCAGCGCTGGCACTCTGCGCAGAGAGGCGGCTCCAGGTTGGGCTCGGAAGCTGCGTCGACGCTTTCAAAGCAGGCGCCCACACACGTGCCGCGGTCACAGGTACGCCCCGCGCCGCAGTCGGTGAGGCCCTCGCATTCCGGGTGGAACCACACATGAATCGCGCGATGCTCCCCGTCGACGAAGCCCCCTCCCGCGCGCACGGTCAGGACAGGTTCGCCGTCTTCGAGCAGCTCGCCGCGGACCTCGAAGGTCCGTCTGGCATCTCCGCCCCGCGGCCGCACCGGGAAGCGGGCGATGAGCGAGCCCGTCAGGCCGCCGGCTGCGGGGTCAGCGCGAACCACCGGCTCCGTGCGAGGCGACTCGTCGGCATCGGGACCAAAGAACGTGATACGAAGCCGATCTGCGTTGGGGCGGGTGGTCGGCGCGACGTGGAACACCACGTCCGTTTGCGTGCCTGTCTGTCGGTTGCATCCTGCGACAAGCAGAAGCATCAGCAGGCCGAGTCTCCCGGTGACGATCCAAGCACCGCATGCGTGTGCGTCAAAGGGTCGCAAATCCACGGTCGCATTGTAGCGTCCGTTCGTGACCGAGTTGTAAGTGCGGCGTCCCCTCAACGGCGAGCACACTGTCACCATGAAGCGCAACTTCGAAACGGCCGTTCGAATGGTCATCCTGCTCGCGTGTGCCTCCGGCGGATGCGACGCGACCTCCGCTGGAATGGACGCACGTCCCGCCGACCCCGACGGGGGAACCTCGATGGAGTCGGACGCAGGGGCCCAAGACGCAGGGACCCAAGACGCAGGGACCCCCGGTCGAGACTCCGGCTCGCCCCCCGACGCTGGAGACAGCTCCGACGCCGGGGTTGCCGAGGACGCCGGGCTGAGTGACGACGCCGGCCCCGCGGACTCCGACGCTGGCCCCGGATCACCCAGCGGCTTTCCGGACACGACCAACACCGGCGTCCCTGTCGGCACGAGCCTGCGCACCTGTGATTCCAACATCACGGCGCCCGGCGTGTATGACGGCTGCCACTTCACGGGCATCGTGACGATCCACACCGACAACGTCACGATCCGCCGGTCGCTCATCGACGGGATCGTTCGGACCGATCTTCCCTCGACGAGCAACGTGTTGTTCGAGGATGTGGAAGTCGACGCCCACGACGACATTGTCTACAACGCGGTCTCGCTGCCCGGCTACACGTGCCGACGCTGCCAAGTCCATGATGCCCGTGTGTGCTTTGGGGGAACGGGCATGACGATCGAGGACTCATACTGCTTCGATCTTCACGGCCGAGGAGACCCCGCGACCAGCGGGACGCACAACGAGGCCATCATCGCTTCGGGGACCGACCCGATCGTCATTCGGCGCAACAACCTCGTGTCGAACTGGAACGCGACGACGACCGGCGGTGGAATGTCCGCGGTGATCGCCATCTACGCGAACGACGGGTTCTGGGGGCCGCTCGGGAACGTGTTGGTCGAAGGCAACCGCATCGAAAACACTGCGGGTGCCTACTACTGCATGTACACGAGCCAGACGCACCGGGGACCCACCGGTTTCCGGGTCCGAGACAACGTCTTCGTCCATGCGGACAGTGTCTACGGACTCGGCTGTGCCAGTCCCACGTATCCCGACTGGGTTCGCGGTGCGGGGAACGTCTGGACAGGCAACGAGACGGAAAGCGGCGCAAGCCTTTCGGAACCGCCGTCGAGCTGACTCGCTGTGCGGCACTCCAGCGATCGCGCCTCGCCACACGCGATCGTGGCCTAGACTGCGAGGGCGATGACCCCAGACCCTTCGATCGCGCGCCCGGAGTTCTACCGCGCGGTGTGGACACACGACGCGCGCTGGCTTCAGGAACACGTGGACGCCCCCGGGATGGATGAACTCGACCGGGCGTTGTGCTCCGCCTGGTCCGCGTTGTTCGACGGTCGATTCGAGTCGGCCGTCACGGCCGCGACCCGGGTTGAAGGCGAAGCGCGGGAGGCGCGAGCACCCGCCCAGGTGGTGATGGCCGCCTCGCTGGTCGCATGGGGAAGTGCGAGCCTTGGGGATCTCGAAGCGGCGACGTCGCATGCGCGCCGCGCCTCTCGCATGGGCCGGGTCGAGGGCATCTTCGACCCCGAGTGCATCGCACACGCGGTGCTCGCACGTGTACGTCGGCTGTCGGGCTATCCACACTTGGCAGCGAGAATCGTCGGTGCGTTGGTCCAACATGTTCCGCACGATCGGCAGGGGTGGCTCGACTGGGAGCGCACCATGGCCGGCGTCTACGTTCCGGGTCCGCAGCCCGAGCCGCCCGCGTCAGCCTCCCCCATCGACCGGGCGGCACACCTGCTCCGACGGGTCGTCCGCGCCGCCAGAGAGGGCCGGCCCGAGGCATGCCGTGCCGCGCTGGCCAGTCTCTTGGAGAGCCCTCTGCCCGCGCTGGGCCAAGAAGCCCGTGGCCTCGCGGCGGTTCTCGACACGAGGCGGGCCGAGGCGCTCGTGGACGCTTGGTGTCATGGAGAAGAGATGGAGACGCCCGGTGCGCTCTCCGGAGTTGTGCACCATCGCCCCGAGGACTCGACGGATTCCGCGCGCTGCTACGTGTGGGCGAGCCCGGGAATGCGCGGGCGCCGCATCGCGCCGCTCGGTTTGTCGCTGTTGCCACAGCCCTTCGTGCAACTCCCACAGACGCGGGCGCGGCAGGGCCGCAACGAGTCCATCGTGGCCGCACTCGCGCTGGCCGGAGCCGACGGTCTCTCGGAGGGCGAGCTGTTCGAATCGGTGTTCGAGTTCGCCTACCGGGCCGAGCAGCACCGTGGCTCTCTGGCCGTCACACTGCACCGGGCTCGCAAGTACGCCGAGCGGGTGGGCCAGGTTGAGCTCCGCGAGCAGCGCGTCTGGCTGAATCCGACGGCGGCGTTCGTCGTCCCCGATCCGCGAGGCCGCGACTTGCTCTCGGACCGGCTGCTTTGCGCAATCGCAGATCGCAGAGAGGCGTGCCCCGCTGACCTCGCCGATGGACTTCAGATCTCCCTGCGCGTGGCGCGTGGCCGCTTGGCGGCGCTCCAAGAGCAGGGTTCGTGTGTTGTGGAGCGCCGAGGCCGTCAGCTCGTCTATCGCGTCGAGGACACGACCTTCTCGGACACGACGATGCTTCGCCGTGCGTAGGCCGTGCGTAGGCGCTCCGGTGCCCAGCTGTTCGCGCGGCGGACGGCAGGTTCGTGGCGAGGGTTGACCGGAGACGCGAGCGGGAACTCATCGGCCGATGCTGTCTCGGCTTCACGTGGTCTCAGCCTGGACGGAGGTCGGGGTGCAGGAGGCCGTCCGGTACCCCCGTGCGAATCGATTCGATGACCTCGGCCGCGCTCACTGCCCCGTCGCTCATGAGCCACTCGATCCCCTCGATGGGGCGGGCGAACATGCGCTCGACGTGATGCTTCGTCGTGGTCCACTCCAGCATCGTGAGCACCGCTCTCACCACGGCGGACCTCGCGACGAACGCGTGTTTATGAAGCCTGTACCGGTTCACTTGCTCGGCCAAGATCTTCCGCTGGACCGCGTTTGGTGGAGTGCTGTTGTACGTCACGGTCAACAGGTGCGTGCACCCTGCTCGGACGGCGCTTTCGAACGTCGCGAGATAGGTATCCCACTCTTCGTTCGACGTATCCCCGGTGTGGAAGGACCAAAACGTCGTGGGGCCTACACCTCCGCAAAAAACCGTCATCTCCCCCCCCGAGCGACTAGGACGAACACCGAAGTCAACTAGACATACGAGGTCCTGTCCAGTGGCGACTCGTCCGCGTGGTTGCGCACGTCCATCATCACCCCTCGCCCGGACGCCGGGGGCGAGACGGCGGGCTTCGGCACATTGAAGCATTCGCTTCGCGCGTGAATCGCCCCGGATGAAATAGCCCCTTCCGTTCCCCGTACAGCCGGGGGCCTGGAGACGGTGACGCGGCGGTCGCGGTCCCGTCCGGCGGGGGAGAACAACGATGTTTCGATGGTGGAGGGGACCGCGGGTCCTCATGGCGACGCTCGTCTTGTGCACGCTCGCGACGACCGAGGCGCGGGCCGACTACGTGGTCCGGGTGGACTGCTACCTGGCGCACTCGGACCTCCGGTGTCCGGATGTGGTCGCAGCGTTGGAAGGCGCGCTGCCAGGGTCGCGCCTGGTGTCGTCGGGAGACAGCGCGCTGTCGATCGAGCTGCGCGACCTCGAGGGAGCGCAGGGCCGCCGCTACTACGTGGCGCTACGCGGGCAGCCGGTCGACGGGGAGGAAGAGCTGGCATTTCGCATCTCGCGCGAGGTGCCGCACGCGGCGGGCCACGACCGGACCCTCGCCCTGATGGTGGCCCTGGTGCAGCGGGGGATCGTGCCGTTTCTTCGCGTAGACGAGCCCGGTGAGGTCACGGACGGACGCCTCACGCTGGCGAGCCAGCCGGGCGAGACGAACCCGCCGTCCGAGCCGGGTCGCTGGTACGCGCGGCCGTCGCTGTCGGGTGGGTACTTCGGGGGCAACCTCACCGCGGTGTCGGGCAGCGCCGGGCTCGATATCAACTATTCCGACCCAGAGTGGCGGTGGCGGCTCAACTCCGAGGCCCGCTACCGGTACCTGGACATCGCCGTGTCGGGGGCGACACTGCAGGGCGACTTCATTCAGTTCGAGGGGGACACCGTGCTCGCGCGCAGCCTCGGCTCGGGCTTCTCGATCGGCGCCCAGGGGCAGGGGCTGCGCGAGCCGCAGAACAACCTGGACCTCCGCGCTCGCGCTGGGCTCGGCCTCGAGTGGGTCCTCGCGCCGTTTCTGGCCACCAACGAGAGCAACGTCGGCGTGCGCCTCGCCGGCTTCGCGGTCTACGACCGGTACGCGACGACGACGGTGAACGGGCAACGCGAGCGGGGGTACTTCGAGTCTCGCGCCCGGCTCTTCGGGAGGCTGCACACCGATCCGATCGACCTCGAGCTGTCGGGAGGCGTCTCGTTCTTGCCTGAGCTGCCCTCGCTCTGGTCGACGTGGGGCGAGCTGGAGGTCACCGCGCGGGTGACGCAGGGGTTCGCCGTCGGGCTGAGCGGCTCGGTCTTGTATCGCGCCGGCGCCATTCACGCGCCGGCCGACCCGGGCCTGCTCAACACGATCGCCGCGACCACGGGCAGCTCGCTCGGTGAACTCACCATGACCACCGAACTCCGCCTCAGCTGGACGCTCGGAAACAGCCTGCTGCGTTCGCAAGATCAGCGCTGGAGGTGAGGGGCGCACCGGCGCTGGAGGAGGCGGGCGCTGACCCACCCGGCGACGGGCGCCTCGATCGGCACCCAGTTGTTCTGCGGGCCAGACGCGGGGCGGACCGAAGCCCCGTCCGCGAGCGTCCCCACCACG
Source organism: Sandaracinaceae bacterium (assembly GCA_045106715.1). Taxonomy (GTDB): domain Bacteria; phylum Myxococcota_A; class Polyangia; order Polyangiales; family Sandaracinaceae. The sequence continues at coordinate 149,251 of JBGCFC010000055.1, forward strand.
GCGGCGCGACCGGAAGGCTGCGCGCGCACATTGAGCGGCGGGGACGGGTCCACCACCACGACATCACAACCGACCCGCGGCCGCGGGGTGCGCGCCATCGATGCGGGGCGCGGGGGCACGAGCGATGCGAGGGCAACCGGGCGCTGAAGGGCTTCGGGGAGAGCACCCGCGTCGACCCGGATCGTGAGTTGCCCGCGGCGCACCCACGCCTGCCCGCGGTATCCGTCGCAACGCCCGCGCCGGCCGGAGCGGGCGAGCATGCAGCGCTGTCTCGACTCCTCCACACGGGCACACGCGCCGCTCGCGGCGGTGCACGCGTACGCGTACGTTCGCGTGTCGTCGCCCCCGTAGTCGCCAGCGCTCAACTCCCACCGCTCCGTCACGCGCAGGAGCCATCCGTCGACCCCGTGGCGCCGCCCCGTCAGGCGCTCGGGTCGGAGGTGATTGACGTCGTGGCCCGTCTCGCAGTCGTAGCCGTGGCCCGCCGCGAACGCGGCGCGGACGCGGACGCCACCCGGCACGCGCACCCAAAGGAACGACTCGAGCGGGTAGCTTCGCGCGCCGAAGTGGAAGGGCTCGGGGGCATCGGCGTAGGAGCACTGGACGAGCCCGAGGGCGCCGCCGTTCCACGTCTCGATCGCCGAGCACTGCGCGCTCCGCGTCGGCCGCGAACGGGGCACCCAACGTGCGAGCGACGCGGCGAGGGCATGGGCGTCGGGGGCGACACCGACGAAGACACCGAGGGGCTGCGTGGCGAGCCGAGCACGGTCCGCCTCCGTGGTGCGGCGGACAGCTTCGGGGAGGCGCCCGTAGGCCGCGCGGCGTGCAGGCGCATCCAGCAGGTCGAGCGACATGAGAAGGAGGTGCGACGCCTCTTCCGCGTCGCCCCGTTCCGTAAGCACGTCGGCCATCATCCCGAGGCACGCCGCCCGGCGCCCAGCCTCGTTCGACGTGAGTCCATCGGCGAGTCGACGGCGCGCCAACTCCAGGTCTCCCGTCCGAGCGCGCGACACCGCGAGCTCGCATGCGATCGCGAAGCGCTCCGATCGATCCCACGCAGCCAGTCGGTCGAACGCCTGTCCGAGCGAATGCGCCGCCCACGCCCAATCCTGCGCCTCGAAGGCGGCCATTCCGCGCGTCACCGCGGGACGCCAGTCGGCTTCGGGGAGCGCGTCCTGCGCTGACACCAGACGCGGGCCGGTGAGCAGAAGCAAGGCACCCAACGGAGCAGCGAAACGAAGCATGGGAACCCAACGAACAAGCACGGGCTCCGTGTTCCGAGGTCGGCCTCGAAAAGAGGACCCCTGCAGCAGAACATCTCCGCTCACCTCCCCGTCGCCACCGCACGACGTTCGAGGGCGCCGGAGGCGAGTGACGCTCCCCGACCACCTCACGGTTTTAGGGGACTGGGATGCGCTCTCCCGCGCACGTGCGCCGCTCACCACGCGCTCAGGGGGCCGAGGTCATGGGCGTCGAAACCCGCCTTCTTCAACACCCCGACGGCGCGGGCCGACCGGATGCCGGAGGCACAATAGACGACCACCGGACGCGACGCGTCGAGTTCTCCGATCCGCGCAGCGAGGGACTGCACGGGGATGTTCTTGGCGCGTGGCAGGCACCCGTTGGCGACCTCGTGTGCAGTGCGCACGTCGATTAGCAGGGCGCCATCCTGCACCAATCGACGCGCCTCGGCGGAGGAAACACGCGCTCGGTATGCCACCACCAAGCGCAGGATGACAAAGGCGCAGACGGCGACGACGACAGCGGTGAGGAGGTTCTGGAGCACGGATGAACGGAGCGTAGCTGTCCGCTCCTTCATCGACGAGGCACCGGTCTGGTGGGGTCGAGGAGCTCCGGAGACGCGCCGGTGGCCACTGGGGCAGCCATCGGAGGCGCCGGCCGGACGCGAAGCTCTGGACGATCCACTCGGATCCACGGCCGTCCGGGCTTGGTATGTGGCTTGCGTTCGTTCGAGGCACACGGAGGATCGATGCGTACGTTCGTCACTACCCTGCTCGTCATGTTTGCCCTCACCGGTTGCGCGGCTGACACCTTCGACACCGCGTCGGACCTCGCGCCCGGCACCGTCGCCAGCGCCAAGGCGGACGGCGCCTTCGGTTCGGAGGAGCTCGAGCTGGGCCGCAGCGCCCGCGGATCCACCGGCGGCGACGGCCTGGTCCTGTACGCGATTGACCTCCAGGAGGCATCCGAGATCCGCGTCAGCATCACGCGCACCAGCGGTGACCTCCGCCCCTCCGCCTACCTCTACCGCGGCACGGAGACCTTCCTCGCGCCCGACTCGTACGACGCCGGCTCCGACGCGGTCACGCTCGACTACGTGATCGAAACCGGAGGCGAGCACCACATCGTGGTCAAGGCCTACCGCGGCGAGGGCGTTGGGGACTTCGAGCTCTCCGTGACCTGCACGGGCGGCACCTGCGCCGGCATTCCCGCCGACCCTCTGCTCGCCCAAGGCCAGTGCATCGAGACGGCCGCCCGCTGCGCCATCGACACCCTCCCCCGCTACAACGGCGCGGTCGGCGCGGTCCGCGCAAGCAGCATCTTCAGTGGCTGCCTCGAAGAGGCCGGCTCCCACTGCGGCACCGCCTGCGACGGCGAGGGTGAGGCGGTCTGCGACACCATCATCGCCGAGCTCCCGGGCTTCGCAGACCAGGACGCCACCTGCATGGGCGTCATGACGAGCTGCCTCTCCAGCTGCTCCGAGTTCGAGGGCTACTACTCTGCCTACGACATCACCGACACCGCCGCCTCCGCGTGCTGGACCGGCTACAACGGCAACTGCCTCGAGCTCGTCCGGGGCCACGCGTCCTGCGGCGGTGACGAGTACACGCTCGGCTCCGTGGCCGAGTGCCGCGCGACCTGCGCCGCCACCGAGGGCGCCTGGGACGAGGGCCCCTGGGACGGCTGCATGGACACCTGCTACGACCTCCAGAACGAGGTCGACGACTTCATTCGCGAGGTCGCAGACGACGCCGGCGAGTACTTCCGCCCCGAAGGCATTGAGGCGCTCGCGCCCACCACGATGGACGACTTGCCCTCGGACGTGCGCCGCGCGGCCGGGCTCTGGATCTCCGACTGGAACGAGGACTCGAACGCAGCCGGACGCCCCGACGATCGAGCCGACTACTCCGAAGAGGCGCCCTACACGATCACCCGTGACGGCGAGGTTGTCGGCTACGCGGTCGGCGTCTGGTACTCCATCGACGACAGCCGCTTCGACGGCGGCGGTTCGACCCTCTACTACAACACCGATGGCGACCTGGTGATCGCCGTCGAGTGGTTCGGCTGAGACGCTGAGTTTGCTGAGACGCTGACGCCCGGCCCGGTCCATCGGGTCGGGCGTTCTTCTTCCCCTGCCACCACCGAGACGCCTTGCCCGATTGCCCCGAGACCTCCGGAATGGGACGCTGAGCGCGATGCGGCTCTTTCGCGCGTTCATCGTGGTGCTGTTTGTGCTGGCTTCGAGCTGCACCGACGACGTGGCCTCGCCCGACGCCCAGGACGAGCAGGGCCTGCAGCCGGGCGGCAAAGCCGACGGGACCGACTTCTCGGCCTGTGAGCTCGAAGCCGTGGTGGCCAGCCTGAACGGCGGCGTCTCCGACGAGACGCTCCGGGCCGACGGCGTGCATCCCGCGGCCGCCGACCACCTCGTCCAGCACCGGGACGGTCCGGATGGGGCCTTCGGCACGGACGACGACGACCTCTTCGACGACATTGAGGAGGTGGACGCGGTGGACTACGTCGGCCTCGCCGCGATGCGGCAGCTGGTGGCCCGGACGGAGCAGCGGTGTGGCGAGCGCCCCGAGGGGTGCCCCGACGCGCTCATCCTCGGCCGCGCGGGCGCCGTCGAGCGAGACGTGTTCGACGTGCCTTTTTCGTGGGGCGACGGCTGGTCGGTCGGTGAGCCGATCACGGTTGCGGTCCCGGCCGACCTGACCGGGCTCACTATCGCGGTGGTGTCGGGCGAGGTCGAGACGGGCCTGAACCGCGTGACGCTCGACGGGCGCACGCTGCTGGACGTCGAGCGCGACGACCCCGACCTCGGCGGCACGGTCGGGCCGTTCTTCCATGTGCCGGTCCCTGCCGGCGCGCTCGCCTTCCCGATGGGCCCTGGTAGCGAGCTGACGGCAGGCTGCCTGACGGTGGTGCCGGCGGCGCTCGAAGATCTGACCACCGCGCGGCTGACCTTCGTCTCTCGGCGCCTGCCGCGAGGCGGCGCCATGGGCATCAACGCGATCGTCGTCGGCGACTCGGACATCGACGAGGACGCGCTCTCCATCGCGTTCCAGGGGACCGAGGGCGTGTTCGACGAACTCACGGTGGGGCCCGTCGAGGTCCACGCCCTCGACTGGGACAGCCCGTTTGTCGCGTCCGAGGGCGCCGGCATCAACGCGCTCCGCGCGGCGTTTGTCAGCGAAGACCCTTCCCGCCTCAACGTGTTCTTCGTTCAGGATTTCCTCGAAGAGGGCACGCTCGGCTTCGCCGCCGGCATCCCCGGGCCCAACGGGCTTCAGGGTACGGCCGCGAGCGGGGTCGTCATCTCGCTCGACAGTCATCTCGACGCCGACGGGGCGCTCGACCTGGCCACGATGGGCGAGACCATCGCGCACGAGATCGGCCACCAGCTGGGCTTGTTCCACACGACCGAAGAGGACGGACTCGGACATGACGCGCTCGATGGCACGCCCGAGTGCGGCGCCGAACACGACGCGGACGGCGACGGCTCGCTCACCACGGAGGAGTGTGTCGGCCGCGGCGCACGGAACGTCATGTTCTGGACCTCTGGCGACGTCCGGCAGACCGAGATGAGCGCAGACCAAACCGAGGTGATCGCCTCATCGGTGGTGGTGCAGTGAGGCTCTTTCTGAACACGGTGCTCGCGTTGACGCTCGCGGGGTGCGCCAGCCAGTCAGCGCCGACGGC
>JBGCFC010000056.1:0-11866 GCA_045106715.1 Sandaracinaceae bacterium
GCCGATGCACGCCGCCACGGCAGGCCCCGCCCACTTCCCATCTCAGCATCGTGCGGTAAGCCATCGCGACCCTGTTCCTCGGCAAAACAGGGCTCGCGCAGTTGCACGCCGAAAATGCTGGCAGGCTCTGGCATGGCGCAGCGAGTCGCCTGCAACGATAGCGGTGACTCAGCTGCTCAGCCGGTCTAAACTGGGTCCGTGCATGCTCGACCCCTGTCGCTGACTCTGCTGGTCGTCCTGCTCGCGCCGAAGCTTGCACACGCTCAGGACGAGGGCCCCAACGGCGTGGTGATTGCCGTGGCGGACCTACCCGTCACGCCCCTGCTCGAGGAAGCGCACCGGGTGGGTGGGGCGCAATGGGAGGGGCGCGAGCTCTCGGTCACCGAGGCACCGACGCCGTCCGCCCCCACGGAGGCGCTCGAGGCACTCGAAGTGGCCTACTTCGATCGGGGGGAGCTCCACGGCTGTCTTTCCCGAGCCCAGGCCCCAGAGCTTCAGGTCGACCAACTTCTCCGGCTTGGAGACCGCGCCACCTCCACCGCCGTTCTCGCGATCGCCGCAACCTATGCGTTTCAAGCCGATGACACCCGCATGGCGCGTTCGCTCCTCGAGAGGGCGGTCGCCACGAGACTCGACCTGACCGACGCCTTGATGCGAGCGCCTCCGGGTGTCCAGGGGCTCTACGCGGAGGTCCGCCGTGTGGCAGTGGCGCGCCCACCGCGCGTGCTGATGGTCACCACCGACCCGCCCGGCGCCTTGCTTCACGTCGACGGCAACGAGATCGATTGCGACCACGCGCCGTGTCGGATCGAGCTCCGAGACGGCCCTCATGTTCTCGTCGCCGAACACCTCGGCTACCGCGACCGCGTGCTCGAGTTCGACATGACTGCCGACGAAGAAAGGGAGGTTGCCCTCGACCGCGCCCCCAGCGCCGTGGCGAGGGCGCAGCTCGGCTACGTCCTTGGTCGCGGGGTGCAGCCCGACGATCTGCGGCTCCTTCGCGCGGCGGCCGATGCGTTCTCCAGCTCCGTCGTGGTTGTGAGCTGGCGCGAGCAGGACGCCGCCCGCGCGGCGCTGTTCGACGCCAGCCGAGACGAGCGCGGCGTGATCGCCCGGGCCCGCTCCCTCGACGCGGGGTTGGCCGTGGCGGAGGTGATCGGTCAGTGGCGCGGGCTGGAGCCCGTTCCGCTCCTAGAGAGTCCGTGGCTCTGGGTCGGAACGGTGCTGCTCGTTGGCGCTGCGGTCGCCGCGACGGCGTTGGCCATCGAGCTGCAGCCGGAGCCCGAGTTCGGCTTCTTCGCGCCATGACGGACCCAGCCGGCGACCGCTACCGCCTCGTGCGTCAGATCGGCGCGGGCGGAATGGCCCAAGTGGTCGAAGCGATTGCGACGGGTGACTCAGGGTTCGAGCGGCGGGTCGCCATCAAGTGGGTCCTGCCGGAGATGGCCGACGACGAGAGCATGCGCCGGATGTTTCTGGACGAGGCCCGGATCGCCAGCCATCTCCACCACGCCAACATCGTTCAGGTTGTGGACTACGGAAGCATGGAGGGCTCCGAGTTCCTGGTCTGCGAGTTCGTGGACGGGGTCGATGCACACCGGGCCAGGAAGAAGCGATCCGGTGCCGTCCCGGAGACCGTTGCACTCCACATCGTGTCCGAGATCGCGCACGCGCTCGACCACGCGCACGGCCGCTGCGACGCGAGCGGGCGAGAGCTCGGCATCGTCCACCGTGACGTGAGCCCTCAGAACATCCTTCTGTCGTGGGACGGAGACATCAAGCTCTCGGACTTTGGAATCGCCTTCGCCTTGCTTCGCGAGGAGCGCACCACGACGGGGATGGTCAAAGGCAAGGCGAGCTACATGGCGCCCGAGCAGGCAAGGGCGGAGGCGGTCACGGGCGCGGTCGACGTCTACGCTCTCGGGGTCACCCTTCGGGTGTTGCTGACGGGGAGCCCCGGGGTTCGCTACGGGATGCCATACGGCGATGCTCCACAGGAGTTGGCGCCTGACATCGCGGCGCTCGTGGGTCGGTGCCTCGCAGCCTCACCGGACGCGCGCCCAACCGCACGGGAAGTCGCCGAGCTGGCCTCGAACCTCCGAGCGGCCCGAACTTCGGTCACCGGACGCAGCGAACTCCGGGACTGGCTCACGCCGCTGCACGAAGCTCCCAAACGAACACGCGCCATCGACCAGTTTGCCGGCGCGGTGGTGGTCGAGACCAGCCCTGGCAGCCGGGTGTTCGAACTGCGACGTGGGGACGACCCGCCCACGCGTGTCGAGGGAAACGCCCGCGTCACGCCTCCGGACCGGGCCCCCCGGAGCTCACCGTCCAGAGTACGATCCTGGACGATCGCCGCCATCGTGCTGGCGGGTGTCGGCACCCTTGGGGGTATGCTCACCGGCTGGAGCGTCACCAACACGTCCGGGGACGACCCGCCCGGAATCGCGTCGGATGGAGGTCCCGAGGACGGCGGGGCCGATGCGGGCGTCCGGCTCGCCGACGGCGGCCCCCAGGTTGACGGCGGCTCCAGAGAGGTTGACGGCGGCGCTGGGCAGCACGAGACCGATGCCGGTGAGGGCAACTCCGATGCCGGTGACAACGGCACCGATGACCATTTAGAATCGACCCCTCCAAGAGCGCCTCCACGCCCGGAACCGGGCCCCGTCAGGACCGCCACCACGGGGTTCATCCGCGTGGTCGGCCGCCGCGCCAGTGGGAACCCGGTGGAGATCGACGGCCGTCCTCGGGGGTACGCCATCCGCCAGTGGTCGGTTCCCGTGGGGGCCCATCGCGTCGTTGTTCGAGATGGATCGGGTGAGATGGTGCTGGTCGATGTGTTGGTCAGCGTGAGCGAAGCGCACACGGCGCTCGATCCCCGCATCGTACGGGTCGAGTGAAGTCCTGATGCCGACGCGCGATTGCACGCGCCGAAGCGAACGCACGTGCTCGGCTCAGCCGCCGGCGATCGACTCGACGGCGCCGGAACGCGCAAGAACCCGGTGAGCCGCTGACCTTTCGACGCCCGCAGACCTCGCGTGGAGGAGACATCGGCAATCAACACGCTCGCGCAGGGGATCGATCCCGCATGCAGTGGGCGCCTCACGAGCCCACGGGCACGCGTTTGGGTGTCGCGGGGCATCGGGACGCTTCGGCGCGCATCGCGTTGATGTCAACGTCGTCGGGCCGGCCGAACCGACGCCGGATCGCTTCGATGAGCGCCTCCTCGCTCTTGGCCGCGATGGTCCGAGGCAGCCCCCATGTCGCGAGGACGTCCTGCCAGGCCCGCGCGACTTCGACAGACGGGCTCTCCGGCGGCCGCACGCATCGAGCCAACGGCCCCAAGTCTGCCTCCCCCAGGACGGCGTGCCGGTCGAGTTCCCGAAGAATGAGACGGTTGCCGACCACATGGAGCAGCTCGCGGCCCGACGGATCCAGGTCGACGGGCCCGAAAGGCACCTCCGCAACCTGGCGCCCCTCCCCGTCCACCACGCGCGCGGGAGGTGGCTCCCATTCCTCGTCCTCGTCCCCTACTTCGTCCTCTTCTGGCGGCACCACAACCAGTCGCCATGCCTCTCCTCGTGCGAACGACAGCACGAGCCTGTCTTCGCCGAGGTCCAACGCAGGTCGGCCAGTCGCGGTCTCGAACACGAAGCGGCCGCCGTCCACGACGTACCGGTTGCACGCGCTCGAGCGCGTCTCGCCTGACTGGTCGCCATGGAAGCACCGGGACGTTCGGAATCCCTGGCCTCGTTCGAGGTCCGTGACGATCGACCACTTCAGGTCAGCCACGGTGCCCGCGACGTAGCGCGGTAGCCCCTCGGGGAGCCGCCCTACATGCCAGCGTCGAGAGCCGTGGTCGCGGACGATCGGCGTTGGCGAGAAGTACCCCGTCGATGCCGTCGGGCCGCCGCTCGAGACGAACAGAGAGTGAGTCGCCGACCCTCCGACCGCCCGCAGACCTCGCGTGGGAAAGACATCCACCAGCTCGCCGTCCCGGGCGATCAGCACGCTCGCATAGGGGAACATGACGAGCGCCCCCGTTGGAAGCAGGGCGACGTCTGAAGGCGCCGCCTCGTCGAGATCCAAAAGGGACGATCGCGCGAAGGCCGGCGACGGCTCTCGACATACCGGTGCCTCCGGAATCCCGGTCATCAGTTCGTCGTACGGCTGCCAGAGCTCCGCCGTCTCCCCTGCGCGCGCCGCCGCGATCGCGTCGACGACCTGCTGGAGTTCCAGGTGCGCCGCGCGCCGCAGGAGGTCCGGCGCCGCGAGCTCCCGCAGCCTACGAACCCGAGCGAGAAGCGGTTCCAGCCGCAGGTGGAGCAGGTCGACGTCGTCGATGGCCCCCGGGATGCGAGGCAGGCGAAGCCGGGCAGCCCGCGCCGCCTCGATCGGAACGCGGTGCAGCACGTGCTCCGGAGCGATCCGCGCGACCCCCTCACCGCCGGTGTAGGCGCTCATCTCGAGGTTGCGCGCGCGGACGGCCTCTTCATCGACCGGCATGCCTTCGACCAACGCGAGCTCATGGTCGAGGATGCGCGTGACCTCGCCTTCGGAGAGACCGAGTGCCTCGACCAGCACTGGGAGGCGGCCGCGGGGAGCGACCCCAACGGGCAGCTCGATCCACTCGACGTCGGAGCCTGCATCGATCGCGTCGATGACGAACTCTGCCATCTCTCCTCCTGGTTGGGTTACTGCCCCGAGTCCGAGCACAGTTGCGACCCTGCAGGGAGCGATGCGATCGGACACGAGCCTACAATGGGCTGGCCAGGGGTTTCATATCCATGAGCGGCATCCGAAACCGTCACTTCGGGTGCGCAGGTCCTCAGGTGCAGAATCGGGTGGGACCTACTCTCTTGGGTTCACAACCGCGGTCCAACGCCGCTCGACCTTCCACGACGAGCCATTCGCAGCGAATCGAGATAGCTTGTCCACATGGTTCGGTTCAGCCCACCTCTTGCGTTCACCCTTGCTCGCGCCGACACGGACGTCGTGGGTCTCTTGAGCGATGAGGCCATCGACGAGGCCCGGAGGAAATCTGGGCTACCGGAGTTCCTCGTGCCTTTCTGCCAGGATGCATTCGGGAACTTCTGGTGCTTTGACAGGCGGTTCGCGGAGGCCGGCGAGTACCCCATCGTCTTTTGGAATCACGAGGAACCGGCTGCCCTCTTGGCAGACGACCCGCCGGACTGGGTCGACCCCTTCTCGTCGTGGCTGGAGGAGCGCCAGGCGGAGGCGAAAGCCAGACGTCGTCACCGCTCTCAGCGGGCGCGACGGGAGGCCATCGAACAGCATCTGGCCCCGCATCTGCCAACTTCGCCGTACACGCCGAACGAGGACCAGGTCGATGAAGTCACGGCCCGACTGCCCTTTGACCTCCCGCTTCAGTACCGGTGGTTTACGATTCGCTTCGGCGCCGTCAGCTGGCCCGTTGAGATCGCAGATGCGCTCGACCTCCCGGCGCTTCAGACGTCCGCCGATGCCATCTGGTTCGGGCGCGAGCCGAGCTCGCGCTTCGGACTCAACAAGCGAGGCAATGTGGTAACCGACGTCGACGGGAAGGTCCGGGTCGTGGCGGGCTCGTTCCTTCTTTGGCTCGAGGCGCAGATCGAGCTCCGTCAGACAGAAGATTCGCGACGGGCCGCGGAGCGCGAGAAGCGTTCCAAGGCGACGCGCACGAAGGTCATCCGACGAAAACGACAGTGAGGACGACCGCTCCGTCCGCGCTCTCCCATCGACGCGCGAGAGCACTGTGGGGGTGCCTTGCAGCATCGGATCGGTTCGGGCCCGCCCGGCGGTCAGCGGCGCGCGGGCGGGTGGGCAGTGGAGTGACGTCCCGTGCGGTGAGGCGCCCAGCACACCAAGTCGTTCGATGGCGAGCGCCATGTGGCGGGGGGCGGGTCTCGCGGGCGTGATGAGTGGGACAGCTGGATGACCGTTCGTGGAGCTCCGGAAATCATAGAGCAGCTCAACGAGGGGGGGATGGCCGCATGAGCACGCCCTAGGAGTGGCCGCAACATGACCTCTGGGTGACGCCGTCCCGGCCTTGGAGCGCCGCCGCAGCAATGGGCGCCCCCGATGTGACGGTGGCTGACCGCGCTGCCGCGCATGCTGGGCGCATGAGCTCATCACGCCTGCTACGCTCGTCCATCCTCGTCGCCCTGGTAGGGGTCGTTGCCGGGTGCCAGCCTAGAGCCCTCTCGCCAGAGGACGCCTCCTTCGATCGCGCCGACGCGGACGCAGGGTTCGCACCCGACTCTGGGTCGACAACCGCGACGTTGGCGACCCGACTGACCCCGAGCGGCGACTCGTGGTGGGACCCCGAGGTGCTCAGCGCCGACGAAGGTGCATGGATGACCTTCCAGGATGAGCGCGGGGAGGTGTTTTTGGCCACTCTCGATCCAATGACCGGCCTCCTCTCCGGAGGGGGCGTGAGGTCGATCGGGGACCGGGCCGCCCCGCTGCTTCGCACCTTCAATGGACCGGAGTTCGGCCTCGATGCCCAGGGCATCAGCGTCCACTACACCCGGATTGGGGAGGACGGTCTCTTCCAGAGCACACGCGTACGCATGGAGTATGGCGAGCCTCGGCTCGATGTTCTGACCGAGGGGGTCGAGCACTTCAGCCCGCTGGCGTCGAAGATCCCTTCGGACCCGAGTACCCGCCTCATCATGCTCCGTCGCCCGCCCGAGTGGGGCACCGCGCTCTGGGTGGACGACGCCTCACCAGAGGTCGAGCACGAGCTGTTTCCGATCGTCGACCGCACCGACTCCGACGCGCGCTGGATCTCGGGCTCACGCCTCATCGTCACCGACGGACCTCTGACGCCGACGACGCGAGAGGAGGTGTCCGTGCTCGACACCGACACCGGCGAGGTGGAGATCGTGTCCAACGGAGAGGGCGTATTCGGGAACCCGTACGGCTGGTTCGCCCCCGATGCGGGAGACGCGCTCCAGGTCATCGCGCTCACCGACGACCTTGCGCTCACCATGTGGCGGCGCGCTCCCGATGGTTGGTCTCGGGTCGCGACGATCCACTCTCCGGTCCCCAGCCTCCCCTACTTCGGCTCCCCGGAGCCCTTTGCCGTCAGAGGACGCTCCTTCGTCAGTGCGGTGCTCGCCAGCGAGGCCGACCCGCAGCCCGGCGTCTCTGAACAGCAAGTTTGGCTCTTCTCGTTGGACGGTCGAGACGCGTGGCGCTGCGACGATGGCGCCGCCGGCGCAACGCGCGCCGATCCCGAGGTGCTCGTCCTGGGGCAACAGGTATTCGTCTACTACTACACGATCTCCCGGCGGCGATCGGAGGTCTGGGTGTGCGCGACCCGGGTGCCCACATGACCCCTGGGACGGCGCGACCCGCGCTCGAGAGCTGGCAGGCGTCGGTCTGGTACGCTGCGGGCATGCGTCGTGCCGCATGTGGGTTCGTCTGGATCGCCTTGGCGCTGGGCTGCCAGGCCGAACAGGTCGACAGCCCGCTCGTCCTCTCGCTGCCGCAGGCGGCCGGTTGCTTGACCTGCCCCGCCATCGACGCGGACGGGAACCCCGAGCGCTCGGGGGAACTTGCGATCACCACCTACGTGCTCGATGTCTTTCGCGTTGCCGACGACGCCTTGCCCGCCCTCGAGGCTGCGGCCGATGACCTGACTCCATGCTCCGGCTGCGCCAACAGCGACCTCTGCGAGCGCGTGGAGCGAAGCTGCGTCTGTGGACCTGCTGGCAGCACCGGAGCGGAGATCGAGGAGGGGTTCTCGGGGTTCACCACGGGCAACCTCGAAGCCGGCCTCTACTGCGTCCGCGTCGTGATGCTCGAAGGGGACCCCGCCGAGGATGGGCCGCGGGCGTGCCCCGAACAGTGCCCTGCCATCGACGAACCGATTCCGGACCCGTCGATCTGCGTCCTGAGCACCCCGACGCAGACCGGGGACGCCTTCGTCTCGCTGTCGCAGCGTTACTGCCGCTTCAATCGAACGTGGGAAGACGGCACGGCGCCGAACGCGGAGGAACTCTGCGGTGCCTACGCTCCCCAAGGACCGCGTTCCAACCGCTATCCGCCAGCGTTGTGTGAGTTCCTCTGCCGGGCGCGGGTCAACGACCCCGTCACGGCCCGCCCGCCCCTGGACCTGGACCGCTGTGCCTCGTTCTGATTCATAGTTCGTCGCATGGGCGTTCGGGTTGAAGCGTGTGAAGGCCAGCTCGCGCTGGCGATGTGCGGCCAGCTGAGCGCACCGCGTGCCGCCGCGCGGGACCTCGACAACCACGGGTCCGCGCTCGCCCGTGCATGGGCGATCCTCTTGCGGGCTGCGATCGGAGGGCTGAGCGAACCCACGTCCGGCCCAGAGCCCCGCTATCGGGTGGAAGCGCTCCGGGGGCACGGGCCGGAGGTCGACAGGGTGCTCGCGCGGGCATGCAGCTTCCACGAGAGACGAGCGTTCGCCGCGTTCGACGTTCACGGGTTGGAACGATGGCGTTCCTGTCGACCGCGCGGCGCCGACCGCCGGGTCGCGGCGGAAGACATGCTCTCCGACATGCGGCTCGCCGTCCTGGTCGATCGTCCGTTCGACCAGGACCAACGCCGTCGGGCAGTGCGCGCGGGCCAGACCCTCGAAGCCCCCGAGCTGGTGGTGGAGTCGGTCGCGCTCGGGGGCCTCGCTGATCTCGCCGCGGGGGACACGCACGAAGCGCGGGCAAGCTGCCGCCGAGCATCGAGGATCTCTCGGACCGAGGGCTTGCTCGAGCTCGAGTACCTCGCGAACCTCGTGCTCGCGCGCATGCGGCGTCACACCGGGAGAGCACACGCAGCGACCGCGATCCTGCATGCCTTGACGCGTGTCTGCTCCGCCCCGTGGAGAGGGTGGCTCGCCTGGGAGCTCGCGTTTGTCAGTTGCGATGCCCTCGCAGGTAGGGCGCTCGCAGGTGCGGGCGACGGCCCGGCCGCGGAGCTCGCGCGAGCGGTCCGGAAGACGCTCGATGGTGACCGAGACGCGGCGGCGCGCATGCTGAACGAGTCCGCGCCGATGGTCGCGCGCGAAGCGCGCGCACTGGTGGCGTGCCGCCATGGGCCTCAAGGCATCGGCGTGGACGAGCAGAGTGCCCGCTTCCTTCGTGGAGACACTCATGAGGTGCCGATGGAACTGAGTGGGCTCGCGACGCAGCGCGCATCCGCAGGATCGTTGGTCTGGGTCAAGTGGGACCCCGAGCAAGGAGCGCGGCGGTACCTCGCCACGGCGTCAGACCTCGACGCGGGGATCGCCGGGGGGCTCGAGCTCAGTGCGAGAGAGGAGCGGTCAGCGGTCTCGTTGGCCACCCTTCTCTTCGCGGGCCCCGACGGATGTCGTGCGCCCGACCTCTATCGCGCAACGTTCGGAGGCACCTACGACCCGGCGGCGCACGATGGATTGCTTCGGACGACGCTCTACCGCGCGCGTGCGGCGCTCGGGGCACGCGGTTCCCTCGAGCGGAAGAAAGGCGTGGTGGTGCTTCACCCGACCGAGCCGCTCGCGATCCCCGACCCCAGGTGCGCCGCGGACGTGGAGACCCGGGTACTCAGCCTGCTGGCGGCGAGGGGCTCGGCCAGCGCGGCAGAGATCGCCCACGCGCTCCACATCTCGGTCCGCAAGGTGCAGAAGTCGCTTCGCCGATTGCTCGACGAAGGCGCGTGTGAGCAGCTGCGCGAAGGCCGCCAGATCCGCTACGTGCTGGAGGACACCACGTTCTCCGAACCGACGGTCCAGCGACTCCAGCCTGGCGGCTGAATGTCCGACGAGACGCACCCGGCGGCGAAGCCACGCGCCGAGCACGGAGACCCGCGCCCGCGATGTGACGGTCTCGTGAGCGAGAGAAGGCTACGTCCTACTCATGGCACATCGCTCGTTCCTCGCGCGTCACAGAACGCCTCCCTTCCTTCTCACGTTGCTGCTCGTGCTCGCTGCCGGATGCGATGCCGACTCAGCCAGATCAGCCGACGGCGGAGCCCCTCCAATCATCGACGACGGGGGGCCTCCGCCTGGAGACAGCGCGACACCCACGCCCTCTGCGGAGTCGGTTGAGGCAACGCTCGAGCACACCGAGATCGTCGAGGCAGCCGGCTACGACTTTGCTGCTTTGAACGACGCGCTCGGAGCCGGGGCCGACACGCTGGGTGGGGGCGGGGGCCTTCTGCTCATTCACGAGGGCCGAGTTGTGTACCGCCGGACGGTCGGGGAGGCGCCCGAAGGGGGGGCGTTCACCCCAAACACCGTCGTGCCGCTGGCCTCCGCCAGCAAATGGCTCAGCGGCGGGGTCGTCGGCGCGCTGGTCGACCGCGGCGAGCTCGCTTGGGACACGCGGGCCGGGGAGGTCTTCGAGACCTGGGAGGGAGCCAAGAGCCGAATGACGGTGGCGCAGCTCTTCAGCCACACAGCGGGACTGAACAACGGACCCGAGGTGCATCGCATTCATCGGCTCGACAGCATGCAGACGGCCGTCGACCGCATCTACGCGGAAGTGCCGATGGAGTACGAGCCAGGCACGCAGCTCTGGTACGCCGGCGTCGGCATGCAGGTGGTCGGAAGAATGGCCGAGATCCGACATGCTCGTCCGTGGGTTGAGGTGGCCGATGAAGTCCTGTTTGGGCCGCTTGGAATGAGCCGCACGCACTACTACGGGTACGTCGGCGCGAACTTCGAGGTGCCGACCGACAACCCGAACGTCGCGGGTACAGCCGCGTCGTCGCTCAACGACTACGCGCGATATGTTTGGATGCTCCAGAACGACGGGATCTACGGAGACGCCCGGGTGTTGCAGCCGGAGACGATCGAAGCGATGTTCACGAACCGCGCCGACGTCGAACCGCAATCCGTCCAGCTCTCGCCATGGGACGCGTACTACGACGTGGCGCCCGAGTTCGCGGACTGGCGAACCGGGATCGGCACGTGGCTCTACGCGAACGGCGAGAGCGGGGAGACCGAAGAACTCATCTCCGGGGGCGCGTGGGGGTGCATGCCCTTCATCGACCGAACGCGGAACCTCGCGGGAATCTACCTGCCGTACCAACGTGAGCGCCAAGCCTCGCCGTCGGGGCGCGACCGGAACCCAGCGACCGTCTTCTGGCTGGATACGGTGCGACCGCTGATTCGAGCAGCGGTCGAAGCGCGACCTTAGAGACTGAACCAGGAGCGGCGCTCGAGCTCGCCGCAGGATGGCGTACCGTTCCAAAACTCCGCCCGGGCGATTTCGGCTCGATCTCTCGCCGCCTTGGGCTCAACCGACGGCATACCGACACCCCGGTGATAGAACCGAAACGTGGAACCCTGCATTTCCTGGTCCTCACGGTCGCCGGCTGGATGAATCGGCGGCAGGCCGATGCCATCGAGTACCTGCTCGAAGAGAACCGCGTGCTGCGGGAGCATCTCGGCAAGAAGCGACTTCGCTTCACCGACGCACAACGTCGACGCCTGGCCGAGAAGGGAAGGCGCCTCGGCGCGAAGCGCCTCGAGGCGCTGGCTTCGATCGTGACCCCGCAGACGATCCTGCGCTGGTATCGGAAGCTGATCGCCAACAAGTACGACGGGAGCCCGAAGCGGGGACCAGGCAGACCGCGGGTCGACGAGAAGATTCGCCAGCTCGTGATCCGCGCCGCCCGAGACAACCCGCGCTGGGGCTACACGCGCATCGTCGGCGCGATCCGCAACCTCGGGCTCAGCGTGAGCCGTTCCACCGTCAAGCGCATGCTCGACGAGCAGGGCATCCTTCCCGCCCCAGAGCGGAGC
Source organism: Sandaracinaceae bacterium (assembly GCA_045106715.1). Taxonomy (GTDB): domain Bacteria; phylum Myxococcota_A; class Polyangia; order Polyangiales; family Sandaracinaceae. The sequence goes on from JBGCFC010000056.1 coordinate 11,750, forward strand.
AAGACGACGCCATGGAGCACCTTCTTGCGCAGCCATTGGGAAGGGATCGCCGCCGCGGACTTCTTTACCGTGGAAGTGCTCAGCCTCGTCGGTCTCGTTCGCTACCATGTCTTCTTC
>JBGCFC010000057.1:0-50243 GCA_045106715.1 Sandaracinaceae bacterium
GAGGCGGTGGCTCTCGTCGACCGGATGCAGGCCGCGATCTGGAGCTGACCTCGCTCCCGCGCGGAGCGCGGCAGCGTCCTCAAAGCCCGGCGAAGCCAGGCTCACGTATTCGTGCTGGTGCTAGTGTACGTACTCGGGAACGTGCGCGTACTCCTGAACGTGAACGTACTCGTATCCGCTGCGTGAGCCCCATCTTCGGAGCGACCATGAAAGCGCTGAGCTCGCTTCGGTATTGGTCGGGCCGGATTCGTCGCGAGAGCCCGGTGGCGCTCGCCGACCGGATGCAGTCCGCGATCGGGAGCTGATCTACGGGTCGAGGACCTCGAGATCCAGTTCGAAGGTCTGAGGACCGCTCAGCGAGTCACTGTCCAGGAAGACGTAGATCGGGTTCATCGCCGAGCCCGTGTTCGTCCACTCCACGCTCTCCTCACCGGACACGGACGAGTCCGATCCATCCAGGCAGCTCGTTACGACCGGGCAGTTGTCCAGGATGTAGAGGATCCCGTCGCCGGCGTGGCGAAGCGTCGCGCGAACGGTCTGGCCAGGGGATAGCTCCACGCGAACAGAGCCGTCACGGCCCGGGGCGCCTAGCGTGCACCCAAGACCCGAAACCGAAGCGACGTCGTTGAGATTCGAGCCGAGCGTTCCTCGGTAAATGCCAGGCGCGGTCGGAGACGAAGGGCAGAAGGCAGGGAACAGAACGGAGCGGACAGCGCCGGAATCGCTCACGTCACCCCCATCGGTCCCGCCATCTTCGGCGCCCGCGTCAGTCCCGCCCGCGTCGGTCCCGCCGTCTTCGGCCCCCGCGTCCGTCCCGGCATCCTCCGCGCCGGCATCGGCCCCGCCGTCTTCAACCCCCGCGTCCGTACCGCTGTCCTCGCCACCCGCGTCGCTGCCCCCCGCGTCGTCCGCGTCACCGGCGTCCCCCGAGCCCGCGTCGCTCCCGCCGCCCGCGTCCATGCCCGCGTCGCGCGTCGACGCGTCTGGGTCCTCAGGGTCGCTGTCGCAAGCGAACGCGAGCCCAAGACAGAGGGAAAGCGAGAGTGCGAGGCGAAGGGTCATGCGGCGGTTGTAGCAGCTCCCCGCGCCTGGTCCCACGCGAGGCTGGTATGGTCGGGCGTGCGCCGCCTGCTCGCCCCTCTGCTCCTGTTGACGCTCGGCTGCGCCGGGGAGGAGGGCGCGCTCTGCGGTGAGGGGCTCGACCCCGTGGTGGTCACCGGCCTCAGCGGTACGGTGGAGGGCGTGCCTTCGGTGGAGGTGCTGCTCCGCGTGCCCGACACGTGTACGTCGGTGGACCGCACATGGATGTTCTGGGAGGACAGCACGGAGACCGTCATGTTCGGAGACGAGCCTACCGGGGTCTTGATGCGCGGCGAGGTCGACGCGGGGGACGCGGACCGGCGCATCTTCTTTCGGGACGTGAACGTCGGTGTGCGGCTCGACTACCCCGACGACATCGAGTCCCCCACCGTGGAGTTCGTCTGGTTCGCCAATGGCATGGACCTCGGCTCCGCCCCCTGCCGCGATGACGCAGGCATGCTCGTCTGCGGGGCCCCGTGAGCCTGGACCGGACCGGTGAGGTGGTGGAGGCGCGCTACACCCTGCACGCCCCCCTGGGAGACGGCGGCGCCGGGACCGTCTACCGCGCGACGGACCACACCGCGGGCCGGCAGGTCGCGGTGAAGCTGCTCGACGAGAGGATGGCGCGGCACCCCGAGATGCGGACCCGCTTCGAGCGCGAAGCGCGCGCGCTGAACGGGCTTGAGCACCCGCACCTCATCCGCTTCTTCGACTTCGGCATGCACGACGGCGTGCCGTACCTCGTGATGGAGCTGCTTCAGGGCACCCCGCTCGACCGCATGCTCGAGCAGCGACCGCTGCCCCCCAAGCTCGCGTTCGAGCTGGGCCTCGGGGTCATCGCGGGGCTGGCGCACGCGCACGCGCACGGGGTCCTGCACCGCGACATCAAACCCGCCAACGTGTTCGTGGCCGTGCTCGAGGGCGGCTCCCTGCACCCCAAGCTGCTCGACTTCGGCTTGGCGCGGTTCTTGGACCGCGAGCGATGGGGCGCGAGCGCCACGATCACCGAAGAAGGCGCCGTCATCGGCACGCCGACGTACATGGCGCCCGAGCAAGGGTTCGGCGGCAAGGTCGACGCGCGGAGCGACGTCTACGCGGCGGGCATCCTGCTGTACGAGCTGATCGCCGCGCGTCCTCCCTTTGACGGTGACAGCAACGCGCAGCTGATCCGCGCGCACGCGCTCACGCCGCTGCCGCCCATCTCGAGCGTGCGCCCGGGGCTCGTGCTCCAGCCCGCGTTCGAACAGCTCCTCGACCGGGCGCTCGCCAAGAAGCCGCCGGAGCGCTTCGAGGACGCCGTGCAGCTCCTCCGCGCCATGCAAGACGTGCCCGAGCCGGCCGCGCGCTACACCTGAGGGTTCGGCAAACGCCCCCTGCTCATGCGACAACGCGGCATGAGCGAATCCACGCGGGTGAAGATCGAAATCGAACGAGGGCTGCATGTCCTGACGCTGGCGCGCCCCGAGAAGCGCAACGCGTTCGACCTCCGGATGCTGGGCGAACTCGCCGAAGGGCTGACGGCCTACGAGGACGACACGGACGCGCGCTGCGCCGTCCTGCTCGCCGAGGGGGATCACTTCACGGCGGGGCTCGATCTCGCGGAGGTCGGTCCCGCAGTGCGCGCGGGCGCGGCGCTCTTTCCGGATGGCGGCGTGGATCCCCTGAACCTGCACGGCCGGCGTCGCAAGAAACCGCTGGTGATGGCGGTCCAGGGCTGGTGCCTGACCATCGGCATCGAGCTGCTCTTGGCCGCCGACGTGCGGATCGCCGCCGAAGGCAGCCGCTTCGGCCAGATCGAAATCAACCGCGGCATCTTCCCGTTTGGCGGCGCCACCGTGCGGCTCCCGCAGGTCGCGGGCTGGGCCAACGCGATGCGCTGGCTGCTCACGGGCGACATCTTCGACGCGGCGGAGGCCGAGCGCATCGGTCTCGTCTCCGACGTCGTCGCGCCGGCCGAGCTTCGCGCCCACGCGCTCCAGATCGCGCGGACGATCGCCCGCCGCGCCCCGCTCGGCGTGCAGGCGACCCTCGCCTCCGCCGAGACGACGCTGCGGGAGGGCCCCGACGCCGCCGCCGAAAAGCTGCTCGAGCAGGCCCGCGCGCTCATGGAGACAGAGGACGCCGCCGAGGGCCTACGCTCGTTCGTGGAGCGGCGCGAGGCTGAGTTCACGGGGAAGTGAGCTCCGGGAACAAGGCTCACCCCTGCCAGATCGTCCACGCGGCGAACGCCACCAGTGCGAGCGACGTGAGCCCGAGTGCGACCGCCACGATTTTTTCGACGCGCTCGTTCTGGCGCGTCATGAGATCGGCGCGTGCGCGGCTTGCGCGCTCGTGCAGATCCACCCAGCGCTCCGTCTCCGTGGTCAGCGCGCGGGCCAGAACGTGCAGCGCCGGCAAGGACCGTGAGGCGCAATACCCACAGGTCGGCGACCACGCGGCCTCGGTGCCGAGCTTGACGACGAGGTCAGCCCCACAGGTCGGGCAACGGTCTTCCTGAACGTGGACGTGACGCAGCCAGCGGCGGGAGGCAGCACGCCGGCGCGCGATCCATTTCGGTAGCTGGGCAATTCCCAGCATGAGGCCAATGATCGGCACCAAGAAGACGACGCCAAGCGTCGTCCTTGATGCCTCCAAGAAGGTCGCGCGCACCCCCCAGTAGACGACCGTCGAGCCCAAGACCGCCGAGGCACACACCACCATCGTGAATGCATGGCTCGCGACGATGCGTTGCGTCGCCTCGCTCGCCACCACGGTCGCCGCCTCCGCTTCACGCTCCCTGACCATCGTGTCGAGGCGGGTGAAGAGAACGGACGGAGCGAACGATCGCTTGCAGAACGGGCAACAGGTTGCGCCCGGGGGCACCGCACCGCCGCAGTTCGAGCAGCGCCGGGTCTGAAGGTCCGCCGACGGCGCCGGGGGGTCGGCGGGACAGCTCAGGTGACAGGCGAAACAACGCCCCCACACGTCGGGTCCAAGGAAGGAGCTTCCACACTCCCGACACACGCCTCCTGTCACCCTCGAAGAACACCTGGCGAGTTGGGTGCTTCCCGGAATCGGAGCGGGCACTCGGACACGACGCGGGAATCAGCGGACTGAATCGGGCGCCTACTCCCCGGCGCACGAGGCGCGGATCCGGCCCGCCTGCATGGAATCGGGATGGCGCTCCAAGAAGGGTCGAGCGACGGCCCGAGCGGCAACGGCCTGTCCGGATGCGCAGAGCGCCAGCACGCGCGTGGCCGTGCGCTCTTGGCTGAGGGCGCCGTGCGGGAAGGTGGCGCGGTGCGTGTCGAGCAGACGCAGGGCTTCGCTGGGCTGGCCACCCTGCAACGCGCTGTGCGCCGAGCGAAGCAACGCGGCCTCCGCCCCGAGCTGGCCGCCGGGGTTCTCGGAAGGGGGCGCGGCCGGTAGCCGAGAGGATGCGCTGGGAACACGAGCGTGATTCACGCGGGGTGGAGGCGAAGGAGTCGACCCGGCAGCCGGGGCGGGCGCCTCGAGAAGAGCCGTTTCCGGGGGCGTGCGATCCGACGGGGCGGCCGCGGAGGGCTCCGGGGACGTATCGGACGGCGCAGCGACGGACGGCGACGGAGCGGACGGCCCTGCGACGGACGACGACGGAGCGGACGGCGCCAGAGCGGACGGCGCCGGAGCGGACGGCGCTGAAGCAGACGGCGCTGAAGCAGATTGTGAAGAAGCAGACTGTGCAGCGGGCGACACGACCGTAGGAGCCGGCTCGGATTCGCGACTGACCTGCCACCCCACTCCGCCCATGAGCGCCACACTCGCGAGCGCCAGCGCGCCGATCTTCCACGCCGCGACGGTCGTGCCGGCGACGACAACCCCACCGGCCGCAGCGGCGCCTCCCGTTGCCGCGCTCGCTGCGACCCCTGACGCCGCCGCGCCGGACGCCGCCGCGCCGGTCGCCACCGCGCCACCGACGGCGAGCATCGTCCTCTCGAGCAGGCGCTTCTGCTCCGCCTCGCTTGGGCCCATCTCGGCCCGGGCCGCGTCGAGGAGGCTCCGGTCGAACTCGGGTTCGCTCACTTGAGCCTCCATACATCGCGTGCGCGAAGCCGCGCGAGGTGGCGTTGGTACTCCGCGCGCGCCAAGCGCAGCCGCGAGTACACGGTGTTGCGGCCCAGCTCGAGTGCGTCCGCGATTTCAGGTACGGGGACTTGCTCGATCTCCGCCAACACAAACACCTCTCGTTGGTCTTCCGGCATGGCGTCGAGGATGGACGCCAGCATGGCCGCAGCCTGAGTCTTGAGCACCGCGTCGTGAGGGCTCGCGGCCCCTCCGTCAGACAGCTCCTCGGGCAGCGCCGCGTGATCTTCCTTGCGCCGGAACCGCCGCTGGTGCTCTCGCACGATGTTGATGAGGATGCGGGTCAGCCAGGATCGGAGGCCACGCTCGCCGCGAAACTCCGGCAGTCGGCGATGCACCACCACGAACACATCCTGCAGCACGTCTTCGATGGCCGCTGGCGGGATGCCCAGGCCGCGCGCGCTCCGCCACAAGTAGCCGACATGGTTGGCATACACCTCCTCGAACGGAGGTGGCACGAGGTGCTCCTCGGGCTCGACGCGCCGCTCTGTTGCCACTGCCATGGATAAGCCCACCTCCGACAATGGCCGGCCAGGCCGCAATCCGTCACGCGAATCCGAGAATTTCGGATCGAACACGAAACGGTTCATTGAACACGAAACGAGACGCCGAGGCCGAACCGCCCCCCGACCTCCGTCGAGCGATGAAACTCGCGTCGCTCGCCGCCCAGCGTCAGGACAAACGGCGCGCGCAGCAGCGGGACCTGGAGCTCGGCGAAGGCCTCGAGCCCCACCGCGTCGAAGAACCACACCCGGAGCCGCGCCCCCGCGCTCAAGGCCAACCAGGGCGCGAAGCCCGTCCGAATGACCGGCACCCGCACGCCGGTCGCCCACATCGCGCCGGCTTCGAACGCGCCGCAGGGCAGCACCTCGAGTAGGCCGTCGACCGCGTCGAACGACGCGCACGCCCGCAGGAGCCCGCCGGCGAGCCCGACCGTCCCGCCCGCCGTGGCGTCCGCGAGCTGACCCTCTTGCGGCGCGATCCCGTACGCCTCGAGGACGAGCTCCAGGGCGTCGTATCCCACGCCGAGCGCGAGCCCACCCCCGGGCGCCGCTTGGGGCAGGGGGCCCGCCGACAGCGCCCCGAACGCCTGACCGACGAACCGCGGCGTGGGAGGCGGCGACGCGGGGCGTGACTCGGTGTCTGCCTGCGCGGCGCCGGCTTCGGCAGACGATTCAGGCGCGACCAAGGGCCGGGGAACCTCCAAGACCCGTGCCGAACGAGGCCCATCCACGGTGGACGATCCTTCTGTGTCGGACGTGTCTTCATTCACCACCTCTGCCTGCTCTTCACCGTCCGCGACCGCATCGCCGGGCGGCTCCGTCCGCTCTCCCTCCACGTCCAGCGACGCGAGCAAGGTGGGATCAATCGCCAACGCGATCACGAGCGCACCGGCGCGGGTCAGGCTCTCACACGAGGGATCGGACAACTCGCGCCGGCTCTCGACGTCGCCCTGCTCGAGCACCAGCACAAGAATGAACCTCTCATCCTCGCGCCGGATCTCCCCCTCGACGGAGACTCCCGCACGTGCATCGAGCGGCCGACCGAGCAGGCGCTCGATCTCCTCCACCGCCTCACGCTCGGTCGGACACTCGAGCGGCGCTGTCCAAGCCACCCTGTCCACCTCATGTGGAGCCTGCGCGTGCACCGGTGCCCTCACGAGGAGGGTTCCCATCGCCAGCACGAACCACCACCGAGCCGAGCCGAATCGCATGCGCTGCGCCGACGGTGCGGGCTCCACGGGCGCGACGCAAGGTTTGCGCTGATGCGCGCTCCGCAGGCCGTGAGAAAATCCGAAAAGCCGTGACGGATCCAAAGCGCCGCGGCCATTGGGTGAGTGATGCTTGCTTCCAACGAACCTACGGAGACGCCCATGCGACGCACCACCACCTCCCTCTTCCCTCTGCTCGCCATCCTGACGCTGGTGCCGTTTGTCGGCGGCGCGCGCGGCTGTGAGGGCGACGTCAACGCCGGCGGCGACCAGGACGGCGGCATGACGGCGGACGGCGGGGCCTACGACCCCTGCGGCGCGCTCTCGTGCGGCGACTCCTGCTCGCTCTGCGACCCCGCCGACGCTGAGTGCGTCGAGACCTCCGTCGAGAAGATGTGCCAGCCCGACGGAACGTGTTCCGCAACCGTCCCCGAGTGCAGCGCGCCCTACGACCCGTGTGGCGGCCTGTCCTGCGGCGACTCCTGCACCGTCTGCGACCCCGCCGACGAGGACTGCGTCGAGACCGACATCGAGAAGTTCTGTAGCGACAGCGGCTCCTGCCTGGGCGCCGTTCCCGAGTGCCTCCCGGCGCCGTACGACCCGTGCGGTGAGCTCTCCTGCGGAGACACCTGCACGCTCTGCGACCCCGCCGACACCGAGTGCAGCGAGACCGCCGTGGTGAAGTACTGCCAGCCTGACGGGGCGTGCAGCGCAGGGTTGGAGTTCGACTGCGGCTACGAGCCGTGCGGCGGCCTCGCCTGCGGAGATTCCTGCACCGTCTGCGACCCCGCCGACGAGGACTGCGTCGAGACCGACATCGAGAAGTTCTGCAGCGACAGCGGCTCCTGCCTGGGCGCCGTGCCCGAGTGCCTCCCGGCGCCGTACGACCCGTGCGACGGTCTTGCCTGTGGCGCCTCGTGCTCCCTCTGCGACCCCGCCGACACCGACTGCGTCGAGACGTCAGTCGAGAAGATGTGCCAGCCGGACGGTTCCTGCGCGGCGAGCGTCGCCGAGTGCGTGTGAGGTGGTCGCGCGCGACTTGTCCAGCGCCACGGACGTCACCGTCGAGGTCGGACGCGGCTGCGACGACTTCATTATCTGCATCGACGAGGAGGACGACGGCAGCGCCATCGAAGCGGCCGCGCCTTCGTTCGTATGCACGCCTGGCCTGAACCCTGCCTGCTCCGAGGGCCAAATCGCCTGCACGAACAACAGAGACCTCGAGGTCATCGACGCGGCCGAGTTCGCGGAGATCTGTGCGGCGGACGCCGCCAGGCAGCCGAGCGACGTCGTCGTCTGCGCCGTCTACCTCTGAGTCGAGAGCAAGCGTCTCCGCGCCGGTCCTGCACCCGCAGGGCCGGCGCTTTTCGTTTTTTCTCAACCTGCGGGCCCGAACGTCCGTTGTTGCGATCGATGGGTCCACCGACAGAGCCCGGCATGCTCGACGACGGCCTGGCCTTCAGCTGGCGGCAGGGAGTCACCGTCCTGCTCATGGTGGGCGGCGTGGCGATCGTGGGGGTGCTGGTGTCGATGGGGCTGCGCGCGTGGAAAGCCTACGACGCGCGGTCGGACCGCGAGGCGATGGTGGCGTCCATGGCACCGGGCTTTCAGGCGTGGACGCTGCTCGAGCGAGAGCACGGCTACTCGAACGCCCCGCTCGCCGTGCGCGACGTCGACGGCTCCCCCGGGCCGGACGCCGAAGGGCGCGGCCACTGGCTGGAGGTCGTCACCCTCGGCCGTCCGTCCGATCTGGCCTCGCGGCGCGGGGTCGTGCTGGAGGTCGATGAGCGAGGCCAGCTCCACCTCGCCGAAGCGCACCGCGCGCTTCCCGACCGCATTCGCGCGGAGAGCGCCGAGGACGTCGGGTGGGTCGTGTTCACCCGGCTCGCACGGCTCGACGAGGCCTACTTCTTCGAGACCCATCCGGTGGCGATCGAGCGGCTCGAGACCCGGCTCGTCGGCATCGACGGCGTGGTGCTCGCGAACGCCGCCGCCGAGTCGTTGCCCCCGTCGTTCGTCCCGCGTGAGCCCGCGCCTCCCGACGCGTATCCGCTCCCGCCCGAGCTCACCGTTCGCCTCACGCGGCGCATGGTCGACGCGGTGGCCGCGCTGCCTCGGCATGCGGATGGGGCGGAGGGCACACCCTCGCAGCTCGCGTCTCGCTGAGTTGCGCGGAGCCCGCACCCGCCGCGAAGATGGCGGCCATGAGCAACACCGGACGATGCCTTTGCAAGGCCGTCAGCTTTACGCTGGCCACACCCCCCACGAACTACAGCGCGTGCCATTGCGGCATGTGTCGAAGGATGTCCGGAGGGGTCCAGTTCGGCGTCCAGACCCAGCCGGGCGAGATCACGTGGCAGGGCGAGGAGAGCCTGAAGACCTACCCCTCTTCCCAGTGGGCGGAGCGGGGCTTCTGCGGCACGTGTGGCTCCTCGCTGTTCTGGCGAATGACCGCGCCGGGCCCGATGAACGGGATGACCGTGATCGCCGGAGGCGCGCTCGACAGCCTCGACGGAATGACCTTCGACTCCGAGATCTACATCGACAGCAAGCCCGAGAGCCACGCGTTCGCGGGCGATCGCAAGCGCATGACCGAAGCCGAGCTCATGGCCCTGATGGGCGGCGGCGCGGGCTGAGCACCGCACTTCGGTCCGGCGGCGATGGGCGGGCGACACGGGTGCAGCGCCGTGCGCGACGTGAGACGAGCCCCTATAGTCGCCGTCATGTCGCCCCGGTCGATCGCAGCGCTCCTCGCGCTCCCGGCATTGGTGGCCTGTGAGCTCGCCGGAAGCGACGTCGACCTCCAACCCCCGCCCCCGGCGCGGGTCAGCGTCGGGGAGACGCTCCGCCTGCGGGTCGATGTCGACAACCCCTCGGGGCGCGAGCTCACCTACCGCGTGGTCCCCGTGTGGGAGGGCACCCTGCCCGGATTCGAGACGGTGCACGCGGTCTCCGGTTCCCCGACGGGGGCCGAGTTCCGCTGGACGCCGCTGGTGAGCCACACCGGCGAGCAAGAGCTTCGCTTCGAGGTGGACGCCGACGGGGTGTTCGCCGACAGCGAGACGGTCGTGATCACCGTGCTGCCTGCGGCGGATGCCGCGCCGGCGTTCGTCCGTCCGGGCAGCGGGGGGGCGTTCGACCTTGCGCGTACCCCCTGCATCGACGTGCCGCTCGAAGTGCGCGACGGGGACTCCGCGACCGTCGACATCCGCGCCCGGGAGCCGCTCCCCGAGGGCGCGACCCTGACCGACGCAGGACCCAAGAGCGCGGACTTTCGTTGGTGTCCGAGCTCGGCTCAGATCGCGGCCTCGCAGCGCTGGGTCTTGGCGTTTGAAGCGGAGGACGAGACTCACCCCCCGGTCCCCAAGGACTACGTGGTCGTGCTTCGGACCACCGCCTCCGAGGACTGCCCCGGTGCGCTCCCGGAGGTCGGGGTGCGCTCGCCGGAGGACGGCACCCGAACGGATTCGAAAGAAATCGTGGCGTTCGCGAGCGACGCCGAGGGCTTGCGCGACGCGCCGCTCCTCTACTGGACCACCGAGACCCCCGAGGACCTCGCTTCGCCGGACGTCACGCGCTTCGAGCAGGTCACGCTGCGCGCACGCGGAGACGACTTCGTCGGTGACGTGGACCTCGCGCTCGACGCAGGAGAAGAGCGCCTCGTGTACTACCTGATCTCCGCCGTCGACAACGACGACGACGCGGGATCGCTCTGCGACCACCGTGTCGACGGACCGCTGCGCACCGTGACCCTCGTGGGCGGGGCGGCGGTGGAACGGGACGCGTGCGAGCCCTGCACCGCGTCGAGCGACTGCGCCTCGAACGTCTGCGCGCCCAGCTCGGGAGGCAGCGTCTGCCTTCCGCTGTGCGACGCCTGCGAGACGGGCACCTGCGGGATGCGCGCGACCGTGGAGGGGCCGCTCGCCATGGCGTGCGGAGACGCGGATGCCGCCTGCGCGCCTCTCATCGCCTGCACCGAGGACATGTTCGAGCCCGACGGCACGAGAGCGGAAGCGACCGTCCGGGAGCTGGGCCGGGTGACGGGGCTCGGTCTGTGCGACTCCGCCGGAGACCACCACCGTTTCGACGCGCAGTTCGCCGACCTCGTCACCTTCCGCGTCGACAACTTCATGCACGCGGACGGCAACCTCGATCTCCGGGTGCTCAACGAGAGCGGCAGCATCGTGGCGGTCAGCGAGGGCCTGGAGGACACGGAGTCGGCGTCCCACTGCGCGACGAGCGACGCGCCCGTGTACGCGCATGTCTTCGGCTTTGAAGGCGCGACCGGCCCCTACGACCTCGTGGTCGAGCGCGTCCGTGACGGCTGCTGCGTGGACGACACGAACGAGCCTGACGACGCGGTGGCGACCGCGCGCCCCGATGGCAGCGCGATCGAAGGGGTGCTCTGTCCCGGTGACGACGACGTGTACGTGCTGCTCGCCGACCGACCGACGCGCGTGACGCTGACGTTGAGCCACGACCGAGGGGACCTCGACGCCGAGTTGCGCGCGCCAGACGGGGTCACGGTCATCGCCCTCGCGAGCACCGGAGGGCTCAGCGAGACGCTCGTGGCCGAGGTTACGGGGGGCGGACGCTACACGTTCCGGGTGTTCAGCGCCGGGACGGAAGCCAGCCCGTACACCGGCGCCCTCGAGGTGGAAGAGATGTCCGCCTGCGCCGCGACTCCCGAGTGCGCGGCGGGCGACGCGTGCGAGAGCGGGACCTGCGTGGACGCCGCCTGCACCGACACCGCGAGCTGCCCGGCCGCGCACGTGTGCGCGGTGGGGCAGTGCAGTCCGACGTGCTCGGTGAACGCCGACTGCCGGTCGAGCGAGGCGTGCAAGCGCAGCTTCCAGGGGCGCGTCTGCGGGGCGCGGGGCAGCGGCGTGAACGGAGCCGCGTGCGTCGACTTCACGGACTGCGGGGGACAGCGCGAATGCGTGGCCCCGTCCCTCGGCGGCTTCTGTGCGCGCGTCGGCTGCAGCACCAACTCCGAGTGCGAGACCGGCACGTTCTGCGTGGGTGACGCCAGCCTCTCGATCTGCTCCATCGCCTGCACCCCCGGAACCTGCCGCGACGGGTTCGCCTGCACCCTCATCGCCACGCTCGAGGGCCCCTCGGAGGCGGTGTGCTGGCCCGAGTGAGGGTCCTCGCTGCACTGGTCCTGCTCGTCGCGTGTGGCGAGCCGCCACCGCCCGCGACGCCGCCCGCGACCCTCGACCGCGTGACTGTGCCAACGCCGGTCACCATCGGATCGATCGTCGAGGTGGCCGGGACCTTCGATGCGGCGGCGGCGGCCGAGGGCACCTCCCTCCAGGTGCTCGCCGCGGGCCAGCGGTTCACCTTCCCGCTGCACGACACCGTGCCGCTGCGCTTTCTCGCCACGGCCTCCTTTGTCGAGGGCGTGGGCGACGGGGAGGTCTCGGTGGTGGCACAGCTCGTGGGTGACGTGGAGTCCGATCCATTCGACGCGACGTGGCGGGTCGCGCGCTCGCTGCCGCTGTCGCTCGACGACGTCCCCAGGGGCGCGGTGCACTACAACGAAGCACTCGTGCTGCGCGGCGAGGGCTTTCACGGCCTCACCGAGGGCACGCTCGAGCTGTGCGCGGAGGGCACCTTCGAGGACGAGACCGGAAGGACCCAGCCCGCCGCACGCTGCGTCCCGGCGGTGCCCATCGAAGCGGGAGACCGGAGCCGGGCGAACGCCGCGTTCTCTTCGGCGTGGGGGTCGCGGCAGGGTGCGCCCGGCACCTTCCGGGGCGACGTGTGGGTCGCGAGCCGACGGGGGGACGAGATCCGGGAAACGATACGGACGGCCACCGAGTTCAGCATCGGTCCGCCCGTCTTGTTCGGACTTGGGTCGCCGACCGCGAGCGTCGAGACGCGCGTGCGGCTCGACGGAGCCGGTTTCATGGATCCCGGCGACGGCACCAGCGAGGCATCGAGTGCCATCCGCATCACGGGCGTCTTCACCGACGGAGCGGGGCAGGCCACCGACGTGGACACCGAGATCGTGCCGGCGTTCGAGTCGGGGAGCCGCCTCCGCTGGCGGTTGGTTGCGGAGCCGCGGGACGGGCGCCTCGGTGCCGCGTTCTTCGCCGCGAGCGAGGGCGTGTTCGAAGGCGTGTTTACGCCGGAGCTGGTCTCGTCATCCGACACCGTCGTCGGACAGAGCACGCCGGTGACATTGACGCTGGCGCCCGTGCGCCAAGCCGTTCTGCTCCGGTTCCTGCCCCAGTTCGGCGAGCGGCTCGCGGCGTTCGGCTTGAGCGCCGCGTTCGAGGGGCTCCGGACCGTGATCGCGGAGCGCGTTCGGCAGATCTTCGCCGGCTACCGCGTCGACGTGCACCTGGAAGCGCCGATCGAGGTCTCCGGCGAGGGCCTGACGGTGATCGACATCGGTGGGCCGGATCCCGCAGGCCAGGGCTTGTTCGGGCGGGACAGCTCGCCCGGGAAAGACGTGGGCAACCTGCGCCTGTTCGACCAGATCGGCGGCGCGAACGCGGAGGTTCAGGAGGACGGATTCCCGGGCTTCGGAGGGGTGTTCGTCGACTCCTACCTGTGGTGGTCGAGCCATCCGGAGCTGCCCGGGGAACGCCCACCGCTGGCGCCCGCCATCGACCCCCTCTTCGACGCCGTGTTCGACCCCGTGCGCGCGCGTCCGGTGACGTTCATCGAGACCCGCGGGGTGGGTGAGCCCGAGCGTCTCGCCGAGGTCGACCGGGCGCTGCGGGGGTTCGCGTTTGTCGTGGGCGAGACGGCGGCGCACGAACTCGGGCACGCGCTCGGCCTCGCCGACCCGTTCGGCGCGGAGGACAGCTTCCACAACGCGACGTCCGACGAGGGCTGCCTCATGGACCCCGGGCCGGACCGTCCGTTCGGCGAGCGGGCAGGCGAGCCCGGCTTCGCCGAGACCCGGTTCTGTGGGGATGCGCCCGTGTATCTGCGCGCCATCCTCGGCGAATAGGCCACCGGACGGCCGCTTCCAGCGACGTCACCAGGCACGGACACCACACCAACCATCTCACTCGATCGAACGAACCAAGACAATCATTGCTATGGAACGAACGGTCATCGCCTCCCATAACCGGCTCGATTTTGACGTGTGGGTGCGCCCACAGGAGGCAGAGAATGAACCGTTTCGCACTACTCATCGGCATCGCGCTTCTCGGCGGATGTGCGGCAGAAGCAACCGAAGTCCCGCTCGCGGAGGACGGCTTCGGCGTCACGGGCGGCAAGGCCGACGGCGGCGACGACATCAACGTGCAGGACTACCGCGGTGGCCAGCTGGTGACCCTCTACGGCGAGCCGGCCGCCGACCTCTGGAACATTCTCGAAGACGCCGGACACCCTGTCCGGCCCTGGCGCGGACTCGAGCGCGTGGGCACCTCCTACATTGTCTGCGTGACCAACCGGAGCGCCGCGGCGTGCCAGCTGTTCACTCGGGACGCCTCGGACGTGGACGGCTTCGACCTCGCGATCCACGGCCAGCGCTTCCGCTCGGCGTCGAGTGACCTGTTCGGCGCGATCGCGTCGGTCACCGACACCGACGCGCGTTCGACGAACAGCGTCGAGTACGCGGGCTACTTCTGCGAGAAGGGCGGCTCTGAGGTCTGGTGCGGACGCCGCGCCGCGGGAGACGACACGGTCACCCTCGAGCTCAGCCTGGCGGGCCTCGGGGACCTCGGGCCCGACTACGTCTACGAGGGTTGGCTCATCACGAGCGAAGGTCCCGTGACGAGCGGCCGGTTCGGCCTCGAGGCGGGCGACGAAGTCCGCGAGTTCGAGATCGACGCGGCGCTGGCGGCCGACTCCACGATGTTCGTGCTGACCATCGAGCCCGCGCTCGGCGACGACCCGGCCCCGGCCGACACGCACGTCGTGGCTGGCGTCTTCAACGACGGCAACGCCGCACTGGACACCCTTCACCCGGCCGCGCTCGGCACCGACTTCTCGGAAGCGATGGGCGCCTACATCCTCGAGACGCCCTCGAGCGCCGCGAGCGACGACTACAACCAGGGCGTGTGGTTCGTGAACCCCGCCGCGGGCGCCGCTAGCCTCGACCTGCCGACGCTCCCGAGCGGCTGGGTCTACGAAGGCTGGGTGGTCGGCGAGGACGGCCCCGTCTCCACCGGCACGTTCCTCGACCCGGCGGGCGCGGACTCCGACGGCGGCGGCCCGGCGGCCGGCCCCAACGGTACCCCGCCCTTCCCCGGCCAGGACTTCATCGACCCCGCGCGTGACCTCCTCGGCGGCGCTGTCGTCATCAGCGTGGAGCCGAGCCCGGACAACAGCCCGGCGCCCTTCTTCCTGAAGCCGCTGGTCGATGGCGCGGCGGACGACGTCGGCGCCGGCACGCTCCAGGACATGGGCAACAACGCCGCGGCGAGCGCGATCTTCGGAAGCGCCAGCTTCCGCTGAATCCCATGACCGCGCTTCCGGCGCGGACTCGCCAACGCGCGGATGGGTCGTCTCTTCGGAGGCGGCCCGTTCGCGTTTCAGGCGCCTCTTGAAAGGAGGGCCAGCGGCTCAATCGAAGCGAACGACTTGACGGTCGGAGAAGTTTGCCTATCTACACATATATAGGCTGACGGCGAATGACCGACACAAAGACGCGCATCATGGATTCGGCGGAGCGGCTCACCCAAGAACGTGGCTTCAACGGGTTCAGCTACATCGACCTGGCGTCGGAGACCGGCATCAAGACCTCCAGCGTGCACTACCACTTCAAGCTGAAGGCGGACCTCGCGCTGGCGCTGGTTGTCCGCATCCACGAGACGCACCTGGACGGGTTCGCTGCGCTGAACACCTCTGAACGCACCCCGACAGATCGGCTTCGCAGCGTGGTCATGCTCTTCGAGTCCTATGCGACCGAGGACAAGTTCTGTCTCTGCGGCATGATGTCGGCGGAGCTTCACTCGGTGAGTGCGCCCGTGCGAAGTCGCCTGATTGCGTACTTCGATGACCTCCAGGCTTGGCTGCGCAGCCAGTTCGAGGAGATGGGGAACGCCGACCCTGCGCTGCGCGCGCTCGAATTCGTGAGCTGCTTGGAAGGCGCACTTCTCCTCGCGAGACTGAGGGGTGACCCCGCTCTCGTCGGTCGCACCATGGAGTCCTTCACACGGCGCTGAGCCGCGCTCCCCTGAGCGCCGCCGGAAGCCCTCGCCCCCTCAACCTATATACATATAGGTCAGCACTCTCTCCATTGTATTCTCGAAAGTAGGCCAAAGTGACCACTGCCAACCGCTCTTCCGATTCCCACCCGACCCCCGCTCACCCGCGTTTCCAGGCGTACAAGGCGATCGAGCGTGCCCTCGAGCCCTACATCGCTGCCGCAAAGTCGGGGGACGGGAAGCTCTCTCGCGGCGCCTTCCTCGACCACGCTCACATCGTCGGCTCCATCAACGGGGAGTACGCCGCCCTCGGAGCGGACGCGTTCGCGGATGCGGTCAGTGGCGGAGGCGCCTCGCCGAACGTCGAACATCACATCTCGTGGATCGACGTCTCTGGGCCCGCGGCGGCAGCCCGCGTTGATTTCGTCAACTGGCTGGGCCTCCGCTTCACCGACTTCTTCGTCCTCTACGAGGAGAGCGGGACATGGAAGATCAGCGGAAAGGTCTACGACTCGCACGCGAACAACTGAGCCTCCGGGCCGGTCGCCCCGGGATCGCTCTGCCCGGACGCCGATCGGCACGCTGTCCGACCGGTCGAGGCCCCCTCACTCCGCATCGATGAAGATCGGGTTCGAGTACACCCAGACGACCTCGCGGACGAGCCCCTCGGCGCGGCGGCTGAGGTACGGCCTGGCGTGCTCGGGCGTCATGCGGACCTCCACCCGGTACGCGCCGGCTTGGTCGGCCGCGAAGGTCAGGCTGTCCTCGGTGGTCATGGCCACCTCCGTCCCCCCGCCTTCGGCGCTGCGGATGAGGTGCGTGCTCACGGTCGGCGCGGGGTCCGACGGGAACTCCGCGCCGAGCTGCGGCACCGTGACGGTCAGCGTGCTCCCAACGGGCGCGTGCTCGCCCATCTCGGAGATGGTCGCGCCGTCCTCGGCGATGAAGTCGAAGCCCTCCGGACGCCCGAGCGCCGGCGTCGTCACATAGAATCGGCCCTGGTCGAGCGCGTCGCGGACCCCGGCGCGGCTGACCTCGTCGACGAGCAGGATGTTCTCGATCCAGTACATCATCCGGCGGTACGAGTCGGCGCGTTCCCCGTCGTTGAGCGCCATCGGGAACGTGTTCTCGTGCGCATCGCAGCCCCCGCTTCCCGCCACCTCGACGCCCTCGGCGAGCAACGTGTCCCAGCGGTCGAGGGACGGGCGGTTCGCTTCCAGGAACGACAGCACGGCGAGGTCCGGCGGCAGGGACGAGTTCGCGCGCGCGAACAGGAAGAGGTCCGCGACGTACGATGCCGGGTCGAGGCCCAAGTCATCCTGGCGGATGTTCGGCGCGACATTGGCGTGGAGGTTGTAGAGCTCGAGCCCGTCGAGCTGGCTCTCCCGAAGCTCGTCCACGGTGCGGCCCTCCGTGTGTGCCTGCCAGATCAGCGCGCCCGCGGCCCGGAGCTCGGCGCGGGACGCCTCGGTGTTCCCCTCGTACGCCTCGCGCATCGAGTCGAGGTCGCCCGCCTCGCCGGGGTGTCGCTCGAGCAGGACGGGCATCAGTCGGTTCTCGCTGCCCGGCATCAAGAGCACGCGGTGTCCGTCCGGGCAGGCCATGCGAGAAGCGACGACGGCACCCTCCCCGTTCGTCACGGCCTCGTCCTCGTCCCGGATCCAGAGCCCGAAGTCGAGCTCCACCTCGTCGAGGTGCGGGACGTGGTCGGTGATCATCGCCGCGTCGATGTGCAGCGTGCAGAGCGCCTCCCGAAAATGCGCCAGACACGCTTCGTCTCGCAGCTCGCCATCGACCCAGCCTTCTCCGTCGCACGCGTCGTGGCTGAGCGGGCTGTGCACGTGGAGGATGGACCGCGCGAGACGCCGGCCGCGACGCGTCTCGGCCTCGACCGGCATGCCGCGGGGCCACTCGGGCAGCGACGGTCCGGCGTCAGTCGAAGCGTCGGGGCGGGACGCGTCCATGCCGGCATCGACGGGCTCGGGGTCCTCGCAACCGGCGATGAAACCGGCGGCGAGCAGGAGGGCGAGGAGGCGGGTTCCGGCGTGCACGACGCCTCAGCGTACCCCTTCCGAACGCTCGGGCCATGCTCGACGGACGAGCCAAGCCGGGGTGCGTGGCGGCGGCGGCTCCTGCAAGCTGCGGCGACGCGCCTTGGCGAGGCGACGAGCCTGCTCCGCCCCCTCGAAGAGATGCACATGCGCTTGGTCTTGTTCACGACGCGCTATCGGAAGGGCGGCACCAGCTTTGCGCGCGCGGCGCGCACGCTCGGGGACACGCTTCGGGAGGCTCCGGGAGCACTCGTCCGCGTTGAGCGAGTCGAGTCCAAGGCTGACGCACGCGGCGTGTTCCAGGACATGGCGCAACGAGGCCACCGCATCACCCAGCTCCACGTCGTAGCGCACGCCGGCATGTACGGCCCGATGTTCGGCAGCACGCGGTGGCCTGAGCAGTTCAGCCCGCACGAGTGGCGGGAGCTGTCGGTCCCCTTCGCCGACGATGCGGAGGCCCACTTCCACACATGCCGATCCGCGCGCTGGTTCGCCCCGTTCTTTGCTCGGACCTTCGGTGTCCCTGCGTACGGCAACCACTGGTACACCGCGTTCTCGACAGATCCCACGAAGTTCGTGTGGCCCCGTCCCTGGCTCGACCGCCACCGGCCTCTCTACGTCATCGGCTGCCCCGGGCGAAAGTCACACGGCCTCGCCGGCTCGCTCGCCAAGTACACAGGCCGCCAGCCCGCCGAAAAGATGCGTCGCTTCCCACCGGAGCGTGATCACGCGAGGGTGGGCTACGAGGCGGTCGCGACGGCCTACGACGGGGTCTTCGAGGACATCAGCGTGCGGGAGGATGAGGTCCGGTGGCTCGAGTCGCGGCTCGCCGGCCTCCCTCCTCGGCCGCGGGTGCTCGACATCGGCTGTGGCAACGGTGCCTTGCTCGCGCGCCTCGCTCCGACCCTCGAGTCGGGCGTCGGCGTCGACGCCTCGTCGGCCATGGTCAGCCACGCCCGTCGCCGTGCCTCAGCGGAGAACCTCTCGATCCACCACGTGACGGGGCCCACCATCCCCTTGCCCGACGCCAGCGTCGACGTTGCCATCTCGATGCTCTCGTTCCGCTACCTCGACTGGGATCCCCTGGTGCGTGAACTCGGTCGGGTCCTCACTCCCGACGGGCGTCTGCTCATCGTGGACATGGTCGAGAAGCCCGCCCCACCAAGCCTGTGGCCACGCGCCGCGCTCGACCGGCTGCGTGTGCTCGCCGAGGCGAAGCGGCGTCCTGGCTTCCAGAGCAAGCTCAGCGCGATGGTCGCTTCACCCGAGTGGGCCGAGGTGCTCGTCCACAACCCGATGCGCGCGCTGCACGAATACGAGTGGTACCTCGGTAGCCGCTTCCCCGAGGGCGAGTTTGACGTCCTGAACGTCGGGCGGCGTGCGCGGGTCATCGCGTTCGACACCGGGGCCTTCTCCCGTGCGCACCTGACGCCGCAGGCCTACCCGTGACGTTGGGGGTCCTGGACTGGGGCGTGGGCGGCCTTGATCTTCATCGACGGTTGATCGAGGCGGGGCTCGACCACAACGACGCAATCTACCTGTCCGACGCCGGCTCCCCCCCGTACGGAACGCTCTCCGAAGATGAGCTCGCCCGTCGGGTGGCCGCGTGCGTGACGAGCTTGATCCACCACGGCTGCGCCCCCGTCGTGATCGGGTGCAACGCCGCCAGCTCGGTCCTCTCGCACCCGCTCGTTCGCGACGCCGCGGGGGAGGTCCCCGTGCGTGGGGTGATCGCGCCCGCGTTGGCCGCAACCTTGGCCGCCGATCCAAGCGAGGTCACCGTCCTCGGCGGCGCGCGCACGGTGGCGTCCGATGTCTACGCCGCCCCGCTCCGCGCCGCGGGCCTGAAGGTTCGGCAGCACGTGGGGCAACCGCTGTCGGCCGCAGTGGAAGCGGGAGTCGTCGAAGGCCCGGCTCTCGACGCGGTTCTCGACCCCTTGCTTGCGCCCATTCGAGACACGTCATTCCTCGTCCTCGCCTGCACGCACTACCCCGCGGTCGCAGGGCCGATCTGCGCGCGGCTCCCGAGACTCGAACGCATCGTCAACCCCGCCGAGGAGACCGCGCGCGCGCTCGCCCAGGCCTGGTCACCCTTCGACGGAGCAGCCCGACCGCTCCGCTACTGGACGACTGGAGACCCGGATGCCGCACGTCTCGCCGCGCGTGCCGCCTTTGGTGTTGAGGCCCTCTTCTCGCGCGCCCCCGAGGTTCCCAGCGGAACCCGACCCCCTCCGTGCCTCCGAGGTCCCCACTGAGGGTTCGCACGCGACTCGGCCCGTCGCTCACGATGCCCCCCGTCGTCGAGAGCCATCTCGCGCGGAGATGCAGGCTGCATCGTTCCGTGATGCGCGGGTGTTCCAAGCGGGCTTCGCTCCTCGGTCTGGTACGGTCCGCCCATGATGCGATCGGCCAAGATCTTCGCGTGTGCCGTCGCGGCCACGCTCTCGTTCGGCTGCGGGGCCGAGCCAAGCAGCCCGTCCCCCGCCGCACCGGAAGTGGCGGAGCGAGAAGAAGAGGCGCCGGAGTCCGCCTCGGAGAACGAGAGCGAAGCCGTCGACGAAGAGCCCGCCGCGGAGGGTCCCCCCGCGCCCGAGGCCGATCAGGCGCGCGCGTTCGCCGCCGCCAACAACCGCTTCGCCGTCGACTTCTGGTCGCGCGTACGGACGCGCCCAGGGAATCAGGTCGTGTCGCCGGCCAGCATCAGTCTGGCGCTGGCGATGACCTACGGAGGAGCTGCTTCGGAGACGGCCGAGGAGATGTCCCGCACCATGCACTTCGACGCGCTGCCGGGCGACTCGCTGCATGAGGCGGCGGGAAGCCTGCTCGCGCAGTGGAACGATCCGGACCGCGAGGCCTACCAGCTCGCGATCGTCAATCGCCTCTTCGGTGAAGCGACGTACACCTTCGAGCCGCCTTTCCTCGACCTCACGCGCACGCACTATCGAGCCCCGCTCGAAGCCACCGACTTCATCGGCGGCCCCGAGGCGGCCCGGGGGCACATCAACGGCTGGGTCGCCGAACAGACCCACGACCGGATCGAAGACCTCATCCCGTCGGGCAACATCACAGACCAGACACGTCTCGCGCTGGTCAACGCCGTCTACTTTCTCGGTGAATGGGACACCCCGTTCCCGCGGACGGGGACGCGGCCCGTGCCCTTCCATGTCGCTGGTGGCGCCGCCCAGAACGTCCCGATGATGCACCTGACCGGCTCGCTTCGGTACGCTGAGACGGATGCGGTTCAGCTCGTCGAGCTGCCCTACCAGGGCAACGAGATCGCGATGCTCGTGGCCGTGCCGCGCGCCGAGGACGGCCTCGAATCCGTCTCGGCGTCGCTCTCGGTCGAGACGCTCGATGGCTGGGTGCGAGCCCTTCGCCCCGGCCTCGTCGCGATGGCCATGCCGCGTGTTCGCGTCGCGCCCGAGGAGTCGATGGAACTCTCCCCGATCCTGCTCGAGATGGGCATGCGTCTTCCTTTCCGGCGCGGGGAGGCGGACTTCACGGCCATGGCCGACCCGCCGGACCCCGCGGACCGCCTGTACATCTCGGCTGTGTTCCACAAGGCGTTCGTCGACATCGACGAGCAGGGGACCGAAGCGGCCGCGGCGACCGCCGTGGTGATGGGTCGGGGTGGCGGCCGACCTTCGTCACCGGACGCCACGGTGACCGCCGACCGCCCCTACCTCTTCTTTCTCCGTGACGTGCGATCCGGAACGGTCCTCTTCATGGGGCGCGTGCTCGACCCGCGCTGAGTGCGGCTCAGCTCGGACCCTCGGGTCCGATACGAGTGACTAGAGTTCGCAGAAGGGCGGTGCGTACAGCTCGATCTCGTCGAACCAGTCTGGCGGATCCCGAGACTCGAGGGCCTTCTTCTTCGGGTCCCACCCCAAGCCCGCAGCGAGACTTCGACGAACCCGCTTGTGGCTCGAAAGAACCATGTTCAGCCACTCCTCGACGTCTGCCCCGACCCACTCGAACTCTTCTTCGTCGTCGATCCATTCGATCACCGGAGGCCCTCCTGCACCCGCGTTCGCGATCGCGGTCGGGTGGACAAGGAGGTAGAGAGCGTCGCCAGACCCCCGGCCGGCGAGCGGCACAAGCTCCTCATCGCCGTCCGGCGCTTCGTCGAGAAGCACGCTGATTTCGCGAAGGAGCCGACGGACCTGAGGCTCCGAGTCGAAGCGCTCGGCCAGCTGCATGAGGGGGGCTGGCACGGCCTGCCCGGTGCGACGGAGGTCGGCACGAATGCGGTCGAGCACCCCCACGTCGGGCGCCTTGGACGAGGGCGGCGAGAACGCGTCCTTGGCTTCGAACACGAGAACGTCGTCGGGCGCGCTCGCTCCTTCGGCCTGACCCGCGACATGCCATCTTCGAACCTCGAAGACGGCAGGCACGGTTTCGTGAACGTCGTCGAGCACCACGTGATCTCCAGCCGCCAGCGGGGGATCGGTGGCGGTCAGCTTGAGATTGACGCGACCCAGGGTGGGATGAGTCAGGGCTGCCATACGGGCCCCGGCAAAGATCACCTTCGCGTGTCCCTCGGGGGAGTCCCCCTGCGGACGCACGAGCGCCACGCGGAGATCTTGCGCGCATGCGTCGCTCGACCACGTGAGCGACTCCAGGTCGAGGGAGAGGAGAATGCGCCCGCGGTGGGCGAGCACGCCGCCAGCAATGGCTCGGACCCACGCCGGACCGCCCAAGGCAACCCGCGCGGCGGTGAACGTGTCGCCCCCGCCACGTACAAGCAGCACACCATCGCCATGAGGCACCGCGGCGAGACTCCCGAACACCGAGGGCTCGCACCTTCCGCTGGAGCTCGGGAGGTGAACATGAGCAAAGCGGACGCCGGTCCGCCGATCCACCACCTCCACGAAGGAGGTCTCGTCCCGCTCGACGAGGTAGACGAGCAGGGCTTCCGAGCCCGCAAGCGCACGAAGCACGCCTTCCACGCGCGGCAGGGGTCGGGCCGGGCCTTCGGTGGGCACGATGCTCGGATGGGAGACGACCCCAGAGTCCGTGCTCGTCTCGCTGACAACAACGCAGTCGCCTGCCCACATGTAGAGCAGGCTGTCGTCCGGAACACTCCGAGCCCACTTGGCCTCCGGGAAGGTCGTCATCGGATCCTTCTCTGTGACCCCGGGGGTGAACGTCAGTCGCCCGCTTTTGAGCACGAAGGCTCCGCCTTTCCCGAAAGCCAGCGTTCCGCACAGCGTCGCGGGGCTGTCCGTCGTCGGAAAGGCGCCCGCGACATGCCGCACCCGCGCAGTCGCCAGCTCGATGCGCCAAATCCAGCCGTCGTTCGGGCTCTGTCCGAGCACGATGCCGGCCCCGGCCGACACGAACTGAGCCAGAGAATGGGCGAGTTCCACTGCGGTATGGGCCATCGGACGGCCTACCATGGGGGCGAATCTCGGCCAAGCCACGCGGCCCGGGGGAGGGGTGGAGGTTCACGCCGCTGCCCACCGTTTCAGGCCGCTGCGACGCGCCGAGGTCCGGACTCGAACGCTGATTTCTCACATTGAGAAGGCACCTTTACCGCAGCGGGGTTTTATCGCGAGGGCGAGATCAGTATGCTCGCGGCCGAAATCGACCGGGAGGATCCACACGTGTCCGTACAGCCGAAGACGCTCGTTAACCGAATGACGCCCACTGCGAAGGCCATGCTCGAGTCCGCGATTGGCCGAGCCGCCAGCTCGGGTCACCACGAGGTCACGATCGAGCACATGCTCCAGCAGATGATCGAGCCGGACGATGGCGACCTCGCCGCCATCTATCTGCATTTCGGGGGGAACCGGAATCCGCTTCGCAGCCGTGTGGACAAGATCGTCCAGCACATGAAGACGGGGAGTTCCTCCCGCCCCGTGTTCAGCGGAAGCCTGTGGAAGTGGATCCAAGACGCCTGGGTCTACGGCTCGCTCGAGTTCGGAGCCGGGCTCATCCGCACTGGGCACATGTTCTATTGCCTCATCCGGCACCCCGGTCGGTACCTGGGAGAGACCCTCCCCGAGCTCGAGGACTTCAGCCTCGAACAGTTCGACAAGGAGCTGGACGACGCGCTCAGCGTGACGCGTGAAGAGTACGAGTCGGCGCCGGTGGCCAGCTCCTCGGGCGGCACCCCCGGTGTCAGCGGAGACGGCGCAGGCGGCGCACGCCCCCGCGGCGACAGCGCGCTCGACCGCTTCTGCAACAACATCACGCAGGACGTACGCGAGGGCCGCATCGACCCGATCTTCGGCCGCCACCGCGAGGTGCGGCAGTGCATCGACATCCTGAGTCGGCGCCGCAAGAACAACCCGATCATCGTCGGTGAGCCCGGCGTCGGAAAGACAGCGCTCGTCGAGGGCCTGGCGCACGCCATCGTGCAGGGCGACGTGCCCAAGCACATCGCGAAGTGCGACATCATGGCGCTCGACCTGGGCGCGCTTCAGGCCGGCGCGAGCGTGAAGGGCGAGTTCGAGAACCGCCTCAAGGCGGTCATCAGCGAAGTGAAGGCGTCCGACAAGGGCATCATCCTCTTCATCGACGAGGCGCACACCATCATTGGCGCGGGCGGCCAGAAGGGCGGCGGCGACGCGGCCAACTTGCTCAAGCCGGCCCTCGCCCGCGGCGAGCTGCGCACCGTCGCCGCGACGACCTGGGCGGAATACAAGCAGTACTTCGAGAAGGACGCGGCCCTCGAGCGGCGCTTCCAGCCGGTCAAGGTCGACGAGCCCGACGAGAAGAACGCCATCGTGATGCTCCGTGGCCTGCGCAAGCTCTACGAAGAAGCGCACGGGATCCGCATCAAGGACGAGGCGATCGTCGCCGCGGTGGAGCTCTCCAGCCGGTACATCGCCGGCCGTCTGCTGCCCGACAAGGCGGTCGATCTGCTCGACACCAGCGCCGCTCGCGTCCGGGTCGAGCGGCAGACGAAGCCCGAGGATCTGGTCGAGCTCGAGTCGCAGATCGCAGCGCTGACCCGCGCCGCGGAAGCGATCCAGCGCGACGTCGAACAGGGCGACGAGAAGCGCCGCGAGGAGCTCGAGGAGACGCACACTGAGCTCGAGCGCGTGAAGGGCGAGCGCGAGGCGGTGTTCGAGCGCTGGCAGGCGGAGCTCGCATACCTGAAGGCCGTGCTCGCCGAGCGCGGTGAGGAAGAAGAAGAGGAAGAGGCCGAGGGCGAAGCCGCCGAAGGCGCGGAAGGGGACGAGGCGGCTTCGGCCGACGAGACGCTCTCCGAGACGGCCAAGGCCGAGCCTGCGCTCGCCGATGCCGAGGGCGAGCCGGCCGAGAACGCCGCGCCGCCGGTCAACCCGGTCGCGGAAGGCGACGAGCCGCTGATCCACATCGACGTGGACGCGGACGCCGTGGCCAAGACGGTCTCCGTCTGGACGGGCATCCCCCTCGGCAAGATGCAGCGCGACACCATCAGCGCGGTCATGGAACTCGAGGAGCGCCTCCGTGGCCGCGTCAAGGGCCAGGAGCCGGCGGTCGAGGCCGTATCCGAGGCCTGCCGCATGTCCTATGCCGGCGTCCGCAACCCGGATGCCCCCGTGGGCGTGTTCCTCTTTGTCGGCCCGTCCGGTGTCGGCAAGACGGAGACCGCGCTGGCCCTCGCCGAGGAGCTCTACGGCGGGGAGCGGTTCATCACGCAGATCAACATGAGCGAGTACCAGGAGAAGCACACGGTCTCCCGGCTCATCGGCTCGCCTCCCGGCTACGTCGGCTACGGCGAAGGCGGTGTGTTGACCGAGGCCGTGCGGCAGCGCCCGTACTCGGTGGTCCTGCTCGACGAGTGCGAGAAGGCCGAGCGCGACGTGCTCAACCTGTTCTATCAGGTGTTCGACAAGGGCATCATGAACGACGGTGAGGGCCGGGAGATCAACTTCCGCAACACCATCTGCATCCTGACGAGCAACCTCGGCACCGACCTCATCATGGAGGCGTACGAGGGCGACACCACCCCGGACGTCAAGGAGGTCATCGCGCAGATTCGACCCACGCTCAGCAAGTGGTTCGCGCCGGCGCTGCTCGCCCGCATGGTCATCGTCCCTTACCGGCCCATCGATCCGGAGACGATGAAGATGATCGCCAAGCTCAAGCTGAACCGACTCGCGAAGCGGGTCCGGCTCTCGCACAACATCGAGACGGTGTTCGACGAGGACCTGATCAACGACCTGGCGGCGCGCTGCACCGAAGCGGAGACCGGCGCCCGGAACGTCGACCACATCCTGCGCCAGACCCTGACGCCGATGATCGCGCGCGGCCTGCTGGAGCAGATGGCCGAGGGGCTCGAGCCCTCGGGCATCGAGGTCAGCATCGCGCCGAGCGGCGAGTGGCGGGTCGACGTGGACACCCACGACCCCGTCTGAGCGGCTCCGACCCGGTCACAAAGGGCGCGTCAGATCGTCCAACGAGCCCCGCGCGCCGCGGATCCTGCCTGGATTCGCGGCGCGTTTTTCGTTCCGTCGGGGTCCGGCTTGTCGGCCCTCCCACCCCATGAGAGGATGCGGCACCCCGCGCGCCCCGTTTCCACGGGGTTTCCTCTCTGACCCCGGCCCACACCGCGTATTCCGATGCTCCCGCTGCTCGTCCGCATCACGAACACCTCCACCGGAGACACCGAGCACCAGGCGTTCGGCAGCTCACCGGTGCGCATCGGGCGTAACCAGCTGAACGAGTTCTGCCTGAACGAGCCGTTCGTCTCGCAGTGGCACGCCGTGGTCCGGTTCGACGAGCACAACGTGCGCTACGTGGACCTCGGCTCCACCAACGGCACGATGATGGACGGCCGCCGGCTCGCGCGGCATGTGCAGGTGGCCGTTGACCCGCAGACGGAGCTTCAGATCGGGCCGGTCAAGCTCGCCTTCGCGCGCGCCCAGGTCACCCCGGACATGTACGCGGCGCCGAAGACGACGATGTTCAGCCTGAACGCGCTTCAGGGCGGCGGGGACGGCGGCATGCCCGTCCCGAGCGCCACGATGGCGTTCAACCCGAACGACCCGAGCACACTCGAGCAGGCGACGATGTTCTTCACCGGGGGCGCGCCCGGGCCGGGGCCGGCCCACGCGCCGACCGCGCCCGCGATGGGCATGCAGCAGCTGCTGCAGATCGCCGAGAAGACCAAGCCCTACTACGTGCAGTACCGACAGGCGTGGGCGTCGACGCTCGCGCAGGTAAAGGCCGAGCTGGAGAAGACCCCGAGCCATCAGCGCGAGGGCCTCGTGTTCGGCCTGTGTCAGCAGTTCCCACAGCTCGCCAAAGAGCCCGAGTTCCGGGATGCGGTCTCGAAGTTGGGCATCAACCCGGCGGCCGTCGGCGAGGTGGACGCGGCGGAGTGGATCAAGCGGCTGGGCGGAGGCGGGCAGCTGCCGGCCGGCGCCCAGGTGAACACCGCCGTCGCCATGGAGCGGGTCGGCGCGCTGCTCGAGTCGTTCAGCACGTCGTTCGTGGAGCTGCGCAAGGGCTACGAGCAGTTCGGCGAGGAGATGGCGCTCCAGCTCGTGCAGGAGCGAAACCCGCTGCACGACGCCGACAACAGCCAGGACGTGCTCCGCTACCTGCTCGACTGGAGCACGGACGGACAGGGTCGGGTCCGCGAGCTCACCCGCGCCTTCGCGGACCTCGCGCTGCACCAGGTTGCGCTGCTGAGCGGCGTCATGGAGGGCGTGCGTTCGATGCTTCAGAACGTCTCACCGCAGCAGCTGTCCGGCCAGAAGACCCACGCGTTGGCCAAGGCGGGCGGCGGCGGGCTCTTCGAAGGCATCTTCAACGGCAAGAAGGCGAGCCTCTGGAAGGCCTACGTCGACCAGCACCAGAAGCTGATCGAGGAGGACCGATTCAGCCGGGAAGTCTTCGGGCGCAACTTTGCGCGCGCCTATTTCATGGTCACCGGCGGGCACATGCAGGGCGAAGACGCGCCCAGCGGCTCGTCTCCGAACGTCCCTCAGTACGGACGTCCCCAGACAAACCCCTATCAGTCGTAGCGCCGGTTTCTTCCGGCCGTCGACCCAGCTTGGGTAGAGTTCGCCTCATGTCTCGATCCGCACTCCGCACCCTCATCGCGACGGTCTCCGCGCTCGCCCTCCCTTCCATGGTGAGCGCCGTTGGGCTCGCCGGGCTGCAGGCCTGCGGCGGGAGTCAGTCCGAAGAGGAGGACCCGCCCCCGGTCTGCTACCTCACGCACGAGGTCCCCGACGGCGGGATGATGCGCAACCTCAACGCCGAGGAGTGGGCCGACCTGGTCGTGCGCGGCTACCGCTCCGGCGGGCAGTCGAGCCAGAACTGCGTGGGTGACACCATCCAGTGGCGCCGCACCGACCGCGCCTGCGACGTGCATGAGGACGACGACGAGCGCCCGCCCACACCGGTCGAGGTGTCGGAGGAGAACGTGATCGTCGGGCGGGGTGACACGGCGGCGCGCCGGCCCGTGTGGGTCATCACGCACGAGTTCGAGGACGGCGACGGCTTCGGCCCCGTCGCCGTCACCCAGCGCACCGAGATGGGTGTGTCCGTGACCGCCATCGGCAGCCTCCGCATGCCGCGCGATCGCGCCCGCCTGCGGCTTCGCACGACCGGAGGCCAAGAGATCGTGGTCGCCGACGGCGAGCGCTGCCCTCCCGAAGAAGAAGAAGAGATGGGGGACGACGAGGAAGCGCCGAACCCCGACGAGGAGGGCAACGAGGAGCAGCCCCCGACGTGCTTGCGGTACGCGCGGCTGATGCCGGTCGTCGGCGACCAGGTGATGAGCCCCGAGCTTCGCAACCGCGAAGGCCACTGCATGGGCCCCGCGCAGGTGTTCCTCAGCCGCGAGCAGACGATCGTCCTGGAGACGGGCTGGGAGCGCACCTTCCGCCTCGCCGCGTCGATGGAGTACCGGGGCGGTGGCGTCATCGTGCACGAGCAGGTGACCGCCGAAGACGCCGACCCGCGTGACCCGGGGCGCCCGGCGCGTCTGTTCCGCACCACCGACGTCGACCGCGTCATCATGGTGCAGGAGCGCGGCGGCATGCGTTCGAGCAACGTCCCGCTGTTCGAACGCTCCGTGCGCGCCGGCGGTTCGACGCAGCTTCCGCTCAACGAAGCCGAGCTCTGAGAGCAGCTCCCCGACCCTCCCTTCGACGCCCCTGAGGCAGAACCGCGGATTGAGTTGCGTCCGCGAGGTCTGATGAGGAACAATCCGGCTCCGGCTTGGGGGCCGTGAGCTGAGGGTTCGTGCCTTCGCTCGCGTCGCGACGACGCCGCTCCGCGATGGAGCGCGCTCCTGCCGTAGACGACGACGAAAGGGAGCGACACGTGGCTGGCGAGATCGAAGATCGGGGCGCCGCCCAGGTGCACTGGCTGGTGGTGGGAGAGTTTGGGCTCGGCGAGCCGGGCAGGACCCTTCACCTCACCCGGGCGGACTTCAACGAGGCGCTGGAGAAGGCGGGCCTGACCGTGTCGGCCTCTGTGCCGGACATCGTCGGCGACGGAGAGGCCAAGTCGATCACGATGAAGATCGGCTCGCTCAAAGACCTGACGCTCAAGAACGTCTTCAAGGCCGTGCCCGAGCTGGCGGAGCTGGCGGGCAAGGCCGACCAGATCGCCAAGATCAAGGACCCGACCACGGACGACCTCGAGCGGCTGTTCGGCAAGGGCGCGCTCTACGACGCGCTGGCAACGGAGCTCGAGCCGCCGGCTGAAGCGGCCAGCGCAGACGCCGGGGAGGTGACGGGAGACACCGACACCATCCTCTCCAAGGCCGAGGTGCAGAAGCCCACCGCCAAAAGCGCGATCGACATGTTCGTGCGGGCGACCAGCTCGAGCCGGAAGAAGGCGTCGAAGCCCTCGTCTCGCAAGCTTCGCGACCTTGCCGAGGCGGCCATCTGGGGCCTCGCCTCATCCGTGCTGCGGAGCGAAGAGGTCCGCAAGATCGAGAACGGTTGGCGCGGCCTGCGCTTCCTCTTGACCCAGTGCCCGAAGGACGCCGGCATGGAGGTCATTCTGCTCGAGGCGACGCCGGAGACGGTGCTCGAGCAGCTCGGCAAGCGGGACCGCGGCGAAGACATTGACGAGCCGGACTGCATCTTCGTGCCGCACGAGTTCGCGACCACCAGCGGCCTCTCAGAGCTGGCGGACTTCGCCGAGCAGGAACTCATCCCGATCGTCGTCGGTGCGACCCCGACGCTCTACGGCACCGAGGACCCTCAGGCGGTGCCCGGCCAGTTCGAGGCGCTCGAGGCGGCGAACAACACCGACCTGCCGGAATGGGCCACGGCCTGGGACGAGCTCCGTATGGTCGAGGCGACCCGCTGGCTGTGCGCGGTGACCAACCCCATCGCGCTCTACACCGAGGGCAAGGGCACGGCCGAGCGCGTCGTGTTCGGCTCGCCCGTCTGGGGCATCGCGGCGATGCTGGCGGCCAGCTACAAGAACTCAGGCGGCTTCGCACGGATCTTCGGCAAGGCCGGCTCGCTCTCCGCTCCCGCGTCGCACACGCTGCCGAAGGGCCGCTACAGCGACACGGCCGCGCCGACGGAGGCGTTCTACCCGATCGCGTCGGCCGAGCTGCTCAGCAAGAACGGCGTGCTCGGCGTCGGCGCCGCGCGGAACTCCGACACGCTGGCGCTGCTCAAGGCGCCGATGGTGCGCGGGGCCAAGGACGCCGTTCCGCTCCCTGCGCAGATCCTGACCGGTCGTGTCGTTCGCTTCGCAACGTGGGTCAAGTCGCAGCTGCCCGAAGGCTGCAACAGCGCCACGGCCAACGACATCTTCATGAGCGCAGCCAGCGTCTTCTTGTTCCCGGGTCAGGAGACGGCTGCGCACGTGCGCGCCGCCGTCACGAACATCGAGGGCGAGGCGCACGTCATGGTGCGGGCGAAAGCCAACCCAGCGGTCGCGTCGGTCCCCTTCGAGATCGTGTTCCCGATGCCGCTGCACTGGAGCGTACCGGCGCCCGAAGACGACGGCCCGTCGGAAGCCGCCGGCCCGAGCGCGGGTGAGGCCGCGGAGGTCAAGGCCGAGGCCACCGGCGACAAGCCCGAGGGTTCAGTCGGCATGGCGGGCGGCAGCGTGGGCTTCGACGTCGGCCTCGACGACAAGTAGCCAGCTTCGGTACAACAACGGCGCCGTGGCTCTCGCCTCGGCGCCGTTTTCGTTCCGTCCGAAACCGCGCGCTACTTGAAGAGGCTGCCGAGCAGCTGCTTGCCGGCCATCGACGCGATGTCATCGGCGATGCTGCCGTCGTTGTCGCTGTCGAGCAGCGAGCCCAGCAGCCCCCCAGCGCCGCGGCCCGGTCCGCCGCCCATCTGCTGGCTCTCGTTGCCCAGCATGTCAGCGAGGCCGCCCGCATCGAGCCCCTGCGACTGCTTCGCCTTGCCGAGCGCGCCCATGATCATCGGCGCCACGAGGATGAGCAGCTGCGTGACCTGCCCCATGTCGAGGCCACTCGCCTTCGAGACCCCCTGCGCGACCGACGACTGCTTGCCGCCGAGGATGTGACCGAGGATGCCCGCGCCATCGACGCTCTTGGCGCTGGACGGACCGGGCGCCTGGGTGAGCATGCCGGCCGCCATGGAGAGCAGACCGCCCATGTCCATGCCGCCGCCGCTGCCGCCGCTCGCGCCACCGAGGATGCTGCCGAGGTTGTCGAGCACACTTCCGTCGTGGTCTCGGTCGATGGCCTTCGCGAGGCTCTGGGCACCCGCGGGAGTGGAGGAGTTCTGCGCGAGGGCGCCGACCAGCATCGGCAGCGCGGCGCCGAGCGCGGACTGGGTCTGGCTGGGGCTGGCGCCGATCTGCTGGCTCAGCTGGTTGAGCTGCCCGCCGGCGAGGCTCTGGATGAGGGTGGACATGAGCTGCGAGTTCGACATGGAAACCTCCAAGGATCCGACGCCGAACCTCGGCGTGGCTAGGCGAAGGTGCCCTCCTTCTCGCATCCCCGCAACCGAGCAAGCGACCGGTGGGATCCAGAGTTCAACCCGGGGAGTCGTCGTCCTGGCTCGGCACAGCCGCATCCGGGAGCAGCGCTTGCTCCTCGGGGCTGATGCCGAGCTCGAGCCGGCGCAGGCGCTCGAGTTCTTCCTCGAGCTCGAGCGCGCGCTGCTGCTCCACCGTCACTTGGTGGCGGAGCATCTGCTCGCGGTCGCTCGCCGGGGCCTCGGGCGTGGTCGCGACGGTCTCGCCGGCGCTCGGAGACAACAGCCCGCCCCCCATCGCGCCGGCCACGGCGGCACCGGTCACAAGCACGCCGAACGCGGCCGCCGCGGCCAGTCGCCAGCCCGCGCGTCCGGTGTTCAGAGAAGGGCTGGGTACCTCTCCATCATCGCGGCGGAGCGCTGCGATCTCGTCCGCCAGCTCGCCCGCGCTGGGACGGTCGGCCGGGTCGGGGGCGAGCCACCGACGGAACGACGGGCGCAGGTGCGCGAGCGCGTCGGAGTTGGGTCCGCTGGGCGCGAAGCGTTGCCGTTTGCGCAGGAACGCGTCGACGTCGACGTTCTCGAACTCGGAGAGGTCCGGGACCTCGACCGAGTGCAGGAGCGAGAGCACCAGCGCAAACACATCCGCCTTGGGCGTGAGCGGCAGCGCGCACGCGTCGTCGAAGATGTGACCCGCCACCTCGGGCGCGAAGTACATGGGTGTGCCGGCGAGCGCCATCTCACCGCTCGGGCTGGCCACACCGAGGTCGAGCAGGATGGGCAAGACCTCGGGCGTCTCCCGATCGGCGCCGGTGGCGAGCTCGACCAGGAAGATGTTCTCGGGCTTGATGTCCTGATGCCGTATGCCCGCCGCGTGAAGAGCCGCGAGTCCGCGGGCGAGGCGCTCGAAGTGCTGGAGCGCGTCGTCGATGGCCAGCGAGCCCTTCTCCAGGCGGTCGAGCAGGAGCTCACCGGTGTAGAACGGCATCACGAACCAAAGGCGCTCCTCGAACCACCCATGGTCCTTGAACTGCACGAGCGACGGGTGGAACGCGGAGGCGATCAGCGAAAGCTCACGGATGGCGCCTTCGCGCGCCGCCGGGGTGCGCGCGACACGGTGCAGGAGCTTGAGCGCCACGATGTGGCCGGGCACTCGGACATCGCGGGCGCGGTACACGAAGGCGAACTCGCCGCCGCCGATCGTCGCCTGGATCTCGTAGCGGTCCCCCAGCA
Source organism: Sandaracinaceae bacterium (assembly GCA_045106715.1). Lineage (GTDB taxonomy): Bacteria > Myxococcota_A > Polyangia > Polyangiales > Sandaracinaceae. Next base: position 33,164 of record JBGCFC010000057.1, read on the forward strand.
GCGTGCCGGCGGGAAGCGGCACCGCGCGTGGCTTGCTCGCGGCGATCTCTTCTTGGCTCGGCGGCACCACGCGAAACGCATCGCCGATGAGCGACTCGAGGTCCGGAACGTCGTCGGCGAAGATGTCTTCCAACAGCAACTTGGCGTAGCCGAAGCCGGCATCGAGACGGCGCTTCACCTCGCTCTTCGAGAGCCCCAAGACATAGCCGATGTCGGCCAGGCTGAGCCCAAACGCGTGCGCGAACGAGAGGATCTCGGCCTCGTCCTCACCGAGCGAGAAGCGCAGCTCATCGAGCGCGCGTGACCACCCTTCAGGACGCCCGGGAGGCGTCGGCTCCCAAGGCACGGAGGACATCGGCGCGAGCATCTCGCCGAACAGGCGCTCGTACTCCACCATGTTGCGCGCCGAAAGGAACAGCGCCGCGCGCTTGCTCGGACCCAGCTCCCACTCTTCGCGCGAGCCGTGCTGCATCGCGTCTTCGATGCTCGTCAGCGCGTTCTGAGCCGCCGCAGTGCTGCGGAGGTGAATCGTCAGGTAGGTGCGGAGCGCCTCGGCGTGCTCCTTGAACACCTTCTGCCCGACAACCCCCGCGGCGGTCTTGTACAGACCGGTCGCCATGACGATCTGGAGCGAGCCGAGGCCCCGGCGGGTGCCCGCGAGCAAGGTCTGGATGCCGCCGTCGATGGTTCCGCTCATGCCGTCACGACCCTAGGAGAGGTAGGACACTGTAGGCAAGTTCCCCGCATCACAGTGTCTCCGGCGGGGCGGCAGGGTTCGCACCCGGGGCCACACGGACCAGGCGATGCACCACCGGGTAGCGCAGCGAAGCGCGCTCCGTCACCGCGCCGTGCGGCCAGAAGACGGTGCGCGTGCGCTCGAGGATCGAGCCGTCCTCGCCTTCGTCCTCGACCTCCGTGACCCCCGGCGACAGCGCGCGATCGATCTGCTGTTCGGTGTCCCGTCGAATCCGGCGCACCACGCGCGTGTTCCACTCCACCCGCGGACCCCGCGCCTGCCCGAGCAGCTCGATGCGCAACAGGTTGTGGCGCGCGGTGGCCCGGACACGCACGTGGTAGGGGTGCGGGTTCTGGACCACGAGGTCCTTGTTCGGCCAGCTCACCGCCGAGTCGAGACCGGCCGGGATGTAGCTCGAGTTCCGGGTGTGCGGGTGGTGCTCGACGATGTCGAAACCCGCGAAGAACGCGGCCGCATGCAGGGTCGCCGCGACCTGGCAGACCCCTCCGCCGATGCCTTCAACCCGTCGACCCCCGCGCGCGAGCTCGATCGCCGGCGCAAACCCACGCTCGAAAGAGCGCTCCCCGACGACCTCGTTGAACGAGAGCTGCCCGTGCGGCTCGATCACGGCGCCATCGAGGAACCGCGCCGCCAAGTAGATGTTCCGGGAGCGCCCGGCCAGTTCGCGCCCGCCCGCGTACCGCGTCTCGTGGGCGGCCACGACCGCGTCGTAACGAGCGTTCTGACGATCGCGGTAGGTCGGCCGCGGCGCCGCGAGACGCCGGACGGGCAGACGCACGAAGAGTGCCCCCCGGGAGATCCCATCGCGGATCGCGCTGGTGGCCCCCGTCGTGGAGAGAGACACCCCTTCCCGGCCGCCTTCTCCGTCGTAGGTAACAGCCACTGGCTCGAGATCGACGCGGGCGGCCAGCGCCTCCACCACCTCCACGGACACGTCGGCCTGCACGGAGGGGGAGAAAGACAACTCGCGCGGGGCTTGCGTCACCCACGCCTCCACCCGCGTCAAAAGGGGCGCACGACCCACCGCGAGGCGAGCCTCAGCGACCGTCGCGTCCGTGTCGATCTCGGCGCCCAGCTCACGCCGCGTCATGCGCACGACCCGTGGGCCCGTGTCGAGGCTCAGCTCGGTCTCGTACCACGCGTGCGCGAGCTCTCGTACGAGCGGCGCGGGGTCGGCGTCCACCGGCAGCACCACCCCGGACAGGCGCACGGGTCCGGTTTCGTAGGCCCGCAGCTGTTGGTACGCCACACCCGCCAGCACGAGCAGCACGACGCCCCCGGCGAGCGGCGCAGCGCGGCGCCAGGAGAGGGGCCTGAGGAGGGCCGCGGGACGGGAGACGGTGGCCATGCGAGCGTGCACGCTACCTGTGCGCACCGAGCGCGCCAAGTTTGGAGAGATGCGCACCTCACGATGCCGTCGACCATTAAATGCGCGAGCCGCCGAGGACGGATGTCCTGGGCGGCTCATGCACTCCCCGCGAGCGGAGAAGTCGGTTCGGTTTCAGCCGCCCGTGGTGGCGTCGGCGCACACGAGGATGCTGAACTCGACGCGGCGGTTGGTCTGACGGCTCAGCTCGGTGGAGTTCCGAGCCTGGCGGCTGTCGCACGCCTCGTTGGCGCGGGGCTGCTCGGAGCCGTAGCCCACGGTCTCGAGCATGTCGCGCGGCACGCCCATGGAGACGAGCTCCATGGCGACGGTCTCGGCGCGCTGCTGCGAGAGCGCCATGTTGTTGACCTCGGCGCCGCACGTGTCGGTGTGGCCCTCGACGCGGACGCGACGGATGTCTTCACGCGTCTGCGCGGTGCGCACGACCTCGGCGAGGATCGCGCGGTTCTGGGCGTCGATCTCGGCGCCGCCCGTGGGGAAGCCGATGAGGACGGGCATGTGGACCCACTCTTCGGTGCAGGGACCGGTGGGCTGAGCGACGGGCTGCGGTGTCGCAGCTACGGCGGCCGGGCAAACCGGGCAGTTGCACTCAGGGCAGTCGCCTCCTCCGCAGCCGGCGGCGATGACGCTCAGGAGCAGCGTCAGGGCGAACGCAATCGATAGACGGATCTTCATCATGTTTCTCTCTCCCCCAGAGGCTGCTCGCCTCCGCTGAAATTCGGCGCGAGTATCTCCGCATCCACCTCCGGGGGCAATAGCTTGGATGAAGATCGGTCCAAGCCCCGATCCGAGACGCGGTGGGCGTATACTCCACGCCGTGACGAGCGGCGGCGCCAGCGCGACGACGAAGAACCTCCGGCCACGCGTGGCGGCGCGATGACGATCACCCGTCCACACGAAGGGCGCCATCACATCACGTACCCGCACCGCCTCGGGAATCCGGGTGTGTTCGAACCGTTGGTCGTGGGCAGCCAAGAAGCCGCGATCTTTCGTCGGCGCCGTGCATTGCTCGGCTCGCTCGGGCCGGGGCAACACAGCCTCTCGCCGACCGGCACCCCCTTTCTCGAGCCCGCCAAGAACCCCGACGGTCGCAGCTACGACTGCGAGCTGATCTTCGTGACGACGGGCCCCACCCGACTGAGCCTGGACGGAGCGGTCGGCACGCTCACCGACACCGCGGGGCACCCGGCGGAGTTCCTCATGTTGGGGACGGCGACCGTGACGGTGCGTGACCCGGTGCGCGTCGTGAACGAAGGGATCGGCTTCGGCGAGCCGGGCGAGGCGTTCGACACGATCGTCGTTCGAAGGCTGCTCGCCGGGATTGGCAAGCAGCTCGCGGCGGCGCTGGAGCAGGGTGTCGCACCAGCATCCGACCTGCCCGGTCTCGGGCGCGCGGTCGTCCAACTGGGCTACGCGGATCACCTGGGCGCCGCGCCGCTCGGGGTCGAGGTGCAGGCGGTCGAGATCTCACGGCTCCATTCCCAGCAGGGCTTGCCGCCCGCCGGCCGCGACGCCGGTCAGAAGCGCGCGCAAGCGGCCGAGCACGCCAGCTTGCCCAAGCACCGCAGCTGTCGCTGGGGGGCCACGCGAATCCCGTTCTTCGACTCCGTCTACCAGATGCAGGCGCACGTCAGTGCCGTCGGCTTCTTCGAGGGTGATCCGGTCCCGCCCCACCTCGAGCAGTGGATGGAGGACGTCATCGTCACCGCCATCCGCCACGCGGCCACGACCTGGAAGGGCACCGTGCTCGATCTGGCCGCGCACAAGGATGGCTGGGCCCGCTACGTCACCCAGTCGGTGATGCCGCAGGTGAACCAGCACGTGCCGCTTCGCGGTCGCATCGTCGTCGAAGCGGTGGAGATCAGCCCCCAAGAGCACGTCGAGCTCAAGCGGCGGCGGGCCGCCCAGCTGGTTCGCGGGCGCTGATCTACTTCGCGTCTTGGGCGTCGATCCGCGGCCCCGCGAACACGGCGGCCACGATGGACCCGACCCCGAAGAGCGTGAACAGCCCGCTGATCCCGAGCCCCACGAGCAGGCCCACCCAGTCGATCTCCCCGCCCACCGTGCTGAACGTCGAGCTGTCCGGATTCGCGTGGCGAGGCGGCTCGATCACGCCGGCCAGCCCCACGAGGAGCCCGATGGCCGCGTGGGGCACACCAAACCCGAAGCCGGAGAGCCGGCTCACGCGCGTCGGCCGCACGATGTTGTATCCGAGCGCGACCAGGTTGCCGATGAACAGCACCAGGAAGAAGAACCCGCAGCAGGCGAAGGTGGCGTAGAGCACAGTCTCGAACAGATCGAGCATGCGGTTGAAGCGGCGCGACACCATCGGGTCGCACCCCGACAGGATGGACAGCGCCCCCACGAGCGCCGCCTCGGCCGCCACGGTCCTCGCCACGCGCCATGCTCGCCGTGTCCCCACGACCGCGAGCCTACGCCAAGCGCGTGAATCACGTCACCTAGTGAGGTCACCAGAGGGGTGTGGGGATGAAGCCGGCACTTACCGCGAGATGGAGCGGGCGAGCCGCGCATGGCTCCGACGCGCGCTCTGCGAAGCCGCGCACGGTCGCGACGTAAGAGGTGCAGTGGGACCGAAAGACGGCGGCGCGCTGACGGAGAACCGCGCTATCCCGAGGCCTGCGCCTTCTTGGCGAGTTGGAACACGACGTAGGCGAGCGCCGCGAAGAAGAGGACGTCCAAGAACAGGCTGAACGCGCCCGATGCGGTCGCCACCAAACTCATCGTCTCGAAGTCGACCTCCCCGCCCATGGCCGCCCGGCCGACCCGGCCGCAGCAGGCACCGAGAAACCGCAGCCCAGCCACCCCGCCGAGCGCGTAGCCGAGTTTGGGATGGGCCTTCTTCACGACGGTGAAGGCGAGGCCGAGCATCACCACGGCGACGATGAAGTCCACGAACCCCGCGAAGAGGCCGAGGATGGAGTTGAGCGTGTCGAGGGTCTCGAGGTCCATGTGGCTCTCCCGCGAAGGCGCCACGTCCCCCATCTCGAGCTTGGCCCGGCTTCGTGGTGGGCTTGGGTCGCGACGCGTCTCGGTGCAAGTCCGCGTGGCCGAACCTGAACCTGGACATGAACGGCCTCGACGATCCCGGAGAATCCGGGGTGTCGGCGTTCACAAACCTGAACGCTCAGACGGAATCGGAGCGGCGCTTCAGGTCGTCGAACGCGGAGGTCGTCAGCGAGATGAGCCGAGTGCGCATCGCAGCCCGGCGAGCGTCGTTGGGCTCGCGATGGGCCTCGAGCAGGACCGCCCCCATGCAGAGGTCGGCGTAGAGATGCACGATGCCCTCGACCTCCTCGTAGGGGAGACCCGGCAGCTCTGAGTGGAGCCGGCGGGCCAGCATCCGCGAAATCTCATCGCGCTTGGCCACCAGGTCGACCGCCCAGCCCATCCGGTGCAGCGTGGTGAGGGCGGTCTGCGTCAACGTGGGTCGATCCAGGTAGCTGCGGATCAGCTGGTCGACGCCCCGCTCGAGCATCGCGTGCACATCGGGCTCCGCGTGCAGTTGCTCGAACAGCGCGTAGTTGTCGTCGGTGAACCGGTCGACCACCGCACCGAAGATACCGTCGCGCGAGCTGAAGTACTGGTAGATCGACCCGATCCCGACCCCCGCGCGTTTGGCGATCGAACGCACGCTGACCGCAGCCCCCCGACTGAGGAGGTCGGTGGTGGCTTCGACGACGGAGTCGACCAGGAGGCGCGAGCGCTCCTGTCGTGGTGTGCGGCGAGTGGTCATCGGAGGGACCTACGCCTCGGTGGTCGCACGTCTTCCCTCGACGACGCAGCCAGGCTCAGCCTTCGAGGCGCAGCGTCGCCCGATAGCGCCGGGCGCCCGTATCATCGAAGTCCTCGACCGTGACGGTCCCCTGGCGGAGGTCCAGGCTGACGAGCGGATCTCCGTCGCGGGCCGTGCTGCCCTCGTCGATGGCGCGGACCGGTCGGCCGTTCTCCACTTCGCACGGCACGTAGCCCGCCGACTGCGAGCTGTTCGGGTAGAGCACCGCCCCGTCGCACATCACGCGGACGACGCAGTTGAACCCGCCGGACCGCACGGGCAGAACCCGAACATCGCAGCTGGACGGCGCGGCGTTCACGTCGCCTTCGGCCTGGATGAGGCGTGCGCGTTGCGCCGTCGGCTCGAACGGCAGGTCGGGCTCACCGTCGGTGGCCTGAGCGCGATAGGAGCGCCACATGGCAGCGAGCTGCGGGTCATTGGCCGGCGCACCTCGCTCCGCCTGGTTCTGCCAGAAGTTGGGATCCGGAAGCCCCAGCGAGAGACGACGGGAGAGCTCCGACTCACGCCCCCAGTTGTGGTGCTGGTATTCCCCCGTCGCCTCGCTCACACGGGATGGGCTGCGATCGGAGGTGCGGTCCGCCGAGCCCGAAGCGCGGTCGTGGTGCGACCGGCCCGCATTGGCATGGGCGCCCTCGGGGCCCGTATGCGCGTCGACGCCCACGAACAGGATGAGCGCCGAGAGGCCCGCAAGCCCGGCGGCGATCAGCAGCACGCTCGGTCGGATCCCATCCGGCTTCTTCATCGGCCCTCCCCCACGGACGGGACAACCAACGAGACTGGTACGGCATTTCCCGACGAGCGCATGCGGGACTAGACGACCCACGAGCCGAAGAGTTCCGCACCGGGGCGAAAAACCTCACCAGGGATTGAGGATCTCACTGCGGTTGCTGCTCGCGGGACGCGTCACGGGCCGCGGCGTCGGAGCCAAAGGGCGCGGCGTGGGGGGAGCGATGACGGGGCGGATCACCCGACGGCCTCGACCCGTCGACCGGGACGGCTCGGGATCCAGTCGGACGACCAGCTCGTCCTGGGTGAGGGCCGAGACCGTAAACTGCCGAGACACATGCCCGGGGCGTTGGACGGAGAGCTCGAGCGGTGGCTCCCCCGCGGCGGGACGCGGAACATCGAGCGGCGTGTTGCCGATGAGGCTGCCCGAGCCGTCGAGCACCTCCGCGCCGTCGGGCTCGGAAACCAAATGAACGAAGGTGGGCGCCGCGACCGCGGGGTCGTTCGGCGTGTCTGTCTCGGTGGGCGTTTCCTCCGGATCGAGGGTCTCGTCCGGATCGGTCGCCTCCACCACCTCAACCGGGTCTTCCACGGGCGTGGGTGTGGCATCAGCCTCGGTGGGTGGGCTCGTCAGGAGAAAGGCCGCGGTGAGCGTGGCGCCACCGAGGAAGAGCAGCAGGACCGCCGCCCCGATCATGAGCGGCGCACGGCTCTTCGGCGCTTCGCTGGGGAAGGCCGCGGGGGCCACACCGATGCCCGAGGCGTAGCCGGCGTGGGAACCGCTCGACATCGAGCCCGATGCGCGGTCCACCGAGTGCATCACCGCGTTGGGGGTCGCCCCCGCCTGGATTCGCTCGAGGTCGGCGCGGAGGTCCGCCATCGAGGCGTAGCGGGCGTCCGGCTTCTTCTCGAGACACTTGAGGATCACCGCCTCGAGGCCCGGAGGGACATCGACCGGCGGCGGGAACTCGCGCGGCGGGATGGGGTTCTCGTAGACGTGCTTGGTGAGCACGCCCATGAGGTTGTCCGCGTCGAACGGCACCTGCCCGGTCACCATCTCGTAGAGGATGACCCCGAGAGCGTAGATGTCCGTCCGGTGGTCCACCTCGCTTCCCGAGCACTGCTCGGGCGACATGTAGTGCGGCGTACCGAAGACCTGCCCCGCCTGGGTCAGCTTCTTGTCGGCGGCGTTGCCCACTTTGGCGATCCCGAAGTCCAGCACCTTCACGAAGTCGTCGCGGTTGCCTCGCTTGACGAGGTGCACGTTGTCGGGCTTGAGGTCCCGGTGGACGATCCCGCGTTCATGCGCGGCGCCGAGCGCATCGCAGAGCTGCCGCGCTACGTCGACGGTCTGCTCGATCATCAGCGGTCCGTTTGCGATCGCCTCCGTCAGCGGAGGGCCATCGAGGAACTCCATGACGAAGTAGGTCGCCCCGTCGGGCATCACGCCGAAGTCGCTCACATCGCAGATGTGCTGACTGCCGATCGCGCTCGCGCTCTGCGCCTCGCGCTTGAACCGCTCCATCACCTGGGCGTCGCGCGACACCTCTTCCTTGAGGACCTTGATCGCGAGCCGCTTGCCGAGCATCGCGTGCTTGGCCTCGTACACGAGACCCATGCCGCCCTGCCCCAGAATCCGTACGACCGTGTAGCGCCCGTCCAGCGTCTGACCCACGAATGGGTCGACAGACGGCGTGTCTTCGGACGACTGCGACTCGTCGACGAGGCGGAGGTCGGGCGTGGAGTGTTCCATCATGGGATTGGAGAGGCGCGTGGATCGAATCCCCCCGCCTCCCGAAAGGTGACGCAATTCGCGGCTCGAGTCCCGTTCTTGTCGATCCACCGGGACGAGGGCGAGGCGTGGGCGCCCAGGCGAGACCTCGTCCGAGGGGAGTTCGAGGAGGGGGAGATGCGAGATCATCGGGGATGGAGGTCGGGCGTGGCGCCGCGGGGCATGTCCTCAGAGCGAAACGGCCGCCGGCGGCGCGGCTGAAGCGGGACGGTACGTCGGCGCGCCACGAAGTTCCGACGCCATGGGAAAGCGGGCGGAGTCGAGCTCGTGCAAGGCCTCCTCGCAGCGCCGGGAGCGGGCGTCGAACCAGCGCGCCCGGGTCGCGGTCTGCAAGCAGCGCTCGTAGCCGGCGATCGCCACCGCCTCGTAGGGCGCCGCGACGTCGTCGAGCGCGTCGAGGTAGGCCTGCAGCAGCTCGGGGTCACGTGCGATGGAGGTGGGCACCGGAGACTCCCGGACCTGCTCCACCAAATCCATGACCATGTCGCCCTGACGCGAAGCGGCGGCGATCTGCCAACGCGGCATCCCGAGCCGGCCAACCTCTCGGTAAGCGGCCGCGGCGTCCTCGAGCAGGGCCATCTTCTCGAGGACCCACGGGCGCAGCGCCTCGCTCGCCCAACGGTTCACGCGGTCGACCGACGCGCTGCCGCGGAGGCTCGGAAACGCGAGCGCGTCGTAGCGTTCTCGGAGCGCCTCGGCCAACTCGAAGTGGGCCTCAGAGACAGCGTCGCGAAGCAGCACCCGCTCGCGCGCGGCCTCACCTTCGGGCCGAGACGAGAGCGACGCTTCACCGGACTCGCGCAGCGCCACCACCTCCCGGAAGGTCTCGAGGGCGCGCGGACGCTGGCCCGCCGAAAGATGCCCACGCCCGACGATGAGCAACGCCTGAGCCCGCTGCGACGGGGTGGCCTGTTCGCCAAAGCGCCGGAGGAACCCTCGGTAGTGCCGGGCCTGCGCCGCCGCGTCGTCGGCCACGGGGGCGACGCGCCCCATCGCGAACACCGCCTCCGCGACCAGCGTCGGGTGGGTACCCCGGTGGGCTCGCTCGAGACGGCGTACATCCGCCTGCGCGGCTTCGGTCTGGCCGAGGCTGAGCCGGAACAGCACCGCGTCGCGCAGCCCCTCGGCTCCGTCTGGACACGCGGTCAGGCCGGCCTCCGAGGTGCAGCGGCCGGCCATCGCGGCGTAGCGCTCGTAGTGGTCTGCCGCCTGCTCGTAGAGCGCGATGGCGTGGTAGCTGAGCGCGTTGGCGTGCAGCGCCCGCGCCGCGAGGGCACCGTCCGGGTACTGCTCGATCAGCACCGCCCGCACACGGATGGCGCGGCCCACCAGGTTGGCTCTCTCGAAGTAGCTCGCCGCGTTGAAGAGCAGGCGATCCCGGGTCGGACAGGCGTCGCCGTGCTCCCGCAACATCGCGAGCAAACCACGGCCGGCCGCGGCGTCCTGACCGGCCCGGCTCAGGGCCTCCGCCTCCCGCCCCGCGAGCGTGCACGTGAGACCGGTCAGCACCCCGCACAGGTCGGGCGCGTCCTCGCACGCATAGCGCTCCCGCAGCGGATCGAGCGCGGCGCGCAACACCGGCTCGCAGCTCTCACGATCGCGCAGCTGGATCATCGCGTTCAGCGAGTCGAGGTACAGGTTCGCCGCGAACTCCCCGACCTCGGACCGAGGGTGCTCGAGCGCCACGCGCCGGTAGAGCACGGCCGCCTCGTCGAAGCGGTTCGCGCCGTAGAGCACCTGCGCCCAACGGTAGAGCACGACAGGTTGGTCCTCGTCGTCGGGCGCGACGCAGGTGAACCGCTGGAACGCGCGCACCATGCGAGACTCGTCGTCGGTGAGCGCGCGCGTGTCCGTCGATTCACTCCGGGCGAGCGGGGCGCGTTCGCCGAGTTGCCGGTCGAAACAGAGCACCGCGCGGTACGCCGCATCGGCGGCGAGCTGCGCGTCGGTCGTTCCGTCGAGCGCGCGCGAATACGCCGACGCGCAGACATCCCAGCGCTCCTGCTCGTAGGCGAGGTCGCCACGCCACGCAGCCAGCTGGGCCGGCGTCGGTCGGTCGGCGGCCAGGACGCTGGGCATCGTCACGGTGCCCAGCGGGGGCAGCTCGGACTCGATCGACGCGTAGAGCGCCCCCGCCCGGCCCATGGTCTCGCTCGAACGGGTCCCCGGCGCGTCATCCGACCCGAGCGCCTCCCGGTGCCACGCGGTCGCGAGCAGGAGCACGCCCTCGGCCACCCGGCCGCTGCATTCGTCGGCGTGCTCGGGATGGGCCTCGACGAACATCGCGCGCAGCGCGAGCGTGCGCCGCGCCTCGGCCAACTGCTCGGCGGGCGGGCGGGATGCGAGCGACGCCTCGAACACATCGAGCTGCCAATCACAGACCCGAGCCGAGTCGGGCTCTTCGCGCATCGATCGCTGGCGTGTGGAGATCACGTCTGCCCACTGCCCCTGGCCTTGATAGTGCGTGCCCAGGGAGTCGAAGATGCCGCGCGCTTCCGCAATGCACGCGGGGGTCGACCCCGTCGGGCAGGCGATCCGGCGAAAAAACGCGAGCGCACGGTCGGGCCGGCCGACGCTCGCATAGGGCAAGACGAGCTCGCGGCGGACCTGTCGGGCGAGGCTCGTCGACGACGCGCGGTCCGGGTATTCGCGTGTGTACTCGAGCACGCGGACGAAGGACTGGAGCGCGGCGCGTGAATCACCGAGGTTCTGGTGCACCCATGCGAGCTTGTAGAGCGCGTAGCCGTACACCGGGTTCCGCGATGCCTCGATGGTCAGCACCCGCTCGTAGAAGTCGCGTGCTCGTGTCAGCTCGCCGCTCGCGAACGCGTGCTCGGCGAAGGCGAGGTACGCATGCGGGACGCGGTCGGAGTCGGGATGGTCGCGGACGATGCGGAGGTACACCTGGCGCGCGCGGTCGTGCTGCACGATTTCCTCGAGGTAGAAGGCCAGCGCGAACAGCGTCTGGTCGGTCCCGCGGTGATCGGCGTGGTCACGGATCCGGATCGCCAGCGTCTCGATCAGCTCGGTGCGATGCGCGGCCAGCGCGCGCTGCTCGGCCTGCTGCTCGGCGAGCAGCGCCCGCGCCCGCGCCGGGTGACGTCGGCGCGCCTGAAAAACCGCTTCTTCCAGCGACCCTGCGCGCGCACGGCGGGCCTGAATCAGCTCCTCGAGCGTCATCGCCATCCGGTCCAGCACATCCGCGTGCTGGTCTCCCCGGGTCTGCCGCGAGAGCATCCGGCGAAGCACGTCCCGCTCCCGCTCGAGCAGCGCGACCTGGCGGCGCGCACCGGACTCCGCGAACGGGGAGCGCTGCTCGAGCGTGAACAGGTCGGGCATCGGCGCGGTCCGGGGCGCGGTCGACTCCGATCGCACGCGCGGGCCTCGACGCTCCCCGGACGCGCGGGCGCGTTCGGTGCACGTGGTGAGGCGAGTCTCGGTCGACGGCGCAATGCACGCTTGTGCACCGGCGCTCGTCGTCACCAACCAGATGCACGCCGCCGTCGCGGCCGCTGCTTCGTATCGACGCATGGCTCCTCCATCGGTCGACAACGCACCTCTCGGACGCACCGCCGCCTAGCGTGCGCGACGGTCGCCGCGCACGTGTGTTGCTCTGTTCAGCGCGGCCTCGGGGGTCTCAGACGCGCCTCGGCAGATTGGAGGCGGTCGGTGATCGATCCTTGGGCTGCAATTGCAGCTGCGTCCCGCCACGTCCGCCGCGGGGGATCTACTCGACGGTCAGCTCGGTGCCTCGGAGGGTGAGACCCGCCCTCTGTTCCGCATCTTGGAGGCGGGCGTCCGGCGTCTGGTCGTCCAGCGAGGGCCGCAGATCGACGCGGAGCAGATCGATGCCGTCATGGAAGTAGAGGTCGCGGCCGTCGCTCGAGAGCTGGAGCGCCTCCGGGAGCGAGCGCGTGCGCAGAATGCGACCGAACCGCTCTCCATCACGAGACACGATCCGCACCGCGCGGTCATCACCCGAGCTCACGAGTCGCAGGCTGTCCGGCGTCCAAACGACGCGCCGCACGCGGTCCTCGTGAAGCGGGATGTCGACTTCCTGAGCGCCGTCGGCCGCGAGCCGCACCGAGATGCGCCCGAGCTCGTCCCCCACGGCCAGACGCTGTCCGTCCGGAGAGAACGCGACCGCGGAAACCCCTGTGTCGATGCGCGTCGTGTAGAGCAGCTCGCCCCCGGGGAGGCCCAACACCCGCACCTCGCCGGAGTGCTCCCCCACCGCCAGACGGCTTCCATCGGAGGAGAGGGCCAGCGCGCGTACGGGGGTCGTCTCGTCCAGCCCCGGCATGGCACGCCCGCTCGTGCGTTCGAACTGCCGCACTCCATCGTCCCCCGCGGCGTAGAGAACATCGCCCCGCGGGTCGAACACCAGGTGCCGGAGCACCGCCCGGTCGGACGGCTCGAGCCAGGTGCGGAGCGCGCCGTCCGGCTCCCGCACCCACAGCGACCCGGATGCCGTCGCCACCGCCACGGCTCCGTCCGCGCACAGCGCGAGTGAGACCGGGGGCCCGTGTCCTTCCGGAAGCGAGGCAAATCTGCGCGCCGTACCGAACCCGCGCGGTGTGAGCGGCAGGACACTCAGCCCGCGCAACGTCGCGACGACCAAACGCCGGCGGTCGCGGTCGTGAAGCACGTCCTGAACGCTCTCGAGAAACGGCCGGGTCCGGCGACGTGAATCCGCCACTCGCTCGAACACGCGCGCGGCCACCAACCGGTTCTCGTCCGGCTCCGGGAGGGCCACCACGTACCGCGCCCCGACGGCCACACGCTGATGATGGGACGGCCCCGTGTGCAGGGTGCCGACGACATGGCGCGCCGCCGCGTTGCGACCTGGATCGACGTTGCGGAGCACCAGGGTCTCGTCCGCCTCCGCCGCGACGACGACCCGCTCTCCGAGCCACGCCACGTCGGTGACCCAACCGCTGGCCCGCACCGCCTCCGGCGTTTGCGAGGTGGATACGAGAAACGCTGCGTCGGCCAATCCCACGGCGAGGCGCCCTGCCTCAGAGACGGCCAGCGCCAGCGGCTGGCTCGAAAGCGCAAGCCTCTGTGCGGGTCCGCTGGGCCAGGGCTGTGTGTGGAGTTCGGAACTCGACGCATGATGCGAGACCAGCGAGCCGGCGACCCAGCGCACCCCCGCGCGACCGCGCTCACCGGTCTCGAACGTGGCTAGCGGCGCTCCGTCGGAGACATTCGAGACCGTGATCCGACCGTCGGTGTCGACGAGCGCCAGCCGCCCCTCCGAGCTGTCGGCGTCGGTCAATCCGGGACGCAGCTGCCGCACCGCCGTCCCGTCTTCGAGCCGCACGATCGAAGGGGGCTCGGTCGCCAACACGACCTGGTCGGGCATCGCGAACCCCAGCACCTCGGCGCCGACGTCGGCCAGCACCCGGCGCGAACCGTCACGCAGATCCATCACGGCCAGGTCGCGACCCGCGGGGTAGACGAGCGTGTATCCGTCCGGGCCGAGTTCCCCCAGCGAGCTCGCGCCTTCGACCGTTCGCGCGAGCCGGTAGCGGCGCCGGTCCGTCGCGTCGAGATACACGCTGAACGCACGCGCCAGGCGGATGCGCGCCGCGCGATCTTCTTCACGGGTCCCTGCGCGCGCGAGCGCCCCCGCCGCGTAGACCGCCGCCGACGCCGGGTCCCCCACGTCGAGCGCAACCTCCGCGCGATCGACGAGCGCCACCGACAGGGCCGCCTCTGCCGCGCGCTCCGCCTCGAGTGCCGCGTCCCGTTGCTCCAACGCGTCCACCCGGCGCGTCTCCGCGAGTGCGCGCGCGTCGACCTCCGCGCGGTAGCTCCGGTAGGCGAACGCCGAAGAGCCGAGGATCGCGAGCAAGACGAGCAGCGCCGCCGAAGACGCCGCCCGGCGCTCTTTCACGAACCGCTTGACCAGCTCGAAGGACGAATACTCGTAGGCGAAGACGAGCCGCCCTTCGCGGAACGCGTCGATCTCCTGCCCCAGCTGCTCGGCCGTCGCGTAGCGGGAGGACTTGTCGGGGAGCAGCGCGCGGTCGGCCACCGCGGCGAGCTCGGGCGGCGCGTCGGGGGCGATCTCGTGCACGCGCGGCACACGCTCCTCGAGCACCTTCTTCAGGACCTCGACCGCCGAGCCGCCGGCGTGGGGCGGTCGCCCGGTGAGGATCTCGAACAACATCGCGCCCAGGCTGTAGACGTCGCTGCGCGCGTCGATGGACTCGACCTCGCCGCGCGCCTGCTCGGGGCTCATGTACGCCGGCGTCCCGATCGCGTGTCCGTCGATGGTGCTCGCGGCCCCCTGGTCACGCAGTGTGTGGACACGCGCCTCCAGCTCTCGGCCACGGAGATCTTCCTCGCCCCGGAGCTTGGCCAGCCCCCAGTCTACGACCAGCGTCTCGCCGAACTCCCCGACCATCACGTTCTCGGGCTTGAGGTCCCGGTGCACCACCCCCCTCGAGTGCGCATACGCAACGGCGTCGCAGACACTGCGGAAGTGATCGAGCAGCTTGAGGCGGCCTTCGATCGTACGCGCCTCGGCGAGCGCCTTGCCGATCGAGCGGCCGCGCACGTGCTTCATCGTGTAGTAGAGCGAACCGTCGGATCGACGTCCCAACTCGTGCACGGGCACGATGCCCGGGTGTTCGAGGCGTGCGGTGATACGCGCCTCACGGAGGAACCGAGCCACGATGCCGAGGCTCGCGCTGGCCGACGAGCCGCTCCCCTGGAGCAGCAGCTCCTTCAGCGCCACCTCACGGTCGAGGTGCGCGTCGTAGACCGAAACCACGCGCCCCATGGCGCCCCGCCCGAGCTCCTCCCGCCGCTCGTAGCGCCCGCCGTGCTCGCCGGTCAGGTGGTCGGTGTAGTCGGTCGCCGGGCGCAACGACGTGGGCCCGCTGACGGTCGGCGCCAGTGCCGGATCGGACGACATCTGTCCCGCGAGGGTGTGCGCGTACGCCGGGTCTTCGTTCGAGCCATCGCCTTCGGGCTCGTCGTCGGCGGGCTCACTCACCGCTCATCGAGGTCGCAGCCGGAGCTGGAACGTCCCCGTCTCCTCGACGAAGCTGGTGGCAACCACGGTGATCACGCCGTCCTCGGGCACGACGAGCTCGAAGCGCGCGTCCCGTCCGACGCCGTCGTCGTCGTTGCCGCCGATGCACATCGTGGTCTCCGCCGGGACGCCGCCGCCTTCGTAGACGACCAGGTACGGGTCGCCGAGCGACAAAGCGGGGTCGCCCTCCTGCCCGTCCAGCAGCACCTCGTAACGAACGGCCGGTCCGCTGTTGCAGAAAACGAACTCTTCTCGAAACACGGAGTCCCCGCCCGCCTCGAAGCAGCCCCCTTCGTCCGCGTCCGGGCGGACCCAACGCTCGCTGTCTTCGCTCAGCGCGTCCACGATCCCCTGGTCACGAAGCGCGATGCAATCGCGGGGGCGTGGCGGTGGCCCGTCTCCGTCCGCCACGTACGAGGCGTAGCACCCAGAGCACGCGACGAGCGCGACGAGGCCGATGATGAGGTGCTTCACACCCGGAGTATATCCGCCGACCGGACCCGGCGCGTCCTTCGTGGCATGTAGCCGCGATGACCGCCGTCACCGTGCACCATCTCGACCACTCGCGCTCGCAGCGGGTGCTGTGGCTGCTGGAAGAACTCGAGCAGCCGTACGCGATCGAGCAGCACCGCCGGAACCCCAAGACCTGGCGCGCGCCGGCCTCACTCCGGGCCGTGCACCCGCTCGGCAAGGCCCCCGTGGTGGTGCTCACCGAGGACGACGGCAGCGAGATCGTATTGGCGGAGTCGGGCGCCATCCTCGAGCACCTGGTGGAGACCTTCGCGGACGGCCGGCTCACGCCGCCGCCGGGCACCGCGGAGGCGCGCCGACATCGCTTCTTCCTGCACTGGGCGGAGGGGTCGATGATGCCGCCGCTCGTGATGAAGCTGATCCTGTCCAAGGTGAAGAGCGCGCCGATGCCCTTCTTCGTGAGGCTCATCGCCAAGGGAATCGTCAAGAAGGTCGACGACGTGTTCACGGACAAGGAGATCCGCGCGCACCTGGACTTCTTGGAGAGCGAGCTCGGTGATCGGCCCTTCTTCTGCGGTGATGCCCTGACCGCCGCCGACATCCAGCTCAGCTTCCCGCTCGACGCCGCGGCCGCACGCGGTGGGCTCGAGCGCCACCGAAGACTCCGCGCGTTCGTCGAGCGGATCCATGCGCGCCCGGCTTACCAGCGCGCGCTCTCACGCGGCGGACCCTACGACTTGGCTCGCTAGTCGAGCGCGCTCAGGCGTCCGGCCCGGGCGAATCAAGATCCGACGAATCCGGCTCCGACGAATCCGGCTCCGACGCATCCGGCTCCGACGCATCCGGATCGGGCGCGCCTGCCGAGGCCGCCTCCGGTGGGTGCTCGTCGTGATGCATGCGCACCGCGATCTCCTCGAGCAGCTCCTTGGCCACGCCGTCGTCGATCAGCCCGCTCTTGGCCGCCTCCTGCACGGCTTTGCGCTCGACCTGGAGCAGGCGCTTCTCGGTGGTCGCCAGCTCGGCCTCACGCACGTCGCCGCCCGACGCACCGAGCGTCTCGAGTTCCTGTTCCAGCGCCAACCACTAGA
>JBGCFC010000058.1:0-5534 GCA_045106715.1 Sandaracinaceae bacterium
CACGAAGTACACACGGCGTGCCGGACTTGCGGGTGAGTCATTTCAATGGGTTACGGCGGCCGATCGGCGAAAGTGGCGGCGGAGCCGCCGGCGGCCGCCGGTTGGGGCGGTGGCTTGCTGGGCAGAGTTTCGAGCACATCGACTGGGCAGACTTGTCATCGGCTGGGCAGACTTGTCGGCTGGGCAGACTTTCGAGCACATCGGACGGATTGAACCGGGTGAGTCATTTCAATGGGTTACGGCGGTCGATCGGCGAAAGTGGCGGCGGAGCCGCCGGCGGCCGCCGGTTGGGGCAGTGGCCTGCTGGGCAGACTTTCGAGCACATCGGACCGATCGATCCGATTGGGGCCGTGGCCTGCTGGGCAGACTTTCGAGCACATCGGACCGATCGATCGCGCGGCCGCCGATTGGGGCCGTGGCCTGCTGGGCAGACTTTCGAGCACATCGGACCGATCGATCGCGCGACGTGCACGAAGGCCTCGTGTTGCGTCAGCTGACGCACATCGAGGTCCGAGAACCGCGCCCCCCGCTGGAGCCGAATCAGCTTCGGCGAGGCCGAGGCGCGCGCCGCCAAGCTCGGGCTTCTGAGAGACAATGGCGATCCGCATGGGGCCTCCGTGGGGTGGGCCGTGCGCCTCACAGCGGCCGAGCCCGAGAAAGAGTCGCCTGCCATGTCTGGTCGAGCGACACGTAGCCGATCGTCAGTCGATCCCAGCGCGCCTGCCTGCTAGCACGAGCGCGGCGTGACGACCGATGCTCTCCTCGAAGCGCACGTTTGCCGTCTGGATACCGGGAGCGGCGACGGCGTGGGCTCACGATGGCATCGCCTCGCATTGTCAAAGCTGCGGGAGGCGCCGGTGCGTCGCGAACGGACGCTTGACGCGGGAGCCGCTCCTCGACACATGATCCCACCGAGGGAGCCACGATGAGCGACGGGGACCTGGAAGACTACGAGCTTCCAACCGGAAGAGAGACCAGCGGCCGTGGCCTGCTGGGGAGTGCGGTCGCATCGCTGTTGGCGGGCGCGGCTTTTTCGTTCTCCATCAACGGCCTCGACTACGTGAAGCTCGGCGCCGGCGGCTTTGCGGTGCTCTTGGCGATGGTCGCCGGGGTCAGCTCCCTCCGGAAGCGCCGATTCAAGACGGGCGCGCTCGCCGGGCTCGTGGCCGCGGGCGGCGCGCTCATGGTGCTTTTCTCCGGCGCGCTGCAGCTCAGTTCGCTGAGCGGCCTCTTCGGTCCTTCGTTGGAGGAGGTCGCGGCGACGATCGCCTCGAGGGAGGAGCTGACCGACGTGGAGGTCACCGACGAGGGCGGAGGGCGCTTCTCGTTCCGCGGACGGCGTCAGTTCGAGCATTGCTCCGGGGAGTATCGAGGCTCGAGCAACACGTCGAGCACCTTCATGCAGTGTGGCCTGCCGGAAGATCTCGCGGGGCTCGAGTCCGTGTGTGAGGAGGGCAGCGTCGTTGCGTGCAACCTCGCGACCGAGCGCCTGCACGACGGGGAGCCCGTGGACTGGCCGCGCTTGAATCAGCTCACCGAAGGCGCCTGCGCCCGCGGCTCCCGCGTCGCGTGCTTCTATGCGGGGGTCTCCTACGAGCACGGACGCGGCCGCGAGATCGACCTCCCGGCGGGGCTTCGCGCGTACCGGCGCGGTTGTGAGCTTCGCGACAGTTCGTCCTGCATCAACGCTGGGGTGTTTCTCTCCAATGGACGGGGCACCGAAACAGACGCGGCGGGGGCGGTGGCTCTCTGGCAGCGAGCCTGCGACATGGAGGACGTCGAGGCGTGTGAGAGGGTGGGCGAGGCCTACCGGGACGGCGACGGGGTTGAGCGAGACATCGCCCGCGCGAGCACGCTCTTCCAGAGTGCATGCGACGCGGAGAACGGCATTGCCTGCACCAACATCGCCTCCCTGGCGCTGCGCGGAGAAGACCGTCCAGAGGCAGACCCGGCGTTCGCCTTCATGGCCTACGAGCGGGCTTGCCAGTTCGGCTCGAGGGTCGGCTGCCGCATGGCGGGCCGGCTGCTTCGTGACGGACGTGGCGTGGATGCGGAGCCCGGCCAGGCGATCGGGCGGTTCACGCAAGCGTGCGAGGCGGACGACCCGCTGGGCTGCCTCGACGCCGGCATGATGCTTCATCAGGGGGCCGACGACGTGCCGGAGAACCCCGCCAGTGCGCTCGCGCAGTTCGAGCGCGGATGCACGCTCGACAACATGGACTGCTGCAACAACAGCGCTGTCTACCTCCGGGACGGACTTGCCGGAACCGAGGACACTGAGCGGGCGGCTGTCCTTTTCCGGCGCGCGTGTGCGCTCGGCCATTCCGGCGCGTGCCGCGAAGCCGGCTGAGCCCGTTCGCGCCCCCGCTCGCGGACTGACCCGCGACGGGCGCGTCGCGCGTCGAAGGTGGCCGATGGCCCAACAGCCCTCACTGTCACCCGCGTCGTGCCCTGCTCGCGTGGACGTCGCGCGCGGTCATCGCCGGCGTGGCCGAGCTGCTTCTGAACGACCTTCAGGTCGGCGGCTTCTCTGTGAACCCGAACCCCCCTACGGCTTCAAGGGCGGAGCGGACCCGGCCACTCCGGCGCCCCGAGCGAGTGCCGTTGGGGCGGCCGTTTGCCCCATGGGGGACCTACGCCCACGCCGGCGGGGCGGCCCGCGAGACGCGCGCTAGCCCCGCGGGCGATAGACAAGATCGAGCATCGACGGGTCCGCGTACGCGTGCGCCCAGGTGGGGTGGCCGTCGTACGAGCTCACGCGGCCGAGGCGGTTTCCGTCGATGAACACCAGGGCGAGGCCGTGCTCCCGCTCCCAGTCGCACTCGCACTCGAACGTCACGTAGGCGACGCCCGCGTGCAGGTAGCCTCCCGCATCGTCGAGGGACGCGGACACGCCGGGGTAGCGGCCGAGCTGCACGTGCTTCCAGACGTCGGCGGGGCGCTCGATCCGGGGGATGCCGCACTCGAAGGCCTCGTCGGAGACGGATCCGGCGATGTACAGGTAGTACTGGTAGATGGGCTCGGTCGCCGCCGCGAGGAGCTCGGGGCCGGCCCTCCGCAGGTTCGCGATCGCCGCGCCGATGAGTTCGGCCGCGTCCGGCTCGGGT
Source organism: Sandaracinaceae bacterium (assembly GCA_045106715.1). Classification (GTDB taxonomy): domain Bacteria; phylum Myxococcota_A; class Polyangia; order Polyangiales; family Sandaracinaceae. The sequence goes on from JBGCFC010000058.1 coordinate 3,108, forward strand.
GGATCCCACACGCGCATGCGCACTTCGTGGCCGTCCATGCAGGGCAGCGGCGTCGGCGGCGTCGCCCACCCCTCGTCGATGACCTTCGGCGTGCCGTCGACCGTGACGTGCGCGCGGTAGCGCGGCTCGAGCTCGCCGGCGTGGGGCAGCACCATCCAGCGCCGTCGTTGGCCCACCGGGATCGGGTACTCCGCGGGCGAGACCTCGAGCGTGAGCCCCGCGTCGGCGGCCGCGTCCGTCCCGACCGCGTCGAGGAACGTGTGGAGCGTGGCGTTCGCGACGTCCGGCTCGCGCTCGGTGCCGCGGACCACCAGCCGGTCCTTCTCCCGGCGCAGCAGGACAGCGTCCGGTCTCGTGCCGAACCGCGGCACGGAGCACGCGGGATCGGGGCCCGAGAAGGGTGGCTTTGCGCGTGCCGTGACGGCGGCGACGAACGACGTGTAGGCGTCATCGGTCACGGGGCACGAGGCCGTTTGCACGGCCGCGACGGTCTCGAGGGGTGTGCGGTCGCTCCACATGGCGGCGCGATCATACGCCGCCCCGGGGGTGCCGTGGTCATCGGAGAACACATGCTCCGCGGAGGCGTGAACCCCGAATGCGTGCTCCTCGGAGCAGACGGCATGTCGGTGGCCATCGAACGTCGACTCTCTCGGCCGCGCCAGGCTGGCCGCCTGACCCTCGAACCGCCCGACTGCCAGGTGCTGCGGCAGGGCCGCCGGAGTCGACGGCGCGGGCCCCATCCGACCCGTTCTGTCACGCGTGTCCGGTCGGAGCGGTGCTGGCCCGTCCGCCTCAGCGCGGGGTCGCGGCCCGAATCGGCGCGTTCGAGGGAGCCCGCGGATGCTCCGCCGAGGGGGCGTCTCGGTGGTGAGCCGCCGCATCGAAGGCGCGCGTCGAACCCATCGAGTCGCTGGCGCGTAGGGGTTGCGGGCCGCGCCCTTCAAGCCCTCCGACTCGGCGTTGAAGCCCCAGAGAACTACCGAAGAGAGGAGCTGTCGTGTTCGAGAATCCAACCGTCGTCTGGGAAGAGGTCCGGGAAGCCGGCGGCGTGGCGTTCCGGCCCGAAGTCGACGCGTGGGTGGTCGTCGACCACGCGCGGGTTCGTGCGGGGCTGCGCGACCGGAGGCTCTCCAGCGAGGTCGCCGGACGCGGGCCGGCGAAGGGGCCCCTGGCGCCGATCCTCGAGGTCTTGCGCGACCAACTCTTCCTCATGGATCCGCCGCGGCATCGCCGCATGCGCTTGCTGGTGGCGAAGGCGTTCACCCCTCGCTCCGTCGCGGCGCTCGAGGATGGCGCTCGCGAGGATTGCGCGGAGCTGCTGGGTTTTCGGGAGGGTGACTTTGTCGCCCGGTTCGCCTACCCGTTCCCGTTGCGCGTCATCGCGCGGCTCTTCGGCATTCCCGCCCACGAGCACCGCGCGTTCCGCGAGTGGTCCAACGCCATCGCGGCGTTCGTCGTTCAGCACAAGCCGTCCCGGGAAGTCGTCGGCGCTGCGCTGACCGCGGTCGGGGAGATCAAGCCTTTCTTGCGGGAGCGAATCCGCTCGCGCGAGCCGGGAGGCGACGACCTGCTGGCGTCGCTGCTGGCCGCGCAAGACGAAGGAGGCGGCCTCACCGAGGACGAGATCGTGCACACCGCCATGCAGTTCCTGATCGCCGGGCACGAGACGACCACCAACCTGCTGGGCAACATCGTGTTGGCTTTGTCTCGCGATCCGGGCCTGCTCCGTCGTGTGCGCGACGAGCCTGCAGCGGCGGCCGCCCTCGTCGAGGAGACCCTGCGCCACGACCCCTCCGTGCTCATGGTCGATCGCGTCGCGTCCGAGCCTCTGGACATGGCTGGCCGAACGATCGCCGCCGGAGACCGCGTGATGCTCTCGGTCGCCGGTGCCAACCGCGACCCTGCGGTCTTCCCGGACGCCGATCGGTTCGACATCGACCGAGACAACCTGCGGCAGCAGCTCGGCTTCGGGGCGGGCATGCACGTCTGCCTCGGCGCAGCGCTCACGCGGCTCGAGACCCGACTCGCCGTAGAGCAGATCGCCAGCGTCGCGACGGAGATCGTGGCCGAAGGCCCTCTCGAGTACCGGCGCAGCGCGACCCATCGCGGGCTCGTCGCGCTCCCGATCTCGTTTCGGTGAGGGCGCGCTCGGGGTGCCGGAAGGGCGGTGACAAGCGCCGAACGGCGAGCTTCGCGGTCGACAACGCCGGCAGGTCAGCCAGGGCCAGACCCCACAACGGACCGATCGCACCACGGACCGATCCCACCACGGACCGATGGTTATCCACCACCTTGGCGGACACGACCTCGACGGCAGACCCTGAGACGGCGCCGAACGACAGCGGCCGAACGGCCTACTTCGGCTTCGTTCCCCAGGGCCCGCCCGGTTCCCAGCGCCCCACCTTCCCGTGAGCAACGGGCATCAGG